>CAVYYZ010000004.1:0-4949 GCA_963772835.1 uncultured delta proteobacterium | reverse complement strand
TCATCACGGCGCGTTTGATCTTTCCTATCTGCGTCACCTGCCGGGAATAACCGTGATGGCCCCGAAAGATGAGAACGAATTGCGCCACATGATAAAAACAGCCGTTTATTCAGGCCTTCCGATGGCGCTGCGCTACCCGAGGGGAGCTGGTTATGGCGTCGAACTGGATCGGGAATTGAAATGCCTCGACCTGGGGAAGGGTGAAGAGCTGCTTGACGGCAGTGATGTGACCATTATCGCTATCGGAGCAACGGTCTATCCGGCGCTTCAGGCGGCAGACGCGCTTCAGGGGATGGGGATTTCCGCCGGAGTTGTCAATGCCCGGTTTGTGAAGCCGCTTGATGCAGAGCTCATCCTGGCTGCTGCCCGCCGGACAGGCAGGGTCATGACGGTGGAGGAAAATGCTCTGCAAGGGGGCTTTGGTAGTGCCGTGCTGGAACTGTTGTATGACAACAACCTGCAGAATGTGAAAGTTCGCCGTGTTGGTATTCCCGATCGCTATATCGAACAGGGGAGTCAGGCCCAGTTACGCAAGGATGTCGGAATTGATGCGGAAGGAATTACCGCAGCTGCTTTAGAATTCATGAAATGAGGATGCTATGACTCCAGAAGAAGCACGAAATAAAATCATATTTGCCCTGGATGTACATGGTCTGGATGATATTGACCGGTGGGCTGACACGTTGGCGGGTAAAGTAGGGATGTTCAAGGTCGGCAAGGAACTGTTCACCTCCTGCGGTCCGGCAGCGGTCAAGGCGGTTCAGCGTCACGGGGGAAAGGTGTTTCTTGACCTGAAATATCATGACATCCCGAATACGGTTGCAAGTGCCATGTGCGAGGCAGCTCGTCTTGGTGTCGAATTGGCCAATCTGCATGCGCTGGGCGGTGCTGAAATGATGGAAACCACTGTTGCCGCGGTGCATAAGGAATTCAGTGATGCGGAGCGTCCCCGGCTTCTGGCGGTGACGATTCTGACTTCATCCTCAGTTGAGACATTGCGGCAGGTGGGGATTGAACATTCAGTGCAGGATATGGTGCTGCGCCTGGCACGGCTCGCTAAAGCATCCGGAATGGATGGTGTGGTCGCCTCTCCGCTTGAGATCGGCCTGATCAGGGAGGCGTGCGGCCCGGATTTCCTGATCGTTACTCCCGGAGTGCGCCCATCTTTTGCGGCTGTTAACGATCAAAAGCGGATCATGACTCCGGCGGAGGCTGTGTCATCGGGTGCCGATTATCTGGTTATCGGCCGACCGATTGCCAAAGCTGCCGACCCTGCCCAGGCGGCAGAATATATTGCTGCCGAGATTACGGGAGGTGCGGCATGAAGGGTGAACTGATATTTGGTGTCAATCCGGTAAAAGAGTCACTGCAGGGAACTCGCGGTGCATTCAACCTGTATGTGCAGATCAGTGCCACCGATCACCGGGTGGAAAAGATTATCCGGCTGGCTGAAGAACGGGGGGTTCCGGTCCATCGCCGGGACAAGATCGATCTTACCAAAATGTGCGCATCTTCACATCATCAGGGTATCGCTCTTGAAGTGGAACCGTTCCGTTATGCCGACTTCGATGATCTGCTGACATCTATCGGCCAGTCCGGTACGCCCGGATTCCTTCTGGTACTGGATGCGATTCAGGACCCTCACAACCTGGGCGCACTGATCCGTTCCGCCGCCTGTGCCGGGGTTGATGGTGTGCTGATTCCCAAGGACCGTGCCTGCGGCATCACTGCTGCCGCTGAGAAAACCTCGGCAGGGGCTGTGGAAACCGTTCCGGTAGCCATGATTACCAATGTTGCCCAAACACTCGAGTCGTTGAAAAAGCTTGGCTACTGGGTGTACGGGCTTGATGGCGCAGCCCGGCAGTCTGTCTACGGGGCAGACTTTTCGGGAAACGTTGTGCTGGTGGTTGGCGGGGAAGGGGAGGGCATCAGGCCGCTTGTGCGCAAACAGTGTGACGTGGTGATGTCGATTCCTCAGTTCGGCGGGGTAAGTTCGCTGAATGCCTCGGTCGCCGGAGGGATTGCGCTGTTTGAGATAGCGAGGAAGGTGCGGGGTTAGATCAGCATTTTCTTTTCATCAATTCGTCTGAAATATTCCGTCCGGCACCAGTTCTCGGCATCAACCAGTCGCTGGAATGCTTCACGGAAATCTGTCATGCCGATGCTGAAAATTCCGTGGCCATACACAATTGCCGAACCGGTTTTACCGATCACCGGCGGGACATTCTTTGCAATGCCGCCGGCGCCGATCTCTCCTGCTACTACCGGAGTCTCCCCCAGAAAACGAACTTTCGGGCAATCCCTCCAGCAGTCCGTAATGTGACACGATTCCTTTTCACTGCATAGCATGCTCATGACGACCGCGAAGCGCGGATGGCCGTGCAAAATCGCACGACAGCCGGTCGTCTCGAAAATCGAACGGTGCGCACCCAGTTCGCTTGAAGCGGTTATACCGACCGTTGAGCTGTTCTCAAACGGAACCGGATCGATGCATCCGTGAAGTTCGTCCAGGCTGGATGCGGTTTGCGAGATATAGATCAGATCGCCGTTTGCATAGGAAATGTTGCCGAAAAAAGAATCGACCAGATGTCGCTGCACGGTATACCGACCGACGCTGGTAATCTCCTCCAGAATAACTTGTTTATCAAAAAGCGGCCCCTGTCGAAATTCAAGCCCGTCGGAGGCAAGCGGAACGAGCAATTCACGGAAACGAGTAAAAGCTTCTTCTTCGCCAGGGAGGTTAAAGCCATGTTCGAGCAGCTCTTCAAGATATTTTATGTAGGTTGAATGAAAAACCGAAGACCAGTTGATATAGGCCTGTTCAACGGTCAAGGTTCCCGCTGCAATGATCCCGATTCCTTCAACGACGATCCCTTTACGGTTGCCTAAGAGTGCGGCAATTAATACTGCAGGATCAGAACCGAGTTCGCTTTTACGTACAATCGGAATGTCATGAAGAAATGTGCGGGTTTCGGTGTCGCGCGGGATAATTTCATGCCCATGGCCGGCGGCCCGCTGAATCAGGAAGTCTGCAAATGGAAGTGTCGGGGCGGCGACAACCAGAGCGAGGCAATTCAGGCGGGAGAGTACAGCTTCTGATAACAGTGCCAGGGGAGGCGCCCCGTCTGAAATTATGATATCATCCTGTGCGGCAAAGGCTATTTGCCCTGGGTGCGCTGAGTCGTCCGATATCAGTTTTGCGGTGTATTTTGCAATCTGGTCGAGCATCAGGGGGTAGAAGCCGGAATGTTGGTGAAAAGAATTGACCCGTCTGAGAGTGTTTCACTTCGAAAGCGGGGTGATCGCTGGCTGCTGGCGATAAGAGTTACATTCGGCAGAGTTATGCCGCTATTTGGGAGAAAGGCTGAGGTAACATTAGTTCCGGCCTGCCACGCCTCAAAATGGAGGTGCGGCCCGGTTGATCTTCCGGTAGAGCCCGAGAGTGCCAGGGTACTCTCCTCGGTGACCAGCTCTCCTTGAGCTACCAAAATACGGCTGTTGTGGGCGTACAGAGTGATGATGCCATTGTCGTGCTCGACAACCACCGTATTGCCATATCCGGAACGGCTTCCGCTGTAAACCACCACGCCCGGAGCAACCGGTTTGACCGCTGTTCCCGTGGGAATGGCAATATCAACGCCATTGTGCTGTCGCCAAATCCCGTCGATCGGGTCGATTCTCATTCCGACTTTCGACGTGATCGCTCCACCGACCGCAGGCAGATGCGGTTCAAAGCCCTTTTTTTCAGCTACGTAAGGGTTAAGGGAGGCGGCAACCGCTTTTTGCACAATTTCATCCAGAGAAATGTCGTGGATCTTCTGCTTTTTGGTTGATTTTCGCTGTTTGGATGCGGTTGGCGTGCGGTCTTTAATGACCACTGTGGCCCTTTTGTCGCTGGGTGCATCGGTAAACGTTTCTACGCCGTCGATAGTAACAAAACGGTAAATATCCGCTCCGGCTAAAGAGCTGACCAGGCAGAAAATAATAGTCAGTGGTAGTAAGCGTAAACAGTGGTTCGTGTCACGAAGCGGGCACTTTACTTTGGCCGTCGCTGTCAATTGTACTTGTTGTTCGGAACGTTTTCTGGTAGGTAAATTCATTTCTCGAATATACCGCATTTCAGAAAATAGTTCAATTCATCTTCGGAGTGTCTGGGGTGTTTCAATATTTCGACAATGTCGTTCGCGGAACTGAACGGGAGGATATGCTGGTTATTCTCCAGTTGTTAACGGGGATGATTGGTCAGAAATTCTCATTTTTAAATTACTACAAAGAAATTCCTGTTTCGTACGATGCAATCTTGCTGAGCATTGAGAATGAAATGGCTGAATTTTCTGTGCATGAGTATCAAGCCAAAGTCATAAATATGGAGAAAAAAACGCTCATCCATTCACATTCTCTTGGTACATTTCCGGAAGATATGATCGGAGAGGCTTTCTATGTAAGTTCTGCCAAAAAACGAGTTGTCCTCTGCAACTTCGGCTATGCGCATATTCGTTCCGACATGAGGCGGTTTGTGCGGGTTCTCCTCGATAACCCGGTTGAGGTGGAGATGCTGTTTGAGGACGATATATTAAAAGGGAATGTAAAGGATATTTCACTCGGTGGCGCTGCCATTCGCACAATGTCTGCCGATTTACTGGTTCCCGGTCTCGACATTAACCTGTTTTTAAAGCTGCCTGAACATGATGGTAGCTCACCGCTTGAAGTCGGGATGAGTGCGACGATCATAAAAGTTGTCGGATTGACTGCTCCTTTTACCTGCATCATGGAGTTTCACCCCGAAAAACATTCTCAACAGCAGATTTCCTATTATATCAACCAGCGTCAGGTTGAAATAATCAAGGAGCTGAAGGATATAAACGCCTGAAGAATGTTTGCCCGCAGTGCCTGTATTGCGTGCAGTTCTCTCTGGTGCTGACGTTTTATTGAGCATGTGACCGAGTTTT
>CAVYYZ010000003.1:0-269221 GCA_963772835.1 uncultured delta proteobacterium | reverse complement strand
GCTTCCAGGGCTTCGGCCTGGTCCAGGCGCAGCACCCGCATCTGCGCTTCCGGCTTGATCCCGCCGGCCGATTCCAGCCGCACCTCGGCGACGCCGAACAGGCGATGCAGCAGCGACTGGTGCAGGTTGACGTTGTGGATGCGCGCGTACGGGATCTCGCGCACGCTGCGGTGCAGCCAGCCGCTGCGCACGACGATGGCGTCGCCGCGCAGGCGATAGCGATAGGTGAAGTACTGGGCCAGCGAGAGCACCACCAGCACGCCGACCGCGATCAGCCCCACAGGTCATTGCGATCGCCGCGGCCGGCGAACAGCAGGACCACCAGCGGCAGGATGAACTGCTTGAGCTGCGCCAGCAGCACGAACAGCCACGACAGCGGATGCAGGCGATGTTCCTGCCCGTCCTGCGGCAGCGCGGTGGTGTCGACGGTCTCGGTGGCCTGGTCGTTCATCGACTACAGCGCATCGCCGGCATCGTCGAGCTGCTTGGCCAGGGTGTCGCGCAGGTGCTGGGCATCGGCATCGTCCAGGCCACGCACGGTGATCCCGCTCAGCTGCACGGCGGCGGTGTGCACCACCAGCGTGGCCAGCCCGAAGCGCCGTTCCAGCGGGCCGTGCTTGATGTCGACGTGCTGCACGCGGCTGGTCGGCACCCGCGTCTCGCGCCACCACAGGCGGCCCTGGCGCAGCCACAGGCCGTCGCCGTCGAGCGTCCAGCGCTGGTGGCGCAGGCGCGCGCCGACATAGGCGCCCGCCAGCGCCGCCAGCAGGGTCGACGCCGACGAACCACGCCAGCATGCGCGGCGAATCCGCGCCATCGGCGGCGAACAGCGGGATCGCGAACGCCAGCAGCGGGATCGCGGCGAACCAGAGTGGCGGTGGTCGCGGCATGCAGGCGCACCGCGCGCGCGGCGGTGGCGCCATGCCGGTGCCGGTCGGCGCTGGTCCGAGGGCGTGGCGTCGTCGGCGTCGCTCATCGATACAGGTCCAGGTAGGGATTGGCTTCGCCGCTGCCGGGCGGGCGCAGCGTATAGCGCTTGTAGGTCCATTGGTACTGCGCGAAGTCACGCCGCGCGATCGCCTCGACCGCCGGCATTGAGGGCGGCCACCGCCGTTCGCGGATCGGCATCGCCGATCGCCTCGGGCGCGGCCTGCGACGTGCAGGGCGAAGCGCGGCGGCGAGGTGCCCGGCAGCCGTTCGCACCAGGCGAACAGCACGCGCGCGCCGCTGCGCGCGGCGAGCCGGCCGAGCAGGGTCATGGTCAGCGCCGGCTTGCCGAAGAACGGCGCGAATTCGCCGTCGCCGGCCTTCGGTTGCTGGTCCGGCAGGATGCCGACCACGCCGCCCTTCTGCAGGCGCTTGAGCAGGGTGCGCACGCCGGCGGCTTCGGCGCGGACCTGCTCGACCTCGCCGCCGGCATTGGCGCGCACCCGGCGCAGGAAGGCCTCGCCGACCGCCGATTCCGGCGGCCGGTACAGGATCGCCAGCGGCGTCTTCATCGCCAGCCACTGGTTCAGCAGTTCCCAGTTGCCCATGTGCGGCGCGGCGACGATCAGCCCGCGCGAATCGGCCAGGATTATTAAATTGTTTTGCTTTGAATAAAGTTTATTTAGGTGCTAAATATTTCATAAAAGCTGGGTATTTTCAAGATAAATCAAATACATCCGCATGCAGTCCCGGATAAGCACTTTAAAATCGGGTAGGTTATATGCTTATAAATTACTTTGCCTTTAATAATACATCTATCTGTAATAGCAGAGTAAATACTGTAGATAATGACAGCTTTACACTTGTGTCAGCACAGTATCCTGTCCGGGTAACAGACTATTATGCCGGTCTTATCAAACACCCTGACGATGCCATCTGGAAACAGTGCATGCCGGATATACGAGAACTGGAAGATTATTCCCAATGTCCGGATCCTTTGAACGAAAATGCATTAAGTCCGGTCCCGGGACTTATTCACCGTTATCCTGACAGGGTTGTCATGCTGGTTTCAAATCGTTGCCCGGTCTACTGCCGTTTTTGCATGCGAAAACGCCTTGTTGGAAATGGCGATGCCCCCATGGGAGAAGATGAGCTACAAGCAGCTTTAAAGTATATAGAAACACATCCATCAGTTCATGATGTAATTTTATCTGGTGGCGATCCACTGATGCTTAACGACGAGTCATTGTCGTATATTCTGGGGCGTCTTCGTGCCATTTCCCATGTGTCAGTCATCCGTATCGGATCTCGAATTCCAGTTACGCTTCCTGCCCGGATAACCCCTGAACTATGTAATATGCTTAAAAAATATCATCCTCTTTTCATTAACACTCACTTTAACCACCCAGATGAAATAACCGATGAGGCAGCTACGGCATGTGCTTTGCTGGCTGATGCAGGCATACCGCTTGGTAATCAGACTGTGCTTCTCAAAGGAGTTAATGATTCAATAGAAACCATGAGGAATCTCATGACAGGATTACTTTCCATTCGGGTTAAACCGTATTATCTGCATCAGATGGATCTTGTTCAGGGCACTGCTCACTTCAGAACGTCTGTACGTAAGGGGCTGAACATTATAAGGGGACTGCGCGGCCATATATCAGGAATAGCAGTACCGCATTACGTCATTGATCTGGCTGGAGGTAAAGGTAAGGTTGCAATTCTTCCTGACGAAGTTGAAATGCGTGGAACGACATTAGTACTTCGCACGTACACAGGTGAGATGGTGCATTATGAAGACATTGAAGATATCTCGTGTCATTAATGAGTGAGCTAAAAATCTGGACATAAAACAGATGTCGATTATCAGATCTTTGAAAAAAAGAGGTAAACGCTCAAAGGTCTTCCGGAGTAAATGCGACAACGTCATCTATGGAATTGCGACCAGTTGTCAGCATCACCAGTCGGTCAACTCCGAGAGCTATTCCGGCAGAGGACGGCATCGATGCAAGTGCATTAAGAAAAGGCTCCGGCAGAGGTAAAACGACTTGGCCGCTTTTGCTCCGGGCATAATTTGACTCCTCAAAACGCCGCCGTTGTTCGATCGGTTCATTGAGTTCGCTGAAACCATTTGCCAGCTCCAAGCCTCCGGCATACAATTCAAAACGTTCTGCAATATCAAGATGTTCAGGCTTAACGCGTGCCAGTGCGGCCAACTCAGTGGGATAATCAAGGAGAATTACCGGAGAATCATATACGGCCAGAGCCGGTTCGACAACCGACGTCAGTATTTCCTCGTAAAGACCATTTCTAAGACATTCCCATGCATCGACATGGGCATAACGTAAAAACGCTTCCTGGACGCTCATACGACGCCATGGGAGAAATGGATTTATTTTCTTCGTATTGTGCGTGAAACAGTGACCTTCAGGTAAACAGACCGTGGCTACATACTTCAACAGCTCTTCACAATCGATCATAAGAGCCTGATAATCACATCCAGACCGATACCATTCAAGCATGGTAAACTCGGACAGATGACGAGTACCTCTTTCGCCTGAACGCCAACAACGTGAAATTTGGAATAGCAACTGATGGCCTTCACAGAGGAGACGCTTCATACAAATCTCGGGTGAAGTCTGAAGCTGCCAGGAGGGGAGGGTAACAACCGGATTGATATGTTCTTCGGGAGCGTTGGCAGGAATAAGAAGAGGGGTTTCAACTTCAAGAAACCCCCGATCCCAGAAAAAATCACGTATGGCTTTGATCACATTCGCCCGCAACCTCAGGGCGTCTATTTTCATGGTTTTTAGCCCTTGACGCGAGTCGAATACTCGCCGTTGCGGGTATCAATAACAATCAATTCACCTTCTTCAATGAAGGGTGGTACTCGCAGGACGTAGCCGGTTTCTACCGTTGCCGGCTTGGAATCATTGCCGCTTGTGTCACCTTTAGCCCACTGTTCAGTACCTGTAACGCGAAGATTTACAAAATTCGGAAGAGATATTCCAATGGCCTTTTCTCCAAAGAGCATAACTTCTACTTTCAGGTTTTCAAGCAGATAGTTTTTTGCTTCTCCGAGAGTTTCTTCTTCCATTACGACCTGCTCATAGGTCTGCTGGTCCATAAAGGTGTAGTGGTCGCCTTCTTTATAGAGATACTCCATCTGACGCTCTTCAAGACTGGCTGGTTCAAACGTTTCGCCTGATCGGTACGTTCTATCAAGTAAGGTGCCATTTATCATATTTCGCATTTTTGTGCGGTATAAAGCCTGACCTTTGCCCGGTTTGACAAAATCGAAAGCCACAACAAGATACGGGTCACCATCCAATGTTATTTTCAAACCTTTTTTCAAATCAGCAACGGAGTACATATTTTCCTCGCACAGTGTATTTTAAACAACACAAGCCCTCCAGAATGGACGGCCTGTTCATATCAGTCGGAAATTTGGCAGTTTATTTGGCGCGATAGGTAATTCTGCCACGGGTGAGATCGTAAGGAGAAAGTTCGACAGTTACCTTATCGCCAGGTAAAATCTTGATAAAATATTTGCGCATTTTACCCGAAATATGTGCAAGTACCACATGTTCGTTTTCAAGTTTAACCCGGAACATTGCGTTCGGTAGTGGTTCTATTACAGTGCCTTCAACTTCAATTGCCTCTTCTTTACTCATACGTTAACCTGCTCCTCATAGTACGTTTAATACGACTTCGATACATTACTGGCAGTATCCTGAAAATGCAAGACAATTGTATTATGCTTTTCACATATGTCCCATAAGATATATTATGTCAAGTACAACACTTGACATAATATATTGGTGCTAATATATGGGTGCTACATGTATGCTGTGTTCTGCGACCTCCTGTTATTTAATAATTAAGTAGGTGCGGTTGATTTGTACTTTTTTCAGAAACTACACGCTGATACATGTGCCTCAGAGTGATACAATTCAAGCAGAGTTACATTCAGCTATCCGTCGACATGCAGGACAGACATGTTCAAGTCCATTCTGACTATTAATTCCGGCATCTTCTAAATACAAGCGTTTGCTGCTGAAAACGGCGCTACAAGAACAATATGCTACGCCTCTGATTCCTCTCTTGTCTTAATAGGCATTCAAACTGTGTGGTATCCTGTGACCTTTTTCCATTTTTTTAAGTGTGGTAGATATTTTGTCGTACCACCTCTGCTGCTGTCACCAATCATCATTCCAATCGTCGTTTTTACGCTTTAACTGCATCATGTATATAATTCCACTGATAAATTGGATATTTTAGGCGTGGAGACCACATACGCGTGAGGACTTAGTAGATTCCGAATATAACGTCACCCTCCCCCACTGTATCGATTCCGAAATAATTTCAATTCATGTTTCATGCCGGAATAATATATGTAAAGTGGTATAATTAAATCGTATTATAGTGTTATACCGGCAGATGTCGAGATGCACATTACACGAAGAGTTGTTTCAGAATATCTACGCTGACAGATCTATTAAGGGTAAAGAAGATGAAAGAAGCCCGGTTTTATAAACGGCAGGACAATAACGAGGTCCGCTGTGGCCTGTGCCGCTTCAGGTGCCTGATAGATGACGGGAGTTGCGGCATCTGCTCCGTTCGCGAAAATCACGGCGGCATCCTCTACAGCCTTGTATACGGAAAAATCTGTGCCGCAAATGTGGACCCCATAGAAAAAAAACCATTATTTCACGTAATGCCTGGAAGTAAAACGTTCTCAATCGCCACGATGGGATGTAATTTTCGTTGCCATCATTGTCAGAACTACACCATTTCACAGGTTGGAAAAAACATACCCGTACATGGAACAGAGCAGACACCTCAAGAAATTGTGCAGTTGGCAATCGAAAACAATTGCAGCTCTATTGCCTATACCTACACTGAACCGACGATTTTTTTCGAGTTTGCATACGACACCGCCCGTCTCGCACAGGAAGCCGGTTTGAAAAATATTTTCGTTACCAACGGATACATAAGCAAGGAGGCATTAACAGCGATCGCACCGTTTCTTGATGCGGCAAATATCGACCTGAAAGGATATAATGAGGAATTTTATAGCAACTTTATCCACGCGAGACTGGCCGAGGTGCTCGACTCGATAATCGAATATCGAAATCAGGGCATCTGGATTGAACTCACAACTCTCCTCATACCGGGACTTAACGACTCCGACAGAGAGTTGAAAAGCATAGCAGAATTCATCGTAGCCAACCTGGGTATCGACACCCCCTGGCATATAAGTCAATTCTATCCCACGTACAAATTAACCAATCTCCCGAGGACTCCCGTCGAAACGCTGCGACGGGCGAGAAACATAGGTTCCGCCGCCGGATTGAATTATATTTACGAAGGAAATGTACCCGGTGTTGGTGGTGAAAACACCCACTGCCCATCATGCTCGACCATGCTAATAAAACGCTACGGGTATTCTATCAAGACTAATAGAGTCATCAATGGAACATGCCCGGATTGTGGGGCTTTCATATCAGGTATCAGTCTGTAACATTGTCACAGAGTCGCCGAAAAAGCATTCACATCCTGCCGGATCGAATAATCGCATATACAAGCCAGAGTCCGACAATCCCCGCCACTGTGTACCCCATAAAAGCAAGCACTGGAACGTCCAGCACTTTCGGTCCTTTATCAGTCTGCATGATAATCGAGGAGCCGATTATCATGGCAGCCAATATCATGCTGGTTGAAAGGCGATTGATAGAACGATCAAAATCGGCGGTGAATTTATCCAGACCTCGATGTTCCAGGTCTATCTTGAATTTGTTGCGGTTAATACGATTAATAATCTCCTTCAAATCGCGGGGGATGTTCCGCGCCAGGTTCAGATATGAAGAAACAGTTTTGTTTATATCACGCGATATACGCAGAGGAGACATTTTCTGTCGAAGCGCCTTTATGATGTAGGGTCGCAGATTATCCACCATGTCGAATGCCGGGTCCAGTGATCGCCCCATACCTTCTATCAACACAAGTGACTTAATTAACAGCATCAGGTCGGGAGAAATTCTGATGTTGTAGAGAGTAATAATCTCGATGAACTCCATCAACATGCGACCAACTTCAATCTCTTTAAGGGGAATTTCGTAGTAGCTATCAATGAAGTTGAACAGATCCCTTTTAAGAGCGAGTACATCCAGGCTCTCTGAGATGTCGCCGGCAAAGTGAAGAAGTGACACCATCTCGTCAGTATCCCGATTAACGATTGCCGCCAGCACATTGATCAGAAAAGATTTGAGATCCTCATCAAGACGTCCGACGATACCGTAATCAAGCAGACAGATAACGTTGTCCGGAAGGATCAGGACATTCCCGGGATGCAGATCCCCATGAAAAAAACCGTGATTAAGAACCATCTCAAGAAAGGAATCCGCACCGCGACGGGCAATCAGTTGAACATCAAGTCCCTGGTCGATAAGCTTTTCCCTGTCGGAAACTTTGATACCTTCAACGAATTCCATTGTTAGAATTCCACGGGAGCTGTATTCCCTGTAAACTCGGGGAAAATACATCCATGGCGTTTTGACGAAATTGCTACGGAATTTATCGATCGTGTGCCCTTCACGGGTAAAATCCATCTCCCTGCGAATCGTGCGGGCAAATTCACGCACAATACCAACAGGGTCGTAGATTTCACTGCCGGGCAAGTGACGTTCTGCAAGACCGGCCAGCGCCATCAATGCACCGATATCAGACTCCACCACTGCGATAACGCCGGGGCGGCGCACTTTGATTGCCACCTCCTCACCCGTCCTCAATCGTGCTCTATGGACCTGTGCAATCGATGCTGCCGCCAGGGGAACAGGATCAATTTCCGCATAAAACTGATCGACGGGGCCTCCCAGTTCTTCAGTTATCTGGGTGACCACCTCTTCAAACGAAAAAGAGGGGACATTGTCCTGTAGCTTTTCAAATTCAATGACAAAAGCGAGAGGGATTACATCTGGCCTGGTAGAGAGGATCTGCCCTAATTTGATAAAAGTAGGCCCAAGCTCCTCCAATGCAAGACGCATGCGCTCTGCAGCCGTAAGTCGAGCAATATCAGGCTTCGAGCTGCGGAATAACCTCCGGCTTCGCGACACCATATCGATAAGCCCCAGCATTTCAAGGACCTGATCAAAGCCATAGGTGCTGAGCACACGAACAATGTTTAAATAGCGCCTGATGCTACGGAAGTTCCTGTTAATACGAAGATATTTAAACATACTTATTAGTCGTTACCGCGAGATTCCAGTTCCTGAACCCGTTTGGCAAGCCGGTCGAACTCTTCTTGAGAAACCAGCCCCAGTTTTTCTACTGCCCTCTTGACTTCGAGTTCGGCCATATTCATGACTCTCTCCCTGCTTTCATTGACAATGGCCTGAATCCTGTCAACCAGCTGCTTTCCCTCATCTTCACTCAGTTTAAAGCGCTCCTTCATTTCTGCCACCAGTTCTTCAGCCTTCTTCTGGGTAATAGATGCAACACCGATAGTCGTCATTACTGCCTTTTCGAGTATCTCCAACATGATATTCCTCCCTGTTAATTTATTTAACGCATCTTCTATAGACTATCATAACCGGATTTTGATGCAACCGACTATACTTTTCCCTTCCGTGCATAGAAATACGCAAGAAAATATTCATATAAAACTGCACAATGTAAAATTATTAACATTCAAGGAGAGTTCACACTGCAACATGTTTCCGCCTCTGGCACCAATCATACCCGCTAAAATAGTAACACTCACTATTATTCTGATCAACTCAACATCCTGTTTTTTAAAGTTTTATGCGGTGTAATTTGGCACGATTCGTGACGGTTGCAATGCCTATAGCAATATATTTAGCCTTACAGAAAGGAAACAGGATGAAACGACTCCTCACAATGTATGCTCTCATTCTCTCAATTTCCATGGTCACTTCATTATCCACTGCACATCAATGGTGTTGGACATGCAATCGGGACAACACCTATGGCTGGCAGATAATGTCTCCCGATGAGCGCAAAGAACACCAGGCCAGGTTGGGAAAATTCACCGACTATAACGCCTGTAAAGAATATATTGACAGCCACCATAAGAAAATGGAAGAGCGAGCCACTGTAAACGGCGTTAAACTCCCTGTCATGCAGGATAATCCCTGTGATTCCATGAAAGTTCGCGGCATACTCAAGTAGTATAAGGCCGGGATTTCCTAAGGGGCAGATCGAATGAAGTCAGGTCTGTTTTTGATTGTCTGTTTACTATTTTCCGGCATACCGGCACTCAGTGCAGATCCTTTGTGTCGAGAGTTGAAATGAGCTCCGACTGCAGTCCCGATTCTCTTCACGAGGATTCTAACACTGAGTAATCTTACGACCTCGGCGTATTATCTGTACCTCATCCTCTACTCAATTATTTACGCCATACCGTTATTCATTATTGTTCTCGGCTTCACAGTTACGCTTGGGAAACGGCAGTTGTCAGAGTGGCAGGGAAGAGTCTTGAAACGTGTATCAGGCTCTATGATGCTCGGACTCGGCATCGTCCTTATTATAAATCCGGTTCTCCTTAGCGGTGTGATGGTCTCGATCATGATTTTGGCATCGTCATTGACTGTCTCACTGTTGGTGGCAACGATGGCAAAAAAATGCTATGGTGGCTGAAGAATGGATAATTCTGCGTGTGCAAGACCTCCGTAATTATCCAGTGAGGTTTGCATGTTGACTACGGTTTTCGCCTGATTAAACATCTGAAAATACGGTCCGATATCAAGGCGGCGCGTATGGTTGTCCGGTTTATGGCACATAAGAATTTTGACGCTCTTTTAGAGTTACTTCAGCTGCATGGCGATCTGCACGGCCCTGTTCGTGGAGACGACGGAGTAGTCCGTTTCTTAGCACTTTCCCCTGGCAGACCTCCTGATCTGGCCTCACTCCGCACACAAATACCCCCCAAAAAATATCTGCTGCACCCCCAGGAAACCATTCTCTCCTATTCGCCTGCAGATGGTTATCATCATCATATCGAGGGGGTCAGGCCGACGATTCTCTTCGGGCTCCACCCGTGCGATCTGGCGGCAATACAGTACCTTGACCAGGTTTTTCTCGGTGAAGCCCCCGACCCGATTTATTCAGCACGGCGCTCCGATCTGATGCTGATCGGGATATCCTGCACCCCGGATGAATTCTGCTCGTGCCATCGCTCCCCGTCATCATTGCCCGCTGCATCTGACCTGTTCTTCACCGTCGTCGATGGTGGTTATGCCGTCACCAGCGGCTCTCCCTGCGGGGATGAACTTATTGAATCAGCACAGAACCTCTTTGAAGAACGGGACATCGCGACACCTGAAGATACCCGCAGTTTCTTCGGTCAGCCACTTTCAGGCAGACCGGGCAGAGAACCGGATGCAGGGATCCCGGAGTGGCAGGAACTTTCTGATCATTGTCTCGGATGCGGTGCATGCTCTCTCTGCTGCCCCACCTGCTACTGTTTTGATGTTCAGGAGTTTGCATGTTTTGATGGCTGCACAGCCACCAGGATACGGCAATGGGATAACTGTCTGAGCAAAAGCTTTGCAGAGGTGGCGGGAGGTATCAGTTTCCGGAAGGATCGCGCAGAACGCTTCCGGTATCGCTACCGCCATAAATATCGTGGTTTTGGTCCGCTGCAGGGGATTCCATCATGTGTCGGGTGCGGCAGATGCAGATCCTTCTGTCCGGCCGGTCTTGACCTGCGTCCTCTGGCGGAGAGGATGAAGGGTGGTGTGCCGTGAACCGTTCACTTCCAATTCCGGCGGTTATTTTGGATAACCGTGCATTGACCGCCGATACTTCGATGTATACACTCAACACCGGATCGGATGATTCCGTTGCCGCTGCATTTCTTCCCGGTCAATTTTTGGAACTTTCCCTTCCGGGAGTCGGTGAGATACCGATATCATATTGCGGCTATCCATCCAGAGACGGGATCATTGAACTCTGCATACGGCATGTCGGGCACGTAACGAAAACTCTGAAGGGAGCCGTTCCGGGGGATGCCGTCGGTGTACGAGGCCCCTTTGGAAGAGGATTCCCGATGCCGGATTATATCGGCCAGGATCTGCTCCTGATCGCAGGTGGCCTTGGGATGGCCCCGCTCCGATCGCTCCTTGCGGCTGTTTTGAATCAGCGCACACAGTTTGAACGGGTGATCCTTCTATACGGGGCCCGTGAGACCGGAGCTCTACTCTTTCTGGATGAGCTGCTGACTCTGCAAAAGAGTGGGGAGATAGAGCTGCAGCTGGCGGTAGACCACGCCGGGCACTGTCTGGAAGGACCTCCGGATTGCCGGATTGCTCTGCTGCCTGCGTTGCTGGACCAGATTGTAATCACTCCATCACGAACCTGCGCTGCCATATGCGGCCCATCGGTCGTATACCCGTATCTGGTGACCGGCCTGCGATTATTGGGAATGGCAGACGAACGGATTCATCTCTCTCTGGAGCGACGCATGAAATGCGGTATCGGACTCTGTGGGCATTGTGCTGTGGGAGATTTCCTCTGTTGCGTTGATGGACCGGTATTCAGCCATGCAGACCTTTCCGGCATTGAAGGGGAGCTCTTATGACGAAACTTAGGCTTGCTATAGCAGGTTTAACGGCCTGTTCCGGATGTCAGCTTTCACTGCTGAATTGTGAGGAAGAACTTCCCGCATTGCTGGAACAGTTTGAGTTTCATTTCTTCCCGATGGCCTGTTCGCCGTCACAACTGGAAGGCCGGTATGACGCAGCCCTGATAGAGGGTTGTCTCTCCATGCCGCACGAAAAGGAATTACTGATTGAGTTGCGCAGCAGGAGTCATTATCTGATTGCGCTAGGGACCTGCGCAGCCTGGGGCGGAGTGGCGACACTCAGGAATAATGACGATCGCAGGCAACTACTCCGTCAGGCATATGACCGGCATCCGGTTGTCCGGGAAAGCATGAAGCCGCTGCCGATCCGTGATATTGTGACGGTTGATGCAGCTATTAACGGCTGCCCGCCGGAAAAGGAAGAGCTGCTCAGGCTGCTCGCTGGATTGGCTCGGGGAGCACTCCCTGTCGCAGTCGATTACCCGGTCTGCACAGAATGCCGGATGCGGGAGCATCTCTGTCTGCTGACGGAGCGGGATGCACTCTGCCTGGGTCCATTGACTTCAGGCGGATGCGGAGCGCGTTGCCCGGGGTTGTCAGTTCCCTGTGAGGGGTGCAGGGGCCCGGTGCCGGAAGCTAATCTACCGGAAGCGCTTGAAATATATCTTCAAAAAGGATTTGACCGTCAGACAGTGATGGGGCGGTTACACCGCTTCTGCCCGGAGTGGTAACCATGCGTAGCGTGAGTAAAGTCGATATACTGACAAGAGTGGAGGGGCACGGTTCTGTTGAACTGGTCCGTGATGGTGGGCGGGTGGTGAACGCTACACTGAACCTTCATGAATCTCCGCGACTTTTCGAGGCGCTGCTGGTAGGCAGACGTTATGACGAGATTGCCGATATCGCCTGCCGAATCTGCTCGATCTGCTCAACTGTTCATAAGGTAGCGGCTCTTCAGGCCGTTGAGCAGGCAATGGGGGTTGCTGTTTCGCGACAGACCTCCCTGCTGCGCGAACTGGCGGTACAGGGGGGACAGATAGAGAGCCATTCACTGCACCTGTTCTGCCTGGCATTACCTGATTATCTGGGGGTGGGCGGTATTCAGGAGCTTGCACAGCATCAACCGGATATGTTGCGGAAGGGACTCAGGGTCAAGAAGCTGGGGAATCTGATACAGGAAATTGTCGGAGGTCGTGCTATCCACCCGTTCAATCTCCTGGTCGGAGGTTTGGGGAAGATACCTGAGGCGGCACAGCTGCAGTCACTGGCTGAACAGCTTGTGGAAATTGGAGACGATGTATCAGCAGGCAGTACTTTTCTTTTCACTCTGGATGACCTGCTGCCTCCGCTGACAAAGTCTCCCTCCTGTGCAGTCAGTGGTGGGCCTCCTCTCTTCGGTGATTCCCTGACCACATCGACCGGAATGATCCTTCCCGCTGATCTCGCCGCCGCCTGGCTGAACGAGCGAATTGAGCGGCATTCACACGCCAAAGTCAGTCACTTCGATGAAACAGCACCATTTGTGGTAGGACCGCTGGCGCGCCTTTCATTGTCAAAAGCACCTGAATATGCATATCTTTTTACCGGAGCTTCAATCAGGTCATCACTTAAAGCAAGAATAATTGAACTCAGGCAGGCAGTTGAGAGATCACTCGTTCTCATCGGGCAGCTCCTTGCAGACGGCCTGAAAAATGAGCCCCCAGTCACGGTAGCTGCAGCAGAAGGTGTGGGAACATCTCTGATAGAAGCACCGAGAGGCGTTCTCCTGCATAGTTATCGTCTTGATAAAGATGGTATCTGCCGCGCTGCAGATATTATTACCCCGACCGCCATTAATCAGGGTGCAATGGCGGAGTCGCTGAAAGAACTTGTTTTAGTGATGGATGGAGCAGAGTACGACCAGGTCAGAAAAGCATCCGAAATTCTGATCCGCTGCTACGACCCGTGTATCTCATGCGCTGTCCACTGACTCTTGCTTTCCTACATCCGTACACCGCCCGTTGGAGACAGGCCATGTCATTATACTTCGTGATCCGATTTTTAACTCTCGCCGGTATTGCATATTCGGGCTACGCGCTGCTGGTTTTTCTGGTGCAGCGCAGCATTATCTATCCGGGGCGTACTATTCAGGTGAGCAGCCAGCGACCGGCAGGTATAACTCCAATCACGGTAGATAGCGCTTCAAGCCGTGGCGAGGCGTGGCTGATGCCACCCCTCAAGCTGGAACCGGGAGAGCGGCGCCCTCTGGTGGTCTTCTTCCATGGAAACGGCGAGGTTATCGATTTTCTACCGGAACAGGCGGAGGGATTCCGTCAGCTGGGAATGGGGGTGTTGCTGGTAGAATATCCCGGTTTTGGACGCTCGTCGGGTAAACCTACCGAGAGCAGTATTACGGAGGCCGCAGTTGCCGCATACGATGCAGTGTTACAGCGCGATGAGGTTGATCCGGGAAAGATCGTAATCTTCGGACGTTCGCTGGGAGGAGGTGCGGCCTGTGCACTTGCAGCTCGCAGACCAAGCGCGGCCCTGATCCTGCAATCAACTTTCACTTCGACACGTCCGTTTGCCCGCGGCTTCTTTGCTCCCGGTTTTCTCATCAGAGATGTGTTTGACAACAGCGCTGTAGTTGCCGCATACCGGCAGCCGATTCTACTCTTTCACGGCAGCGATGACACCATTATTCCGCCTGGCCACAGCCGTCTGCTGCAGCGAACAGCGCCCAACGCCCGGTTGGTTGAATTCCCCTGCGGGCATAATGATTTTCCGCCTGACTGGCGGCAGTTCTACCGGGTTATCGCCGGATTTCTGAGAGATACAGGAGTAATTACCAGCTAACTCTTCAAAGTGCCGCCCGGTATTTTCTCTGCCGGTTGTGAGTGCAAAAAATGGTTTTTCCCATTCAGCTTGATGCTTAGTCGAGATCTGATAAGGCAATAAAATAAGTAGGTTAACAATAACTAAGCCTTCTGTACGTCTTCCGCCTGAAGCCCTTTTGGACCTTTCACTATATTGAACGACACCCTGTCACCCTCGACAAGTGACTTGAAACCGTCACCGGAAATCGCTGAAAAGTGTACAAACACGTCAAGTCCGCCATCTTCCTGTTCAATAAATCCGAACCCCTTGCTGTCGTTAAACCATTTTACCGTTCCTGTTGCCATGTTACTTCTCCTTTTTATGCAGCATTGTGAGTGAAGACAAACGTATATCCGGTCATCACCCGTACGTTTATGTTGATGAAATTATGCAAAAACAGCATGCCCCGTAGCTTTGAACCATCGTCCGACATTTTCTTCTATAGCGTCGTAAAATTCACATGGAGCACTTCCGCAGTGAAGGGTATGCAGAGTGATCTCCGGAGGGCAGAATATACGTGCCGCAGCAAGAGAAAATCCGCTTCCTCTGCTGGTGTATCCCTGCATGGCACCACAATTCCAGCGTCCCGACAGATAGCTCCGACTGCATGACGTATTGGCAAACAGCGGGATTCTGCCCGGCAGACAGATTTGTCCACCATGCGTGTGTCCACACAGGTATAAATCAACTCCGTTCCGGGACGCTTCCGGAGCAATTTCCGGTGAATGTGACAGCAGAATTACAACCTGTTCAGGAGTCACCGCTGAAAGAGCTTTTTTCAGATCATGACATTTATAAAAATGCGGATCATCAACTCCGGCCAGTACAATTTTTGAGGAGCCACGCTGCAACTGGACTGCATCATTCAGAAGCATCCGTACGCCCATCTCTTCCAGTAAAGGTACCATTTCCAGAATATCGTGATTACCCAGAATGCCGAAGGTGCCATTCAGAGCCGAAATGGAACTGATAATCGGCGTGAGGGAATCAAGACAGGGTTCATAATACATACTGTTATCTAAACTGAAATCACCGGTCAGAACAGCGAGATCGCACGGCACGTTTTCTACAATGCGTACAATACCCTCCCCTTCATCCACGAGTCCGTCAGCATGCAGGTCGGAAAGATGCAGAATCGTATATCCGTCGAAGGCGGCGGGCAAATCCGGCAGATAGACTTCGTTTTTCTCCAACCGGTAGTCGACGCAGTTTCGACGGGCGCGCGTCTTGAATCCGGAATATGTAAGCAGACTTTCTACGGCGGTACCGACAGCCTGCATGTCATCATGATCTGCAGAGCCACCTCCATCACCGGAAAGGGCAAAATATTTTTCTGACTGCAGTTTGAAGCGTGTTTGGTAGTGATCTTTATTTCCCGCAGGTATATGCATCATAATAGAATTTCTCCGTCAGGGATTTATGCATTTCATTTCCCTGTCTGTCATGGTTTCGTTGTCTGGCTATTTCTTTCATTTTATCGATTTTCATGCGGGTCTCTTTTTTCCTCTGTTTCGTACATTCCAGAATCTCGGGAAGTTTCATGTGGTAATCTCCTCTATAAAGATTGATCCAAAGGTTTAGGTATTAGCATGGAACATCTGGATAAATATCGAAAAAAAGATGGCTGAAGCCAAACTCATTTATCGATCGCAGCATGCCGTCAGTCACATTCACCAGTTTCGGTTCAATGCCACGGAGTCTGGCACACTCCACCCAGACGTTCAGTAACTGCAAGCCGCTTGTATCAGTTTCTTCAATCTGACCGCAGTTAATCCAGAAACATCTTTTCCCCTCTGATTCAATCTGGTTAAGGGAGTGAACCATGGATTCAATGTTGTCTGCCACTCCGTTCATCGTCCAGTCACCCTCCAGATGAGCCACTGTGCCTGCCATACGAACACTCATATATGCCTCCGTTTCGATCATGAATGCTCAGCCATATCAATACAAATTCACGTCTTGTGCCAAAAAAATAGCAATAATTTACGTTTAATATCTGATAGTTATAAATATGTCAGCATGTGATGGCGGTACAGGATATCGTCTGAATGGAGGAACCACTGGAGAAATATGCGGATAACTGGTTTAAAACCTTCACTTTTCAAGCGTGTTAATTTATTTGTCGACTGTACTGTTTGTTACATTTTTGAGATCCAGGAGAATCCATACAAACGTCCTCTGTGTGTACATAAAAATCATAAAATCCATCTATTCACCGGATCATCCAGCAGAGTCTGCCGTAATGGAGTCGATTTCGGTGGGAGATAACTGACGACAACCTGCAGATGACCGGCCCGTTTCAGTATTCGTTCCGCATAGCGGTAACTCCTGCCCGGTGGTGTTGACCCGCCGTTATATCGCGCCAGAGCCTGAATCTTGTTCCCGTTGGTGCGGCTTAAAAGTGCAGTAAGGATCCTTTCGGCCTGCCCTGCCTGACCATGTATGTCCAGCGGCACTGAACCCCAACTGGATGATTTCACCTGCCAGGCCCCCTGCTCTCCTGACGAACCAACAGCAACAGGATCACCCCGGCTTTCTTCAATGGCAACGCTTATCAGCAGGTGAGCCATTGGACTATGCATGACCGCTGCGACAAGCGCTGCCGGATCAGCCACTCCATGGTCCGCAGCAAATCGTACCCGTTGTTCGTGTATGACATCAAAGCCGTCTGGACGTTGTAACGCACGAAGTTTTACCGCAGCCTGTTCTCCCGGAGTCATTCCGGCAGACCCTCGTGTCGTGGCGACTGCGGACGTAAAATGCATCCCGAACAGAACGGCGGTAAGCGGTAGATAATATCTGCCTGTACGAATCTTTTTACTTTGTCTGTTCATAGAACTCCTTACGAGCCCTTACGAGCGGATTCGAGAGCGGATATTACCCGGCAAGCATAGCGGCATCTGGGCATGTATCATACACGCATGGCTCGACAAGAACCTGCATCACGTGTTGCAGTCTTTCGGGTACATTGACGAGTGATGGTTCCACTCCCCGGAATCGGGCACACTGCATCCACACATTTAGAAGCTGCAGCCCGCTTATGTCCGTTTCTTTCATCTGTCCGCAGTCAATCCGGAGTTTTTTTTCACTTCCATGCTGTATCTGCTGTAAAGAAAGTGACAGTGATTCCAGATTCCGGGTTACTCCGGAGATCGTCCAGTCACCATCCAAATACGCCTCTGTGCCTGATATGTGAATAGCCATGCACACCTCCCCCATCAGATCAATTATTTAATCTAGTGGTGTATTACACAAGACATGCCAAGATATTTATTATAATTAAACCATGATTACGGACAGTTACATTAATCAAAATTTGAGCCGTAATAAGGTTTTTTGTATTTCGGGGTAATTATTTAATGTTCAGGAAGATATATGGCTGATAGCGGGAGGTTACAGAAGGGTAGTTTTTTTACCTGATGCCCGATATGTAACATTGAATATTCTGTATCGGTGGTCTCAGCAGGTTTCCGGATGAAAGAGCCGACAAGGCCTCCAGTTTAATCATTATCAATTGAGAGGGATTTGGCCTGAATATCACAACTGAATCGGATCATAAAAAATCACTTATCCTTACCCGTCTTTGCACAGTTCTTCTATCTGCCGGAACAAATCGTCAAGGTTGACCGGTTTCGCTACATAGCCGTTGATACCTGCAGATAGAAAACGCGTACGGTCATCCGAAAAAGCATGGGCAGTCATTGCTATTATCGGGATATGTTTATTGATCCCCTCCCTTTCTCCTGAACGGATAATCTGGGCTACCCTGGTGCCTTCCATGTCCGGCATAGAAATGTCAGTTATTACAAGATCGAAATCCTCGTTCTGCAATGCATCAAGCAGGTCGGTTCCGTTTTCTACCGCTGTCACCTGATATCCCCGGCGTTGAAGCAGTTTTTGCGCAACTGTCCTCCCCCGTCCATCATCATCGGCAAGTAATATTTTTCGGGGAGAGGTCAGGATTAGAGCCTGAGCCTGAGCCTGAGCCTGAGCCTTGACTACGGTAACCGGGAGTACAACAGTAAAGGTAGAACCCATGTCCGGGATACTTGAAATTGAAATACTGCCTCCCATCAAAGCCAGCAGACGCCGACAAATGGCAAGGCCCAATCCGGTTCCTGTCACGCTGCGGGTGCTGAATCTTTCAATCTGGGTAAAACTTTCGAATATACAAACTTGATTTTCTGGAGAAATGCCTATACCGGTATCGCTAATTTCAATTCGAAGAACGGCCTTATCCTGGCCCAGTATGGCCTCTTGATCACGAACAATTTTCAGGGAAACAGAGCCAAAATTAGTGAACTTAATGGCGTTATTGATCAAATTAGAGATAATTTGACGTAACCGTTTCAGATCGCTGTATATATATTCAGGGAGATCATCTGCAAGTGAAACGGTGAGTTCAAGCCCCTTTTGGAGGGCACTTGCTTTGAATATTCTTGCCAATTGAGTGCTGAGTGCAGTTATGGAAAACGTTTCATAGACCAGTTCAAGTTTGCCTGCCTCAATTTTTGAAAAATCGAGGACATCATTTATGACCTGAAGCAGCATCTGCGAAGCAAACTTGCAGTCTTTCAGATATTCCTGCTGTTGCGGTGCAGGAGAAGAATTCTCCAACAGATCAATATTCCCCAGCATGGCACTCAGCGGAGTACGTATCTCGTGGCTTATGGTAGCCAAAAAATCGGACTTGGCAATGTTAGCGGCTTCGGCAGCCTCCTTGGCCTTCAAAAACTCCTTTTCTTTCCGTTTACGATCGGTAATGTCACGAATAATGGCCCACATACCAGCCGGTTTGCCGTCATCATCTGTTAAAAGATACGTCTTCAATTCCACATCGATTATGCTGCCGTCTCTTCTTTTGTATTCTTTTTCGTAAACATCTGAATTACCTCGTGCCAAGACCTGCCGCTCAATGATTTCTGCTTCATATGTATGCCATGTATCGGGTGTCAACTGCATATAGGTAAGTGACTGCAACTCTTCCGGACTATATCCGGTCATATTTTGAAATGCGGCGTTTGATTCGACGATCAGCCCTTCCAAATCAACACTCACATAGGCATCCGTCATGCTTTCGAATAACCAGCTGAACTTTTTTTCTGTGGATCGCAGAGATTCTTCCGCGCGTTTGCGTTTAACAATATCCCAGGCCAGATTTGCCAGATTCTGGACGGTTACCAAGTCCTGTTCGGTGTAATCGGTTGTTTTGTTTCCTACTCCAATCACCGCGACAATCAGGTCGTTACGGGAAATAGGCACAACAAGTTCCCTCTGTACCGGAGCATGTCCCGGCGGCAATCCCTTGCGATTGGGCAGAGCCTCATAGTTATTGTGGATCACCGGGCGTTTTTCACGGATACAGTCGGCCCACACCCCGGCACTACTGAGCGGGTAATGACGACCCTTACCTTCAGATGTACATAAGATTGCCAGTGTATTGACCGACCATGTCTGCAGAGTAAGTGTCACCTGATCAGAATCGACAAAATGAAAAAAACTGATCTGACTGCCGCTCAGATTTTCTGCTTCGTCCAGAACTTTTTCCAATAGCTCGTCAAGTGTGTGGTTGTGTACGTAATCACTTATTCTGAGTCGCGACTGCAGGACCTCCTCTTGAAGTTTTTGATCGGTAATATCGTTGAAGGTAACCAGATATTCGCCGTTTTTTGCTGGAGAGGCCTGCATATGCACCCAGAAAGGTGTGCCATCGGCACGTATCAGGCGCATATCCCAGGATTGAACATCTCCGGTTTCAATAACCAGATTGCGGTGCCGTGTGTATATTTCCTCGTCTATGGGAAAGATGAAGCGGGACATCAGATTTTTGATCAAAACCATTCGTACTACACCGAGCATGGTTGCTGCGGCAAGGTTTGCCTTCTGGATCAATCCGTTTTTGTTGAATGTCAGAAAACCGACCGGTGCCAGATCATACAGATCGAAGTAAAGGGCCGAAACAGAAGCTATTTCGTTCTGGGCACGCCGCAAATCCTCGTTCTGCATCTCCAGTTCAATCTGGTGCACCCGCAATTCATGGATGAATTCTTCTGTTTTCTCACGTGAATGCGGTTCCACAAATTTGTCTGCGCGTGCGTTGAGCTTTTCCTCGGCTCTTTGGCGGAGTTCCTGCTCTGATCCGATGAGTGTATCTGTCATAGTGGCGGACCTCATACTGTCATTCAAGCCGAAAGTGGCAGTACCCGAACATTACCTATCCGCTGCAATGCACGGTGACAATTTGTGACGTTGTTATTGCAAAACCCCGGGTGCCAAAAGAATGAATAATCGCGGATTCATTAGGCTACACCTCGATCCTGAACTCGGCCCCGCCGTTCACGTTGCGTGCGGTCAGACTGCCGTGCATTTTCTTTTCAACTATCATTTTGGCCATATACAGGCCGATACCTGATCCAGTCTTCTGTTCCTTGGTTGTGAAATAGGGATCAAATATTTTCGGAAGGACATCTTCATTAATGCCGCCTCCGTTATCACAAACAGTTACGACCGAATGACCGTTTTCCTGAAAAATACGGACATGTATCAGCGGCTGTTCCACTTGATTATCCAGCATCACATCTCTTGCATTCAGCATGATATTGAGAACAGCCTGCATGTATTCGTTTGGATAACCCTCTGCAGTTACCTCAGGTTCATTTTCCAGTTCCACACTTATCCCTATTCTTTTCAGCGATGGCTCTATGAATGAAAGCAGGCGGGACATGATTTCGTTGATCATCATTGTTTTTGCATCTTCCTCGTAACTGAAAAAGTTGCGAAAATCGTCAATGGTCTCAGAAATCTGCTGGAGGTTGTTCATGGTTTCGGCAATATCATCATCCAGTTCCTGTACAGTGAGCTCGTTTGATTTTATAGCAAGCTGCAATCCCTGAACTATCAGTCCGATATTGTTGAGGGGTTGACGCCACTGATGGGCAATGTTGCTGATCATTTCACCCATGGATGTCAAACGGCTTTCCTGTATAAGGAGGTCGTCTTTATTGCGCAGTTCGGAAACAGCGGATTCAATGCGGGATTCAAGAGAGCGGTTTATCTCATCAAGTTGTTTTTTTTGCACCGCCAGTAATTCTTCATGCTGTTTTTTCTCCGTGATATCCCGGGCGACATGAACACAAGCGGTTAACCGGTCCTCATGATTAAACATCGGAGACATGGTAACTTCAAAAATTCCGTGGAATTTTTCGACTGTATACTCTGCTGTTTGAGGTTCTCCGCTTTCCAAGAGTCTGGCGTGCGGGCAATAGGCTGGAGCTGAATGTGTGTCATGCATTACTTCAAAACATTTACGTCCCACGATATCTTTATATGTACAACTCATTCGATCAACCATTGAACGATTGGCACGAACAATGGAGTGGTCGTTATCTACTATAAAAATCAGATCTGACACTGCATCAAAAGTATGCTCCCACTCCTGCTTCGCGCGGAGAATGTAATCCTGTTCAGTCAGAGATGAGCCCGTCATTTTTTCCGGCATGGTAGATTCCGTTTATTCATGAGATTCATGAACCGGTTATTACTAATTCATAACGGTCTGAGTCTACCATCTTAAAATAATTTATCAAGTTAACGCTATTTTTTAGAGATTAATAACTAGATTATTCTATTTATTAAAGACCACATCGACCCAGTAGTTGGAGCTGTTCCACCCCTGGCTGGGAAATTTACTTGCCGTTCCGTACATGTAGACGCCGCTCGGGCCGGATACACCGTCAGCCAGCAGATGAAGTGAACCGTTATCAACCCCCTTGCCGGCAAAGAAGTTCTGGTCATCGCTGTAATGTCCTGCATTGGAATGATATGAAGCAACATAGACCGTATTGGCGGCAATGGCCACAGGAGTGGTGAAGTTCACCTGCTGCCAGCCGGAGGCTGTTTCGTTGGCAAATGTTGCCGTGGCAAGAAGTTTTCCGGTGCTGTCCCACAGATTGCCGGTATGGGTGCCGGTGTTGGTGCCGGCCTTATAGAAGCGGACACCGGTGATGTAGCCGGCGGAGTCGGAGCGGAATTTTACTCCCAATTCCACCGCAGCATCCGGGCCCGAATCAATTATTCCGGGAACCGTCGAGGCGGACCAGGCGGTTAACGTGGTTGCCGCAGGTATGACCGGGCTGGCAACTGTTATCGTAACCGAGGCCGAGCTGCTGTTGGACACGTTTCCGGCGGCATCCTTTGCCCAGGCGTAGGCGGTTTTTACGCCGGCAGACGAGAAGGTGAAGCTGCTGGGCGCACTGCTGCTCCAGCCGGTGGCACCGGCTGACGGCTTCGTGGAACTTTCCGTGATCATATAGCCGGTGACGGCACTGTTGTCGCTTGCGCTAAAGCCGGAAACCGGTACGGTCAGCGATGTTGCGGTCGCCGGTAGAATGAAACTGCTCAGCGTCGGGGCAATTGTGTCAGGCAGTGTTATGGTGACCGAGGCTGAGCTGCTGTTGGACACGTTTCCGGCGGCATCCTTTGCCCAGGCGTAGGCGGTTTTTACGCCGGCAGACGAGAAGGTGAAGCTGCTGGGCGCACTGCTGCTCCAGCCGGTGGCACCGGCTGACGGCTTCGTGGAACTTTCCGTGATCATATAGCCGGTGACGGCACTGTTGTCGCTTGCGCTCAGGCCGGAAACCGGGACGGTCAGCGATGTTGCTGTCGATGGAAGGGTGAAGCTGCTCAGCGTCGGGGCGGTTACGTCAGGCTGTGCTATGGTGCCGGTGGCCGGAGTGCTGCAGACCACATCGACCCAGTAGTTGGAACTGTTCCACCCCTGGTTGGGGAATTTACTTGCCGTTCCGTACATGTAGACGCCGCTCGGGCCGGACACACCGTCAGCCAGCAGATGGAGTGAACCGTTATCAACCCCCTTGCCGGCAAAGAAGTTCTGGTCATCGCTGTAATGCCCCGCATTGGAGTGATATGAAGCGACATAGACCGTATTGGCGGTAATGGCCACAGGGGTGGTGAAGTTCACCTGCTGCCATCCGGAAGCGGTTTCGTTGGCAAATGTCGCAGTGGCAAGAAGTTTTCCGGTACTGTCCCACAGATTGCCGGTATGGGTGCCGGTGTTGGTGCCGGCCTTATAGAAACGGACACCGGTGATGGTACTATCCACATCGGAGCGGAATTTAACTCCCAATTCCACCGCAGCATCCGGGCCCGAATCAATTATTCCGGGAACCGTTGAGGCGGACCAGGCGGTTAACGTGGTTGCCGCAGGTATGACCGGATTATCTACGGTTACCGTTACCAACGCGGATTGGCCTACATTACCGGCAGCGTCGTAGGCTCTGGCGGTGAGACTGTAGAGACCATTGGCAAAGGCAACGGTGTCCCAGTTGAAAGTATAGGGGGAAGCGGTGGTGGACGCATTCAACATATTATTTACATAAAACTCTACACTGCTCACTCCGACACTGTCAAAAGCGGAAGCCGTGACTGAAACCGTCCCGCTGACGATCGAGTTAGCGACTAGGTTAGAGAATGTAACTGTAGGTACCGTTACGTCAGGCTGAGTAATCGTTACCGTCGCCGATCGGCTGCTGGACACGTTTCCGGCGGCATCCTTTGCCCAGGCGTAGGCGGTTTTTACACCGGCGGACGAGAAGGTAAAACTTGACGGCGCACTGCTGCTCCAGCCGGTGGCAACGGCTGACGGCTTCGTGGAGCTTTCCGTGATCATATAGCCGGTAACGGCACTGTTGTCGCTTGCGCTAAAGCCGGAAACCGGTACGGTCAGTGATGTTGAGGTCGCCGGTAGAGTGAAGCTGCTCAGCGTCGGAGCAATTGTGTCAGGCAGCGTTATGGTTACTGACGCTGAGCTACTGTTGGACACGTTTCCGGCGGCATCCTTTGCCCAGGCGTAGGCGGTTTTTACGCCGGCGGACGAGAAGGTAAAGCTGCTGGGCGCACTGCTGCTCCAGCCGGTGGCACCGGCTGACGGCTTCGTGGAGCTTTCCGTGATCATATAGCCGGTAACGGCACTGTTGTCGCTTGCGCTAAAGCCGGAAACCGGTACGGTCAGTGATGTTGAGGTCGCCGGTAGAGTGAAGCTGCTCAGCGTCGGAGCAATTGTGTCAGGCAGCGTTATGGTTACTGACGCTGAGCTACTGTTGGATACGTTTCCGGCGGCATCCTTTGCCCAGGCGTAGGCGGTTTTTACGCCGGCAGACGAGAAGGTGAAGCTGCTGGGCGCACTGCTGCTCCAGCCGGTGGCACCGGCTGACGGCTTCGTGGAACTTTCCGTGATCATATAGCCGGTGACGGCACTGTTGTCGCTTGCGCTCAGGCCGGAAACCGGGACGGTCAGCGATGTTGCTGTCGATGGAAGGGTGAAGCTGCTCAGCGTCGGGGCGGTTACGTCAGGCTGTGCTATGGTGCCGGTGGCCGGAGTGCTGCAGACCACATCGACCCAGTAGTTGGAACTGTTCCACCCCTGGTTGGGGAATTTACTTGCCGTTCCGTACATGTAGACGCCGCTCGGGCCGGACACACCGTCAGCCAGCAGATGGAGTGAACCGTTATCAACCCCCTTGCCGGCAAAGAAGTTCTGGTCATCGCTGTAATGCCCCGCATTGGAGTGATATGAAGCGACATAGACCGTATTGGCGGTAATGGCCACAGGGGTGGTGAAGTTCACCTGCTGCCATCCGGAAGCGGTTTCGTTGGCAAATGTCGCAGTGGCAAGAAGTTTTCCGGTACTGTCCCACAGATTGCCGGTATGGGTGCCGGTGTTGGTGCCGGCCTTATAGAAACGGACACCGGTGATGGTACTATCCACATCGGAGCGGAATTTAACTCCCAATTCCACCGCAGCATCCGGGCCCGAATCAATTATTCCGGGAACCGTTGAGGCGGACCAGGCGGTTAACGTGGTTGCCGCAGGTATGACCGGGCTGGCAACTGTTATCGTAACCGAGGCCGAGCTGCTGTTGGACACGTTTCCGGCGGCATCCTTTGCCCAGGCGTAGGCGGTTTTTACACCGGCGGACGAGAAGGTAAAACTTGACGGCGCACTGCTGCTCCAGCCGGTGGCAACGGCTGACGGCTTCGTGGAGCTTTCCGTGATCATATAGCCGGTAACGGCACTGTTGTCGCTTGCGCTAAAGCCGGAAACCGGTACGGTCAGTGATGTTGAGGTCGCCGGTAGGATGAAACTGCTCAAAGTCGGTGCGATCGTATCGGTAACAATACTATTATTCACCGTCACCGTCACAAAGGACGATTGCACCGAGTTCCCGACGTTATCGTATGCCTTGGCGTAAAGTGTATAAGTGCCGTTGGCTACGCCTTTTGTATCCCAGCTGAAGCTGTATGGTGACACATTACTTGCGTATAAAAATACTCCGTTAGCATAAAACTCAACTTTACTTACGCCGACATTGTCGCTGGCACTGGAATTAATAATCACCGTCCCGCTCACAATGGCATTGTTTACGGGTGAAGTTACTGCAACAGTCGGAGGAGTGACATCATTTACAACAGTAACGGTAGATGTGGCTGATTGGCCGATATTTCCTGCAGCGTCATACGCCTTGGCCATCAACGTGTAGGCACCCGGTGCAAGAGTAGTTGTATCCCATGAATAAACATACGGTGTAGCGGTATCCGTCGCCTTCAGCACACCATTGACATAGAACTCTACTTTTGAAACTCCGACATTGTCCGAGGCATTGACACTGATTAATACTGTTCCGCTCACATTGATTGAGCCCGACGGAGACGAGATGCTAACTGTCGGCGCACTCTGTTCCGGAATAGAGACAACATTCGAGAACGCACTCTCCGACCCTGAGACATTATAGGCGGTAACGGCAAACTGATGTGATTGAGTAGGGTCAAGTCCGCTGATGGTTGTTGTCGTCTGAGCCTGAACGTCCATCGGAACGCTTCCTGTGAGCGGAGTTGAGCCCGGAGAGGTATATACCTTATACCCGGTTACTTCGGTCCCGGTACTTGGGTCCCATTGAAGTACGACGCTGGATGCAAACCCCCTTGAAGCACCGCCGAGGGAAATGATACCGGCCAGCACTGAACCGACAAGCATCTTCTGCATGCAGATGCCGTACTTTACGAGACTGGGGCGCACATACCCCTCATCAACCAGAATTTCACCCAGTTTTTTATGCGTAATTGACTGTTTGAGAATGGCATCATTCAGCTGTTTTCTCGAGATATGACCGGTTGCAACCAGTAATTCACCGAGCCTGAGAGGGTTACGTGTATGTTCTTGCTGCTTACTCTGGAAGTCCAAAAGCCCGGTGAGCTGTCGTTCCTGCAACATCCCGAGACGAATAAAAACTTCACCCAGTCTCTGACCACTCTTTTTCTGCTCGGCAATGGCTTGATCAAGCTGTTCTTTTGTTATATGCCCTGAATGAACCAGCAGCATACCCAGCAATTCTCTCTCACCGGCGGCTATTTTTACCGCATCTTCTATATCGTTGAGGTGTCGCTGCAGTATGAGCGGCACCTTGAAATCACGTTCCTTAACAACTCCCATCCTGACCAGAACATGTCCCAAAAGTTCTTTTGTATGCGTTTGCTCCACCAATGCCCGATCGAGTTCGCGATTGGACATAAATCCGCCATCCAATAATATCCGGCCGATTTTCCGTTTGATTAGCTGTTTCATGGCATACGCTCCTTCATTGTCGAGGACGGGAAATTCCCCACTGTGCGTTATTTCAACTACGACTAACTATAAGCACGACGTGCCAGATGCTCCATTCTCCGTTCTGACCCTGAATATTTATTTCTGTTCGAACGACGCAAGGTGGCAACGCCTGGCATAACCCACCCGTCATGTCGTTGAAACTCACGAACTTTACCCTCTTCCAGAAGACGATCCAGAACATCGGGACGAACCATGTCAAAATGTTCATCCATATATTTCACTCTGATTAACATGACAATCTCCTTTCAGACATATTTTATCGAGTGTCCGGTAGAATGACATAGAATAAAAAGCATCAAACGTGCCACATCGTATTTAACTGTATTTATTACGTAATATTTTATTATACGGAGGATATCGGCTGTAACTGTAAACCGGACCGACACAATTTACGGTATTTTTTGCAGGATAAAAGAGTGCCTTCACTACTGGCGGGGAAAGGAGTATACAGCGGAGTTTTCTTCGGAATTATGCTGCGAAGAACACGGAGATGTGACTATTCACGATAATACGAAACTATCCTCCTTGCAATTCGATCATCGAGTGGTCACCAATATTCATGCGCCGGGCCGAACTGGTAAGGTGAACAGCGTCTCCAAGAATTGAGTTCTGCAGAATCATATTTTTGACGTGGGACTTACCGTTAATAATTGAGTTCCGGACGATGCTCGTTTCAATGATACTTCCGGCCGCAACAGAAACATTCGGGCCGAGTATGCATCCACGTACAACAGCCCCCTTTTCGATGTGCACAGGTTCTATAAGTACCGAATCTATAGCTGAACCATGGATATGATGACGGCCGATAAGCAGATAGCTGTTAGATTCAAGCAGGGTTTCGGGCTTGCCGCAATCCAGCCAGGCATCGATCTCAGGAGCCTTGAACGTTCTCCCGTCCTGAATCATCCGCATAAAAACAGCGGGGAGATAATATTCGCCTTTTACCAGTTCTCCGTCCGATATAGCATGACTGAGATACTGCATGAATGCTGATCCGTCTTTCAGGTAGTAAAGTCCGACCTGTGCCAGCTTTGAAACCGGCTTGTCCGGCTTTTCCACCATTTCTGTAATGAAGCCGTCAATTACTACATTTACGCCGAAACGCTGGTAATCCTCCACTTCCTTGGAATAGATAAGGCCATCGCAACCTGCGCAGAGGTCATTAATCCTGCTGAGATCTGCATCAAAAATAGTATCGTTGAAGACTATCAGGAGATCGTCGTCTTTTCCAATACATGGGGCGGCGAGTGATACCGCGTGAGCGGGTCCTTTTTGCTCTTTTTGAACGATATAGCAGCACGAAAGAGAAGGAAATTTTTCTTCCATAAACGCACTGATCTGACAACCGTTTTCATCTGTGATGAATATATATTCTGTTGCCTGCAAATGTTTGAGACGGTTGATAATATGTTCAAGCACGGTTTTACCGGCCACATGAACAAGAGATTTCGCTTTCGTCTGTGTCTGAGGCCACAACCTGGTTCCTTTTCCTGCTACAGGAAGTATTATTTTCATACTGACTCCTTTCGGAAATCGTCCCAACGGTGATACCACCACTTCACGTACTACGCCAAATTTTAAATACAGTGATTACAGAGTGTTAAGAATTTATTGGATACTATTTGCTGTTACATTTTGGTGTGCCTTGATACCACCTGATTCTGTAAATGCAGCAATGACACGGATAAGCGGGTGACTGCAAAAAAAACGTGAATTGTTATTATTCTTGCCGGAGGCATGTAACAGAATGAACGGACAATGAAGAGAAAAAACCAGATCTCATGATAATCTTATTGATACTTCCACGAGCCGTGTAGTGCTGTGATTCGTTATTCGAAAATATAAAGCCGGGCACCCTTTTCAGGTACCCGGCCGCTGTATGTGCGATGGAAGACAGCTGAATGTGAATGAAGTTATTGTTTATGTACAGTGAAACGGTAACTGCAATTCCATCCGTTTTTGTGGTTTTCCAGGACTTCTCCGGTCATCGTGTTTCCGTTAATTACAGCCGTTCCGATATTAACCATTTCGTACGAGGATCTTGGGTCAATATATTTGAAGACAAAATTAATGACACTGTCGTTGATAGTTCCTTCAGTAAACGTACCATCCGCTTTCTGGCTGACAATATTATAACGTAATGATGATGTTCCGGTTACGCTGGTCCCGTTTTGGTTAAGATTTAATTTAAACGTGTATGTGCCGATCTCTTTTGTATCAATAGCTTCATAAATTGTATACGTCCCGTCCCATATCCCGGTCGGACTCGCATGTGCCCCTGATATGTTGCCGAATACCGGGGGAACCACAGGTACAGCAAAACTGTCGAATACGTACTCCCTCCTCTGGTCGCTGAAATCGTTGTTTCACCTACTGCCATTGCTGACACCATTCCGGCCGAAGATATTGCAGCAACGGAGGAAGACGACGAACTCCAGACCGCTGATGACGCTTACATCACCGGAGTAAGAACTGACTAACTTGAATTGTTGTGATTTACCAATTGCCAATTTATTATTATACGGCTGGACTACAATAGATTCGGGCATTATTTTTGCCGATGAGTTGCTACTGCGAACCGCAACCACACAAGCCATCAGTAAAAGAAACAGAAGTGAGTAAAATCAATGACAAAAACAATTGAAAATGCATGTTTCTTCATTTATATTCTCTTCGATTCTCATGTTTAACTCCTTTAGTGACGAATTGTTATTGACCGGTTCGGCCAGAATAGACACTGTTCGTGTTACCATCGAGGCCCCACTGAATGTAAATCAGTACCAATCACAAAACATGCCAAAGAGTTTTTCATTTTTTTTAATAGTAATTATCTGTTATGGATATCATATCAGAACCTGAGAGCTCAAAAAAGAACACGGCAAATGTATAAAACAGAGCAAGGACGGCTATTTATAGGGAGTTAAAGTGAAGGCAAATATATTTCGTGATGTTAACAATATAGCTGCCTTTGCTGTGCGGTAACACGAGCTGAACGAATTAACAAAAATGAAATTCCCATCGGTACGACGGGAAATTAATTACACCTTCAACAACGGGTTAAGTAAAAAAATATCAGAGTGCAATTTATTTACCTGTTACCAATTCCCTTGTCTGTTCAGCTTTTATGACTTTTCTACTTTTATTATCGACGCATTACTAACATTTCAGCACTTCACATACCTATCCTAACCCACTGATATACATACAATTAGTTGTGGCACACAACATGCTAACTTTTTCTAAAAAACGAAAGGAGATCACTTATATGCTACCAGTGCGGGATAAATTCCGGATCCAGATAGAAGTAACTAATGCCTGTATGAATGAATGTACGAATTGTTCCCGTTTTTCAGGACATTACCGGAATACTTATTTTATGACATCTTGAACAGGTTGAAAAAGCGATTGATTCGATTACTCGGCTTTCCAGGCAGCATAGGTATCATGGGGGGAGAACCGCTGATGCATCCAGATTTTCCTGATATCTGCCATCTTATGAGAAAAAAAGTTTCTCCGGAAAAGAGGCATCTTTTTACTTCGGGTTACAACTGGAATGTATACAGCGGAGTTGTACGCAAAACATTCGGTGAAAATGTCACCCTGAACAACCACAGAGATACAACCCAGAAACACCATCCAATGTTGCTCAGTGTCAGTGACGTTATTGATGACAAGGAATTAATCGGGCGATTGGTTGATGACTGCTGGGTCAACCGAAGATGGTCAGCATCGATAAACCCGAAGGGATCTTTTTTCTGCGAAATTGCGGCGGCTATGGATGTTCTGTTTGAGGGACCGGGAGGTCATCCGGTGGAGCATGGGTGGTGGGACAAGGATCCAGAGGAATTTCGCGATCAGATTGAGCGGTATTGTTATCGTTGCGGCGCATGTGTACCGTACTTCCCGGTAACGCTGGAGGATACGGATGTCGCCTCGGCCAGTAACTTTCAACGACTTAAAGAAGTTGACTCACCGAAACTCCAAAAAAAAGGGATCAGGGTGCATAAGGAGGAATTATCGAAGCAGCAACTTGAAGAGTTTGCCCGGCAGTGGCAGCCCTGGAACCACCTTGGGGTTATGGAAAAAGTGGGCACCGGTGAAGACGAATATAATATGTACGGCAAAATGTACGGCTATGCACTCAAAGTAAAAAGGGGCCTCCGTTCCAGATCCTGGACATTCGAAAGAGCCGAACAAGCTTTCAGTAAATGGCTGTGGCGTCTTCAAAAGGAGCAAAGCGCTGAACCAACAAAACATGAAACAGATAATACCAGACAGTTGAATTTCGATATCACTTAGAAAATGCCGTTCAAATACGTACTGATACCCAAGGATGAATATACATGAATATTTACCGATAACTCATGAATAACACGGATATTTCAAAGATGAATATATATCACTTTATTTCCGGCGACCTCTGGGCAGGCGCAGAATCTATGGCCTTCACCCTGCTCAGTCAGTTAAGGAACTATCCGGATCTTAACCTCGTTGTTATCCTTCTTAACGAAGGGAAACTGGCCCATAAATTGAGAGAAATCGGTATATCGGTACATGTGATCGATGAAAAACAGTATTCATTTTGGGAAATCGTGTGGAAGACCCGCAAGATCATGAGAATGCATCCTCCTGATCTAATTCACTCACATCGCTACAAGGAAAACATTCTGGCTGCCCTGTCGGTCGCATTCAACAGAAACATGCACCGGAGCAATAAACTGATCGCCACCCAGCATGGTCTGCCGGAAATAGTCAGTGAGAATGGCTCATTATTGAGCCGGGCTGTCTCCAAAATAAATTTCTACCTGCTGTCAAAATGTTTCTCGAGAATAGTAGCGGTATCGACAGATGTACAAAAGACACTTATTACGCAGTATGCATTCAGAGAAAGCAGCATTGAGTCAATTCATAACGGCATTGAACTGCCGGATGCCACTTTGACCCGGCAGAATTCCAAAACGTTTGTAATCGGCTCTTCCGGACGTTTATTCCCGGTAAAGGACTACCCGCTCATGGTTGAAGTTGCCAGATCAATTGGTAACACCACCTCCCGGAAAGTTCACTTTGAACTGGTGGGAGAAGGTCCCGAAAGGCCTGTTATTGAATCCATGGTTCAACGCTATGGGCTGCAGGATTGTTTTACTTTAAAGGGGTATCAGGACGATATGGATCATTTTTATAACGGCATAGATGTGTACCTTAACACTTCGATTCACGAAGGTATTCCTATGACCATTCTTGAAGCAATTGCCCGGGGAATCCCGGTCATCGCCCCCGCAGTAGGAGGAATCGGCGAGATCATCACTAACGGAGTCGAGGGATTCCTGATTGAGAGTCGCAATCCTGAAGCATTTGCGGAAAAATGCCTGCTCCTGCAGGAGAACAGGGAGCTACGAGTGGAAATGTCGCGGGCAGCCAGAGACAAGGCTTGCCGGTTTTTTTCTGCTGAGAGTATGGCTGAAACGTATTGCCGGCTCTATTTCCGGACGCGGTCACCTACCCTTGAATGGCGCGAACAGAATGCAGTTAACTGGGCACAATAAAGGCTTTCCTGAGGAGTTCCCATGGAATTACTTTTTACAGCATCTTTATTTCTGGTTTTTCACGCCTACTTTGGTTATCCGTTATCCCTTCTCCTGCTGAGACGGAGACCGACGTCAAAAGTTTCATTTGAACCGCGTGCGACCCTCATTATCACCGCCTGCAACGAAGAGCGCAGGATCAGGGAAAAACTCAATAACACCCTCACCCTGGAGTATCCGGCTGGAAAACTTCAGGTACTGGTAGCCTCTGATGGCTCTACCGATGGGACTAACAAGATTGTACTGGATTACTCTGACCACGGCATAGAGCTCCTTGCCTTCGAAGAACGTCGCGGCAAGGAAAGCGCACAGAAAGACGCCGTACTGCACGCCACCGGTGATATCATCGTCTTCTCCGACGTGGCCACTCTTATTGATCCCTGCGGACTTAAGGAAATCATTGCCAACTTTGCCGATTCATCGGTTGGCTGCGTAAGCAGTTCAGACAAGGTAATCGGTCGCGATGGCAAACCGTGCGGCGAGGGCTTCTATGTCAGGTATGAAATGTGGCTGAGGGATCTGGAATCTAAAGTCAACTCCCTTGTCGGACTCAGCGGCTCGTTTTTTGCTGCACGCGCTGACGTATGTCGTGACTTTTCCGGAGAGATGCAGAGTGATTTCAGGACTGTTCTGAATAGTATGAAGTTAGGGATGCGGGGAGTGAGTGACTCTGATGCCATAGGATGCTATCAGGATATTTCCGACAGCAAGCGTGAGTTCGATCGTAAAATTCGCACGGTGATCAGAGGACTGACGGTATTTTTTCATAATCTCGAATTTCTTAATCCGTTCCGGTACGGACTGTTTTCATACCAGTATTTCTGCCACAAGCTGCTAAGATGGCTGGTGCCTCTCTTCCTGTGTGCCGCTTTTTTGACCAATGCGGCATTAAGTTTTAATTCGGTCGGATACTCCATAATCTTTGCACTTCATATTACTTTTTACCTTATTGCCCTGCTTGGATGGGGCGCTAAATCTATGTCTACCCATGCATTGGTGAAGATTCCTGTTTATTTCGTAACAGTCAATGCAGCCATTATTGCCGCGTGGTGGCGGTACGTCAGAGGCAGCAGGATGGTCATGTGGGCACCGTCGGAGAGGTGAAATTCACACAAAAACATTTTACCGGATTTATTGTGATTCCAATCACATCGGAAGACACATGGGCCATGATATACAGCACATAAGAATATATGAGGTAGACGATAATACTAAACCATCTGCAAAGATGGGGCGGAAAGCCTACGGGTCTCACCGAGACAGCCGGGTTGCCGAAATGCCATATTAATGGTTTTGGCCCCGGTTTTTTTTGTTGTTAACCAGGGGAAACCACATTAAGGCATGAAGTTTGTTGTTTGTGAAGGGAGTAATCTGGTTGCTAAATCAGATCTTGCTTTCACAATTAATCTATTAAATCAATGAAGGGAGAAAAAAATGAAAAAAGTTATTTGTTTTTTCGCTGTTCTGTTCTTGTGCATAACAACCCAGACTATTAATGCACAAACACTATTGCAAGATGGTTTTGAATCTGGTGATCGCTCAGCTTCAACTGGTGGTGGCTATTGGGGTGACTATACCCCTTCAACAACTACTATATCAACCGAGATGGCCCATTCTGGATCACATTCTTTAAGGTTCCAGTTTAATGGTAACTCAGACCAGACTGCCGATGCATGGGCAGAGCAGCGTGCAGTTCTTCCACAAATAAATGAGTTTTGGGGCCGTATGTATGTGTATATACCCACTAATTATTCTCATAGAAATGTAAGTCCAAACAATAATAAATTTTGGGCCATTTACGCTAACCCATACACGTCTCCGGGATTCCAAATAAACCTATCTCTCTCTGCTGCGTCAGGGGGCAATTCTAACTTGGATATTCATCGTTACCATAACGGGAGCGAGAAGCCAGCTATGACTGTATTCAATAACTTTATAGCTACGGTAGACCGCGGAAAATGGATGGAAGTAATGGTAAGGGTCAAGGTTCCGACAAGTTCCACAGCTAATGATGGGATAGTCCAAGTTTGGAAGAACGGAGTGCAGGTGGTAAGTTATACAAATTTAGACATGTATGGAAGTGCTGGTAGAAACTATATTAACGAAATGTATTTACTTGGATGGTCGAACTCAGGCTTTGATCAAACGACTGTAATGTATATTGATGATGTTGTTATTTCTAATTCCTCTCTAACGCCAGTCTCCACTTTTGCGCCACCAGGTAATTTAAAGATCATTAAGTAATTTAAGGGCCTTATTTTTTGGCTGTAATTTTTTGAAGAAAAGGTCAGAACCACATCAGCAGATGTTTTGAATATAAACAGGTTCAGGAAGTTTGAGAAAACGTGGACACAATGCGTGTGGTAAAGTTGCAATCACACAGAATGAGTCCACTTTTCTCAGCTTATCTCGGCTTTACAGATATGCTAATATTTTTGTTCGACCCAGGCCAGCCACATACAGAGTGCCCAAAGTTTGTGTGAATGATCGTGGCTACTGTTCTGATGTTCTTTCCAGACACGCTGGATATTTATCTCATTCAACACGCCAACACAACTGGAGCTTTCCGAATGCAGCAAATCGCCGGCCCATGATTTCAATGGTCCTCTTAGCCAGTCTCCAACGGGAACTGTAAATCCCATTTTAGGTCTTTCAATTAGGTTTTTTGGTACATAACGATTGAGCACTTGACGTAACAGCCATTTGCTTTTGCCGTTTCTGAATTTCATTGCAAGTGGCAATCGCCAGGAAAATTCAACGATACGATGATCCAATAACGGCAACCGTGTTTCGAGACCGTATGCCATACTGGAACGATCCCCCTTCACCAGATTGTCGTCAATCAAATATCCCAGCTGATCCCAGTACATTGCATCATTAATAAAGTTACCGAGCATCGGGCTGGAGTCACGATCTAGAATTGAGGTTACTTCCCGAGAATATTTCAGGATATCACCGGGCTCTTGCCAGTAGGACATCAAAAAGCGATAGGCTTCATACTTTGAGTTCATGCGTATCAGAGCGGCCAGTTTATGAACCTTCAATCCAACATTGGCCTGAGTATGTTTATCATGCATGAGCCGTTTGTAGAGCAAGTAACTGTCTTGCCAAACCCGTGGTGGAATCGTGGCTATGGATTTACCGACTAGCTTTCGTAAAAAATACGGCACACGCTTCTGCAAAGACAAGATGTTTGCGCACGCAAAATAGCGATTATATCCGCAAAATAATTCATCCCCACCATCGCCGGTAAGACATACGGTGACTTTCTGACGTGCCATTTTGGCAACAAACATCGACGGAATCTGTGATGAGTCAGCAAAAGGCTCATCACAATACCGGGGTATGTCCTCAACCAAAGCCAAACCATCATTGGCTGAAACATAATATTCTTGATGATCACTACCAATATACTGGGCAACGGCGCGCGCGTACGGGGCTTCGTCGAATTCCTTTTCCTTGAAACCTATAGTAAATGTGCTGATGGGTTTATCTGCTATTGCCTGCATAACGGCAGCAACAAGGGATGAGTCCACACCTCCGGAAAGAAAGGCTCCGATCGGAACATCTGCGATTTTTTGATGGCCGATCGCATCTCTGAGCAACGAATCGAGGATCGAAATAGCCTCATGCTCATCCAAAATAAGGTTGTTAAGGCCCTGGCGGGCAATGGTCTCGACATTCCAGTACGGCTGAGGTGAAAGGAAGTTTTTGTCGGGCAAAGGATTAAACTCACTCACATCGGGGAGAGGCAGGGGTATTCGCAGGTAAGTCCCCGGTAATAACTTGAAAATGTTTTTGAAAATAGAGTGGGGTGTGGGCACGTAACCGTATCGAAAATAGGCTGCTAAAGCGTTATCATCAATAATTAATGCACCATTAAAAACATTTCTAAATGCCTTCAGTTCTGAAGCGAAGACAAAACATTTATTGATCCACCCGAAAAAAAGTGGTTTTTCTCCCAGCCGGTCGCGACATAGAATTAATTCGCATGATTGCCTGTCCCATATCGCCATAGCAAACATGCCTCGACTCCGCTGTAGTGTTACCCCAATGCCCCACTCTTCAAATGCCGCTAAAAGCACCTCAGTATCAGAATGCCCTCGAAATTGGTGACCAAGTTGACGTAATTCCTCGGCAAGGGTTCTGAAATTGTAGATTTCTCCATTGAAAACAATGAAGAAACGCCCGCTGTTAGAGGACATTGGTTGATGACCGGCAGATGATAAGTCTTGAATGGATAAACGACGGTGGGATAATGCAATTGAATACTGTGGATCACCCCATACACCATGAGCATCGGGACCACGATGGAGAAGAGTGCTCGCCATAGCATTCGCTATTTCTATTAAAGTTTGATAATTAATATTATTTTTGGCAATGATTCCTGCGATACCACACATAGCAGCACCATTTAACCTTATAGATAATCAATCTATATATCTATTCAAGATCTGATACTGTTCGAAAAAGAAACCAACAAAGATAGCCCCCTACTCAAAAGATAGACATAAGCAACAATACTTCTATTGAATAACGAACGATAGTCACCTATTCCGAACTTGTATAAATTTACAGTTATAGCCATTACTAATAAAGCTAAAATAATCCCGAAAAAAAATTTTACGTCATAAAACAGTGCCGGTAATAACAATAGATTCAATAATAGAAAAATAACCCCAGACATAGAAACTTTTGAGCTGAAGAATTTGCTCAAAGTAATACAATCACCTCTCCCATGCCATATTTCTCTTTTTACAAATTCAATCATATTATTTGGGTAGCCTAGATGATAAACAACTAATTCAGTATTAGTTATTACGTTCACATCATTCTTTTTTGCCCTTTGACAAAAATCATAATCTTCGCCCGTAACAAGGTTTTCATCAAAACCACCAAGTTTGTTAAACGTTTTTCTAGAAACAATCATATGACCAGACCCTAGATGGGTGTTTCGTAAGTCTTCAGATATACATTTATACCAGGAAAAAAATAAGGGCCTGATATTATTCGGAACATGCGGATGTGAACCAGTTATAAAATTATCGTTTTCTACTATACAATTATAAACAGATCGAAGAGATTGCCCCCATTGTGGTTGGACAATAATATCTGCATCTAAAAAAACAAGAATTTCACCTCTTGATGAGATAACCCCCATATTTCTGACTCCAGATACAGTGGTGGCACCACTATAAATAACTTTAGCCTTATTATTATTGGCAACAGTATCACTTCCGTCAGTAGAACCGTTGTCGACAACAACAATCTCAAAACAGAAATTCGCTTCTCTGAGAGCTAGATTGACAGACGTAATAACTAAAGCTATTGTGTCAATCTCATTAAAACAAGGAATTATTACAGAGATATTTTTCAGAATTACATCTCCTTTAGGTAAGGAATCAGCACTCAAAGTATAGCCATAGTGGTCAGAATTAAATTAGCAGTACTGAATCATAAATATTTACATATTTGTAGAGCATTAATTTATCAGAATAGAATGCTTTAACACATTCCGTGCTTTTCGTTATAATGTGCTGTCTAATAGTTTTATTTTTAAATAATGACATTATATTTTCCGCAATGCTTTCAGGATTGCATACATCTACCAAAAATCCATTTTCCAAATGAATAACGATTTCTTCTGGCCCCCCGCTACATGTTGCAATCACTGGAACTCCGCAAGCCATTGCTTCAATTGTCGAAATTGAAAATCCTTCAGAAACGGAAGACAACACGAAAATATCGAGGTTATTCATGAACTTTGCAACATCTGGCTCAAATCCTAAAAAAAAGAAATGATCTTCCAACTCCAGTTCTTTTCTCAAATCCAGCAAACTTTCATATAGTTTACCGGAACCCTGACCCGCTACTACAAAACGAAATTGTGGATATTGATTTACCACTAGTTTTGCTGCTTCTAGTAGATAATTGTACCCTTTAGCTGCCCGAACATTTCCGACAGATCCCACCAAAACATTATTAGGCCCCAAGCCTAGTCTTTTTTTAATACTGTTATCCTGTTGAGGCTTAAAGCGAGTCGTATCAACTCCGTTGTAAATGGTAATCGACTTTCTTGCTGAGAACCCCTTTTCAGATATATAAAAGTCTTTCAATTTATCCGAAACAAAAACCAGTTTTGTTGACCCAAGGTTGATAAGCCAACTTTTTATCAGTGAAAATCGTTCTTTTGCTTGAATATCCACAAAGCCATGAAAAGTTGATACAACGGTTACACCACAAATAAGACCAGCAAGACTGCAATACAGATTAGAACCCAACAAATGGGACTGCACTAAGTCAATCTTATTTTTTTTAATAATTTTAACAAGTTCAAAAAGGTATTTAAGGTTAATAGACCCCTTGCTGTATATAAATTGAGGGGTTATACCGTTTTTAACAAGCTCATCACAAACCCATCCCGACCCTCTAATGACGACCGTAGATTCAAACTTCTGTCGATCTAATCCCATAATCAGATTCACAAAGACAGTCTCAGCCCCACCAGGCCCGGTGGTATCAATGGTGTGCAAAAGACGTATCAACGATTCGCCCCTAATAAATTTTTTATGTACTCCTTAGACTCTGCAACAAACGGCATTAAATCTCTGATGTCAAAAACATCAGAAGAAGAATTCAAAGAACCGAACTCCAATAATTCTTTTGCTACTTGCCAGATTGTAAAGACTTCCGGATGGAGGTTTTGAGACGTGTGTCTTTTTTTTAGACGAATAATCATATGGTCTAATATACCGAAGGACCATTTCAACTTATGTCCTACAGTGTAATCAGGCATCGTAAAAATCTTCTTTTTGCCGAGGTAGTAGTCAAGGCATAATTCAGGGAAATCGACGCCAGAAGAAATTGCTAACTGCAATGACCCCCAAAACCTACCATTAATCTCCATCAACTTCGGTCGACCATCCCGAACGTCTCTTTTGAACTCGACCATGGCAATACCAGTCCAATGAACATTTGATAATAATTTACGTGAAGCTTCGACCATATCATTTTCAACGGCAATACTCTCTGATAACACGCTTACTCCGCCCGATGGCGGCTTTTCCAGAAGACGACGATGTGAAAAGAGAACTAAGTGTCGATCTTGGTCAAACAAAGTGAATAACCCGGTGCCAATGCCAGTAATCATTTCCTGGATCAATGATGGATAACGTAATACCGGTTGAGACTCATACAAATGATTCAACTCGGCTTGGTTAGCTGCAAACATTACCCCGGTGGAGAAGATCTTATCTCCATCCTGAATTTTAGAAAAGGCCGGTTTCACAACCACTGGGAAAACTTTAATTTTGTTTTTAATTTTGTAGAAATCGCCGATATCTGCCACATAATTAGTTTTTGGCACATCAACTCCAAGTTTTTCAGCAGTTTTGAATAGTGTGTACTTGTTAGAAACCGCCTCCATTTTATCTGGTGGAGCACATGCAAGAATAACATTCTGTCCCAAAATATTTCTGGATTTATTGAGGCAGTAAACCGACTGTTCAGTCATAGGGAAGATGACATTTATACGCTCCTTGGCGACTATCTCCGATATTGCATGAAGATAATTCATTCCATCAGTCAATGGATCCGGTACTAAATATGCCTTATGGCAAAACTTGGAACTGAATGAAATGTCATTAGCGGACCTTCCAACGGCAATAATGGTACACCCCTTTCTTCCAAGTGATCGTGTTACTGCTAAGGAAGATCTGTTTTCGCCGTCTGTCACCAAAATGTTCATAGTATCCTTCTCAAAATTTATTAAATAAGATTCGAGATCTGAACATCGGTATGGTGTTACACACATCTTCGTGCATACCGATTCTGGGAATTTCCATAAGTGGCGTATTTTTTGCTACAAATCCTTTAAGTGTCGTTACGGCAGCATCAAAACCTTGTTCGGAAAGGATAGTTCTAATACTTTTATTCTGATTCCCATTTGGAAAGGCAAAAGTTTTGACCTTCACGCCGATTTGTCTTTCAATTTCTAAGCGGGACTTAGAAATTTCATCAATAGCTGATTCACGTGATACTTGATCAAGAATTACGTGATTCTCTGTATGTGCACCCAAATTTATCAAACCACTCACATACATTTCCTTTATTTCACTCCAACTCAGCATCTGTCTCGGCAACTTTTCGTTTTTATAGACATTTTTGAAATATTCAAGAATTTCATCCCTCTTGTCCGGTAAGTATACTTTTAGTGTTTCTACCGATTTTTCAAAGAATTCCTCCCGAACACACGCACGAAAATGAGATATTTCTTTTATAAAACTATTTACAGAAGACGGCGAATCATTGAGATTTGATTTACTTGTTATGAATTTTTCAAGGCAATAGCAAATTTCTTCCGGCCAAAAAACATTTTCAGTTCCCACAAACCCAGTCGCAATAAAAATGGTAGCAGGTACCTGGTATTTTTTAAGTATTTTAAATACATCAGTAAAATTATCATGCCACCCATCATCAAATGTAATCGCACAAAAACCGCCTACTTCTTCACCTTTTTTCATCTTTATAACCAAATCTTCTAAGAAAATTACTTTATATTTCCCCTTTAAATAAACGATCTGCTTCTCAAAAGAATCAGTAGTTACATACATGCCTGGCTGAACAAAGTATGGCAATTCTGAATGGGAACTCATTACCCGGTGATACATTAGAATAAAAGCCTTATCGGACAGGCAATAATGTTCCAACATGGAGTGTATTCCATTCGCAGATAATACATCGGATATAAAACGCTTAATATTGATCATCATAGAAGTTGTTCCAGTTACAGGTACATATAGTCGACCAAAAACGGGTACACACAATTTAGGTAAGCCCATAACTCTTTTATTTTTACTGAATCGCCCCTAGTTTCTTAGACACTCCTGAGTTATATAAAATGACTTCAGGAGGATTACATGAGCGACAAGCGTTACGCCGAAGAATTCAAGCTAGAAGCAGTCAAACAAATCACGGAACGAGGCCATTCAGTCTACGATGTTGCCAAACGATTGGGCGTCACCACTCACAGTCTGTATGCCTGGGTTAAGAAGTACAGTCAGGGCTCACAGCACTGCTTCCCCTTTGGTCGATCAGCAGGCCGAAATCAAAAGGCTCAGAGCTGAACTGAAGCGAGTTACAGAAGAACGAGACATCCTAAAAAAGGCCACCGCGTACTTCGCCAAAGAATCCCGGTGAGGTACGCTTTTATCCGAGCGCATCAAGACGAGTTTGCAATTCGCAATCTCTGCCACATGATGAGAGTTCATCGCAGTGGCTACTACGCCTGGCTCAAGCAACCTGCGTCAGCACGGCAGAAAGACGACGAGAGGCTGTTGGGACTCATCAAGCAGTTCTGGCTGGAAAGCGGCTGCGTCTATGGCTATCGTAAAATCCATAGCGACCTGCGCGAGCTTGGTGAAATCTGCGGCAAGAACCACGTAGCCCGCCTGATGAAGCAGGATGGCCTTAAAGCTCAAGTCGGCTACCGGAAACCAAGATATAAGGGCGGCAAGGTAGCCAGCATTGCAGAGAACCACCTCCAGCAGGACTTTGATGTCCAGCAACCAAATCAGGTCTGGGTGACTGACATTACCTACATTCGCACGTACGAAGGCTGGCTGTTTCTGGCCGTTGTGATCGACCTGTTTTCACGGCAGGTCGTCGGTTGGTCAATGCGGCCCACGATGCACGTCGATCTGGCACTCAATGCTTTGTTGATGGCAGTCTGGAAACGTAAACCAAAGAACGGGGTTGTGATTCATTCCGACCAGGGTAGCCAGTACACCAGTAGTGATTGGCAGGCGTTTTTGAAATCACACAATCTGGTTTGCAGCATGAGTCGTCGCGGCAACTGCTACGACAACGCGGTTGCTGAGAGTTTCTTCCAGTTGCTCAAACGTGAACGAATCAAGCGCAAAACTTACAAAAATCGGGAAGAAGCCAGACAAGACATTTTCAATTACATCGAAATGTTCTACAATCCGATCCGTCGTCATGGCTACAATGACGACCTGTCACCGGTTGAGTTTGAAAAACGTCACTTCTTGAAAACAGGAAGTGTCTAGATAACTGGTGGCGATTCATTACAACGTACAAGTCATCCATCATCCTCCATTAAGATCTGACTAAAGAAGTGGTCTGTGTATAAAGAGCCCTTTGATAATTCGGCAACTTTTTCAGATCTCAAGAAAGATGGTACTTATGGTGAAAAGAACCCAAAACAATCAATTCAATAAGCATATAAAATCATAGCTTTTTATAGATAAAAGAAAAGGAATGGCAGAATAAACCTTGTTTATCTATAGCAGTAATAGCCTTTAATAATTGAATATATATCCATTTCCTATTAGGTACATGCTCAAGTTGTGCTTTTTCACGTAAATGTTTCAAAATTGAGCGATATTCAAGCTCAGCGAATTCTGTTGGATTTCGGTATGTTGGCCAAGGGTGATATTCTTTTACTTTGGTGAATCCAGAAGAGTTGAGCATTTTGCGATATTCAGGCAAAGAATGAGTATGCATAAAATAATTATTTGATGTTCTCATTTTGTAATATGCTTGGGCCATCCATCTTGGCATAAGACTTGTGAATCTTAGGAAGCTGTGATCGTCAACTTGACCGAGAAAATATCTAAGACTATATCGATTTTCAATGCCGACATAGATAAGACCTCCAGGTTTAAGTACCCTATAGGCTTCCCTCAAAGCCTGAATCTGAATCTTATAAGGAGATTCTTTTGTATTTATTGCTCCCAACCATTCCAAAACGCCATTAAATGCAATCATATCGAAACTTTCCCTAGGAAAAGGGAGAGCAGTTGCTGAACCTAACACAGGTGATATATTGGATATACCACTGTGCTGAGCCCTTATTTCCACAAATTTAACGCGCTCCATAGTGGCATCTATTGCGGTCACATGGCCGGCTATTCTGGCAATAGGGATAGACAACGTTCCCCATCCGCAACCTACATCAAGAAACTTTGTATGATGATCGATTGGTAGAAAGTTAGTCCATAAAGCTCGACTTTCATCAAGCACGTATTTCACGACAAAAGGATCCTTAATTATGTTGGAAATCGCCTTTTCGTGGCCATCTAGAACCGTCGTCCTAATCAGTTCCGTCATTGTATTACGCTCGACTTCCCCATAATAAGTACTTAAATCGCCAAAAATAGGAATATTTTCAATAATCGGGAATTCCTCCATGCAAGAAATGCATCGATAACTTGAATTCTCCTGTTCAAGGTTTTCACTACAAACGGGACAGGCATATAATTCAGATAGCATTATTACCCCCTATTAATAAGTAATATTCTAAGAGCCATCAGGCAATGTCTTTCATTGCAGACAGAGATGATGATCATTTAAATTACTGATATAAATTTATACGGACTAAAATGAACTTTTTTTCATGCACTGAAACGATTCTACTCCGGGAAAAAGTTGGTGGACAGACTCATTTTTTACAATCAGTTTAATGCCATTATTATGCTCTTGACCTTGTTGAACTACCTATATCACTTGGTTGATATCTTGATTTCGCAATGTGGTTCAACGCCACTGTCATTGATAGATTGATCCAGAAATATGGGTAGAACAGAACTGTGACAAAAAATCCACTAACGAGATATCCAATTAACGCTGCATCCAACCCGTGAGCCATGTAATATATAAATTTATTTTCATTTAATTCGTTTTTCAACGCAATTTTTCTTGTTTGGTGATTATTTGAAAATGTAGAATATATCAGCAGTACAAATACAGTAAGGCCAACGTAACCAAGCTCAGAGAGGCATTCTACAAAAATGTTGTGCGATAAAAGACCATTACCATCAAAAATTTCCCTGTCCGCAACCTGCCAGTTTTTGTAACCAACTCCAAATACAGGATACATCTCTGCCATTTTTAAACCTTTTTTCCAGTTATCAAGCCTTGAAACGGAGGTTTTGTCCTCACCGGCCTCCTGGAAACGGGTGATCTGTTCCGCCGGTACAAGCTTGAACGCCAGAACTCCGACAAGAAGCAGACCACACAACGCCTTTACCCTGTATCTGCTTTTGAGGAACATCCAGAATACGACCGCAGCTCCCCCTACTAAGGACCCCCGATTTGAACTGGTTATTAAGCCCAGAAAACCGGTAATGGGTATAAGAGAAAACATGATCTTTTTCCATTTTGGCCATAAATTTTTTAAAGAAAGGTAGAAATAGAAGGCGAGCGGGAAAAAAATGCACATTTGAATACCGAATTCGCCCGAATTATGAAACCACCCCGGTCCTCCTCCAAACCCGTACGTCGAATATCCTCTTCCTCCCGCAATCCAACCTCTGGTGCTGAATTGGGCCATTTTAAAGCTGCACAAAAGGAAGAGTAGAATGAAGATAAGAAATCTTTTTTCTGTGTTTACAATGTTAGTTATCAGGTAATAAACAAGCATCCACGCAATGAAATCTGACCAATAGGACATGGATAATTCAAGAGAAAGCGCAAAAAATGACGACATCAGAATTACAGATAAAAATAAGACCATTAATATATTTGCTGTGTTGCTTACATCATTTCTCTTTTTTTGCAGGAGGTACAATATCAGGCACATAGATATGATTATCTTGCCATACGGAATAATATCTATGGCCGGATATAAGCTTTGAGGCCTTACATATTCAAAAAACAGATACAACAAAACTATGAGGTATACCGTGCTTTCGGTTCTCAAGGTGTGCACAATGTCTTTAAGTTCTAATGTATACATATCAGTCATATATTTGCCTGGTTACAGAATCTCATTTTTGCATCCCGGATTCTTTCTATTAACCCCTGCGGGAAATATGTCGAAGCCATATACAATAATGATTTAAATTTCAGAGGCCAGTTACAGTAACTTTTGACGAAATTGCATCGAGCTTCCTTCTGCCTGCCCTGTGAAAAGCAGTGATATCCTTCTGAATAAAACAACTCAGAATATTTTCTTCTGATTGATGATTTTCCAAGCCGCTTACATAAATCAGGATATTTTATCTTGATAATTCTGATACTTGCGCTCACTCCTGTAAATACATTATGATCTCTTCTACTCAGACTCCCTTCTGTTATTCGATACATAAGCATTGATTCATCAAGAAGTATCACACGATATTTCATACCGATTCGCATCCACATGTTATCGTCTTCAGCGACTATCAATTCTTCCTCGAACAGCCCGACCGACTCAAATACGTTCTTTCGGACCATTACAGTGGAGGTAACGACATAACTGTTCATAAAAATATTTTTTACAATATCTCCCCGCATCAAGCGTGCTCGCTTATTTATTTTATCTGATAGTAATCCGTTTTCATTGAAGAAAAAGTTTTCCGTAAATACCATTCCCAAATTGATATCTTCATCAAATAATGCCGCCTGCTTCTCCAGCTTTTTCGGCAGCCACTTGTCATCGGCATCAAGAAAGGCAATCAGCCCTCCCTCGTGCCTTTGATATGCCCACATTCCTTGCAGCTGCAACGCCGTTATTCTTCACATAAAAATATCGAACTGAATGGTATCTACCGTCGATAATCGCTCTGGTATTGTCAGTTGACCCATCGTCAATAACAATTATTTCGTAATCTGAATAAGTTTGGTGAAGCACGCTGTCCAGTGCTTCACAGATATATTTTTCGCAGTTGTATGTCGGAATAATTACACTGATCACTTCATCTCACCCTATTTTCAGTTGATTGACTGTGACCTGAACAAATGTGTGATGTTTTTTACATCACTCCCGTTAACAAAACGGTGCACAGGGAAAGTAACTAATCTTTCTGCGATTTTTTTTGCCTCCGGAAACGTATTCCCCTCAAAAAAATCCCGGAGTTCATCAATTCCATTGATAGAATCGGGATACCCGCCGGATATTCCTATTCCCATCTTTTCACCTTTCCGGAGTATCTTTTTTTTGGTTTCCGTATTTGCAAGCAGCACGGGAAACCGGATCAAATCAGGAAACGTCCCCTTGCTTGTTCCCACAGACTGCATCCCGTAGACTGCTAGTTTTTTGGCAGTTATCAAACGTGCTGATGTAAGTTTATTAAGTGCCGACTCCCATTTTTTAGCCATTCCCGCTTGAAAAGGCGACATCTTCCTGATTGGAAATGATGGGTTGAAATGTGTTTCTCCCAGTTTCAAAAATGGCAGCGATTTCGGCAACCAGTATATCCTTGGGTCAACGAGAACCGACAGTGCGACCGCATTAAGGAGCAGTTTCAGACAGTCGAAGGTTCCATATCCGTGTATAGTAGCCAGTCGTTTTTCAAGCATCTGCCCGATCTGGTCGTTGTCTGTCAGAATTAATCCACCCTCTACAGTTGAGAAGGCCTTCCCGCGACCCAGACTGAACAATCCGACATCACCCAGCGTTCCGGTTTTTTTCCCGTTCCATTCTCCACCCATTGCCTGTGCGGCGTCTTCCAGAACAAATATATCGCGTTGATTTATCAAAGACTGAAGCCGCTCTACATCGGACGGGATACCAAACAAGTGGGTGGGGATCACGCAGAGGAGACAGGGATTCTCCAATTCCTCAACGATTCGGTCGAAATCAAAATCGAGGGTATCAGGCGCCATGTCGCACAACCGGACTTTTAATCCTGCCCGTATTATCGCTGACGGAACCGAGTAGCAGGTATATGCTGGTATCAAAACCGTATCTTTATCAGGATATATTTCATGCAATGCTTGAAGTATTATGACAAGGGCTGCCTTCCCGGACGAAACGGCAAAACAGTATCTGACCTGGAAAAACATCTTGAGGCTCTCCTCGAACCTCTTTACTTCACCCTCCCCTTCAATAAGACCGGCTATCCCTGACACGATATCATTGAGATTAAACGGCGATGCCGCAGGGGGAAGAGTTCTTCCTATACGCATTACCATACGAAAACCTCTCTTGATCATGAGGCAGCAGATACGTACATCAACTACTGGATAGCACTATTAGTGCCACATTTATTCGACGTTTTTACAGCACGTTGCGAACTTATTTGATGTGAAATATGTGAATTGATTTACTGCGTAAGATACGATGGAAGCTTTACTGACAGGGGGAGAAGCGGATTGTAAAAATGTTTACATTGTTAGATTTGAGGCAGGTATATTTTTGAGGAATCATATCATTTCTTTCATCATTGATTTTGCTGACCTCAACCTGGTGATGAAGGGTGAAGGGAATAAACATAACAGTAAATATGCCCAGTTTTTAAGGGTGTACGGCTGCAATCGAACGCAACGCCAGAGAAGATCTCGTGCCAATTTGTAATTGCACATGTCATAGTAAAAGTTGAAGGCGTAGACAGAATATTTTATGTAGAGATGCTCATTGACTATGTTTGAAAGTTTTTTTTGTGGCAGGTGCGAAACAGTGCCGCAGTCCTTCAGTGCTTTTCTGAAAACATGTATGTTTGAATTGAAGCTTAACGAGTGATTTTTCAGGAGATTCTGCTCATGGATTCTGTATTTGACGGTTTTGTCTGGTGAAAATATTATTTTATGCATATCCGTTATCCGTAGCCACATATCATAGTCATCACAGCAGGTAATTTCGGGGCTTTCATCCAGCATTCCCACATTTTCGAAAATGTTTCTGCAGATCAATGTAGAGGAAAACGTCGCAATCCGGTTGTGGTGAAGAAAATCCTCGAACACCCAACCGCTCGGGCAGACTAAATGATACGTCTGTGGAAGGGATTTTCCTGCTGCGTCTATCAGTTCAGGATAGCTGTACACCATGGCGCATTCCGGATTGTCTCTCAGGAGTGCTATCTTCCCCAGCAGATTGTCCGGCATCCATATATCATCATGGTCCAGAAACGCAATATAGTTCCCTTTACTCATCAGTATGCCGTGATTTCTCGCAGCAGCCGGACCACGGTTTTCCTGACGGATATAGGTAATCCGGTTCATTACAGGTTTAAGGGCTGCGGCAGTATTCTCCGTGGAACCATCGTCTACGACAATCACTTCAATCGGTCTGTAGGTCTGGTTGAGAGCCGACTGTACCGTTGAAAGGAGATATTTACTCCCGTTGTAGGTAGGAATTATGACACTGATCAGATCATCGTGCGTCATTTGAAACTCCTGAGATTGATAGCCGGGCGGTGCGGTTAGGAGTAACTCCGTATTCAACCCCGGTAGAATTGAACCTTGATTTGACATGATCCATCACGTAGTCCTTCAAAAACAGCGCCTTGCCAACAAGGCTCATACGCTTAACCTGGCTGTTACATACCTTTTCAATAACATCGATCATGCTTTTCGCGACCTGAGGTGTCGTGTAGTTATCATCAATGATGCGTACAGCATCATTCCTGATAGAGTCATAGAGACTACGATCATTCAGCAACTCCACGACGGCAGCGGCAAAATGTTGGGGAGAGTCGGAGATCATGACGTTTTTACGATCAGTAAGACCCATGCCCTGTGCCCCGACCGGAGTTGTAACCACAGGGACTCCATGTGCCATGGCTTCCCCTATCTTTCCCTTCATGCCGGCACCATAACGGAGAGGAGCTACAGAAACGCAGCTTCTGTGGAGATACGTGGTGGTAGTCGGCACATAACCGGTCACCGTGACACTATCACTGCCAAGCCTTACAATCTCATCCGGCGGGTTGCTCCCTACAATCATAACGTGGACATCCGGTTTGTTCTTTCTGATCAGCGGCAGAATTTCTCTGCAAAAATAAAGAACTGCATCTATATTTGGATCGTGAGAAAATCCGCCGACAAAAATGAGCGTATTCTTCTCCGGAGAGGCATCAGTAAGGCTTATCTCATGAATATTTGGCACTACCTCACACCGGATGTCTGAGCTCTCCTTGATAAGAGCTGCGGCATCATCCGTGGTGACTGTAATAACCGCATCGGCCTTACGGTAGACATTAATTTCTTTTTCTTTTGTTTCCTCATATATCGCCAGGTCAGCTTCATCTTTCGTAAGATCGTACTTTTGCTTCAAGCGGAGATAATGAACATCGACACTGTCAACAATCACACGGCATTCAGGCTGAAGAATCCGTATCCGGTTGAGATAAAATTCTGCTGTGAAGTAGAACTCCATGATTGCGATCTTAAACTGCTCATTTTTAAGCATATTCAACAGAGAAAACTGCTTGGAATAGACGGTGACTCCTGATCCTTCCAAACGAGAAATGTATCGATCATCTCCGGGTTTATACTCTACAGAAATGAAGGTTATCGAATATTTTTGGGCGAGAATATCGATCAGTGAACTGAGTCGCATATCTCCGGAATTCATATCGGGGCGGGGAATAGCAGGTGAAACAATAAGAACTTTATCTTTGGATTGCGGTAATGCGGGAGTCATTTTGTTGTATTCGGGGCGACCGGCGCTTGTGTGGACTTTTAGAGACTTTTGAAACATACATCTGCCGTTAATAAAACCTGCTTTCCCTAACAGGGACAATTCAGAAAGAAATATGTTTTCAGGTTGTCTGATTATACCGGCAATAAAGCGTCCCAAGGCAAAGAAAAAATCCTTCAATACATAATATGGCACACCATTCAAGTTACGATGAGGATAATGCCCTAATTGAATGCCGGCGAGCTCTCCCGTATCAAAATACCACTTCCTGTAATACGATTTTTTCATTCTGGCTGGGCCTATACAATGATGCACCACGATTTCCGGGACATAATAGACACCTGCCCCGTTATCAATGAGTCTTTTTACAACAACGACTTCCTCTTCTCCATATAGTTTTCCTGCTGTTCTTCCAAGTGCTGTGTCGAACATCCCGTATGTTTCAAACAGGGAAGCCCTGAAAATAAGATTTGCTCCCCATATCCCCGGTTTGTCCATCCTGATCCTCTCATTGCCGAGGTCAAGCAGGGATAAATATTTATGAAACTCCTGATTCAACCATTTTGGACGACTCTCCAGCCAAACAGGATAAATCCTTCCTCCCGCACAGGACACCGCGCTGTCCTGGAAGGTGGAAAATATACTGTTTATCCAGTCTTTTGCGACTATTACATCATCATCAATAAACGCCAGTACATTCCCTTCAGCCTCCCTTATTCCCCTGTTGCGGGCATAGGACAGACCTTGTTTCTGCTCAATAATGTAACGTATTGTAATATCTGTGCTGTCTGCATAATTGCGTACAACCTCTGCTGTTGCATCAGTGGAATTGTTATCAACAACTACGATTTCCAGGTCAATGCCATCATTGATATCAGCAGATAAAACACTATCCATTGTCGTCTTTAGGCTGTTGCATCTGTTATACGTACATATAATAATGCTTATATCCATAAAGATCTCCCTTTTGCTATTGAGCGGCACATATATATCGTTATGAAGAAGTCAACTCCTGCCCCACCCTTTTCATAGCTTGAGATGAAATAGTCTCAGACTTGTCATGATCACCCACAGAGCATATGTTCATGATTTTTGACCGTGAGCGCATAATTTTCCCCCCAGGCCGGAAAATTGAAAACAGGTCTGTCATAGAAACCGGAGGAGGTTACCGACGGCAGAAATGATGAAATCGGACCTGTCAGTGCGGCCAGTAGGTCAATCAACTCATAGTTCTTTCTAAAAGATTTGGATGCGTGTATTGCCTCCTTCAACGGCAAATCTAATCCGGGTTTCAAGCCCAGTCTGAGCGCCTCTTTTATCACTATGACCAGCGGGTCGTTTTGCACCAGACTTGAAAAACCGGCCCAGTAGTTCACAATACCGACCGGTACGGATGGAGCGGCACGCATGCTATATATACTGTGGGATATCGGAAGTTTTTGCTTGATCACATCCAGATATCCTTCCCAGCCGGTTGCTCCGTGATGGGCCGCAATTGATTCCGCCAGTAAACTACCGATCCTCGTTCTTTCGCAACTGTCCGCAAGCAGTGAAGTGATGACCCTGACGTAATCATCCAGGTCGATCGGTCGATCCAGCACTTCAAGCGCCACCCCGTCAGATGTAAACGGCGGAGGGCAGATCGCAGGCGCAAGTACGCATGGAATGCCGCGCAATCCCGCTTCAAGCAGGGCTGTTGTCGACCCGAACGGGAACCCTTCAATATAGACGTCTGCCGCTGCATGATACGGACTCAGATCCTGCTGTCGCCCCACCGCACGTAATCGTCCCCCGCTTCTGTCCTTGACCTCTTTCCAGCGTGCGTCCTCATCTACTCCGACAGCAATCAGGTAAAAGTCCGCATTTTTTTGCAGAATCTGCAGCGCTGCATCCAAAAAATCGATGCCTGGCATCGGCATGTATTTAAAGGAACTCCCCACAGTCAGTATAACCAGTGCTCCGGGCGGCAGGGACATGGCGGTCTTGGATTTTTGCCTGAGATCAGCGGAGTCTTCTTTCTCGTGGATCGACCGGGGAGAAGGAAGCGGGATAGGCAGGGTCAGACTCCGCTGGGGGTCGATACCGCGGTAACGAACCGTCCAATCGTGCTCCAGTGCCGATCCACGACAATTGAGTACCAGATCGGCCACGGAACATCCTATCCAGAATATATGGGCGGCGTGATTGACCAGCAGTACCGGCGGCCCTCCGGGAATTCCCAAAGCCACCGTTGTAATCACATCGAACGATGTAACATGGAGCACCACAACATCGGCCTCCTGCCACACATAATTCCTCAACCACACCGCCCGACTCATAATCGATTCATCCGGATCTAATACTTCGACGACGCCTCCCGTCTTTTCTGCGGCATCCAGAAGAGAGGACGGGACTTCTTGACGTTGATCGAGAAGTACTACGCTGTGCCTGTTATGATCAGGATCCAGCGTCATCCACCTGGCCGCCATGGCGGTATGACCTCCCACCGGGAACGCCACATTAAGGACATGCAGCCATCGACGCGGCTTTTGACCAGTGGGTTCTCTGACCAGCTCAGGAGTGGGTAGACGTGAAGCAACGTCCACAAGGTGTGACTCTATCAACGGAGACGACAGAGGAGAACAGTCGAAATGGGCTATATGCCCCGCCAGGAGATCCCAGCGTAAACCTTCTTCAAGCATATTTCGATCCATAAAATGCTGTGCTTTCCTGAGACACCAATCGCAAATGGAGTGCCTGAATGCAATGTGTTCTGATGCTTGAATCCCGGATACATTGCAGGCATCGTTGATTTTGGTTACTGACAAATCGACATCGGCTGTTTTATGTACCATCTGTTTGGTTGGCATTAATTTAGACCTTTTCTACCCCGGCGGCGGATGACATACGTATAGATTTGTATAAAATTTGCTTATATGAATCATTAAATTACATCGTGTAGCGAAATAGAATGGTACGCGGCAATGTGAAAACGCCACGTATCAATCAATTAACAAATTCACCATTCACGCATGATGCCAAATATATATTTGTTAAATTACAGGATGTTGCTGACATTACAGAGGATGGCGGATGTTATATATATATTTGCCTGGAGGGAATGAAATGCCATAAATGCAGACTTGAGAAGAATCTTACTGCGATGTAGAAAAGTTAACATCCGGAGCTGTTCTACTGAAAATTTCCGGGATGTTGTTTATGGCACCCTCCGTCAAGGCAATGAGTGCCATGAGCAACAGTATGTCTTATGTCTACTGGGCAACTATCTCAATGGCCGCCAGGTTCCAGTGGTCATCTGTCGGCCCGATGCAGGAAATTGTCGCCGTCATTCCGGCGGAAACTACCGGTGCAGTGATGTACTGAACCCAGAACGTATCCCCTGCCGGGGACAGGAATTCGCTCATCATTGTCTGATCAGGGCTTACTGTCCTGGCCACCGCCCTATCCCGGTCATTTCCTGTACCCAACACTACTGAATTGGCATTTGTTGTAACAATCAGGGGATGATTTTGCCCCCCTCATCCAATACGACCGTATGGCTGTCCAGTGTGGCAGCGCGGGCAGGAAGGTCGGTCAGCAGAATCGCAGACAGTAATATTCCGGCGATCAAACGGAGAATAATTGAAATTGAGATCATTTTTCCCCCTTTTTGAAACGCATCTACATATCTGATGTTATTTTTATTTTACGGGGCAAACACTACATCGCGGAAATAGTTCGTATTGTTCCAGATCAAAGTCGGCATAGTTCCCAGAATCGTCGAATACACTCCGCTGCCGGTATACGTGGATACATGCCCGTTTACGATCGGCGCATCAAAACCGTTAAGCTGACCGGCATAGTAGCGGTCACTGCTGTTGGAAACCGACACCGTGTAATCGGTGTTGGCGGTAATACTCAACGGTGCCGGTAATGTGAACGATTTCCACCCGGCATTGCCGGATGAAAAATTCCACGTGTACGGCCCTGCCACGACGGCGCTGTCAGATACCCGCCAGATGCGAACGGTGTGACTTCCACCCTCCAGCGCATTGGTATAGAGGCGCACCTGGGTGATCGTTCCATTCACATCGGCACGGAATCTTGTACCCAACTCATAATCCGCATCGTTTTCATACACTCCCGGGATCTGGCTGGTGAAGATCGTCCCTGTCGGCTGCGGAGGGGGATTCACTCCTCCTCCGGCTTCAAGCGCGATCTGCTGATAGATCGATCGGGCAGACTGATAGCGTGATTGTGCTGCCGCTCGACTGTTCACGAAGAAGTAACTCCATGCCCCGCCCGGAGATGTCTTCTCCAGCAGATTGTCGATCCACTGCACATAAAACTGCGCGTCGTCAACGCTTGCACGTACCGGAGCATTATTCACTGTCACGTACACGGCGGCGGTATGCAGCTGATGCCCGTTGCTCCCCATTCTGCGGGCCGCCAGCCAGCCGCTCTTCGTGAAATTGACCGAAGCATTCAGAGTTGCCGGACTCCCTGATGCCGCAGAGGCCGATTTGGCGGCGACAACGACGCCGTTACTTACCAATTCAATTGTTCCGCTCAGATTCCGGTTCGCCGACCATTGGACCGTCACCTGCACCGTTCCGCTCCCGGCCAGTTTGATCTCATCACCGGGTCCGGCAGTGCCGTTCACCTTCAGATCCAGAAATTCGTTTTGTCCATTGCGCGACACGACCGTTCGCCCTGCCGCGATGCCATCGATCCAGGTGCGATAATTCATCTGATCATCGGCCACCTGCACATACGTCAGCAGCGAACCGGGATCCGCGCCGCCGTTGCATGGATAGTCTGTACCTGCGGCAAGTCCGGGACGGAAGCCGCAGTTGAGCAGTCGGTAATACGCCTGAATGGCAGTATCGCTGCCGTTCACATCCTCAGCAATAAAGTCTGCCGACCCCAGCGCCACTTCGACCGGATATTCCAGAGGCGTACAGCAATCAAGACCTTGCGGAATACCGTTATCGAGATACTGCATATGCGCAAAACCGGCAACACCATGTTGCTGATGCGCCCAGTTGAATATCGGATAGGTGTACTCTTCCCAGATCTGATGTGCCTCCAACAGACCAAGTGCCAGTACATGCCCGCCCAGGGCCTTGTTGGAATACTGGTCGTACACGGCATCCCAATGCCACTCCGCATCCCAATGCAGAATCCGGCCCGGTGCCGATACAGAGGCGTCTCCTCCGGTTACAAGCGGCAGGTCGGTGGCCGGGTTCTGCACCTCGCCATTACCCATGTCAGCCAGCAGAGACATAACCGCAAGGTCATTCAAAAGCATTTTCTGGTACAGGCTTGTCACCGCCTCCGGGGCTCCGCCGCAGCTGCGGTGCACGTGCAGGTCTCCCGCATACCAGGCGCCCGCCCCACCACCTCCCGACGGGATGGTAATGACAACGGCCGCACTTCTGCTGTTCGACACATTGCCTGAGGCGTCTTTGGCCCAGGCGTAGAGGGTCTTACTGCCCGCCGTTGCACATATGTACGAGAGCGGAATTGATGTCAACCAACCGCCGCCACCTGCAGCAGGTTTCGCGGATGATTCGGTGATCAGATATCCGCTTACCGCGACATTGTCTGTTGCACTGAAGCTGCTGACAGATACGGTCAGCGATGATGATGTAGCCGGAACGGTAAATGCTGTCACGGTCGGCGGGGTCGTATCGGACGAGGCGGTTGAATTAAAGACAACGTCCACCCAGTAATTTGAACTATTCCACCCCAGGTTGGGAAATTTACTTGCAGACCCGTAGCCGTACACACCGTTGACGCCTGACACCCCGTTCGCCAGGGCGTGCAGCGGCGGTGCGTCGACTCCACCGCCTGCAAAGAAGTTCTGGTCGCAGCTGTAATGGCCGCTGTTAGTGTGGTAGGAAGCGACATAGACCGTATTGGCATTGATGGTCACCGGCGCGGCGAAGTTTACCTGCTGCCAGCCGGAGGCGGTTTCACCGCTGAAGGTAGCCGTTGCCAGGCGCGAACCGGTTCTCGACCAGAGGCTGCCGGTATGGGTGCCGGTATTGCCGATCCCTTTGTAGAAACGGACTCCGATAATAGTACCTTTTGTATCTGAACGGAACTTGACTCCCAGTTCCACCGCGCTGTCGGGCCCGGAGTCAGCGATCCCCGGAACAGCGGAGGATGGCCAGATAGAGGCGCCATGTGACGATATCGGGATCAGTAGTACTGATGCGATCATAATTGATACTGCACAGAATATATTTCTCATGACGTTACCTCCGAAAGACTCGAAGAAGCATGTATTTATGTAATAAATTTAGTATGTTAAACGTTATCATGGCTGAAATACCACATCCACCCAGTAGTTGGAGCTGTTCCATCCCTGCCCCGGGAAACTGCTGCCGGCTCCGTAGGCGAACCCTCCATTGGCGCCGGACACTCCGTCAGCCGGGGCGTGAAGCGGCGGGCTGTCCACGCCATTTCCGGCAAAATAACTCCTGCCGAAACTGTAATGTCCCGTGTTGGTATGGTACGAGGCCACATACACAACATTCGCAGAGATAGCCACCGGAGCCGCAAAATTCACCTGTTGCCAACCGGAGGAGGTTTCGTTGCTGAACGTGGCCGTTGCCAGACGGGTGCCGCTGTTTGTCCAGAGATTGGCGATATGCGTGCCGGTATTGGTACCTGCCTTGTAGAAGCGGATTCCGGTGATGTAACCGCCGGTATCGGAACGGAACCTGACGCCAAGTTCCACTGCGCTGTCAGGCCCGGAATCCACGACCCCGGGAGTCGTCGCTGATGACCAGAGTGTGTATGGACCACCCTGATTACTGATGGTTATGGTGACGGAATCACTCATGCTGGCGGACACATTTCCGGCTGCGTCCCGTGCCCAGGCGTAGAGGGTTTTGCTGCCCGCTGTCACAAAGGTGTAGGAGTCCGGGGCGCCGGTTGTCCACCCGATGGCGGTTGCAGATGGTTTTGTTGCAGATTCGTTGACCAGATAGCCGGTTACCGCAACGTTGTCCGTCGCCGAGAAGCTGTTGATCGGGACGATAAGAGTTGATGCCGTCGCGGGAACCGTAAATGAGGTTACGGTCGGCGGAGTAGTATCTCCGGACCCGCCGGAAGCATATGTAACCTGATAGTTTCCGCCGGCAGCCGCAAAGCGGACGTACCTGATGCCTTTAATCGTTGCATTGGAGAATGGAATGGAACTGCCGTTCCTCGTTATCCGTGACACGGACTGACCGTTTTGCAGCGGCGCCATGGCCACCAGACCGTTGGCACCCTGGCCGGCAGTGATAGAGAAATTCAGACTGGTACCGTTCCATGACAGTGAATCGAATGTCGAGTCGTTTCGTCCATCCAGCCATGTCAACATCTGGCGGGCGGTGATCACCGGCACGCCACGGGCCTGCGCAGAGCGGACAATTGCATCTGATCCGGCCGAATCAGCTGCATCAGTATGCATATTGGCGAGAAAAACTCCGAAATACCCTTCAGGACCGATGGCATTATCGAGGAGTGAATCTATTGTGAACGGGTACGTCTGACCTGATTCATCTGTCATCTGGGTGGGCGCCTGATAGACATCAATGAGAGTGCCGTTAGCATCGGTGTAGCGCATCGGCATTGCGGACCCGGTGAACAGGCAGGGAATATTTGCAACCCATTCCGGAGGCCAGTAGTAGTAGTTTGTATCAAGCCGCATGCCGAACGACAGTTCTACCACCGGTTGAGTCGCGTAATCGCTCCAGACGATACAATGAGTCCGGTGTGTTACCGGTGAAGGAAGGCTGCTGTATTTATCCCTCCACGCAGCGAACTGATTCGTATAGAAGGAACGGAGCGATGCGGGTGTCCAATCCAGGCAGTCGGTTGTGACATGGACTCCGATTTCAAAACCGCTGTTGCTGTAGGCTGATGCCTGACTGTCACTGAGAGGAGTGTTCGGGAAAATGTATGACGTGCCCCTGATGCACTCCCAGTTCGCAACCGAACAACCTGAATGGCTCATGGCGTTATATGTATCGAATCTCCCGGCTGTTCCGCCATTGCCATGGTCATCGCCGGTCATGACAACGACCGCCTCAAGATTGCGCGGAAAATACCAGAAGCGCGGCAGGGGATTTTTATCGATATTCATCTGTATGATGAGGTTTGCCAATAAGCGCTGCTGTTCATCAGCCTGAGGGATGTATGCTTTATCCCGGTCGATCCAATCGGGACGGGGGTCGAAACTTGCGTAGCCGTAGAAGAGGTCATCAGATCGAATCGGCGGATAGCCGTCTCTTTCCTGTCCTGACCAGGCTGGATTTCCCTGGCGGGTATAGATGACGGAGCGGGCAAGATCATAGGTAAACGCTGCCGCCTGTCCACCCTGATTGCCGACAGTACGCAGAGTGACCGCAGGATTTGATGTTGCCGTTGTTGAGCTGAAGTAGAGAGTTGCAATACTTGAGGCACTGCTGAGAGAATACAGGTCGGCCGTACCATGGTACTGGATCGTCTGATCAACGATTCCGGCACCGGGAGCGGATTGCGTGTTTACAAGAAGGTACGTGTTCGCAATCGTTGAGCCGAGATCACTCAATCCCAGCAGAGAGGCTAGTTTTTTGTCCGGCCGCATCGCAATAAGGTGCCCTCCTCCGTTGACCCAGTTAGTGAAAATCGTGACCTGGGACGAGGTCAACGACATCTCTCCAAGAATAACAGCGTCATAGGGAGCAAGCTGTGCAGACGACAGCGAAGAAACATCACTCTCATCGAAAACATTGAGCCCTTCAGCGCGGAGAATTTCAGCATAATATCCGCTGAAAGGATTCGATGTTGATGAAATAATCAGAATCGGGGTACTGGCGGTGGTACCGGAATCAAGCGTGATGACAACAGAATCACTCACTCCGGTGGACACATTACCCGCGGCATCTCTGGCCCAGGCATAGAGGGTCTTGCTGCCCTCGGATGTAAATGTATAGGAGGATGGAATTGTTGTCGACCAGCCGCTGGCTGTTGACGAAGGTTTAGTTGCCGATTCATTGACGAGGTAGCCGGTCACACCGACATTGTCCGTTGCAGTGAAGCTTGTTATTGGAATGGTAAGTTCAGTCGCGGAAGACGGAATGGTGAAAGCGGTTATAGTCGGAGGAGTCGTATCGGACGAAGTGGTTGCATTGAAAACCACATCCACCCAGTAGTTGGAACTGTTCCAGCCCTGGTTGGGAAATCTTCCTCCAGTCCCGTAGATGTAGACTCCGTTGACTCCTGAAACCCCGTTTGCCAGGGCATGCAGCGGCGGCGCATCCACCCCTCTGCTCGCGAAGAAGTTCTGATCGCAACTGTAATGACCGCTGTTGGTGTGGTACGAGGCCACATAGACCGTATTTGCGCTTATGGATACAGGTGTGTTGAAGTTCACCTGCTGCCACCCGGAGGCTGTTTCACCACTGAAGGTGGCCGTGGCCAGACGCGTGCCGGTACTCGACCAGAGGCTGCCGGTATGAGTTCCGGTATTGCCGTTCCCCTTGTAGAAACGGATGCCGCTCACCGTGCCGCTGGAATCGGATCTGAATTTCACGCCAAGTTCTACAGCACTGTCAGGACCGGAGTCCGCGATAACCGGAACTGTTGCACCGGGCCAGATTGTGGCGGCGATCGCCTCCAGCGGTATCAGATTTGATACGGCACCGAACAGTAATAATGCCGTGAACAGTATGAATGGTTTTTTCATGAGGAACCTCCTCCCGGTGCAACGCACCATACTTCCCGACTGACATCAGGAGCACAGTATCATTGCCATGCCTGTGTGAGGGCAAAGCGGTCGCTTCCGGCACAGGCAAAAATATTACGGGATACAAATCCTATCTGGTCTGTCGTGGTCAGATTCGTACTGCCGGTGATGCCGTTCAGGGTTGCCGACATCGTGGTGATTCCGAGGCTCTGTGCCGTCACCAGACCGGCACCGGTGATAGATGCAATTTTTGTATCTGCAGAACTCCACGTTACCTGGCCTGTCAGATTTTGGGTGCTGCCGTCGGAATAAGTCCCGGTGGCGGTAAACTGCTGGCTGGCGCCTATCACGACTCTCTGGTTGCCCGGCGTAACCGTGATGAAAGATAGCGTTGGCGCCGGGATGGCACTAAACACCACATCCACCCAGTAGTTGGAACTGTTCCACCCCTGGTTCGGGAAACTGCCGGCTGAACCATACGCATACACCCCGTTGAAACCGGATATACCATTGGCCAGGGCATGCAGTGGCGGATTGTCTACACCATTGTTTTTAAAGAAGTTCAGGTTGTCGCTGTAATGCCCTGCAGTTGTATGGTAGGAAGCCACGTATACCGTATTGGCGCTGATTGGCACCGAGGCAGGGAATTGTACCTGTTGCCAGCCGGAAGCACTCTCGCCACTGAAGGGAACCGATGCCAGCAGCGTACCGCTTCCCGTCCAAAGATTGCCGATATGGAGTCCGCTGTTGGCGTTTGCTTTGTAAAAACGGATCCCCGTGACATACCCGCTGATATCAGAACGGAACTTCACACCCAGCTCCACTGCAGCGTCAGGACCGCTGTCTATTACACCCGGCACCGTCGAAGCCGGCCAGATGTAATATGACCCGTTTGACGTAGCGGTAGTGCTGAACGACCAGCTGTAATCACTCTTGAGCTGATTACCGGCAAGATCTTTCACGCCGTTTGCCCCGCCTTTGACGGTGGCGGTATAGTTCGTTGAACGTTCCAGCGGAGCGGCAGGTTCAAGCAGAGCCTTTTGTGCCGCTGAATTATAGACAACAACAGCCGGAACGAGAGCATTCATCGGGTCACGCAGCTCAAAGGTGCCGCCGGTGATACTGGCTGCATCCATCAGCTCACTGAAGGTAACGGCGGCCTGGAATACCGTACTGACGCCGGACGATCCATGGTCAGGAGAAACCACACTAACCTCCGGCGGCGCAGCGTCAGCGGCATACGTTACCTGATACACACCGGTCAGCGCTGTAAAGTTTGCATACTGGATGCCTTTGATTTTGACCTTTGCAAAGACGACCGGAGCACCATTACGGGTAATATTCGTAACGGTTTGACCATCCGTCACCGGCACCATAGCAACCAACCCGTTTGCATCCTGGGCGGCAGTGATTGAAAAACCGAGAACAGAACCATTCCACTCCAGTGAACTGAAGGTCGAAGTATTGCGTCCATCCAGCCATTTCAGTAATTGACGGGCCGAGATCACCGGTATTCCCCGGGCACGTGCAGAGTCCACTATTGAGTCACTTCCGCTCGATGCTGCTTCATCGGTGTGCATATTGGCCACAAAGACACCATAATATCCTTCCGGACCGATGGCACTATCGAGAAGGGCATTGATCGTCAAAGGGAATGTCTGGCCCGATTCATCGGTCATCTGGGTCGCTGCCTGGTAAACGTCAATGAGAGTGCCGGTTGAGTCGGCAAAACGCATCGGCATACCGGAACCGGTGAAAAATCCCGGGCGATCGGAGACCCAGGCCGAAGGATAGTAGTAGTAGGTTGTATCAAGCCGTATTCCGTGAGCCGATTCAACCACAGGCTGAGTCGCATAATCGCTCCAGGCGATACAATGCGTCCGGTGTGTTTTCGGTGCGGGGAGAGTGTCGTACTTCAACTGCCAGGCGCTGAGTTGTGCCGCATAGAATGATTCAAGAGTTGACGGCGTCCAGTCGACGCAGTTGGTACTGACATGGAGCGCAATCTCGAACCCGGCTGCGGTATAGGCCAAAGCCTGCATATTGCTGAGCGGGGATTTAGTAAAAATATACGAAGTGCCCCTGATACACTCCCAGTTGTCCACAGAGCAGTTGGGAGGACTGGCAGCCACATAGGAATCGAACCGCCCGGCGGTCCCGTTATTGCCATGATCGTCACCGGTCATCACCACGACCGCAGGCAGACTGCGGGGAAAATACCAGAAGCGTGGCAGCGGTTTTTTATTCTGGTTCATCCGGATAATGAGGTTTGCCAACAGGCGCTGCTGTTCGTCAGCCTGTGGAACCGCCACTTTGTTCATATCAACCCAGTCAGGTTGCCGGTCGATGACTGCCGCGCCGTAAAACAGGTCATCGGAACGGATCGGTGCATAACCGTCCCTATCCTGCCCCGACCAGGCCGGATTGCCCTGACGTGAGTAGACAACAGAACGGGAAAGATCATAGGCAAAGGACGCCGCCTGCCCCCCGTTCGCTCCGATATTATTCAATGTGACGGCCGGATGTGATGTTGTCGTTGCTGCATCAGAATAAAGCGTTGCCAGACTAATTGCGCCATTAAGACTGTAGAGGTCGGCTGAACCATGATACTGAATGGTTTCGTTCACGATCCCCACACCGGGCCCGGAGGAGGTATCGACACGTAGATAGGCGTCAGAAATAGTCGCCGACAGATCACTCAGACCGAGCAGATCTGAAAGCTGTTTGTCCGGACGCATGGCAATCAGTTTTCCGCCGCCGTTGACCCAGTCACTGAGGAGTGCAACCTGTCCGGATGTCAGAGACATATCGCCAAGGATCGCTACATCGTGCGCTGAAAGCATTGCAGGCGTGAGCAGGGATATATCAGTCTCGGCAAACGCGTTGAGCCCTTCGGTTCTTATGATCTCGGCATAATAGCCGCTGAAGGGATTCAATGCCGATGAAATGAGTAGAAGCGGACCATCCGAAATCAGTGTAACAGAGGCGCTGCTGTCTGCAGACACGTTTCCGGCAGCATCCCGCGCCCAGGCATGGAGCGTTTTGCTCCCCGTCGTCGTGAACGTGTAGGAATCCGGAGCGGTTACAGTCCACCCTGCTGATGCAAGTGAAGGGGTCGTCCCAGATTCGTTGACCAGGTAGCCGGTGACCGCCACATTGTCCGACGCACTAAGATTTGTTATTGAAACGGTATATGTGGAGGAGGAGGCCGGTACGGAAAAAGCGGTCACGACCGGCGGAATTGTATCTGCCGGCAGGATTGTAACGGTTGTACTAAGACTGGCCGAAACATTGCCGGCAGCATCCTTGACCCAGCCATACAGAGTCTTTGCTCCGACTGTCGTACATGAGTAGGAAACAGGTGGAGTTGTCAGCCAGCCAGTGGCTGCCGGCAACGGAGCAACGGCTGATTCGGTGACCAGATAACCGGTCACCGCCACGTTATCAGTGGCGGTGAAGCTCGTGATCGCCACGTCCCTGCTCGCTGAAATGGACGGCACGATAAATGAGGTCACGGTTGGTGCTGTTGTGTCTAAAGGAGCAGTGGCGCTGAACGTCACATCCACCCAGTAATTGGAGTTTTTCCACCCCTGGTTTGGGAATGAGCTGCCGACGCCGTAGGCAAATACACCGTTGTACCCTGATAATCCGTCCGCCAGGGCATGCAGCGGCGGGCTATCCTTACCCGTGCCGGCAAAGTAGTTGAGATCATCGCTGTAGTGGCCGGTATTTGTGTGGTAGGAAGCAATGTACACAGTGTTGGCGCTGATGGCTACCGGAGTGGTAAAGTTGGCCTGTTGCCAGCCGGAGGCGGTTTCGCCGGTGAAAGTTGCTGTGGCGAGCAGAGTACCACTCTTCGCCCAGAGGTTACCAACATGGGTCCCGGTATTGGCAGCCGCCTTGTAAAAACGGATGCCGGTCACCAGACCATATGCGTCGGAACTGAAATTGACACCCAGTTCAACTGCACTGTCAGGACCCGCATCCACAATCCCCGGAACAATTGAAGCCGGCCAAATTGTAAAGATTGTCTGTGATGATACATCAATGCTCAGGGACGATGTGACGGTCTGTTGCGGGATGCTTGAATCTGATATCCGGGCCACGAAGCTGAAACTTCCTGAAGTCGTGGGAGTGCCGGTTATTGTGCCGGTGAGGCTGTTGAGAACCAGTCCGGCCGGCAAAGTCCCGGACGCGAGTGTCCACCTGTATGGCAGATTTCCACCAATCCCCGCCACCTGGGATGAGTAGGAACTGTTCACGGTCGCACCGGCCAGAGTCATTGTTGCTATAGACAGCGGTAACGCCTGCACGGCAATAGTTGTGCTGCCGGCATACCCGTTCAACGTTGCCGTGATCACACTGTTTCCGGCACTGATACCGGTGCCCAGACCGGTACTGGTGATGGTAGCCACGCCTGGACTCGATGATGACCACACAGCCTGCGTAGTTATATCCTGACTGCTGCCATCCGAGAACGTACCGGTGGCCGTGAACGTTTGCGTGGTGCCGGTTGTTATAGCCGGGTTCGCCGGATGTACCGCTATGGAGACAAGCGTCGCCGGCGGCGTTACCAGTAGTACCGCGTCAACCCAATAGTTGGCATTGTTCCAGCTCTGTGTGGGAAAACTGCTCGTACTGCCGTATGAGTATACGCCGTTTAAACCTGACACCCCGCTTGCCAGAGCATGAAGTGGAGGACTGTCCATCCCCTTGCCGGTAAAATAGTTAATATCTGCACTGTAGTGACCACCGGACGCATGGTAAGAAACCACATAGACCGTATTGGCGGTGATCGCTACCGGCGCTGCAAAATCAGCCTGCTGCCAGCCTGATGCACTTTCATTAACAAACGGCACAGTTGCCAGACGCGTGCCGTTGATCGTCCAGAGACTGCCGGTGTGAGTACCGGAATTGCCGGCCGCTTTGTAGAAGCGGACACCGGTTACGGAGCCGTTTACATCGGAGCGGAATTTTACGCCCAGTTCAACAGAACTGTCCGGACCGCCGTCGACCAGAGCCGGTATGGTTGTCCCGGGCCAGATGCTGTATGAAGTTTGAGTGGCAGGGGTTATATTTATGTTCACACCTGCCGCAGCTGCTTCCAGATTACCGCTGTCATCAACCGCCCTGCTGCGGATGACAGCTGTACCACCGGCTGCAGGCCTCCAGATGTAACTCCAGCTTTCACGTCCCGCAGCCGGATGCCAGGAAGTACCGCCATCGGTCGATACTTCAACCGCTCCCACCACTCCACCGCCGCTGTCGCCGGCAGTTCCGGTGATTGTGACAGGTGTCCCCGCAGGCATTGATGCTCCGGATATCGGCGAGGTAATCGTCGAAACGGGGGCGCTCCTGTCTGTTGATGCCGATGCGGCAGCCAGCCCTGGCTGCAATGATACCGGCTGCACTCCCATATCTGCAAAAAGGTTGACTGTAGCCTGGCGTATAGCCGGATCAGGTATTGACGGGCCGTTGTCATGCTGGTCGTCGAGCCCCCATGACCAGTGCACTGTGCCGGCGGAAAATACCAGTGCATTGCCCGGCGCTCGATAGAGAGTCATGGCATGGGTCGCCGTGCCCGGCAGGTAGACGTCGGCGGCAATGTTTACGTTGCTGCCCAGAAGCTTTGCCGCCACCAGGGTTGTTGTCGATGATAACTGTATCAGTCCGGCGGGGCGATACCCGTTGTCAATATCCTCATCAAATTCGTACCCCACCAACCGGTCTCCGAGAGTTGAGATCTGACCGGAAGCAAGTGAAGCGGGTGATGTATTACGCCAGAAGCGCATTTTCCCGTTCGCCTGAGGTACCTCGAGTGAAATTCCAAGGTCATTTGGTCCGGTGGAAACCGTGAATAACGTACCGCTCAGACTGTTCTCAGGTCTGCCGCCGTCTCCGGGAGGACTAAAAGTCGGGTTACGCCAGGTCCCGGTCCAGACTGAAGGACCTGCCGGGTCAATGGGCAAAGGTGCATTGCTTTCGTTGTAGCAGACCATGGTCCGATAGGGTGTGCCTGAACCGTCTATGCTGTTTTCCCAGCGAATTTTACGATAGATGGAATTGCCGCTGAAAAAAGCCAGATTAACACCCGCTGCGCGCGCGGTTTCGACACTATCGCGCATCTGACCGGACCAGTATTCATCGTGCCCGACCGACAGCAGAACCTTGTGCTTCAGGATTTCAGCACCACGGCGGTCGGCATCAACCGAGGTGAAGTAGCTGACGTTGTACCCGTTAGCCTCCAGCCAGCGTATCATTGGATATTCGGCCTGAAAAAACCAGTTGTAGGCCCCGAGACCGGTATTGGCGGCGCGGGACACAAAAGGCCTGTTGTAACTGGCTTTGACGGCTTTTTGGGATGGGTACCCGTAATCAGGATATTCGATGAAACCAAGGCCGTAGCTGTTATATGCCTGCCACGTCGTGTCGGATGTTTTAAAAAGGATATCGGAGCGTCCGGATTCATCCCTGACGATAAAAATCATGTGGCTCGCACCACCGGTATCAAGACGCACCAGCTTTGCAATGTATACACCGGAGACGGCGTCCGGAGGAACGGCCCATGATGCCGATTCTGTCCAGTTGCCGCAGTCAGTGAGTTTTGTTGCTGCATCAGTGACGCAAGCCGGCTGTATCTGAGGAAGTAAAGCGGAGGGGAGAACAGAGGCAAACTTGCGGGCGCCGCTTCCCCCGTAATACCCGATACGGTAGATATCCAGACGATAGCTGCCCGCGTCTGTCTGAACCTTGAAACGGACGGTTTCACCGGCAGTAACACTCATATCGGTGGCAAAGCCCTGAATACTGAGATCTCCCGCTCCCGTGATATCCCATTCACTGGAACTGTTGCCGGGTTTGCAGTTTTCAGCTTCGATCATGTTCAGCGGTGCAGCACATGAGCTGAATGCATTCGAAGGGGCTAAAGAACCTGCTGTGACCATGGCTAAAAACAGAATCAACACCAGCTCACATCGTATGGCCACTAGACTGTTCATGATACCGCCTCCTGAATGGCGTTTTAGTCTGATCGGGTCGATAGGCATATACCATCACGATACATATCGCAAGACACATGCCAAACTACAACATGCTGTAATTGCAAGTTAATAATCTTATTTATGTCTGAGATGATGTATATTTGTTAAGGATTTCGACACATAGCGGGGAGTTTTTTACGGTTGTTCGATTCAGGGAGGGCTGATTACACCAATGAGTGAAAAAGCAGAGAGTTGAGCGGTATCACGTTACTCAGCATACTCCTTCCACATCAATCCGGTCTCAGTATTAAACTTTATTACGCCGTCAGAATCCTCCATGTTACCGGAAAAAGCGGCATTGTCATCCCAAAGAATCCCTTCGGGCATCAGTATTTTACAGAGAACCCTCTTTCTGGAGATGGTAAATGTGCCCACCTCCCTGCTGACAGCCCGGGAGCTCCCTTCATACAGCTTCAGAGAAACTGTTACGTGTGACGCTTCGCTGGACGGCTCGGCAGTGATCGTGTACGTACCGTGCGAAGCCCGGGCAATGACTACCTCGCGGGTGGTTTCCTGTTCATGTGCTATGAGCGGGGATATGATTGTACTCCGGCGCCATTCCGCCCTGCTGAGAGCCCTGTCCCGTCGCGACTGTTTAAATTCAGTAAATGTAACAGTGACTCCGGGCAAAACTTTACCGGCCATAACCAGCTTTATGTCCCCCTTGATGTGTGGCAGGGCCACTGACATAGGTTTATCAAGTGGCTTTTCAATTTGTTGTGCAGCGTTCTTTTCAACGGGTTTCTCTGCCTGTTTTACCGGAATCTGCGGTTCTGATGCTTTTGTATTGTGTTGAGGGAGCGATTTGTTCTGACGGGCGGCAAGAGCTGAAGCAGCGCGCTCTGCCGCAATGCGCGAAACACGTTCCAACTCCTGTTTATGTATCGCCTCTTCCAGAAGTTTCTTTTTCCGGAGTTCCTGTTCGACTGCCAGCTGTTTCAGCCGGGCCTTTTCAAGCGCAGCGCGCTCCCTGTCCAATCTGCTCCGGACAGCAAGCTGTTCCTGTTCCCGCAGAGCTTTTTCAGCAGCCAGTAGTTTCTGCTTCTCTTTTTCAGTGGCAAAGCGTTCCTGTTCCAACCTGTTCTGGATGGCCAGTAGTTCCTGCTCCCGTGCTATCTGTTCCCGCTGTGCCTTTTCTGCAGCTTTAAGTTTCTGCTGTTTTTGCTCAACTGCAAAGCGCTCCTGTTCCAATCTGTTCAGGGCGGCTTGTTGTTCCCGTTCCCGAACTAATTGATCACGGCGCACTTTTTCTGCTTCCTGCTGCTTTTGTTCGATATTGTGCTGTGCAATTGAATCACCCTCGCTTTTCAACACATTTTCACCGCGGGATAATTTATTCACATCTTTCCCGGGCACGACCGGGTCAATAGCCGGAAGAGCACGCTCTGATTCCGGTTCAGTTTCCTTCGGCACGGTTGTGATTTTAATCGGTGCCGCTGCAATCAGAGGTGTGGTGTTGCGCGGCGGCATTGGTTGCTTTGATGATTTAGCTGCTTCGGCGGTTTTTTTCACCGGTGGCGGCGTGGCAACGGTGAGTGCCGGTTCGGATGGCAAAGCGGACGTTTCAGGTGAAGACTCAGGAAGATCAACCCGATCAGAAACCTCCGGAGGCGCCTTAAATTGACTGCCGGGTTCACCTCCTGGAGTTTCCTGCTGTACAGCAGGAGATACCGGCGGATTGAGTTGAGACATATCTGTCTCTGCGCTGTAGGCAGGAGGTGACATCGGGTAAAACCAGAAGGTGGCGGTTTCGCTGCTTATCACTATCGGGTATTGGAACGCAGGGTTGCAGATAATCGCGATGAAAACTGCATGCAGAATAAAAGAACATAAAAACGGCCAGGAACGATCCGTCAGTTTGACCTGCTGCGGATGAGACGGAACTTCGCAGGCAGACACATAAAAGATCACTTCTTTGTGCAGATCTCCGGCAGTACGGATACTATCAAATGATCCTGGCTCCATCATCCTGCTCCCGATGTGAGGCTCTGCTGCGTCTGGATGACTGCCGGGTTAGATCTGAACCTATGTAATACAGATTCGATCTCCGGTAGCCGTTGCAGTATCCTCCACCGTGCCGGCTGGGAGTTCCAGGACACTTGCCGCATTCAGATACAGACCGGTAAGGCGGTTTGGCGGCAATGAATGTGAGACTGCAACGACGTGCAGAAGGTGGTCGAGAAACACGACATCTATCGGAAAATGCATGCCGAATGAATGTACTCCTTTGCACGGTTTGATCCATAGCCCTTTACCAAAATCGAGGGTTTTTCTGCCAAGCAGTCCGACCATCCGACTGAAAAGCGTCTCGGCAAGGGTCAGATCGTCAGCAAGCTCATTGTCGTTTGTGATATTGATTGCCTTCATCGTATCTACCGGTTTTAGAATTTACTGAACATGCTGGAAATCTTGAAAAAAGCCGGCACCAGCATGACCACCAGCAAAGCCGGGAACACACATATTGTCAGGGGGAAAAGCATCTTGATGGCAGTTTTAGCCGCCCGTTCTTCGGCCAGCTGTTTTCTTTTCATGCGCAGCGAGTCGGAATAGGTGCGCAGGGTTCTGCCGAGGCTGGTGCCGAATTTCTCCGTCTGCACCAGCATGGCGACAAACGCCTTGATATCGTCGACCATTGTCCGTTCGGCAAGACCTTTCAATGCCTCCTGCCTCGGTTTACCTACACGGATCTCCCGTGTTACGGTATTGATTTCCTTGATAAGCGGATTGTCTTTCTGCTGATAATTTTCCGCAGTTTTTATCAAGGCGGCGTCCAGACTGAGTCCTGCCTCCACACACACCGTCAGCAGATCAAGAACATCCGGCAGCGAGTGAAATATCTCTGTTTTTCGAAGTTCTGCTGTACGTCTCAGCCAGAAGGTCGGCAGCAGATATCCGCCGATGGCACATGCGACTGCCACCAGCAATGAACTGCCTGGCATCTTTCCCTGCGGCAATGCAATCAGTGTCAGGTAAATGGTCGGTAAAGCCGCTGCCAGAAGCAGTTTACACCCCAGAAAAAGATATACCGCATCGGACCTGAAACCTGAAGCGGTGAGCATTCCCCTGTAGGTACTCAGTTCCGCCGGTTTCGTTTTCAGCCTGCCGCCCATTTCAGAAAGAAACTGCTGCCATTTAGTGGGTGTCGGCACAAGTTTCGGCTGTTCCTCCTCATACGACATGAGCCCCGCCACCCGTTCCCTGACTGCGTCCCGTTTACTCAACATCGGGTAGAGCAAAGCTCCGGCGAGAAGTGCCACACTTGCAAAAATTGATATGGTGATGAGCGTGAGCATGCTTCCTCCTAACAGACAAAACTATATTCGGATATCAACAATTTTCCTTATCATCATAAATCCGGCACATTGAGCGAGCAGCGCAAAAACCAGAGCGAGCTGGCAGATTTTTTCTGTGAAAAACACGTTCATATATCCGGGATTCAGGAAATTAAACGCGATGAACACAACTACCGGCAATGCAGTAAGAATATACCCCGACAATCGACCTTGAGCGGAATAGACTTTGACCTGCCGCCGGACCTGCAGCCGTGACCTGACCGTATCGGCAAGTTTGTCGAGAATTTCCGCCAGATTACCGCCGGTTTCGCTATTTATTCTGATGATCGTGACAAAGAAGTTCAGATCGGCACTTTCAATCTTTTCCAGCATTGATCTCAAAGAGTCGGTAATTCTCATGCCGAGCAACTGCTGATCGTAGGCTGTTTTAAACAGACCGCCCGTCGGCTCCGGCATTTCCTGACTGATCAGCTCTATTGCTCCCGGCAGCGAATGTCCGGCCCTGAGAGAGCGCGCCACCATCGTAAGAGCATCCGGCAACTGTTCGTCGAATAATTTCCGACGTTCATGTTTGCGAAATACGAGATACGCAAACGGAATCATTCCGCACAGTACCAACGCCGGAAATGCGGCAATAATATTTTTACTCAAGATATATACAACGGTAAAACCTGACAGGGCTGCAATCCCGGACAGTAAAATATAAATTGAAAGAGTGATACGGACGCCGGAATGCACAACCAGTATTTTGATCGCTCCCAGCAGAGGCAGATGATATATGAATTTTTCAGAGCGATCTGTTTCCCGAAGAATTTCACTCGTAAAAGCCCCGGAAGCAGTTGCATCACTGCGTGCGGTCATACGTCGCAATCTCCGTTTCAATTCCGCCTCCGGTGATTGCCGTGCCGTCTGGACGGCTGAAAAAAGAGCAAACAGGGCCAGAAATACCGAGATAAATATCAGTACAACTACGATCATCATCTGGAGGACCTCCCTTCAAAAATTTCAGGCGGCAGATCAAACCCGGAAAGCTTGAACCGTTCGGCGAACGTCGGTCTTACACCGGTTGCCTTGAATTCTCCCAACACCCTGCCTTCCTGATCGATGCCTTTCTGTTCAAACAGGAAGATATCCTGCATCACGATGGTATTTCCCTCCATACCGGTAATCTCAGAAACCTTGACGATTTTACGCGACCCGTCAGGAAATCGTACCAGATGGATAATCATGTTGATGGCAGAAGCGATCTGCTCCCTGATAGCCCTGTCCGGAAGTTCCATCCCGGCCATCATGACCATGGTGGCCAGACGCGCCATTGCATCCCGTACCGTATTCGCATGGATGGTGGAGATTGATCCGTCGTGGCCGGTATTCATCGCCTGAAGCATATCCAGTGCCTCGCCGCCTCGCACCTCCCCGAGGATTATCCGGTTCGGCCGCATGCGCAGACTGTTACGAACCAGATCACGCTGGGTTACCTGGCCGGAACCTTCGATATTTGCCGGACGGGTTTCCAGACGTACGACGTGATCCTGTTTCAGCTGAAGTTCGGCTGAATCTTCAATAGTAATGATACGTTCATCGTCGGGTATAAACTCGGAGATGACGTTGAGGAGTGTCGTTTTACCGGTTCCGGTACCGCCGCAGATCAGAATATTGAGTCGGGACTTCACCGCTCCTTCGATTATTTTTGCAATCCGCTGGTCAAACGTACCCAGCGCCAGCAGGTCTGCCATTTTGAGAGGAATCAATCCGAAACGGCGGATGGAGAGAACCGGGCCGTCTATGGCCAGAGGCGGAATAATGGCGTTAATTCGGGAACCATCCGGAAGTCGGGCATCCACATAGGGAGACGACTCGTCGATTCTGCGCCCGACCCGGGAAACGATTCTTTCGATAATCTGCAGCAGATGATTATTATCACGGAAAACGATATCGGTTTTTTCAAGTTTCCCATGACGTTCAATATAGGTACTGGCGTAGTTGTTGACAAGAATATCGGAGATGTCCGGAGAACTCAGAAGCGGTTCTATCGGCCCGAGACCAAAGGTTTCATGCTGTACTTCAATAACCAGACGCTCCTTTTCCTGTCGGCTTAACGGTACACCCTCTTCAGCAATGAGTGTTTCAATCACAAGCCCGATTTCTCTCTCAAGCTCGCCGTTACGAAGCAGATCAAGCTTGCTGAGATCAATGCGCTCGATGAGCAGGCGATGGATACGGCTCTTCAATTCCTGAAAAGTAGAAGCAACTTCGTCGGCTGAATGATTATTAAGAGTAGTACCGTTAAGGGGAAATACCATGTCAGATCACCTCTTACCAGATAGATATGCTTCTGTCAGCTGTATCCAAATGTATCTGTTTTGCCAGATCATCCATTGCCTTCATCACCGGAGACCGGGGATTACATACTGTCAACGGCACCCCTTTATTTATTGCTGTTTTAACATCCGCAAAGGCATTTGGAACGGTCAGATAAGTCCGTGTATTGAGGACTTTTTCAGCATCGGCAACCTTGATGTCGTCTTTTGGTAAATGCCTGTTTATGATCAGCTTAACCTTGTCAGGGCCCAATCCCTCGCTGCTCATAGCCGCAAGGTACCGTTTCGCATTTTTAAGCGCCGGCAGATTCAGGAGCGTGACGAACAGGACTTTGTCCGAACTTTCAAACGTTGCCAGATTACAGCCGAAGAGCTGCCCACCGGCATCGATAATGGTGTACGAATAGATTCCCTGAAGCACGGCAATAACGTCCCGGAGCTGTCCCGGCTGTATCCTGTCCGCTTCACCCAGATCCACCGGTCCGCAGAGGACATGCACTCCGGAAGAGTGAGGGACAATAACGCTCCTGAGAAAGCTGGCGTCAACCTGTCCCGGGCGGGAGGTGATGCTCGCCAGCGTATAGCGTGGAGTGAGGTCAAGAAAGGCCGTAACATCTCCTGAAAAAAGGTTCAGATCAACCAGGACAACTTTCTCCCCCCGCGCTGACAGGGAAGCGGCAAGATTGACGGCAATCGTCGTTGTTCCCATTCCTGCGGACGGGTTATAGACGGCGATGACGGTGCCCTTTTGACCGGAAGATTCGTTATTCTGAGCACGGAGTCTCGTGACCTTATGGATAGCGGCTGCAAGTTCTGAGGGAATGATCGGTTTCGTCAGGTATTCACTGGCTCCGGCCCGGATCAGCCGTAATATCCAGTCGGAATTTTTCTCAGTCGCAGTGACAATCACCGTAGTCTGCGAAAATCGTGAAACCAGAGAGGTCGTCTCGATCACACCCTGTTCGACGTCCGTAACCTCCAGAAAAATGACGTGCGGCTCTCCGTTTTTAATCAGCGCCAGTACCTCCTGGAAATCGGCTGCCACAGCGGGCTTTCCAACAGAGCCGTCAAATGTTTTGAGAACCGCGGCAATGTCGTTAATGGCACCGGTGTCGCTCTCCCGTAATATTATCGATAGTTCAGGCGTCATAAGAATAATTCCGTGTTATGTGATGTTGCTACTGAACCATCAGAGGCGGCGTCACAGTATTTGAAACCGATCCACCAGGTCTGGTCCCGGGGTAAGCCTTATAATATTCGATAAAATGCCCGGTGATATACTTGGCACCCTGGTTTGCAGAATCAATGTGAAAGGTTGCAAATCCCTTTATCTTCATCTCAGCGTGGGTATTGATGTCTCCGCTGCTGGTACCGACAATAGCCATGAGAACGTCTTTTCCGCCGGTTGACGGCAGCCAGTTGTTTACTTCCTTGTAAAGCGCCGCTTTTGCGCCGGGTTGAATCCAGATGTCGTCTCCGGTTTGGAGCGGATCCGGGTTACCGGTATTCATCAGGCCGGTGACATCGGGGACATTGTTTGTATCAAGCTGAAATGAGGTCCATTGTCCGGTATAACAACCGGTCCCCCCGGGGATGTACACGGAGCTGATATTAATCGTTGTCGCCGGACTTGGAAGCGGATCCTGTGAAAAATAATGATCCGTCATGCAGCTGGAAAGAGCCATTGGAAAGAGTGACCCACCAGGAACCGTTCCGGGAAAGCCTGAAACCGCTACTGACGGCCGTGTCGCCAGATTTGAACTGACCGCAGATTGATCGGCTCCAAATACTTTCGCAAAAAAAGTCGAAACCGGTCCGCCGTTGTTTCCTGAAGATCTACTTATTGTCGCCGTAACCGCCGGAACATGTTGACTCGTCGGAGTGATGTTTTCCGGATCCAGAATATTGAGCGAAAAGTTCCAATAGCCGGTACCAATTGTACCGGTTGTAAGGTTCATCCCGTCCGACTTGTTTTGACTGATAAAATTAGTTGCGGCCGTCCGTGCTCTGGTAAAATCAAGTGCAGGTGTTGCGCCCGGATTAAGAGGATCTTTGTACAATACTGCTGCTCCGGCCAGAGCAGATGCATCGGCGGCATTCTTAAGTTCACCGCGCACCACGTACAGATGACCGAGATCAATGGACAGTCCCAAAACGGCAACCAGAGCAAAAATTGCAAGTGCGATGAATACAAGCGCACTGCCCTTGTTGTTACTGGTAACAGCTAATTTATGAGTGGAATCCATTTCAACTCCTTCTCTTCCTCTGTCGTCGACTTGTCAGTCGGCAACACTGGCTTGAAATCCGGAGCGTTTGCTTTGACAAGCCTCGGAGTAATGAAGAATACCAGTTCCTTTTCTTTCAGATCATCCTCCGTCGAGCGGAACAGGGCGCCAAGTATTGGAATGTCACCCAATAACGGGATTTTCGACATGCTCTTGATCGTCTCTTCCTGAAGCAGTCCGGCAAGCACCAGACTCTCGCCGTCTTTCAACTGCACGTCGGATCGTATCTCACGGGAGTCGACAATCGGATAATTATTTCCGGGCATATAGCCTAATATACTGCTGACTTCGGCCGGATCTATCTTAAGGGAGATCAGGCCGTTTTCCATAACAACCGGCTTGAATTTCAGAATGATGCCGACTTTTATCTCCAGGACACTTGTCGTATCATTGGTGACAACGGGGAAATAGAATTTTTTGCCGGCAAGAAAATTACCTTCCTGGCCGCTCTTAACCAGCAGATTTGGTTCCGCCAGTATCTTGGCCAGTTTCTTTGTTGCAAGTGCCTTAAGCACACCGCCGATTCCGGATTTAAATATCGAACCGCCCAATTGATAGGAATCGAGTGTAGTGATGCCACCCAAACTCTGGGTAGTACCACTAATGCTGCCGTCCGTTGCACCGACCATATTTAAAAAGCCTTCTCCGCTAGCTCCTTTGATCAACATGCTGATGCCCAACGATCTCAAAGCATTCTTGTCAACCTGAGCCACCTTAACCTCCAGAAGTACCTGCTGGGGATCATCAACTTGTATATGATTGAAAATTTTCAACTTTAAATCATTCAATTGAGGGCTTTTCCCCGTCGTACTGATCGCTGCCAGGGTACCGCCGTATTTTTTATCATTAGCTTCACCAGATTGACGGATATCCGGCTGGCCGCCAATCTGACCAGAAATAGAGCCGGTTTCTTTTGCTGCATACGCCGTGGCAATCTGGTACACCTTCTCAATAGTCTGGTCGTTAGCAGCCTTGCCCGAAAGGACGATGGTGTCATTGGCATAATCCACTGTTATACTGTCATTGGGAGCAATCTCCCTGATCTGCTTTTCCAGCAGGGTAATATCCCCTTTAACCCTGATGTCGAAAAAGGATGTTTTGCCACCCTTTTCCCAGACAATCAGCGAGGTGGACCCGATCTTTGTGCCGTTTATCTGCAACTGGGTCGGCGAGATGACAATCAGCTCCGCTATTGACGGCGTTGCTATGGAAACCCTCTCGGACGGCGTTTGCAGGTTGAGGAGGACACTTTTATTGACGGTTACATCAGTGGTAACCCCGGCGGTGGCAAACCCTGCGAACAGGATGCTTGCGAGCACTATCAGCAGCGAACACATATTTTTATCAGTTCTGAACGGTCCCATCCTGTCACCTCATTTCATAGAATATTTTTATTCGGCTGAAAATTCACGGGACGATTTTGCACCGCCCTTGATAACCTCTACGGTATACGTTGCCGGTTTTGGAGGAGGAGACGCGGATTGGTGTACTCGCTTCGGTAACGTTGATTTGGCGGTAACAACACGCTCTCCGCGGCCGAGTACATTGCTGATGGTTGCGCCGCGCGTACTGACGGCGTTTATATCAATAATATTTCTCAACAGGAGCTGGAGGGACCCCTTCTTGACATGCGCACCGACAATCAGTTTTTCGGCATCTTCGGGGGTCAGATCCAGCGTGACAGTCGGGACAACAGCAGGTTTGCCGTCTTTCTGCTCCGTAACCTGACCGGTCGCCAACACTGAAACATTTTGCAGAATGACTTTACTCAAGCTTTCTTCTTTATTTCCCGGCAGTGATGAAGTCAGAACAACATCCACCCTGCTGTTAGGAGTAATGAATCCGGCTACTCCGGCCACTTCATTGACTGCCACCGTTACTGCCCGATGCCCCTGCGGCACGATATAGGTCATGATACCGCCGTTTGCAGCTGCATTCAGCGGCATGAGCTTCTGCTCGGTGACGATATCACCGGCGCTTAAGGGGCGCACAGCCACCCGTCCGAGCGGTGCCGCTGCATCGGTATAATAACCTGAAGGAACGTTCTCTTTTGGCCAGGTTGCCAACCTGACATGAGTCGCGTTCAGCGCCGTCCCTATGGGAACATCAGTGGCGGCAGAAACAACGGCCACACCCTGAAATGCCTTCCCTTCATGTTTTTTCAGATAGTTGTAGGCAAGCAAAGAAGCGCAGCCTGCAAATACAAAAGCTAAAACACCTGTAATGACTACCGAACTGGGTCGTTTCATGGCTCCTCCTTGTCTAACCGATTACGTTTATTCATATCGCATTGCTGCTTCAGCGCTGAGAGTAATACTATCCAACTGTGTTATCAGGAGCGGAACTACGGTGGTGAATGGCAGTTGGACTTTCACCTTTACCGTGTCTATACCGTGTTGCGGTGAAGCAGGTGTAACGTTTATAACTAATCCGGGTTGAAGAGGCTGAGGGACGCTGGCTCTCACATAACTTTCTATCGTTGTGGCATTCCACGGATCGATTACGGAAGCTCGGCGGGCACCCTCACGCGCAACAAGGTTGAGCGAATTCTTGACGAACATGGCTCTGCCAAACTCAAATACACCGAAAACCAAAAGAACCAGAAGAAAAAGCGACAGCGCCAGTTCCACTAATGCCTGTCCTTTTTGATTACTTAATTTCATGGCGGTGCCCTTTTATGAGGATAGACTTTTGGGTAATTTATCTTTTGCTATCAGCTTCATGAAAAAGGTGAGTACATCTTTCATGCCATAATTAATGTTGTTTTATTACGGTGAGTTATGGATAATTAATCGCACCATTACGGCTATATATTTCTTGTGTAAGAATCTCATAATGACAATTACGCCGCTTCTGACAAAGAAATTAGCCGGTTGTAAATAATCTACATAATGTTAATTATTGTGCGACAATAACGACGGGGTTTTATAGGCGAAGGCGTTTTGAAGTTTTTACGGTGAGAATGCTACGGAAATTGATGTGTAAGCGGGGGTAAGTGCGGTACTAACGCTTGGGAGTACCACAGCAACAATAATCACCAACAACAGCAGCAAGAGTGCATACTCTACCAAAGTCTGTCCCTTTTCATCATCCAGTTTCAATACTGTTGTTAGACGACAAGAATATGTAAGATAAGCAATCATATACCCACCCTTATAGTTGCCGGTTTTTAGGCTGGTAAGACTTTTGGGGAAGGCAATGCCTTCCCCAAAAGATTTATTTATGCAGATGTTAATGCATTGGCAATATTTGTATATGCAGTACCAATTGCGGTCGTAACTCCGGGTATTAACGCGGCAACTACCAACGCGATCAAGACAAGCAGAAGCGCGTATTCAACCATCGTCTGTCCTTTTTCATCTTTCAGCATGGACTGTGTTTTTATATACCATTCGGTCATCGGTTTCATGATTACACCTCCTTGATATTGATGCTGGTGAGCAGATTCAAAGCAGTGATCTTTCACTTTTTGCAGATATCTGACAATCAACCGGCACCACCTCCCTTCATATTGAATTCCAATCCTGGGTTCCAACGGCACCAAGCCGATAAAAACTGTATCGAAGAGTATATTTTAATTTTAGCAATTGGCATGCCAACTCTCATGTTTCTGTTATTACAGGCTTTTATAATATTCCACATTCAGCTTAACGATGAAATTGTCAAGTTTTCCGACATATACAGGAGATTCTTTACGCCTTTTTTTTCCTATGGCTATGGACGTAATACGGGGCGGTTCCATCAAAATCCGACGAAACCGCCCCACTTTTCTGTCTATAGATAGTGTGAGTTAAGGAGTACTTTCCCTCATAACTTTTGCAGGACTTCCGACGGCAATAACTCCTGGCGGAAGATCCGAAAGCACATTTGAACCGAGCCCCACGAGAGTTCCCTCTCCGATGTGAATGTCCTCGCGCAGTTTCGTTCCTGAACCGATATAACAATTGGCACCGATGTGGACAGATCCGGAAACAGAGACATTTGATCCAATGCAGCAGTAATCACCGACAACACTGTCATGTGAAACAACTGTATTCGGCAGGATGACACAATGGCTGCCGATGGTAACGCCGCAACTGATGATCACATTGGACATTATGACCGTGTTGCAGCCGATTACTGCATCAAGCGCTCTGCCAGCTGAAGGGTGAATGATTGTGGCAAACCTTGAATCTTCGATACCAAGACTCCCGATAACTTTGGCGCGACTTCGGTAGTTCGATGGACTGCCGGGAACGGCAAGAACAAACACATCCGGGATTTCTCTGAGAAGTTCCCTGCCACCCAACACCATAATTCCGCAGCATTCTTTTCCATGTCGCGATTGATCGTCATCTATAAAACCCAGAATATCCCACTCCTTATACCTCTCATTTATGGCAAATACAGACATGAGAGCTTCACGCGCGTTACCGCCGAACGGAAATAATAAAAGTTTACGGGACATGGGCCATCACTCCTCTCACGACTTCATCGACGTCACGCTCTTTCATGCCATTGAATACCGGCAATAAAATTGTATTATCTCGTGCGTTTTCAGATTGTTGCAGCGATACGTTCGAGTGATACGGTAACTCCTGATGTGCATTCATAATTCCCCGGCGGGTTGAAATCCCGTTATCCAGCAGAAGCTGCATAAGTTCGTCGCGGTGTATCGGTGCGCCTGATCGGACTTTCACCGGATAGCTCTGCCAGTTTGTTTTGCATATCGATGATTCCTGAGGGAGTTCTAGCCAGTATACGTCTTTCAGCTTTTCCTGATAGATCGCAGCTATTCTTCTCCGCTCCTCCAGAAAAGCGGGCAGCTTCTTAAGCTGTTCAATGCCTATGGCAGCCTGAAGGTCGGTCATCCTGTAGTTATACCCGGTGGTCACATACTCTTCAAAAAGCACCGTATCGGTACTATGCCGCACCGTATCGGGGATAGACATGCCGTGCTGTCTGAGCAGGCGAAACTTTCTGTCATAATCGGGATTTCCCGTCGTTATCATGCCGCCGTCACCGGTTGCGACAATTTTGCGCGGATGAAACGAAAAACAGGCGACGTCACCGTGAGGCCTGCCTATTTTCTGCCAACCGCAGACACTGTATATTTCACTGCCGATCGCACATGCCGCATCTTCAACCACCGGAATACCGAACTCTGCTGCAATTGACAGGATGGCATTCAAGTCGCATGGCATACCCATCTGATGTACCGGCACAATCGCGGCCACCCGTCCCGATGCATATCGTGTCGCGGGATTCGTAACCTCGTTGAAATTGCACAGGGGCGATTCTCCAACAGCAAGATGTGCAACATCATGATAGTAGAGTTCGCCATTCTGCTGCTCGCATTCCTCGTACAGACACTTTCTGAGCGATTCGGGAGACATGTTGAAGGTCTGCGGGTCGATATCAACAAAGACCGGTTCTGCACAACAGTACCGTATCGAATTTGCCGTTGCGATAAATGAGTGACTTACGGTGACAACCACATCCCCCGGTTGTACGCCGACGGCCAGAAGTGCCAGGTGGAGGGCTGTCGTGCAGCTGGAAACAGCACAGGCAAAGGGTGCGCCTGTGTAGGCGGCAAAGTCATCTTCAAACTGTTTGACCTTCGGTCCCTGCGTCAACCAGCCCGAAAGAATGACATCCCGGGCGGCCTCCACCTCTTCTTTTCCGAGACACGGTTTCGCGATTGGAATCATGGCGTTACCCTCACTGGTTAACCGTTCTGGTTTAACCGTACCTGGTTAGCCTCACTTACAGAGGTACCGGCTTACCTTCCTGCCTGAGAAGAACGTCCCTCCTCCACACGATAAGCCGCCGCAATCCCTCTTCCAGACTTACTTTGGCTTTAAAGCCGAGTTGACTTGCAGCTTTTCTCGTGTCAGCAAGACGCCTCGGGACCGGATTGACCGTCCTCTCAGGCATGAATTCCGGTTTAAGAGTTGACTCAGTAACCCTGAGCAGCGTCTGGAGCAGTCCCAAAAGACTGGTCTCGACCCCACTTGCAACATTGAACACCTCATCGGTTACATCCGATTCCATTGCCAGGATATTGGCATCGATGACATCATCTATGTAGACCATATCCATTGTTTGCAAACCATCACCGAAAATAAGGGGTGTCTGACCCGCCTCAATCCGGTCGAGCCACCGGACAAGAACTTCCGTGTACTTACCGTCAATGTCCATTCGGGGCCCGTACACATTGAAATATCTCATGGCCGCATACTGAAGCCCGTACATCTCGGCAAATGAGCGGACCATACCCTCCCCCGCTACCTTCGCCGCTCCGTAATAGGTCCGGTTATTGTACGGATGGTGTTTTTCAGTGGTGGGAAATATGTCTGCCAGCCCGTAAACAGACGCTGATGAAGCATACAGCAATCTGCCGACTTTCTGCTCTACCACAGCCTGGAGCACGTTATGTGTCCCCATCATCATGACTTCCATTGCTTCGCGGGGATTGTCCGCACAGGCCGTTATTCGTATCGCTGCCATATGAAAGACACCGTCCATGCTATCGGCCAGTTCCATGAGCAGTTCCGGATTACGGATATCTCCCCTCACCAGCTGCACACGGGGATCTTTCAATTGCTCGTCGATGTTGTGCATACTGCCGCGCACGAAATTATCGAGCAGAATTATCTTTGATGCCCCACCGGCCAACAGCCTGTCGGCAATGTGGGAACCCATCAGTCCGGCACCGCCGGTAATCAGGAATTTATTTCCCCGTATCTTCATGATGTGGACCTCATATCTTCTCTTTACGTGTCAAGCGACACCTTCCGAATCAACCGTGTACTGTTCTTCCTCACGGATAGTAATCGACAGAGTTTCTGAAAGTGGCGGAGATATTTCCCTGAATACATCTTGCACAGCCTTTGACACGATATTCTGCTGATCATTGGTTAATTCCGCAAACATCGGCAGTGAAAGAACTTCCAGGGAAGCCGCTTCAGTGTGTGGGAAATCCCCCACCGTGTACCCGAGATCTGCATATGCCGGTTGAAGGTGAACCGGTATCGGATAGTGGATGCCGCTCTGAACGCCATGTGCCGCTAATGCTTTCTGAAAGGTATCCCGTTCCGGCACCCGGATGGCGTAGATATGGTACACATGGCGGTTATAGGGCATCTCGCACGGCAACGTGGCACCGGAATCTGCCAAGAGCCCGTGATACCGGTTTGCATGGCTTCGGCGTGCTTCGGTCCACTCTTCCAGGTGACGAAGCTTGACGCGAAGGATTGCTCCCTGCATGCCTTCCATACGATAATTATATCCCTTCAGAATGTGCCAATATTTACTTTCCGCACCCCAATCTCGCAACATACGAATTGTATGTTCATACTTCTGGTCGTTCGTCACCACCATCCCGCCCTCGCCGTACGCTCCGAGGTTTTTGCCGGGATAAAAACTGAAGCAGCCCATATCACCGATACTTCCGACCCGACGTCCCTTGTATTCGGCACCATGCGCCTGGCAGGCATCCTCGATGACAATCAGCCCACGACGTCTGGCGATCTCCAAAATTGGGTCCATATCGGCCGACTGGCCATGAATGTGAACCGGCAGAATCGCTTTTGTACGGGGCGTAATGGCTTTTTCGATGCGACTGACATCCATCGTCAGCGACTTCGGATCAATATCGACAAAAACGGGCCGGGCACCGGTGTAGACAATGGCCGCAACAGTAGCAACAAAGGTGAAGGGAACCGTTATCACCTCATCGCCCGGGCCGATACCGGCCGCAAGCAGTGCAAGGTGGAGTGCGCTGGTACCGGTATTGACTGCGATCCCGAATCCGGCATTCTGATAGGCAGAGAAATCCCGTTCAAAGGCTGCGACTTCTTCCCCAAGTATATACGAGCAGTTATCCAAAACCCGGTTGACCGCCGGCTGGATCTCCGCTTTGATTGATGTATACTGCGCTTTCAAGTCAAGAAACGGAACCGGCTTTGCCCCAACCTCCTTGACCACACTCTCATTTTCAATTGCACGTACAAAATGAGCCGGAATCCCTGCGACAACAACGTGTGCCGGTACATCCTTCGTCACGACACTACCTGCGCCGACAATGGCATTTTCACCAACGGTAACACCGCACAGAATCGTCGAACTCGTACCGATTGAAGCTCCTTTTTTGATCAGGGTCGGAACGCACTCCCAGTCAGCCTCGGTCTGCGGTTGTCCGTTGGCGGTCGCACGCGGATACTTGTCGTTAATGAAGGAGACATTGTGCCCGACGAACACATCATCCTCAATGGTGACACCTTCACAGATAAACGTATGACTTGAAACCTTGACATTCCTACCGATCGAGGCATTTTTCTGGATCTCCACAAAAGCGCCGATTCTCGAGTTGTCACCGATTTCGCAGCCGTAAAGGTTTACAAAGTCGGCTATTCTTGTATTTTCACCAAGCTTTACGTTCCTGATGCTCTGTTTGGGATTGTCACTCATAATTTAATCTCCTTTCCCCGATGCTTGATTGACATTTCAGATGCTTCCAGTATTTTCACGACGTTCAGACCGCTGTTCCCGTCAGTCATGGGCGTACGTCCCGTTTGTATGCATCCCGTGAATTCGCCGATCATGCGACTGAGTGCCTCGGCCTGGTCCAGCCGGGGCGCCCACATATCGCCCATCCGGTAGGAGACCCTGACGTCCCGCACCCCTTCCGGCGTGGTGATATCGACGCCACGGTCATATATCTTTATTTTCTCGCTTACCTCCATGTCATCGTAATGAATCGTTTTTTTGCTGCCGCCGACCAGCATTGTGCGCACCTTGACCGGCGAGAGCCAGTTGTTGTGGAAATGGCCGATCATTCCGCTGGGGAAGTACACCGTCAGGTACGCCACGTTCTCGTGACCGTTGCCGACGTGGCATGCACCGGTGGCACAAACGCTTGCGGGCCTTTCCTTGACGAGATGTTCCATAATGGCAATGTCATGGGGGGCCAGATCCCACAGGACATTCACGTCACGTTGGAACAGGCCGAGATTGATGCGGACCGAATCGAAGTAATAGAGGTCACCCAGATCACCATGATCCACAATTTCCTTCATTTTACGTACTGCGCCTGTATAGATAAACGTATGGTCGACCATGTAGGTGATCCGGTGTTTTTCAGCGAGGTCCAGAAGTTTTTCGGCTTCCGCCACTGACGTAGTGGCCGGTTTTTCGAGGAGCACGTGCTTGCCATGTTCCATCGCCTTGCGGGCAAAGTCGTAGTGGGTGGCAACCGGCGTTGCTATGACAATCGCACTCACTGCCGGATCGTTTAAAAGGTCGTTATAATCAGTCGTCGTCTCGATCGAGGGATATTTCCCCCTTACCTGGGCGAGCCGTTCTTCACTTGTATCACAACAGGACACAACACACGCATCCTTCGAATCCTGAATATTGCGGACAAGATTCGGCCCCCAATACCCGTAGCCGGCAACAGCAATTTTAATCATGGCAGAATACCCCCTGTGAAATTGCATATTTTTGATCAACATGTTCGTTACGAAACGACCATTCCCCCGGTTCATGAAAAACACCAAAATGGGTATTCAGCAGTTCGTGCCGGACATGAAACGTTTTCCCGACTTGAGCGCAATAGAGATGTTCAAATTTTGCATCCCTGACCAGCACGATGATGCTGTATGATTCTGAGACCAGGTTGAGAGGCGGAGTTAATAGTTCGATTGAGCCGTCGACCTCCAGCGAAGGGACGGTGAAGCCATCCATAGCAGTATTGTAATTACAGCATGCAACCTCATCAGAGCGGATAAAGGAAATGAGGAAATTTGGATTCAATATTGTTCTGCGAACGGTGTAATTAAGCCGGATCCGCATCCTTTCGCCATAATTGAAGAGATTCCGCTGAATACCGTCCTCATCGATCGTTTCAACATGTTCCACAAACACGTCCCACTGAGAGGGATCGGTACCTATCGCATTTTGTGCCCATGGCAATGCACTTGTCCTGTTTTCACCTTCATACAATTGAATGGCATCGGCGGGTGAACCATCAAATTGAATCATGCCCTCTGATAAAAAGATGACTCTGTTGCACATCGATTTTACTGCAAACATGTTATGAGAAACGAAAAGTATGGTTGAATTGTTTTTCCGCAATTCTTCGGCGTATGCCATGCACTTTCTCTGAAATTGCAGGTCACCGACTGAAAGGACTTCATCAATCATAAGAACATCGGGCTTTAAATGTGCTGAAACGGCAAAAGCCAGTCGAACGTACATACCGCTTGAGTAACGTTTTACCGGCATATCGATGAACTGTTCGACTTCGGCAAAATTGACGATTGCATCAAAATGGCGGTTAATTTCAACTTTTGTCATGCCTATGATTGCGCCGTTGAGATAAATATTTTCCCGGCCGGTGAGCTCCGGGTGAAAACCGGTACCCACTTCAAGGAGTGAGCCGACTCTGCCGTGGATTTCTGCCCTCCCCTTTGTCGGCTGTGTGATCTGGGAGAGTATCTTCAGCAGCGTGCTTTTCCCGGCTCCGTTATGGCCGATGATGCCGACGATTTCACCTTCTCTGATTTCAAAGGAAATATCCGTCAATGCCCTGAAGGTCTTATCGCTCCGGCCACTCTCTCCGTTATGACGAAACACCGATTTGAGGCCGTACGCAAGCTGATCAACGAGAGTGTCGTGACGTTGTTTCAATGCCGGCACTATGTAATCCTTGGACAGGTTTTCTACTCGAATGGCTATCGCACTCATACAGGGCTCCCGGTCAAATCACGTCGGCAAATGACTGCTCCATTTTTTTGAAGTACACTATTCCACCTGCAAACAGAACCGTTACAACGAAAGCGCTTGCCGCCATGCTCGCAAAGTCCGGAGTTTCAGTCCCTAAAAGAGCCCAGCGGAACCCTTCGATCACACCTACCATCGGATTCAGACTGTAGAGCAGTCTCCATTGTTCCGGCACCATACTTACCGGGTATACCACCGGTGATGCATACATCCATATCTGGGCTACAAAGGGAACAATACTACCCACATCACGATATTTTACGTTCAATGCTGATGACCAGAGCCCCACGGCCAGGGCTGTAATTACTGCAAGCCCCAGAAACAACGGCAGAGACAGCAATCCCCAGGTGGGGACTATTTTGAACCAGACCATCAGAACCAGAAGCACCAGGAAGGAGAAAATCAAATCGACGACGGGAGCTATTGAAGCGGCAATCGGGATCAATAAGCGGGGGAAATATATTTTTGTCACGAGATTGGAACTGCCGACCACGCTGTTTGATGTCCGTGCCAGCGCCTGTGCAAAATACGACCAGGGAAGCAGTGCGGTATATGCAAACACAGGATACGGTATCCCGTCTGAAGGCATTTTGGCTAATCTGCTGAATATCAGCGTAAACAATAACATAGTGATCAGAGGCTGCAGTATGACCCACGCCGCACCGATCACCGTCTGCTTATAGCGGGTCAGCACATCACGCCAGACCAGAAAGTACAATAGTTCCCGATAGTGCCAGACACTATCCAGGTCAAGCTGGAACAAACCTTTTCTGGGTTCAATTACTTTAAATGTTTTTGTCAAGACTGCTCCAGCTGCTGACTCCATACCCTGCTCCTCGTCTCACGCAGTAACACGGGTTACTCCGGTGAAAACAGATTACTGCTGCTGCAGAGATGTATTGCATAAGACCTGATGTGGAACATACCGAGCGCCCGGTGCCGCAATATCGGGCGAATCCGGTTTGCACCTGTTCAATACATCGTGTGCTGATGAAAAACGGAAGTTTTCCAATAAATAACGAACTTTCAGTTCCATGCGTTCAAGATTAAGATAATGCCGGAACGTGGATTTCAGACCGGCCCGGATATGCGGTTGGCCAGGATCAATCTCCCACGGATGAAAATAGACAATTACCGGCTTATTTTCGCTGTTATTGATGAATTGCAGAGCTCGACCGACCAGCGGAGCCGGGATGAGCCGCAGATAGCCACCACCGGCAATTGGCACATGAGTCTGCCAACCTCCCAACTTGAGACACATTGTCGATATGGGGAATTCCTGTATATTCCCGGAATGAGTTGATATTTCATGAGGGAATCGTTTCCCGCCCGGAATGCCATAGATGTCATGCAAAATCGGAAAAATACTGGAGTCGTAGGTAAATCCCTCTTCAATAAGAATATCCAGCGCCCAGAGTGATTTTGTAATAATTGAATAGCTGGGAGCACGATAGCCGTTCACCGGTTCACCGCAGATATTCTCCAGAATCTTTTTAGCTGTTGATACATCCTTACGGAACTCGTCAGGGGTGAGACGATATACAAGTTGATGTGCATAGCCGTGGCAGGCTATTTCATGCCCCCGGCGATGAATCTCTTTCACAAGAGATGGAAGTCGATCGGCAACCCAGCCAAGTACGAAAAAAGTGGCACTCACTTGAAATTCATCGAGCAAATCGAGAATCCGCATGGTGTTGCCCTCTACCCGGAGCGGATAGGTATCCCACTGATCAGGGTTGATCTGCCGTTCAAAGGCGGTCACGTGAAAATAATCTTCAATATCTATGGTCAGGGCATTAATCATCAGCAACCTCAGAATGTTTTCTTGATTTCGATCATCCCGCGATTAACGTGTCGGTTGTCTGCAGCAATGTCAGGAGAAAAGTATTCTACGTAAATATACGAGAGTGAGACCGTTAACTGTTTGGCCAGCAGATAACTGAGTCCGGATTCAATCTGTAAACGTCTTGTATATCCGTCATAAGTCGGCTGTTCGTATTTTTCTGCAGTACATGCAGCTCTGCCGTTGAGGTCCGTGAATAATTCGTAGGTACCCTGCACAACGGCTCCGATTTTTTTTGTCTGCAGCGTATCTGTGTCTGTCAGAATATATTCGGAATAATAAGGGGAAAGACTCAGTGATCCCCTCTGAAACCGCTTCTCAAAAACAGCGCTGACAAAACGCTCCTGGACATTGTTACTCAGCGGATCTTCGTTAAATTTCACACCTGTAGTAATAGTGGCGGTTGCCGTGTCAAATACGTGAGTTGCCCCTGCACTCCAGATAAAGCCGTTGAGAAGATGACCACTGTCATATTCGATCCAGGTATTGCCTGCCTGAGCGAAGACGAACGATTTATCCGCATACTCATATCGAAAGCCTCCCAGCGCCTGATGCTGACTTAAATTACCGATATCAGCCATCTCCCGGGTGAATGTATAGGAGGCCGTCAAACTGAATTTTTTCGATAATTCATAGGCCATTTCCAAAAAACCAATGTGGTCGGTTCTGTCGATACCGGATGAACTGGCATAGCGGGTATCGATAAAACGGTATCCGAATTTAACCGGGAGTCTTTCTGAAGGGCGCACCGTGAAATACGGTGATACGGCGGCAACGTTGCGGTCTGTCTGGTTAAAAAAAAGGCTCTCCTTGGTCACATCCCGGGTCACATCCAGCGAAACACGCTGATACTCTTCGCTGACATCCAGAAAAAAGAGATTTTCCACAGCGGCCAGTTTGGCCTTTGCACTGAGTGAATGTGCTATCTCGTCATCACGGTTATTATTGGCGTAATGCCGGTAGTCGAATACATAGTTCAGATCTGCATTCAGCGCCGGTGCTTTGTAACTCGCAGCAACTCCCGGCAGCACTCTGGTGATGTAATCAGAAATGCGGTTGTCTCTCGTCTCAAATAGATTATCGGTGAACTCCTCGCTGACAGCTATAGAGGGATGCAGTTCAAATTCACCCCCTTGCGCAGCAGTTGACACTGATATAATACTGAAAAGCAATGTTCCCCGCAGTGCCTTCAACATGGGATTCCTCACAGTAACCCTCTAAAATAAGAGATAATTTATTTTGAACCGGATGTTATACGTGCTTAAACGTACGACCTAACTGTCATCAATTCAGTATCAAAGCCTGAACAGCCGGCCGAACATATTTCCCAGTAATGGCGGGCCGCTTTCTTCACTTGAAAATTCGACCGGTTTTTCTCCATCAGAAATTGAATTACAGGTGAATATTTTTTGAATAAGGTTTCCGGTTTTCTCCTGATGACTCTTCACCGTTTTTTCAAGGTCGTTTATTTTTGCCGCCATTTCCTGAAGCATTTTCTGACTGGCAGTCTCTGAATCCTTTCCGGAACCATTGATTTCTTTGTTCAGTGCTGCTGAGGCTCCAGCCTCGGTGAAATCGAATGAAGAGACTCCATCACTGCCGTTTACAGTCGCATCAGTGCCCACCTTCGACGGTCCTCCCCAGTAATGGTACTCAAAGTCCAGATCTCCTATAATATCAAGTACCAGTGCGGCATCAATTATTCTGGTCTCTTCTGCAAATGCTGACAGCAGAATGAAATCACATATGATGTTAATCAGCCTCGGAATTCCCCGGCTGTATGTGAAGATGATATCAATGGTTTCCCCGGAAAAACTTGCAGCATTCCGGTCCCCGGCTTTTTCCAGACGATGCAGAATATATTGTTCGATTTCAGATCGAGAGAGCGGTTGAAGATGGCAGTTGATGCTGATCCTCTGGCGCAGCTGCACTAATGTCGGTTTTGACAGTGTTTTCCGCAATTCGGGCTGTCCCACAAGAATGATCTGCAGCAGCTTTGCATTGTCGGTCTCCAGATTGGAGAGCATTCTGATCTCTTCCAGTAGATTTTGATCGAGATTTTGAGCCTCATCTATGATCAGTACAGGCTGATTTCCTTTTACGAACTGTTCAATCAGAAAGGTATTCAGATCTCTCAGCAGCGTTATCTTGTCCTTGTTCAGGACAGGAAGGCCAAAATCGTCATTGATCATAGCGATCAGCTGTTCCGAATCCACACGTGTATTAAATATTTTGGAGAGAACGACATCGGAAAGATTTTTTTTAATAAGGTTCCGGATAATAGTAGTTTTACCTGAACCCACTTCGCCGGTAAGGAGGATAAAGCCGACCCGTTCCCTGATTCCGTAGTCCAGATAGGAAAGTGCCTTTTTATGGGAACTGCTCATAAACAGAAAATCCGGATCCGGCAGAAGGTCGAAGGGTTTCTGTGTCAGGTTGAAAAATGCCTCATACATATATGTACCTCATATATTTTCTGAGTTTTAATGGCCCCTCTATCCTGAGGGACCTCAGTCAGTTCACGCATTTCCTTCACGGCAATATTTGTAACGGTCATAGTTCATTTCTGTCGCAGCTTCATTGTAAACGATACCCAAAAGAGGAGTCCCCTTGATATATCCCATCGTTTCCTCAATATTGTGCAGTGTGACAAGACCTTCCTTTGCAACCAGCAGGATGCCATCGACAATGGCACTCAGTGAACGTGTCTCTGCAAACGGAAGCACAGGTGGGGTATCAATTATTATGTAACGGTCGTGATAGCGGTTTTTCATCTCAAGGAGAAAGTCCCTCATCCGCTGCGAGTTAAAAACTTCAGCAGGGTTCGGCACCTCCCGTCCCGCAGGCAGAAATGACAATTTACCTATACCGGTTCGTATAAGCGCATCCTTGACTTCAATATGATCAAGAAGACAATCCGTCAGACCAATCGAATTCGCTATCCCCAGATAGCTGTGAATCGTCGGTTTTCTGATGTCGGCATCTACCAGCAGTACCGTGTGATCAAATTCCTGGGCCAGACTCAAGGCGAGATTAAGAGATGTCAGACTTTTCCCTTCTCCGCCCAGGGAGCTGGTCACCATCAGCATGTTCAGAAAAGACCCTTTTTTAGTCAGTCTGACAATTACGGACTTTAATTTGCTGTATTCTTCCGCTGCATGTGTGTGAGGGTCATTCACGGTTACAAGCAGTTTGTTTGTCACCGTGATTCCCGGCGTAGTCATGGGTGGTGGAATATGACCCCCCGGAGCCGTTTTTTCAGCCATGACTGCAGAGATTGATTCACTTCTTATTTTTGCCGCTTTTTCAAGTGCTGCTTCAATTCTGCTCATATAAGATCCTTTCAAATAAAATAATTACCGTTTAATTATTTGAGTGTAAGTGTTCTTATTTGTGACCCGAGTTCGGCCGGGTTGAAAACATCGATAGAAAAGGAGCGCAGCAGTTCAAGAGGGACAGTAGCCAGAATCAACACAAAACAGGTGGCGGAAATGCCGTAAAACCAGTAGTCCCGTTTGCGCAACACCTCTGTTTCAAGCGGATTTTCGATTGTCGGCACCACTGCCAGAATTTGAACCCCCAGAGATTTAAGTGATTCGACATTTCGGACCGATTTATCAAGAAGATCAAGCAGCACGAGAAAACCAAAACTTGCCGCAATACCACCAACGATTCCGAGCAGGATAATTTTTACACGCTGCGGACTGATCGGCTTGATCGGCAGGATTGCCGGATCTTCTATCCGGAAGGTTGTGGCTTTATCCTGCACTTCCATCTGTTTTGAGACCTCCGACTGCCCATATCTTGCGACGAGCTGCTCATAAAGATTTCTTTGACTGTTTTTTTCACGTTCCAGCTCGTCGAGCCCTGTTCTCGCTGCAGGTATGCTTCTGAGCAGAGCCTGTTTTGAAGCGATAAAGCGCCGCTGACTGTTTTCAGAATCACGCAGTGAATTCAATTCCATCGTTAGCTTCACTACTTCCTGCGAAGGGCCTTCAGCAATATCAGCTCTCGTCATTCCCGATTGAAGCTGTTGCTTAACAGCTGAAATTTCATTGTTTATTTCAACAACTTCGGGGTGAATATCTGTATAGACAAGACTCAATTCCTGTTGCTTTTTCTTCAGCACAGCCAGCCTTGCCTTCAACGGATCATTTTTTCTGGCCTGACTCAGCATATTTTCAATCTGACGACGTTTTACCTCAATTTCATCAATCCTCTGCTGTGCCTGACCGATATCGGTGAGTAGCACAACTTCACTCTGGGCAAGCACGCCGCTATTGTCTCTCTTGTAACTGTTTGCTCTGGTTTCAGCCTCCTCGAGCTTTAACTTGATCGCTGAAATCTGTTCCGAAAGAAAACTGGTGGCGCCACGCGACTCCTCTCTCTTTGAGGTAATATTCTGTTCAACATAGCGTTGAACAAGTGAATTCACATAATCACGCGCAAAGCGGGGATTCTCGTTGACGAACGTAATAGTAAAGAGACCTTCCTTGTCTTTCATCTTGATATCTGTCTTTGCCTGAAAATCCCTGACCATGTTTTCCAGTTGCCCGTCGTTCTGTTTGTTTACATTCAACCCGAGATCATCTATCACCTTGAGCAGCAATGTTCGGCTTTTCAGCGTATACGCCAGAACTCTCAGTTTTTCGTCGAATGAAGACGTTATTGCGATCCCTTTAACAAGCTCGCTTATCAGACTGTTTTCGATAAAAACAGTGCATTTGGCCTCATACCGTTCTGGCAGGATGTAGCTGGTGATGGCAACTCCGGCCATGATCATCAGAGCCAGTGTTACGAACAGATATTTTTTTTTGATGATAAGTTGTACATATTTTTTATAGTCATATTCCTCTGTATCACTCATGTTTCACCCCGCGTTTCATAGTATTTTCTACTATTAAAACAGACCTTCCTTGACCATAACGTAATCATTCGGCTTTAATTTTAGATTCTGGCTCAGATCACCATCATTCAGAATGTCCTTTGCCTTAACCTTTATAATCATCTCTTTTTCACCTTCCTTACGAAGAATAATTGTTTCATTCTGCTTGGCAAATTTACTGAAGCCTCCGGCCTCAAGAACCGCCTGCATGACCGTCATTCCATCCCGGTACTCAATAAATTTAGGGGTATTAACAGCGCCAAGGACATAGATGCTCTTATCCATGAGGAGCGGTATATAGATTGAATCGTTAGATTCTATGACCATATCCTCGCTGGTATCTCCTCCAATGAACAGTTTGTAAAAACCGACCTTGATCATTTTACCGTTCCGTAACACATATGCTTTTTTAAGGTCGGCGGTCTTGACATCGCCCAGGTTACACAGCAGCTGCAAAAGTGTTGTGCTGCGATTGAGATCGTATGCAACTGATTTTACCCCGCCGCCGAATATATATACTTTACTGTTTGTGATTTCTTTAACCGTCACAGTGACATTCGGAGTTTTAACTAATTCCTTGAGTTTTTCACTGAGAGATTTTTGCAGCCCCGGCGGGGTAAAACCCGATGCTTTCACATCACCTATCCCCGGTATGGTTATCTTGCCGTCCGGTCGCACCTTCACCGAAACATTAAGCTCCTTGATGCCCCAGACAAAGATGTCCAGAACATCTCCCTCTCCGATGACATAATCTGCAGCCTGAGACCGCAGGGGGGGAAATACCAGTAATCCGATCAATGCTATCATCAGCCATTTTTTCATTATGAACTCCTTTGCCAGCAATCATCGTGCGCCTCTCCTGAAGAGAATCACCTGAATTGTCTCCAGGATAATCATGAAATCAAATGTCAGAGAAAGGTTCTTGATGTAATAAAGGTCAAAGCGAAGCTTTTCCATGGCATCCTCTACGGATGCTCCGTATGGATAACGAACCTGTGCCCAGCCGGTTACTCCCGGTTTCACAAAGTGACGCTCCGAGTAATACGGGATAATTTTCTTCAGTTTTTCGACAAACTCCGGTCGTTCAGGCCGCGGACCAACCATGCTCATCTCTCCGCAGAGTATGTTGTAAAACTGTGGCAGCTCATCAATGCGGCATGCGCGGAAAAAAGCACCCAATCTGGTAACCCTCGAGTCATTTTTCTGCGCCCACACGGCACCGCTGCCGGATTCTGCATCCGCCTGCATGGTTCGTAATTTATAAAGGAAGAAGGGTTTTTCCTTTTCACCTACGCGCTCCTGCCGGTAAAAAACAGGCCCGGAGGAGTCGAGCTTGATCGCCAGAGCGACGAACGGTAAAAAGGGAAGAGTCAGGATGATGCCGACGGATGCGCAGAACAGATCAACGCCTCTTTTAAAAAACTTGCGAACGTTACTGACCTTGAATCCTTCAGAAAAAATAATCCAACTGGGGTTAATTCCTTCCAAAAACAGTTTTCCGGTTACGTGCTCATAAAACGACGGTGCGTCAACCACCTCCACGCCATCAAGCTTGCAGGCCATGACCTCCTGAAACGGAAACACGCCGCGACGTTCAGTCAGAGAGACTACTATTTTGTCAGCCTTCTCTCTTTTTACCGTATCGTAGATTCCGCCACTATTTTCAAGAATCCAGTTTGAGGGCACCTCTGCCGTTTCATCGGAACACCTGACATACCCGGAAAGCAGATAGTTATCATCGGATTCCGGAATGAGAGCCCCCATGTTTCCGGCTGAAGCTCCGACTCCCAGAATCACAACACGTTGTGCAAAACCCTGAAATTTTACATATAAACGGTAGGATGTGTGGCAGAGAAACTGAAGTAATCCGAAAATTATGATCGAATACACCAAAAAATCGCTGCCATAAGTTTCACTATCATGTGAAAATATTAAAATAGAAAATACAAAGCATGATACTCCCAGTGAGGCACCTATTTTGACTGCAATATCCCTGGCAACAAGTTCATGATGATTTTTGTAGATTTCGACCAGAAAGGATAAAAACACGACAATCAGCACAAATGCGATGATCCTTTCAGCTCCCAGTGACTCGACATCCTCAACAGTCGGAATCTTTCTGAATCGAATAGGAATTGACGCCAGAAGCGCCAGAATGGCAGCAATGCAATCGCCGATTACCAATAAAACAAGTCTCTTATTCTGTTCCATCGGGTACTCCTTGCATCTCAATCACCGGCGTTACTTTGTGTGCGTTCCGTTGGCAGATACATACTATTTCTGTATTCACGCCCGAATAGTGCCGGATATCCATCGATATGATTATTCAAAAAAACTACTCTTCGACAGTACGTACCGCATGTCCCTGTTTTTCGAGGTAGTTGTTTACCGTAGCCAGATCATGCTTAATGTTCGGTTCATATGGATTCATTAATTGGACTTTTTGAAATTCTTTTTCTGCGAGTTCATATTTTCTTTCCGACATGTACGCCCTGGCCAATTGATATCGTGCATCCAGATAACTTTGATTTTTCACAAGTGCATTTTTAAAAAAAATTATCGCACTATCCGATTTCCCATTCATCATCAGCTTGACTCCATCCGCATACATTTCTTCACTTGTTTTACCGGCACATCCGGTAGCTCCGAATATGGTAATAAGTAAAATTATTATATTCTTATACATATCAGTACCCTCCGAAAAGGCTTGATACGCGTTATCTGTTTATCAATCACCGCATTTTCTACACATGGAGAGGAACCACAAAACGTGCCATATTCCAATATGCATATTTTATCTTTGGTTACAGCATCTTATGGTTTTTTAAGGCTTCATTTATATGTTAAATGAGATGTCGCTGCGTCGCTGTACGTTCCAGAAAGCATGATATTCTGGGAAAGGGATTCTCAGTAAAAAAGGTGACCGATGTTAAGAGTGGCGCAATTGCGTCAGTACATATCCGTTGGTTTAACACTGTAATAAAACATCGCTGCACTGTCGGCCGATTTTACATTTTTTTATAAAACGTAAAACAATCATGCTGATAACACCAATAATAACGAACAGTTATGACTTGGCACATACGTTGCTAAACTACGTAACAGCATCATCTGAATACGCTTTTTATCATCACCCGTTGATTGATAAGGAGAACCGTCATGAAAAAGTTCCTGGTGATATCTGTATGTTTTGGAATATTTATTTTCTGGATGTCAGTACTGGTAAATGCCTACCCGACAACTGGCGCTTCTCAACCGGATCCCGTTTCAAATCCTGTGACTCTTCTCCTTCTCGGCTCCAGTCTCTGCGCCTTGTCCTTCTGGGGTAAACGTCCCCGAATCGAAGAGTAACCCTGCATACCAGTATTAATGCTTCGTGGAGGTACGGAATGTCAGGCAAAGCGAAAATACTATTGGCAGAAGATGACATTATCGCTGCTCGCCATTTGAGTCAGTCATTGCTCCGTATGGGTTACCAGATCACTAATGTGGTTCATACCGGAGAGGATTTCGTTGAAAACATTTCCAAAGATATACCTGATATTATTCTTATGGATATTACCCTTGGCGGTAAAATTGACGGCATATGTGCTGTAAAAGAAGTACATGCCCAATTTGATATACCGGTTATCTATGTAACAGCAAACTCTGACACCAAGGTGTTTGAACGTGCCAAACAGACTGAACCATATGCATTTCTTATAAAACCTTACGAAATTTATCAGTTGCAGAATGCCATCGAGATAGCACTGTTCATGCACACCATGAAAAAGCAGCTGAAGGAAAGTGAAGATCGGTATCGAACACTATTTGAGGTAAGTGACAACGCCATGATGCTGATCGACGAGCATTCAATAATCAAAATGGTTAATAAGCAATTTGAGAGAATTACGGGATGCAGTAAAAAATCTGTTGAGAATATAAAAAGCTGGACTGATTTTTTTGATGCGAGTGAACGCATAAAACTTGAAGAACGAATCGGTAAAACGCACGATGATTCAGACCTGGACGTGCACCATTTCGAGTCAATTCTGGTTGACAGCAAAGGAAACACAAAAATTATCTATACAAATGTCAAAAAGATTCCGGGCACTAGTGCCCGTATTATTTCGATGAATGATATTTCTGAACTTAAACTTGCAGAGAAGGAAATCCGTTTGTTGAACAATGAACTTAACTCCATAAACAAAGGACTCAACCAGGAGATAAGCTTACGGGAGGGAATCGAAAAACAACTGAGGTACAAAGCAACACATGATCACCTGACAGGCCTGCCGAACCGTGTCCTGTTGTTTGACCGTATGAAACAGGCATTTGCATTTGAAGCGCGCCATAATACGCTTATCGCAGTCATGATCCTTGATTTGGATAATTTTAAAAATATTAATGATACGCTGGGGCATCTATCCGGGGACATCCTTCTGAAAAAAGTTGCGCTGGGTCTGCAAAAATGTGTTCGCCAGTATGATACTGTCGGCCGACTGGGCGGTGACGAATTTGTTATCATCATCAACGATGCCGGCACGGTACAGGATATCATTACATTCGCCGAAAAAGTTCAGGCGGTATTCCGGGAGCCTTTTGATATACTCGGGCAGCAATCGTATGTCACAACCAGTATCGGCGTGGCAGTGTATCCACTTCATGGGTCGACAATTGAAACGCTGCTGAGAAAGGCTGATATGGCCATGTATGTTGCAAAAAAAGAGGGGAGAAACACATTCAGATTCTTCTCGGATTCAATGGAGGTCAAGGGCGAAAATAAACCGCATGGCATGAGAACAAAACGACGTATATCCCTGATGGAGACGGCAGTTTTGAACCATATACCTTCTCATGCTGATAAAAAATCTACGGGTGACAGGTTGCTACACTGAAGCTGCGAGGTGTGCCATGCAGGAAGCTGTAAGCCATAACCACCTGAAAATTCTTGAGCATATCCCTATTTTTTCGTGCCTGCTTCCGTCTGAGCAGTTCATTCTGCATCAGATTATCAAGGAAAAACGCTTCAAAAAAAATTCCATAATTCTCATGGAGGACGAATCGAAGAACTTCATGTACGTTATTTTTTCAGGGAAAATTAAAGTAGTGCGGATAAGTCCGGACGGGAAAGAGCACATTCTGGTCATTCGAAAACGCGGGGATTTTTTTGGAGAGATGACACTGTTGGACGGAAAATCCCAACCGGCTACCATTATGGCCATGGAGGATGCTTCGGTAGGGTTGATTTTAAAAAGTGATTTTGAACAGTACTTTATGAAAAATTCGATTGTATTAAAACAGATCATCTCACTGCTCTGCGAACGATTAAGGGAGTCATGGGCGATGTTGCGGCTGCTCTCCCTTCCTGATGCGGAGAGCAGGGTACGAGCCGTTCTGGCTCACATCAGTTCAATCTACGGCATCAATGACGTTAGAGGAGTCATGATTCCTTTCAAGATTACCCATAAGGAAATTGCAGATTTTGCGGCACTTACCAGGGAAACGGTAAGCAGACTGCTGGCACGGCTAAGCCAATCAGGGGAAATCGAAATTAACGGCAGAAGAACAATAATTCTCAAACCTTCATTCTTCATCTCGATTACCTGACAAGTTCCCGGGCGGAAACTAACAACTAACTACAGCTTCAACCACTTCTCCAGCATAACAAGCAAATCAGGAAGCAGCAGTGGCTTTGGCAGGTGGTCGTTCATCCCGGCTGCGATGCATCTGTCACGGTCCTGCTTCATGGCGTTTCCGGTGATCGCAATTACCGGGATGTCGTGCCGGCGTACTGAAGAAGACGGATCACGAATGATGGCGGTCACTTGATATCCATTCATTTCCGGCATCATGCAGTCCATCAGGACCAGTTCATAGTCGTTAATCTCCAGTGCCTGCAGCGCCTCTTTGCCATTACACGCAACATCAACCTGATAACCATAGCTTCTCAGCAGCTTTGGAACTATTTTCTGAGCATTCGGGTCGTCCTCGGTTAACAGAAGGCGTATGGCGTTTGAGTCTGTACCTCCTTCCATTTCCAATGTCCTCAGAGACATAAACGGCAGGTCAGGTTGGGGATGAAATTGATCAATTGAACAGGCGGACACGCCACAATCAATACTATCACCTCCCCGATCGTTACCCGCAACGGGTGGAAGAAGCTCAGGGGTACTCTGTGCCAGTTTGCCCAGAGGTACAGTAAGCCAGAAAGATGACCCTTTTCCTTCATCGCTCTCAACAGTAACCATTCCTCCCATCAACTCCGCAAGACGTTTGCATATCGCCAGGCCAAGTCCGGTGCCTCCGTATCTGCGCGTAGTGGAGCTATCCGCCTGGGTGAAAGGTTCAAAAATATGCTCCAGTTTATCAGCAGCGATACCGATGCCGCTGTCGCGCACAAGAATACTGAGAGTGACAGAGTTTTCGTCTTCGCCTACTTTCCGGACATGAAGCTGTATTGAGCCGTTAGTGGTAAATTTGATGGCATTGCTGACCAGGTTGGAAACAATCTGTCTCAGCCGTCGTGCGTCGCCTTTCAGCACCGATGGAACGTCAGCAGCAATTGACGAGGTAAATATCACCCTGTTTTCGCGGGCCTTAAGAGAAAGGAGTTTAACGGCGGAAGAAATAACCGACCGCAGATCAAATTCGGATTCTTCCAAATCAATCCTGTCTGCTTCGATCTTTGAGAGGTCGAGTATATCGTTTAGCAGATGGACCAGTTGGATACCCGAATTTTTGGCGCTTTCGGCGTATTCACGCTGCACAGGTGTCAGTTCGGTATGCTGCAGAAGTTCGATCATTCCGATGACACCATTCATAGGCGTGCGGATCTCGTGGCTCATGGTCGCCAAAAATTGACTCTTGGCAATATTCGCAGTCTCGGCGAGCGCTTTAGCCTGCAGCAGTTCCTCTTCTGCCCGTTTTCGATTGGTGATGTCGTACGCAGTTCCACTCGTACCAATTATGATCCCGTTTTCATCGGTCATAAAAAGAGCATTAAATACCAGGTCTATTTCATTGCCGTATTTACCTACGTGCCTGGTCTCAAAAGCATCAATTGAATTACCCAACAGTAATTCGTTGAATTTTATCTGGTCACGTTCGGCATCCTCAGGGGTTTGGAAATCGGTAAATTTTTTTCCGAGCATTTCATCCAGTTCGTAGCCAAAGACCTGCTCCCAGGCCAGATTGAGGAATGTATATCTTCCTTCGGCATCACATTGCCAGATCAGATCCTGCGATGTTTCAACCAGTGAATGATAGAGAGCCTCCGATTTTCTGAGTTTTTCTTCTGCCTTCCTGCTTTCAGTGATGTCCTGAACCATCCAGATAGAGCCATCTTCGGGTTTTCCTACATTAACAGCCCTGCCTACCGTGCTGCACCAGATCAGAGAACCGTCTTTCTTTTTCATAACAGTCTCAACGGTATAAATTTCTCCATGTGAGATAGACTCATATCCTTCTGTTCCTACACGCTCAAATGTCTCCATGTCGGCGAATAACACAGAAGTATTGATGCCTTTCATTGTTCCTTTCTCGAAACCGAAAATAAATTCGATGGCGGGATTAGCCCACTGAATGGTGCGGTTTTTAAGAAAAATTGCGCCGATGGGTATGGTACTTAATATAATCCGCTGTTCGTTTACCAACTGGGCGACCTCTGCAGTCCGTTCTTCCACCCGTTGCTCAAGTGATTCGTTGACCTGTCTGGTCTCAACAAACTGCTCTGACAGAGAATTCGCCATCTTTCTGAAGTTGTTGATCAGGTGATTTGCCTCCGTAATACCACTTTCCGGCCAGATAATATTTTTGCAGTCTGTTGCCAACCTGACCGGTAGTTCAAACGTGAGGGTGCGTAGTTGCTTCAGCGTAGCAACAAACTTGTGGCTGATAAATTCAGCAAGAGCCAGCGCCACCAACAGAATCAGGAACAGTACGGCCAACTTGCCGGTATATTTAGTGTAAAGTTTTTTTTGAAAGGGTGCTACCGACAGCTCCAGGATCAGTTTCCATTCTGTCAGATTTCCGATGGCTGTTTCCGCAACATAAAATGAGCTATTCCAGCGTTCAAATAACGGAGTGTTGCGAGGAACTTCCTTCACCCACAGGCTGATTCCATCATCCAGATGATTGAATTCTCCTTTGCCGCGTACAAATGGTAACATGACCTTTTGATCAGGTCGGTTGGTCATGATAACGTTACCGTTTTTATCAAGCAATGTGTAGAATTCTGAAAATGAATCCACATTTTTTTCGAGATACTCACGAATCTGCGTCAGATCCAGGATTCCGGCAATAAAGCCGCCGTATTTGCCGCCAATGACAACCGGCGCAAGCAATGCAACCCTTGGCTGCGGCGTGCCGATTCTGGCCATGTCTACTTCAGAAAGCATCGGCATGAGTGTTTGTTTGAGCTTCGGGATAAAGGAACGATCAGCATAGTTTTTGCCGATACTGTTCTGTCCCAGTTCGTCAACGATTGGAGAAACCGCTGTACTGATTGCATCCTTATCCAGCAGAACGATTCGAACAAAATTGATGTCCGACGTCTCGGCCTGCTCCAGATGTGTTTGCATCAGCTGAGGAGATTTCACTGCAGCTGTCAATGCCAGATTGACAATGGCTGATTTTCTGTTCTCAAGCCAGATATTCAGGCGCTGTTCTACATGCTGACTGTCCTGAATCAACGTTGCACGAATAGTGTGATCTGAGTCGTTAAAATCAGTTCTACTGTCAACCGCCAGTATGATCAGCGCCGGGCACAATACGAAAAAGGCCAGTAGATTGTAAACGATTTCTCGATATGAAATGAGCGACGTGCGGGTTTTGTGTGCATACGCGGTAAAGATCAGCCGGGCGACCAGGGCATTGGCAATGCCGTTAACCGTGAGCTTAATCATTATAAACAGGGCATTAGCCTGGGGGATATGCATGTTAAAGTGATAGACAACATACCCAAGCGGCATGCCGATCAGGAGCCAGTAAAGGGCATCAGACTGGATCAGCCCAAAGCTGCGACGACCCGTAAGCCAGCCGACAATGGCGACCTCGGCAGTCATGAAGATGATGCCATAGGGATGATTCCAGATGAAGTAGGTATAGCCGGCAATAATGGCTGCCGCCAGTATTCCCCTGCCAAGACCGAATAACTGCAATGCAAGCATTGCGAATATGCTGCCGAAAAGAAAGTCTGTGTTGAAGAAGATTTGAAATCTAAGATAATTGCCCGCCAGACCGGCTGCGATCAGAGTGAGAAAGAGGGGAGGAATGCTGGTTCTTACCGGAATGATTGTTTTTGCAGGTGTGGTCAAAGCGTGCTCCGGAAAAAAAATACATCATAATCTGACCACAATATCGAACCGTAACAAGCCCCAGGATGCCAAATATTTGACTCTGTCATCGTTAACAGGAACCTTGTAAACTATACCTCAGATTGTATTATTTTCAATTATCGACCTGGACCCGCATTTATATCAACCCTTTCTCCCGCAGATCATCCACATGCGTTTTCACAAGAGGAAGTTCCCGCTCAAGAGCAATTACAAGTTCTCTGATATTTTCGTGATTGTCTCTCTTTGCATTATCCTGAAGGCCGGTGCAGATTTCGGAGAGTTTCAATAATCCCAGATTTCTGCTGCCTCCCAGAAGATAATGTGCTGTTTCATACACTCGTGAAAAGTTTTTCTCCTCAGCCGCAGCAAATAGTGCCGGTATTTTTTGTTCTACATTTTCCAGAAATGGTTCAACAACCGCGGGAAAAAAATCTTTCCCGGTTTTTTTAAACATCCGTAGCAGATTTTGTAATCGTGCGGAATCGAACATTGCACTGGCGTCCGTCTTACTGTCGCTTTCCTCAATAAAAAGCAGCAGCGACTGTGTCGATGGATGCCGCAACGGATCAGCCCAGCGCGATACAATCTCCTCAATTTTGTTGGAGCGTATCGGTTTGCTCAGATAATCGTCCATTCCGGCTGCGAGACATTTTTCCCGAAACCCTTTGATGGCATTTGCTGTGAGGGCGATAATAATAGTATGCTTTCTGTCACCTTCCAGCAGCCGTATTTCATAAGTAGCCTCAAAACCATTCAAATCCGGCATATTGCAATCCATAAACACTATATCGTAGTCGTTCCGGCTCACCATGGCTACAGCTTCTCTTCCGCAGGAAACGACATCCACCGTGCAGCCGATGAACTGCAGCATGGCAGCAACGACAATCTGGCTGGAGGGATTGTCTTCAGCCACAAGTACAGATAATTGTCTGAATGCCTTGCCGGAACGGTCTACGGTTCCCGGACCATCATGAGTAATTGTGTCGTGCCTGGAATAGGCGCCGCAGTTTCTCTGCTGCGAATAGAGAGAAACAACCGCAACAGCGTCCATAACACGACGCTGATGAAACGGTTTGGATAAAAATGCAGAAAAAATAGCATCAGGTAAACCCGTTTTCCTTCCAGATTCATGAAAAAGAGACGAGAGAAGGATAAGTCTGGCATCACCAATACATTCATCCGCCTTTATGATACTGCCAAGTGTCACACCATCCATTCCCGGCATGCTTTGGTCTATCAACGCTATCCTGAATGGATCATTGTCAAGATGTGCGATTTCCATCATCTCCAGAGCCTTTTCTCCAGAAGATGCCATACTGCAGCGGAGCCCCCTGAAATCAAGATATTTTGCGAGGATAAAGCGATTCTTACGGATATCATCAACGATCAGGACGCGAATGCCGGCTAATTCTGAGTATTTAGATGACTCAATCCGGTACGACGTGTCGAGCGGCAGCGTCATGGTAAACCAGAAGGTTGAGCCCTTACCCTCGCAGCTCTTTACTCCGACCGTACCGCCCATCATTTCTACCAGACTCTTGCTGATGGCAAGTCCGAGGCCGGTTCCGCCGCTCTTGCCGCACGTTACGGAATCAACCTGATAAAATTTTTCAAACAGCTGGGAAAGAGAATCATTCGGAATTCCGATACCGGTATCTGAAACCTTAATTTTAAGAGACGTTTCTGTACTGTCGGAGCCAAGACATTCCACACCAATAATTATATGCCCCCGATCGGTGAATTTGATCGCATTGACGGTAAGATTTACCAATACCTGTCTGATTCGTCCTGCATCGCCGATCAGGTGCGTCGGTATCTCCGGAGAATAACTGATAATGAGCTCCACCTGCTTGGCTAATGTTCTCGGCACAAGGAGTTCACTTACGCTTTCGATAACCGAACGTAAATCAAAGGGGGCATGCTTAATTTCAATCTTTCCCGACTCAACTTTCGAAAAGTCGAGAATATCGTTGATTATATCAAGAAGTGTCGTTGCAGAATCCAGTATACCATTGGCAAAGAGGTGTTGTTGTTCGGATAATTCAGTTTTAAGCAGCAGATCTGACATGCCGATGACACTATTCATCGGTGTGCGTATTTCATGGCTCATGGTAGCAAGAAAATCGCTTTTCGCCTGATTGGCGGTTTCAGCACGATCATGAGCAGCAATGAGATCATGGGACTGCTGGACTATCAGATCCTGTGACGTTTTCAGTTCACTCATGTATCGTAGAATCTTTTCGTCAGCGAGATGCCGCTCGGTAATATCGCGCACAATTACCAGAACTTCGTCAGTATCGCTGCGGACCGAACGCAGCTCCAGATAGTGGCGTGTATGCTGTGCCGACACGTTGAAGCAGAGCTGTAACTCATCAGACTGAAGCCCCTGGCTGATGTCGCTATGGCAGCCGGTTTCTTTTCCGGTTGACAGTACATCCGTTATCTTTTTTCCGATCAGATCATCCGGAATAAATGAAAAATCAGTTGACTCAGGTCGCTGACAGTAAAGAATTGTACCGTCATTCCGGCACCGAAGGATAAGATCGGGAATGGCCTTCAGCAACGCAAGCGTTTTCAGTTCTCTTTGCAGAAGCTCTTTCTCCATCTGCTTCTGGATACGTTCCTGAGTCCGTTTATAGATAGCCATCTCGGCACAATGTTTGAGATGGTTGAGATCGACCGGTTTTTCAAGGAACGCATATGAATGTAATGTCTTGGCGCGCGAAAAAGTAGCGTCATCTCCATGCGCCGTGAGGAAAATAATCGGCATATCCAATTCCGCACTAATCCTGTTGGCAGCGGCAATTCCGTCCATATCACCCTTCAGGGTAACATCCATCAAAATCAGATCGGGAAGCACGGCCGTAGCAGTTTCAATTGCATCAACTCCGTTGTCAACAACCGCAACGACCTCGTAACCAAGACGTACCAATGCCTTAGAAAGCCGTATGGCTGTTGCTGTTTCATCCTCAACGATCATTATCCGGTATGTACGAGTCAACTTTTACTCCACCGTGACACTCTTTGCCAGGTTTCTCGGTTGATCTACATCTTTACCACGCAATATAGCGAAGTTATAAGCTAATAGTTGAAGTGCAACTGTAAAAAGCACCGCCGTCAATGCATCTCCGGCACAGGGAATGTGCAGGGTGAATTCAGCTCTCCGTCCGGTTTCATAATCCCCCTCGGAACATAAGACAACTACCCTTCCGCCACGGGTGATTACCTCCTCCATATTGGATTGAACTTTCACAAGATGGCGGTCATGTGGTGCCAGTACGAAAACCGGCATATTTTTGTCGATCAATGCAATTGGTCCGTGTTTCATCTCGCCGGCCGGATATCCATCAGCATGAACATATGATATTTCCTTCAGCTTGAGAGCCCCTTCAAGGGCAATCGGGTAGCTGATTCCGCGACCGAGATAAATAGAATCCCATGAGGTAAGATACTCACAGGCAATTTCTTCAATTTGCGGGTCCAGTTCCAGAGTTTTTTCAACCAGTGCGGGGAGGTCATTCAATACAGCAATCATTTCCCGGCCCTTTTCGAGGTCAATGGAGCCATTGGCACGGCCAAGACGAATGGTCAACAGATAGAGGGCCACCAGTTGGGTAGTAAAAGCTTTGGTAGAAGCTACACCTATTTCCAGTCCGGCATGTGTGTAAATCACACCATCAGATTCACGGGGAATTGAAGAATCGACAACGTTGCAGATCGACACAATATGCGCCTTTTTGCTCCTCGCCTCGCGAAGCGCTGCCAATGTGTCAGCCGTCTCACCGGACTGAGAAATCGGTATCACCAGTGTTTTACTGGATACAAGAGGATTACGGTAGCGAAATTCCGAGGCTATTTCGACATCGACCGGTATCCGACAATATTCTTCAATCAGATATTTCCCTGCCAACGCCGCATGCCACGAAGTGCCGCATGCCACGAGACAGAGCCTTTCAAACGAGTTCAACTGGCTGTCATTCAAATTCAGTCCTTCGAAGAAAACATCACCTTTATCCTCCACTATGCGGCCGGCAATGACATTTCTGATCGCTTGAGGCTGCTCATGAATTTCTTTAAGCATGAAATTCGGATATCCGTTTTTTTCAGCCTTCATTGGAGACCAGTCAATATACCGTGACACCTTGGTGATCTCCTCGCCGAGAATGGTGCTGAATGTTACGCCGCCATTTCTAAAAACAGCCATTTCTCCATCTTCCATTATCACCATCTCCCGTGTGTTGGAAATAATGGCCGGCATATCCGATGCCACGAAATATTCATCCCCGCGTATTCCGACGACCATCGGGGAGCCTGATTTGGCCGCAATAAGTGTTTTTTCATCCTTGCTACTGAGAATACAGAGCGCATACGCTCCCCGCAGATCCTGCAATGCCCCCCGGACGGCATCTTCAAGGGATGCCGCTGTTTTCAGCTTTTCATCGATCAGATGAGAAATAACCTCTGAATCTGTATCTGACTTGAACAGATGCCCTTTGACGGTTAATTCTTCCTTGAGCAGAAGATAGTTTTCGATGATGCCGTTATGCACAACGACTACAGCGCCTCCTTTGTGTGGATGAGCATTAGTGACGGTCGGTTTCCCATGGGTTGCCCAGCGGGTATGTCCTATTCCGATCGATCCGTGCAGCGGCTGCTCCCTGAGAAGTCGCTCAAGATTTACCAGCTTGCCGGAACTGCGTCGTATTTCAACATCACCGCAATCCATGGTGCATATTCCGGCAGAGTCATACCCTCGATATTCAAGCATTTTAAGCCCACTCATAATAACCGGTGTGGCATCCTGATTTCCCATATATCCCACTATACCGCACATAAGTTCCTCCTCTTAACCAGACACATATTCCTGACAATAACTGCTGCAGCAATACTTGAGGCTGTATACGATGGGAGGTTTTACACATTCTGTGCCAGAGAGAGTTATTCATATTGTATTGATATATCGGCCGGTTACGATATCATGAATAATTTTTTAGCTATTATTCGTGATGTGAAAAATGAGATGAAGTGACCGCAAGCGGAGGAAGTTGATGCAGCTGCACGAAATCCGCACATTGTAATTATTTTAACTCATGTTTATTTCATGGCGAGTTCATCTGATACAGAGATTACGTTACACGGGTGTACCCAATCTTTTGCTGAGTGTCTGACGGGCAATCCCGAGAATAAGTGCTGCAGATCTCTGATTGCCCCCGGTCAGGTTCATTGCTGACGACGTCAGATAATCTTCCATCTCCTTGAGAGTCGGGAAGCGTCCAAAAAATCCGTATAACGCGTTATCGATTTCTTTACTCGACAGCAGCAGCGACGTATTTTTATGACTGATTTCATTTTCAGTCAGACCGACAAAACAGTCGAGCGTCAGTAAACCGGAAGTATAACGGGCAACCGCATCGGATATTATGGCATGAAGTTCGCGAACATTTCCTTCAAAATGATATGTTGATAAGAGTGCAGAGACGTCCCGCGAAAGAACAGGTTTTGTTTTATTGAGTGTTTTCGAAGATTTTTCGAGAAAATGATCCAGTAGAGCCGGAATGTCTTCACGTCGCTCTCTGAGTGGCGGAATCTGGATATGATGGGCACACAGACGATAGTAGAGATCCTTACGGAATTTGTTTGAGGATATAAGAGTGGTGAGATCATGATTGGTGGCAACAATCAGACGTGCGTTGGTTTTCTTCAGAACATCTGAGCCTACCGGGTAGAATTCCTGCTCTTGAATGAGCCGCAGAAGCTTGATTTGTGAGGTCTCGTTTAAATCTCCGATCTCATCAAGAAACAGTGTGCCGTCGGCGGCCGTGCAGATGAGACCTTCGCGAGGTTGGTCTGCACCGGTAAAGGCCCCTTTCTTGTGACCGAACAGTGTATCAGAAAACATATTGTCATCCAGACCGGCTGCATTGACGGTGACAAAAGCCCCTTTCCTGCCACTTAACGTTCCTATCGCCCGTGCGATTAATTCTTTGCCGACACCGGTTTCACCGGTAATCAATATCGGCTGGTCGGATGTTGCGATAACTTCAACATACTTGAAAATGGCCCGCATCTTTTTGCTGATTGTAATAATGGCATCAAATGCTGCAGGATGTTCTAGACTGTCATTAAGAAGATAATCCCTTAAGCTGCGGTTTTCACGGGACAACTCATTGACTCTAAGGGCATTCTCGACACTCAGCAGCAGTCGCTCAATTTCCACCGGCTTTGTGAGATAATCAACAGCACCCGCTTTTATGCAGTTTACAGCCGTTTCAATGTCATCTGACGAGGTCATTACGATGACAGGTATGTGAGGAAAGTCGCGGATAAGTACCGGAAGAAGCTCCAATCCGGAGACATGGGGCATCATCAAATCAAGAATAATAATTGATACCGGGTGATCAGCAAGAAATTGTATGGTTTTTCTGCTGTCGGAGAGTGTCAGGACATTCGTGACTCCTTCACTCTCAAGGGCGGTGGCATTTATCTCAAGCACGATTTGATCATCATCAATTAATAATACCGGCAAGTGTGAACTTGTTTTTGAATTCATGCTGACACCTTTCCCGATGCATTACGCACGCAGTAATCGTCAAGAAGCAGTATTGATAGATTTTAAGCGTTTACTGATGGTCTGTCGCGTAACTCCCAATATTGAAGCGGCGACCGCATAGCTGCCTTCAGAAAGTTTCAACGCCTCAACTATGAGGTAATCTTCAATCTCCCTGAATGTGGGCAAACGGCCATATAAGCTGTAAATTCCGGCGTTGGCAGAAGTCTGTATGACTGATGAACCGGGGGAATGCCTTGATGCTGCGGGGGCAATTCCTGGAAAATCATCAAGAGTCAGCAATCCGTCTTCATGGCGGGCCACGGCGTCACTGACTCTGGCCTGCAACTCTCTGACGTTGCCCGGAAAATCAAATTGAGCAAGTGCCGGAATGAGATCGGGCGAGAAGGCGGGAATAGATCGGCCAAAATGCAGCGAGGCCTCTTCAATAAAACCGTCCAACAGAGCGGGGATATCTTCACGACGCTCGCGGAGCGCAGGAATATGTATCTGATGACTGCAGAGACGGTAGTAAAGATCGCGCCGGAAGCGCCCCTCTTTGATTCGATCCTGCAGATTAACATTTGTCGCCAGAAGGATCCGTGCGGAACTGGTCTTAACCTGATCTGCTCCGACAGGGTAATACTCCCGTTCCTGCAGTAGCCGGAGGAGTTTGACCTGAGATAACTCATTCAAATCTCCAATTTCATCAAGAAAAAGTGTACCCATTGCAGCCTTGCTGATAAGTCCGTCACGGTACTGGTCCGCACCGGTAAAAGCTCCCTTTTTATGCCCGAAGAGCGTATCAGAAAACATTGCATCATCAAGACCTGCAACATTGATGCTCACGAACTGGCCCCTTACTCTGCTGATCCGGTGGATAGCACGGGCGAACAGCTCCTTGCCGACTCCTGTCTCTCCTGTAATCAGAACCGCCTGAGGCGAGCAGGCAACAACCTCCGTATATTGAAAAATAGAACGCATCTTTCTGCTGGTGGTTTTTATTTCGACAAACGCTTCGGCATGCTCCAGGCGGTCGTTGAGGAGATAGTCTTTTAATGATGAAGTTTCCTGCTTCGAATAATTCAAGTTCATTGCGTTTTCAGCTGCAGTGATCAGTCGTTCCGGCTTGAACGGTCTCACCAGATAATCAACGGCTCCCGACTTCATACTGTTGACCGCAATATCCACTTCATTGGACGCTGTTTCCACGATAACCGGGATGGTGGGGAAATCCCTGCTGATTCTGGCCAGAAGCTGGCCGTCGTTTATGTCAGAGGTCATTTCAAGAATGATTGTCGATACACTATGCTGTTCGAGAAACGGCAGCGTTGCACGGTAATCAGAAAGGACAAGGACAGGGCTGATTCCGGATTCCAGAAGCAGCAACCGGGTTCGTTCCAGTGAATGAGGATCGTCACCGACCAGCAAAACCGCACTCTGCCTATCAGGTGATATTTCCATCAATACATCCCCTCAATCCGTTACATTACTAACGTACAGATCACGTTTAGTCTTTTCTCTTTGTAGCTCACTTCAGATGATTGTCAAGCAGGCAGACGCAAAAAAAAAATTTATCTCATTAACGTTTATACAACGGCACTGCTCCGATTTTAACAGCCGAATGAATATTTACATCATGCAGAAACCGTTTTTAAACGCATTTGATTACGTCACATATACGTTTTGCACGTTTCTCCGCAACATTTATCCAGCCGCTATAATCCTCGTGTCAACACACCAACTATATGTAGTTATGGCATTATTTTCAGTGTATCGACTGGCATGGTATGTGATAGCACAGTGGGGTGTCACTCAAAAGAACATCAGATTATAGATATGGGGTCTTAACGTGATTACGCAAAGAAATGTGTCGGTTATCGGACTCGGATACGTTGGCCTTCCCGTTGCGGTCGCCTTCGGCAATGAGGCTAAAACAATCGGTTTCGACATCAACCAGACACGTATTGCTGAACTGCGGCGCAACCATGACCGAACGGGAGAGATTACATCGGTGGATCTATCAAAGAGTGATATTTTATATACTGATAGAATCGATCAACTGAAACAGGCTGATTTCCACATTATTGCAGTACCTACTCCTATCAGTGATGCCAATCAACCTGACCTGTCTCTGCTTATCAACGCATCTGTAACGGTTGGTAAATCGCTGAAATGCGGGGATATCGTTGTCTACGAATCAACGGTATATCCCGGTGCCACCGAGGAGGAGTGCCTTCCCGTCCTTGAAAGAGAATCCGGACTTATCTGCGGACGCGATTTCAAGATCGGCTACAGCCCGGAGCGAATAAATCCGGGTGACAAGGAACATACCTTCACGAAGATCAGAAAAGTCGTCGCCGGACAGGATGCCGAATCACTTGAGATCATCGCACAAACGTATGAACGAGTCGTCACTGCAGGTGTCCATCGTGCTCCAACCATTATGGTGGCTGAGGCGGCAAAGGTTATTGAAAATACCCAACGGGATCTTAATATTGCGCTCATGAACGAATTGGCGCTTATTTTTGACCGCCTGGGCATCGATACCGGAGATGTTCTGAAGGCCGCCGGTTCCAAGTGGAACTTTCTGCCCTTCAAGCCCGGACTTGTGGGCGGGCATTGCATCGGTGTCGACCCATATTACCTGACTCACAAAGCGGAGAGAATCGGCTACATTCCGCAGGTGATCCTTGCCGGTCGACGGATCAATGACGGCATGGGCAAATTCATAGCCCAGCACTCAATCAAGGAGATGATCCATGCAGGTCACTATATATCCGGAAGTTCGGTCACAGTGCTGGGGCTTACGTTTAAAGAGAATTGTCCGGATCTGCGCAATTCAAAGGTGGTCGATATCATTCGCGAACTGGAGGAATACGGAATAATCGTACAGGTACACGACCCGCTGGCCGATCCTGTCGAAGCCCTCCGTGAATATGACATCTCACTTGTCAAACGGGAGAATTTGAAGCCGGCTGCGGCAATCATCTCCGCCGTTGCTCATGATGCCTACCTGCACTGGTCAGTATCTGAACTCTCGACATTGCTGACTGCGAACAATCCGGTGCTGATTGACGTAAAAGGCATGTATGACGCAACTGCACTTCATAATGCGGGTATTCGCGTTTGGCGATTGTAATGAGAGGAGATTACCATGACTAGCTACGATGTCATACGAAGCGCACTGCTTAAAGCGCCGAAACGATGGTTGGTCACCGGAGTGGCAGGTTTTATCGGATCCAACCTGCTTGAAAGGCTTTTACTGCTTGACCAGCAGGTGGTGGGACTCGACAATTTTTCAACCGGTAAGCGTGAAAATCTCAGTGACGTACAGAGTCTGGTCAACGAACACCAGTGGAAACAGTTCAGATTCATAGAGGGGGATATTCGTCAACCCGACACATGCCGCGCGGCATGCAGGGAAGTTGATGTAATTCTCCATCAGGCGGCACTCGGCTCGGTTCCCCGCTCGATTGATGATCCGCTTAACTGCAACGATAATAATGTGAACGGGAATCTCAACATGCTTAAGGCGGCCTGTGACGAGGGAGTAAAACGTATAGTGTATGCTTCAAGCAGTGCAGTTTATGGCGATCACCCCGGCCTGCCGAAAGTGGAAGAGACCTGCGGTCAGCAGCTTTCTCCATACGCCGTCAGCAAAATGGTAAACGAAATGTACGCACATGTTTTTTCACAGCTCTATGGCCTTGAGACGGTCGGACTTCGTTATTTCAATGTGTTCGGTCCACGGCAGGATCCGGATGGCGCGTATGCGGCAGTAATCCCGAGATGGATCTCTGCATTATGCAGAGGAGAAACCGTGTATATCAACGGTACCGGCGAAACGAGCCGTGACTTCTGTTTTATTGAAAATGTCGTGCAGGCCAATCTGCTGGCAGCTTTGACCGACAATCTGAAGGCAATAAACCAGGTCTATAATGTTGCCCTCAACAATCGCGTCACACTGAACGAATTATATTACTTACTGCAAAGAAAACTGCGGCCGTATTGCGCCATTCAACACGAATACCCTCCTGAATATCGTGACTTTCGTCCGGGTGACGTACTTCACTCACAGGCCGACATCAGCAAAGCTCATCAACTTCTGGGATATGTTCCGACTCATTCTGTCGATGAAGGGTTGGAGGTCGCAATGGGATGGTATATGAAGAATCTTCCTCAAAATAAACAGACGGGCACATAATGACAATTGTACTTTCCATAACCGCAATAATCGTTGCGGCCATGTTTCCGCTCTTTTTTGCGCTTCGAAAAAATTCCGCAACCCCGCCGGTTTCACTCTCTATTGCTGTTGCGCTGTCTGCATTTCTGGAGCTGTTCGATCTGATAGCGTTATGTAATCCGGAACAGATTTATTTCTGGATGAAATATTCTCTTGTTACAGAAGCAGTCCTGCTCCCTGCCTGGCTCTGGTTTTCCGTGACCTACGCGCGACAGAACGGTCTGAGTGCAATCTCAATCCCTCTCCGACTCCTGCTGGCGGTATCACCGCTATTAATCATATCTGCTCTTATATTGCCCCCTCAGTCATTTGTTTACTCACCCGATTTTGATACAGAAAAAGTTCTCTTCCTCCATAATTACGGCTTTTATTTCTATCTTCTGATGCTCGTCTACCTTGTCGCCGCCCTGATTCAACTGGAACGGACTCTCGTACATACAACCAGATCATCACGCTGGAAGATCAAGTTCGAGCTGCTTGGAGCAGGATCTTTTCTTGCCATAATGATCATATACTTCAGCCAGGGGCTGCTCTTTCGTACAATCAACATGCAACTGGTTTCAATGCGCTCCATTGTACTGACAGTCGCGATTGCCATGATGTTCTACTCACGTCTAAAACGCGGCAGCGGCGTTACTGTTCACATCTCTCAGCAGATTGCATGCAAGTCAATGGTGTTGCTTGCTGTCGGTTTGTACGTAATCGGCCTTGGGCTGGTTGGTGAAGGATTGAAGTACTTCGGAGATGGATTTCAGCGCGCAATGATCTTCTCTTTTGTCTTTTTTTCCGGTCTCGGACTTTTTGTAGTTCTCCTTTCAGAAACGATCAAACGCAGGGTCACAATTTTCATTCATAAAAACTTCTATCAGAGCAAATACGACTACCGTACCCAGTGGCTTCAGTTCACAGAACGACTTTCTACATCACAGACCGGAGAAAGCCTGCTGCATTCAATAGTCTCAGAATTCTGTGAAACTTTCGGTATGAGTTCGGGAACTCTGTTCGTCATTAACCAGGAGCGTGATGTGTATCAACGGGCGGCAGGCACTTCAATGGACAGCGATGAAGTCACCTTCCGTATCAATGACAGCGCTATTGAACAATTGGCCAGCAGTAAATGGATTGTTGATTTACGTAATAATGCCGGTGCTGCTGCTAACGAAGAACATCGAGCGTTTTTCAGCCGGGAAGATGCCTGTTTTATTATTCCGCTTTTCATAAACGAGGCAGTGGATGGATTTTTACTACTGGGAAGGCCTCACAGCACAGAAGAACTCTATACATATGAAGATTTTGATTTGATGAGAACACTTGCAAAACAGGCTGCGTCGGCACTTCTAAATTTACGGCTCTCTGACCAGTTGGCTTGTGAACGCGAATTAGCGGCAATCGGGAAAGTTTCTACATTTGTTATGCACGATCTGAAGAATCTTGTTTCGGCCGTGTCAATGCTACTTGAAAATGCGCAGGAACATATCACTGTACCACGCTTTCAGAACGACCTGCTTATGTCTCTCGGAAATATTGTTATCAAGATGAAATCAATAATTTCACGTTTAAAACACCTGCCGGAGAAGAATTCTCTTCACCTGTCCTCAGTAGATCTGCTGCAAATGGCGCATGATACGGCCGCGATGGTCACCGGAAAGACTTTGGAGGTGACTGGTACCAGAGTTATTGCAGAAGCTGACAGGGAAGAACTGCAGAAAGTTGCACTTAACCTGATGTTGAATGCGGTTGAGGCTACCGACGGATCGAGTCCGGTGAGAGTGGAAGTGGGTGAAAATGGATGTCCCTTCATACGTATAAAGGATGAGGGATGTGGTATTCCTGCGGCATTCGTTCAGCATGTCCTGTTTAAGCCCTTCACCAGTACAAAAAAGCAGGGTATGGGAATAGGACTGTACCAAAGCAGGCAGATTATTGAAGCCCACGGAGGCAGAATTGAAGTCGAGAGCAGTATTGACCACGGTTCAGAATTCACCGTCTGGTTGCCGAAGATGCACGCCGGGACGGCATAACAACATCTTGACAGCAGGGCACGGTTTACTTTTTTCTGCATATAAGCGCGGCAATGATTAATTAGTTTAAAAACTCTGCACATACCACAAGGTATTTATGGAAAAGCTCGTCATAGTCGAAGACAACGAGGAAATACGGCGACAACTCAGCTGGGGACTCGTTAAGGAATATGAGGTTTTTGGTGCCGGCGACCGCCTTGAGGCTCTCTCGCTGATAAAAAAACATTCTCCAAAAGTGATTACACTTGACCTCGGACTGCCTCCTGAAGAATCGGGATGCGAGGAAGGTTTTCGCTGCCTTGAAGAAATTTTGCGCCGTGCTCCCGCTACAAAAGTGATAATGATTACCGGCAATGATGAACGGGAAAACGCTTTGAGAGCCGTCCAGAGCGGGGCGTACGATTATTACTGTAAACCCATAGATCTGACAGAATTGAAGGTCATCCTCAAAAGAGCCTTTCACCTGGCAGCCATTGAAATTGAAAATTCACGGCTGCAAAACAGAATCGACCTCCAGGATCTCAATCCAGGGGGGATAATTGGCACATCGCCGCGTATGCTGGAAGTTTTCTCTTCAATTCGCAAGGTAGCTTCATCAGACGTGGCAGTACTTATTACCGGTGAAAGCGGCACCGGGAAAGAATTGGTAGCCAAGGCGATCCACGAACTCAGCCCGAGAAAGACAAAGGATTTCATAGCCATTAATTGTGGAGCAATTCCTGAAAATCTGCTTGAGTCAGAGCTGTTCGGTTATGAGAAGGGAGCATACAGCGGCGCCAATGCGCGTGTTCAGGGGAAAGTTGAATATGCCAACAGAGGCACCCTCTTCCTCGACGAAATAGGAGAACTGCCGCTCAACTTACAAGTCAAACTGCTCCGTTTTCTACAGGAAAAAACCATTCAACGGGTCGGAGGAAGAGAGGATATCGCTGTTGATGCCCATATCATTGCTGCCACCAACAGAGACATCATCAAAGAGACTGAGGCCGGTGCCTTTCGTGAAGATCTTTACTACCGGCTCTCGGTTATCCATATCAAACTTCCTGCACTTCGCGAACGCGGAGATGACGTCATTCTACTGGCAAACTTTTTTCTGCAACGCTACTGTAAAGAGTACGGGAAAAAGACGCGGCGCTTCAGCATCGAATCCGTAAAAAGACTCGAATCATACGATTGGCCCGGAAATGTACGGGAATTGGAAAACAAAGTACAGCGGGCTGTCATCATGTCCGATAGTTCAATCATTGAACCGGAATCCCTCGATTTTTCACTGAAGACAGTCAAGGATGGAGTCCACTCTTTTATAAACCTTACTCTGAAGGATGCCCGCGAGATGGTTGAGCGCGACATGGTTATTGCCGCCATAGAAAACCGGAAAAATAACATGGCAAAGGCGGCAGAGGAGCTGGGAATAAGTAGGCCGACACTCTATGACCTGGTAAAAAAACATAATTTAGCAAAATCAATGGAACAGCAATAATCATAAAATGAATCATGAACAGTGGTAAATAAAATAAATGAGATCCGTAAATTGCGGACCCCATTTATTTTTTTGGTAAAACTTGAAAAGCCAGTCTCAAATATGATTCTTCAACCATATATGTTGATGCCTATTCCACTTTAATTTTTCGCTTCTTCTGCTTTTCTGCTTCACTCTTCGGCATCTTGATTTCCAGCACGCCGTCTTTTTTTCCGCAACGGCTTTCATACCAATTCGCTGTGACTCTCATTATTATGTAGTACGTTAAACTCCATTGAAAACAGATCAATTAGTAACTGACGACCCCGCAAAGTCGTTCCTTGTCCGAGCAGCAGTTTGCAGACTTCGGCAACTTCGAGGCTGGCAACTAACGCAGGAGTAAAAGAGGGATTTCCCAGCGTCTGTTCAACACCCTTGCCCCCCTTCCAGGCGCCATAGATTGTTTGAATCGTGTTGTCTCCCGGAAACTGGGTAGCGACATGCCCGAACCACCCGGCGATGGCACCATGTACGAGGGGAATATTCAGAACTGTGCAGGCATCCGCCAACTCAAGCCGGACCCGTATCGAGTCGAGTGCATCAACGGCTATCTGACAGCCACCGAGAAGCCCCGCTCCATTAGCAGGAGAAAATGTATCCTGAACAGGCACAAGAGTAACGGCGGGATTAATGTCACGTATCCGCCTGGCAGCTGCTTCTACCTTGGCTGTGCCCAGATTGGCCGTTGTGCTGAACAGCTGCCGGTTCAGGTTATGCTCCTCGAAAACATCGGGATCGATTACAATTATCCGACCGACCCCCAGACGGGCCAATTCCTCCACAACATATCCCCCCAGACCGCCGCAGCCGATCACTGCCACAGAACTGCGGAAAAGCGTTAACTGGTCACCGACCGGTATGGCCTGGCTATTACGCTGATAACGGGCAGGCAGGATGCCCTGTTCCAGAGCAAGCTCTTCAACCTGAGCAATGGTCACACTGAAATGACCGGCGGCCTCGACCTGGCTGTACCAGAGGAGCAGTTGGTTAACGGCGTGATCGTGTATGAATATCGATAGAGAGTCCATCTCACCCTCCGCCAAGAAGTGGAAAGAGCGCGAGTGTATCGCCATCAACAAGCAGCCGGTCGTGTTTGACATGCCGGCTGTTGACCATCATGATTCCCAACTCCGACTGCGGCAGTTTCAACGTGTCTGCCACATCAGCCACGGTGGTTCCGGCAGGATAATCACCGGTTTCAATGTCGAAACGACCGGTACGGAATGAAGCAAACAGTTTTACGGTTATTTTCATTGTTTCACTCGTAGATAAAAACTCGCAGGAGCACATGACTCGAGCCGACAGGGGGTAATTCTGGTTGTGAGGGTACGTTTGTCAGCAGAACGGCCAGATCATTCCGCTCGACAATCAGGCCATGCGCCAATAGAGTGGGCCCGAGTTCAGCAAGCAGCAGATTGAAAAGTTTGAGACGGACAGAGCCGGACTTGCCTGCAGCGGCTCCGCCATCTGCTACATAGCTGATCCCCTGGCGCAACGCTGCATAGAACCCGCCGCGCCTCATGGTTGCACCGACAAGACCCGGCATGGCGGCTGATAGGGTTACACGCGAACCATCCTGTATAATTGTACTTCCAAGGTCATCCACTGGACGATTATTGATAAAAATGGTTGTTATCCGGTCAGTTACATAATCTTCCGGTATTCTGAACTGGTCACAGAGCAGGCTTTTAAGTGTACAGCCGACTGCGACCGGGACCGTCACCCCCTCCTGGAACATCGGAAAGAAGATATTCAAATTGTCTGCGGCCAGCGCCAGTTCCACTGTTTGAAATTCCGGGGCATCTGGTAACGGGCCAAGACTCGGTAGTTGCACAGTTGACTCCAGGGGTAAGACGTCGCAGAGAAATTCAGATTCACGCCCCCGCCCGCAAGAACTCCATGGAGACGTAGTAAGTAGAGCTACGCCGACAAGGAAGTTCTGAGGACGGGGTCGAGATGGCGGAAAACATGACGCCGTACTACCAGTTAAAGACTTCGTCCAGCTCTTCGTCCTTCATCAGGAACGTCTGGTTGTGCGGTGCAATCGGCTCGTTGTAGAAGAAGCGAGGCAGACGGTCATGATGCGTGGTGAAGCCGGCGCGGGTATTAAAATCCCGCTCGGCGGAAAGGACCCGTTTGCCGAGTGCAACGACATCATCTCCGGTCATGGTGACGCCGTGAAAGGATCCGAGCATGTCCAGCAGCGCCTGGAACGTCTCAGGCTGATCCAGAATGGCAAATGCAATGAACAGACACATGCCGGTGGAGTCGATCGCTGCGGTAGCAATCTGCAGATTGCGCGATAGCTCAATCTGCCCTTCGGTCTTGAGTGGATCGACATCGCCGCCGACTTTGAGGATGTTGGTGGCAATTGCATAACCGGCAGTGTGGTCTGCTCCCTGGGTCGTCGTCGCGTAGGTGACTCCGATTCCTTGAATAGCACGTGGATCATAGGCCGGCAGGGCCTGGTCCTTGACGACCGGCACCCGTTCAACGCCGAAAACCTTGCCGGTCACGGCTGCGCCGCTCCCCAGAATACGCCCCATGGGTGTCCCCTTGCCTACTTCTTCCAGCAGCCTGATGGCACCCGCGCGGTTGCCGAACTCAATAACGCCGGCTTCCATGGCTACACCGATGGTGACACCCATTTCGATGGTATCGACGCCGATATTGTCGTCCATGTAGTCAAGACGGGCAATGGTATCGAGATCGTCGATTCCGCAGTTGCCGCCGTGTGACCAGACCGTTTCATACTCGGGCTGTTTGGTGACGTAATTACCGTCCTTGTCGTTATACACTCCGGAACACTGGATGACGCAGCCGCGGTGGCAGCCGTGGGTGGCTGAGCCGCCCCGTTTGATTTCCAATTCGGCCTGGGCTTCGCCGCTGATTTTAGCCCCCCCGGCAAACTGGCCTGTTTTGAAGTTGTTTGTCGGATATCCGCCGGCTTCGTTCAGCACGTTGGTCAGTACGTTGGTCCCGTACGCGGGAAGACCTTCGCCGGTGACCGGATGTTTACGCAGTCCTTCAACGAATTTACGGTTGGCATCGCGATAGGCGTCCGGGTCTTTCGGTGGACGCATTGTTGTACCGGTATCATCGATGATGATCGCCTTGACGCGTTTTGCCCCCATGACGGCGCCGACTCCACCGCGACCGCAGTGCCGGGTCGGACGCAATTCAGGGTCGGTACAGGCGATAGAGGCCGACAGCATCTTACGCTCGCCGGCAGAACCGATGCTCATGTAGGCGACTTTATCGCCGTATTCCTGACGAAGTTTTGTGATCAGCGGGTAGTTGTCCATCAGCTTGAGGCTGTTGTCGACGATGACTTTGATGCCGTCCTTGGAAATAAATATCTTGTAGAGATCGTCACCTATCGGTTTCCCTTCGAGGATGACGGCTGCGTAACCGAGTCTGGCCAGCACCTGGGCAGCCTGACCACCGGCATTTGACTCTTTTATGGTTCCGGTCAGAGGACTTTTGCATCCGACAGAGAGGCGTCCGGTCATGGAACCGACCGTGCCGCTCAGCATACCGGGGGAAATGACCAGTTTGTTTTCCGCACCGAGCGCGTGGGCAAGTGGATGAACTTCAGCAGCGACTATCAGAGAGGTCATCGCCCTGCCGCCGAGGCCCGAATATTCACCGAGGCCGTCTACTGTTACTTTCGGGCCGCCTGCGGCCCCCATGTCAATCCGGGCTATCTTGTCCATACTGTTCTCCTTTCCCTTTTCCTGTGCTGAACACAGGTGAAATTCTCCTTTTCAAAGGAAGGCTGCGCAATTTCCCGTGCAACCCAATGGCCTGCTGCCGTTGGAGGGTTCCGGCAGGCGGGCAGGCTCGGAGTAAAATGGATTTATATCACGTACACCTTTGTTCAATTTTCAGAAGAGCGAAAATCAGGCAGAGACGTGTATTTTCAAGTTAATACACCAAGATAACGCACGAGAATCAATGTTCTATCTGCCATAGTAATTACATACCACCGAAAAGGGATCTGCGCAATAAGGACATTTTTTTTCTTCTGCAAAGCGTGTTATTATATCGTAAATCAAGGCAAATAAATTCAGACATTTTTCGAGATGATCATTGCAAAAATAATGAGAAAGAACTATCAAAGTGCGGGCGTACATCGTACTATGGACGAAATTAATCCGTTATTGTGTGTTCTGATTTCAGATACCACAACAAGTGAGATGTTGAAAACAAAACCCGGGCAATTAATAGTGAAAATACTGTGAAAGAAACCGGCATCGATATGTGCAATTCTGATACAAGCCTATCCGGGCCCGCTTTGCGTGACTTCCCTACCAAGTTATTTGTCGAGACAACAACCCGCTGCAACCTCAACTGCTTTATGTGCGTCAAACAAAACCAGGGGAGCGAAGTCTTCGAAGGGGATTTTTCACCTGAGCTGTTCGCTCGTCTTGAAGCTGCGTTGCCGCACGTTGATGTGCTCATTCTCAACGGCATCGGCGAACCGCTTCTGAATCCTTATCTTGAGTCATATATACGCAGGGCGAAAAAGCTGATGCCGCACTCGGGGTGGATCGGATTCCAGTCGAACGGGGTTCTGATGACGCCGCTTCGCGCGGAGTCACTGTTTGATGCCGGACTCGACACGATATGCATCTCTGTTGACGCCATTGCCCCTGAGCAATTCAAAAAAATCCGCGAGGGTGGGAATGTGGATGCCGTAGAGATGGCTTTATCAGCATTAAATAACGCCAGGATCGCCTGCAATCGGCCTGAAGTGAAGATAGGAATTGAATTTGTGGCGATGAACAGCAATATCAGTGAGCTTCCGGCGACCCTTGAGTGGGCGGCCAGCCGCGGGGCTCGCTTTGCCATTGTCACCCATGTACTCCCCTACGACGAACGGCACGCCCATGAAGCGGTGTTCTGCAACATTACTGATCAGGCGTTGGCGCTCTATAACACCTGGCGCCACAAAGCAACTGGTTCTGGAATCGATATGAAGCGATACTATGAAGTACGGTGGAAATACACTCGCACCGCCGATGAACAGGCCATCGTGGATCGGGTTGAAGCGATGAAGGCCGAGGCTGAGCAGCAGGGAATAATGCTCGACATAAAAAAGCTCCTCCAGCTGGAACATCAGAGACTGGATGAGATAGCCGCCATTTTTGCTGCGGCAGAAGCTGTGGCCCTCAGGACAGGTCTGGAGTTGCGCTTACCGGAGTTGGCTCTCAAGGAGCAGCGGAAGTGCAGCTTTGTCGAGGAGGGAAGTGCCTTCGTATCGTGGAACGGCGATATTTCTCCCTGTTACTTTCTCTGGCATCGTTACGAGTGCTATGCGAGCGGATGGAATCAGACGGTAAAACCGAAAATTTTCGGTAATCTGGCGGAACAGGACTTGCTGAGCATTTGGGGTAACCCGGAATTCACTGCATTCCGTACGGATGTGCTTGCCTACGATTACCCGTCCTGTGCAAGTTGCGGTCTTGCTCCGTGCGACTATGTGCAGACCGATAAGTTTCAGCAGGACTGCCATATCAGAAATGTTCCTTGCGGCTCATGCCTCTGGTGTATGGGAGTGTTTCAATGTCTGCGGTAAATGTGAGTGTCCCGGAGGTACACGCAGATGAATCTGTATTTTAACAGCACGCCCATCGGACGAATCGGCATTGCGGAAGAAAATGGCAGCATTACTAATCTTTATTTTGAAACGGACTCTTTCCCGCAGAGCGTACCAAGGTGTGAAACAGAAGTCATAAAAGAGGCCTTTCGGCAACTGGATGCATATCTTGCTGGAGAGCTGCAGTCGTTTTCACTGCCGCTTGCCCCCTGCGGTACCGTTTTCATGCGGTTGGTATGGGAGATTCTCTGCGGAGTTCCTTATGGAAAAACTGCCAGCTATAAGGAGATTGCAATCGCTGCCGGAAACCCAAAGGCGTGTCGTGCTGTGGGAATGGCGAACAACAGGAATCCCATTCCACTGTTTATTCCATGCCATCGGGTCATTGGCGCAGACGGAAGGCTGGTTGGCTACCGGGGCGGGCTGGAAATTAAAAAGAAACTATTGGATCTGGAAAAACGACATGACGCGTAGTCGTTTTACGTTCTTTACTTTAAAATAAGCACACAAACAACTGACCTGTTACAGTCATTCTGAACAAAAAAAGGACCTAGCAAATAGCTAAGTCCTTGAATTATTTGGTGGAGCTGAACAGGATCGAACTGTCGACCTCCTGACTGCCAGTCAGGCGCTCTCCCAGCTGAGCTACAGCCCCACAAGTAAGCCGCTTGTTTAGCAAACTTACTATGACGTGTCAATGTTTTTCTGACGATTTCTTTTGCAGTTCATTTCCCGGCCCGCCTTGACGAGTAGCTGTATCCAGTGTAGTGTGCAGAAAAATAAACATGTTTGGAGCCTCAAAAATGACCATCGACAATTTAACCTGGGACACCTCACTACTCTACCCTGCCCCGGATTCTCCGGAACTAGATTTCGATCTGAATTCGTTTGAACAACTTGCATCCGATTTCCGGGCGACCTATTTTGAAAAGATAGCCGCACTGGACAACACGGCTCTTCTGACCGCCATCTGTGAGTATGAGGCGCTCCAAACCCGTATGGCAAAACCGTTTTGCTTTGCTCATCTGCTGTTCGCTGAAAACTCGGGGAATGAAGTTTTCCGGGCCCTTTCCCAAAGATGTTCAGAACTTGGCAGCCGGCTTTCTCAGCAGCTGCTGTTTTTTGATCTTGAGCTGATGGAACTGAGCGATGAGCGCTTTGCGTCATTCCGTGTACTTCCCGAAGCAGCCGGCTATCTTCATTTTTTGGAAGGAATCCGCAAATTCCGTCCTCACACCCTTAAAGAGAATGAGGAACGACTCCTGACCCGGAAAGACCTGACCGGGGTCCACGCATTTTCCAAACTGTTTGATGAGCTTTCCGCATCATTCAGCTACCATTTTGAACTTGATGGCACAGTGAAGGAATTAACCGGCGAAGAACTGCTTGCGCTCCTGCATCATACTTCTGCTGATGTCAGATTCAGAGCAATGACACTTTTTCTGGAACGTCACGGAGAACACGGTATCGTGTACAATGCGGTTTTCAATAATATGGCACTCGACTACCGTCAAGAGATGGAATTACGTCAATATCAGACGCCGATCCAGCCGACCAATATCGGAAATGAGATTCCGGATGAAGCAGTTGAGCACCTGATGTGCGTAACTGAAGCAAATTACGGTCTTGCTCAGGAGTATTTCAAAATCAAGGCTGGAATGCTGAACATGGAAAAACTGAGAAATTGCGATATCTACGCTCCTGTTGCCGAAGTGGAGCGAAACTATACATTTGAGGAAGCACGCGAACTTGTAGTCGATTCATACCGGCAGTACGACTCTGAATTCGGTAAAATTGTCGATGCATTTTTCACCGAAAGACGTGTCGACGTTCAGCCCCGGACCGGAAAATCGGGGGGGGCTTTCGCCATGGGGATATCGCCGGATTCACCACCGTTTCTGCTGCTGAATTTTACCGGCACCTTACGTGACCTTGCCACTATAGCCCATGAAGCAGGGCATGGTCTTCATTTTGTTGTCTCGCAAAAACAGAGTATGCTGAATTATCATGCTCCTCTCCCGCTGGCCGAAACAGCATCAGTTTTCGGAGAAATGCTGCTGACCAGAAGACTGCTTGACAGTGAACAGGACCCGATCGTACGCAGGTCACTGCTCTGCGCTAAAATTGAAGACATCATCGCCACGACTTTTCGTCAGACCGTGTTGACACGCTTTGAACTCCGCCTGCACAATGAACGGACGGGGGGGTTGCTATCGAATGACCGTATAGCTGAAATCTGGCTGGAGGAAAACGGCAAGTTGTATGGCGATTCCGTAGAGATGATACCCGCCTATCGCTGGGGATGGAGTTACATCAGTCACTTTATCCACAGCAGATTTTACTGTTACTCCTACACATTCGCCGAACTGCTGGTACTGGCACTTTTTCAGAAGTATCGCGAGGATGGCGATTCGTTCAAGCCGGGGTATCATGATCTGCTGGAATCGGGCGGGTCACTTTCACCGGCCGATACCGCCCGTCTTGCCGGTATTGACATCACCGATAGCGGATTCTGGCAAAAGGGGTATGATGTCCTGGCTGATTTGCTGGAAGAGCTCAGGAAGATTGTCTGATCCGGAATGCACAATAATATTCGGGGAGAACATTAAATGGCCGCGCATGAAAAAGAGCTATTAGAGGCGCTCGCCAGTTCGCATATCCTGACGTCGATGATTACTCCTGCAGTTCTGATCTCGGCGTGTGGAACACTGATATTTTCAACGTCAGCCCGACTGGGCCGTATCTTTGACCGCGTAAATGTCATGAAGAGTGAAGTGGAAGCGGTTATAACGGGAACTATTTCGTTCCCTGAAGAGCGGATGAAGCATCTGCGCGGTCAGATTGTGCTGCAAAGACGACGGGCAAAATTGATTCAGAAAGCAATGGCGTCCCTTTATACTGCAACGCTGCTTTTTGTGGCCTCAAGCGCCTTGCCATTGCCGTAAATGTTGCCTACGGCAATGACGAACAAGCGTGGATTCCAACGTTAATAGCCCTCTGTGGAGGGCTGTTTCTTTTTGTGGCGTCTGCAATATTATTGTACGAGAGCCGTTTTAATCTCCGTTTTGTCCACCGCTCAATCGATTTTATCGAACTACTTGAAAAAAAAGCTGAGGAGCGGATACCATAAATTACTTTTTATGGATTACTACCCCTTCAGCCCCGCCTCTTTTGCAAGTGCGCGCCAGGCCGGCAGACTCCGCTCGATCATTTTAATATCAAAACAGTAGGCGATCCTGAAAAAGCCGGGTGCGCCGAAACCTGCCCCCGGCACCAGCAGAATGTGATGCTTCTGAGCCAACTTTACAAACTCAACATCATCAGCAAGTGGAGATTCAGGAAACAGGTAAAAGGCGCCATCCGGCTTGACGATTTTAAAACCCAAACTGCTTAATTCACGCACCAGCAGATCCCGCTTTGCCTGATACGCAGAAATATCGACCGATTCGTCCTGCAGTTTGGCAACCAGACGCTGCATCAGCGCCGGAGCATTGACAAAACCGAGCACGCGGTTGCTGAAAACCGCACCTTCCATGAACTGCCCGGCGGTGTCCATCCGGGGATTGGCAGCAAGATAACCGATCCGTTCTCCCGGTAAAGCCAGGTCTTTACTGTGTGAGGTGACGATGACGGAACTCTCGACAAGCGGGAATATATTGGGAACATGCTGCCCATCAAAAGCGATTCGAGCGTAAGGTTCATCTGATATGACATAGATTAGATGGCCTGTCTTCTCATGTATTTTTTTGAGAACTTCCCCGAGTCGCTTCAGGCTCTCAGCCGGATAGATGACCCCGGTAGGGTTGTTCGGGGAACAGATGATGACGGCTCTGGTCTTCGAAGTTATCGCTTTTTCAATAGCATCTATATCAAGCTGGAATGTATCGCGATTCGTCCAGACTTCGACCGGCACACCGCCATGGTTGTCGATATAGAACTTGTATTCGACAAAATAGGGAGCGAGAATGATGACCTCCTCCCCCGGGTTGAGGATGGTCTTAAGCACCACATTCAAAGCTCCTCCAGCGCCGCAGGTCATAATGATATTGTCGGCAGGAACTGTGAGACCGGAATCCCTGGATATTTTTTCTGCTACAGCACTTCTGGTTTCGACATACCCGGCATTGTTCATATAGCGATGCATCCCCGGAAGCGGCTTCAATGCCAGTTCCAGTAATTCGTGACAAAAAGCTGCGGGTGGTTCCACATCAGGATTCCCAAGAGTAAAATCAAAAATGTTCTCAGCGCCGAATTTCTGTCGAAGGCGCTCACCCTCTTCGAACATTCTGCGGATCCATGATGATTTTGATATTTGACTGGCAATCTTCATAGCAATAGCCATTACAATTTCCTCCATGATTACTTTTCTGATAAGATGACCTGAAATACTACATCAATTATCCGAGAACTCAAATGAAAATCCCTCAGTATCCTGCGTCACGGCCGCTTGAATTAATCGACAAACCTCTCCTGGACCGATTATGTACGGATATCCAGCCTCGGGTATCCGAACTCTCGTTTGCCGGTCTTTATCTCTTCAGGAATGCGCATGAATACCGGGTTACAACGACAGAAGGTTCAATTATCATTCTGGGCAAGGGATATGACGGTTCGGGTTATTTCCTTCCACCACTTGGCGGGGATGTTTTAGAAGCTCTGAATATCATGTTTGCAGACGGACAGACTTTATATGGTGCTGATGATTCCTATGTGGAACGATATCTTGTCAACAGTCACCTGCATATTACTTTTTCGCGCGATTCATGTGACTACCTCTATCTACGTGACGAACTGGCGACTTTGCCGGGAAGCCGTTTTCACAAAAAGAAAAACAGGATCAGCTATTTCACTGCTCGTCATGACTACACTGTCAGTCACTTTTCCAGAGAACATCTTAAAGGCTGTCTCAATGTATTGGACAGATGGCTTAAAAGTTCTCGAAATGAAGCCGGAAGGTCAGTCTTATTGGAAGTTGATGCCGCATCCGACGCACTCAACTTTGCTGATGAGCTCGAACTTGCAGGGATTGTAGTTATTGTGAACGACAATGTGGCCGCTTTTGCCCTTGGCGAGCGCCTTAACCGTGATACCGTCGTCTGCCATTTCGAGAAGGCGGATCCTTTTACAGAGGGCTTAAATCAGCTTGTGAACAGAGAATTTGCACGACTGCTGTATCAGGATTGCAAATACCTGAACCGAGAGCAGGACCTGGGTGACGCGGGGCTGCGGAGCGCAAAATTATCGTATCATCCTGTGGATATGGTGAAAAAATACTTCGTTACCTGTGCAGATCACAAGAAATTTGTTGCACTCTGCAAAAAAAAATAGTACAAGACTCGTTCTTTTAAAGACGGCATTTTTGCCGAAATCTCCTTGCTCCGGGTAGGACCGGGGCTCGAATCCGTGAGGAGGATTACCAATATGAGGAAGTATGAAACGATTTTCATCCTCCAGCCTGAACTGAGCGAAGACGACATCAAGTCGGTCACAACAAAAGCTCAGGACGTCATCTCGTCCTATAAAGGCGAGTGTTTCAGAATGGATGACTGGGGTATCAGGAAACTGGCATACCCAATCAAGAAGTCAGCCAGAGGCCGCTATTACTATCTCCGTTTTGATGGTGACAGTGCTCTTATCGCCGAACTTGAACGGCGCCTGAGACTTGACGACAAGGTGCTGCGCTACCAGAGTGTAAACATCACCGATCTGCCCGAGCGTATTGCACCGGAGAAAAAAGCCGAACTGACCGATGCCGTAACGGAAGAGACCGTGGAAGAAGAGACTGTGGAAGAAGCATCTGCCGCTGAAGAAGCTGCCGAATAATTTCCTGGAGGAGATATACTCATGAGTGACGAAAGACCAGCAACAACTTCAACTTATCAGCGGCCCGCTAGTGCCGGCCAGCGTCCAGCAGGCGGCCCGGGACAACGCCCGGCAGGTGGCCCCGGAGGACAGGGAGGACCTCGCAAGAGACGTCCTTTTCAGCGCCGTAAAGTATGCCGTTTTTGTGCGGAAAAAAATCTTATTATTGACTACAAAGAGCCTCGTACACTTCGCTTTTTTATTACAGAGCGCGGCAAAATCGTTCCACGGAGAATCTCGGGAAACTGTGCGGCTCATCAACGCCACATAACCGAAGCCATTAAACGTGCAAGAAACATTGCTCTTCTGCCGATTGCAGCCAATCACGCAGTAAACTGACATCCTCAAAATGGGCATAAAATTACCAACCGACCACAACTTGCAAATGCGCCTGAAAGCGTCTTTGCTTGGAGTGGTCGGTTCGTTTGTTCTATTCGCGGCCTATCTGGCTATACCGCCTCTCGGAATTTTTTCAGGAATGCTGGCGCCATTCCCTGCCGCATATAATCGCCTGATTTATGGTCGTGTATCAGCACTGATTGTCATACTCGGTGCGGCGACAGCCATCTCAGCTCTGTTTGGTTTTTTTGCCGGGATACTGTTTTTCGGGATGTGCGGGATGATTGGCTTTTTTATGCCGGAGCTTCTTTTACGAGGTTTTAGCGGCAGTCGGACTCTTTTCTGGACAACTGCGGCTAATCTGCTGATTTTTTTAGCAGGATTTATTCTTTACAGTTATTTTTCAGTAAACAACGTGCAGCAGCTAATTTCTAATGAGATATCAAGCAGCTTGGATCAGGCGGTACTCATATATGAAAGATCCGGGGTAAAGGGAGAAGATTTAGAACTTCTCAAACTTTCGATGGTAACTGCGGCTGATTTGCTAAAGAGGCTCTATCCAGCTCTTGTTACAGCAATGCTTGTAATTATTGCCGGATTCAATCTTGTTCTTTTAAAAAAGAGTACTGCCAAAACAACTGCAACAATAGTAATCGGGGATTTCAGCTCTTTCAGAAATCCTGATCTGCTTGTATGGGTTCCTATTGCTGCAGGATGTATCCTGTTGTTGCCGGTATCACCGATAACATCACCGGCACTAAATATAGTGCTGATTATCGCCATGCTCTATTTTTTTCAAGGCATGGCAGTAATCACATCATTATTTGCTAAACATTCTGTTCCCACTCTTATACGGATATTTTTGTACGCTATGCTGATCATCCAACCGTACATGCTTGCAGTTGTTGCCTGCATAGGCTTGTTCGACCTCTGGATTGATTTCAGAACCCCTAAAAAACAGGAAAACCTGTAGTTCCGATTTTGAATTGCTATCAGGAATTGGAATAAATACTTAACAGGCTCGAAAGGAGAGAAAATGAAAGTTATTTTGAATGAAAACATTGAAACGTTGGGTCACATCGGTGACATCGTAAAGGTAGCCCCCGGCTATGCTCGTAATTACCTGCTCCCTAAAAAACTGGCAGTAGTTGCCACAGAAAAAAATGCCAAGGCGCTTGAGCACACAAAACGCCAAATGACCTATAAGAAAAACAAGGCCCTTGAATCTGCAAAGAATCTTGGGGCAAGACTTGAAGCTCTGCACATAGTATTGTCACATAAAGCCGGCGAAGAGGGCAAACTGTTCGGTGCAGTCACCAACATGGAAATAGCCGCCTATCTGAAGGCTAATGGCTTTGATATTGACCGTAAAAGCATTGTTCTTGCCGAAGCGATCAAACACACCGGAGACTTTTCTGTGACGGTTAAATTCCATCCTGAAGTAACAGCCACATTGAAGATAACTGTAGCTGCTGCATAGTCCCACTGCAACATCACACAATGAGAGCCCGCAGAGATCGAATCTGCGGGTTTTTTTGTGTGCTTCTACACTCTGATTGGCAATTATGCCACAGACGGTCCTCTGCTGATTCCACATTACTCTTCCGAATATATCAACCCACGCGACTGTTTATACCATCACAGCAATTTGCGGTTATTGAACAATATGGTACTCTAGCTTCATGACTTCCCCTGTACTATCCACCAATACTCTGGATTCTCTTCTGAACCCGTCGGCTTACCCGGTCATGACACGAACGGTTGAGCTTATTCAAACTCATGTCTCATGGCTGTTTCTGACAGATACACACGTATTTAAAATCAAAAAACCGGTTAATTTTGGATTCCTCGATTTTTCTACGCTTGATCGCCGTCGTTATTACTGTTTCGAGGAACTTCGTCTCAATCGACGCCTCTGTCCGGATATCTATGAAAAGGTCATAGTTCTTCGCGAAAAGGATTCAGGGGCATCTTTTGTCGGCGACGGCAAGGTGATCGATTACGCTGTCATGATGAAGCGTCTGCCGGCAGAAAGAATGCTTGACAGACTTGTTGAGGGCGGATTGATCTCGGTTGAGGATATAAAAGATGTTACGCGGGTAATATGCCGATTTCACTCTAACGCAGAAACTTCACAGCAGATTTCAGAATATGGCACTGTGGAGCAGATTCAGATTAATTGGCAGGAAAATTTTGAACAAACGTTGCAGTTCCAGACATCCACTCTACCGTCAGAAGTGAGAGAACGTATCCGCTCCTTCATTGATATATTTATCAATTCACACCGCGCTCTATTTACCGAGCGTGTAGAAAAAGGGTATATCCGTGAATGCGATGGTGATATTCACCTCGGAAATATCTGCCTGCTCCATAATACCGCTTATATATTCGACTGCATTGAATTTAACGATCGCTTTCGCTTTTCTGATACGGCCGCAGATATTGCCTTTTTTCTTATGGATCTTGATTTTCACAATCGTCCGGATCTTGCTGAAGAGTCACTTTCTTCCTATATTACAACCTCCGGCGATACGAATATTGCGAAACTGATCACTTTTTACAAGATATATCGGGCTTTTGTACGTGGCAAAGTTGAAAGCATGTATCTTCTTGACACCGGAATCAGTCAAGAAGATCGTACTGCTGCAAAGAAACGTGCTATCCGCTATTTCCGACTGGCCCAAGGCTACTGCATAAGAAGCAACCTCACCCCTACCCTCTTTATCACCTGCGGGACAATGGGATGCGGTAAGAGCACCCTGGCGTATCAGCTCGCATTCGAACTTGGTCTTCGGGTCTTTAACTCGGATACTGTCCGTAAGCAGTTGGCCGGATTGCCTCCGAAAACAGCAATAAAAGTTGCGTTTGGTGATGGTCTGTATTCAAAAGTTATGAACCAAAATACCTACCATCAGTTAGAGCGGTTGGCTGACACAGAACTTGCTTCAGGACATTCAGTCGTCATTGATGCCGGGTTCGGAACCGGTGCGAATCGAGCCGAATTTGCCCGATTGGCTGCTTCTCGTCATGCAGAGTTTGTCATCCTGTTCATACAATGTATTTCCGACGAACAGCAAAGAAGATTACATGAGCGGTCTTATCTCGGAGCCTCTGTCTCAGACGGCAGGATTGAATTGCTGGAACGGCAAAAAAGTATATTTGAGCCACCTGACAATCCGGAAGGCGCAATAGTTTTAATTTCCTCGAATAATGCCATAGAGAATATGCTGAATTCTATATACTTGAGACTGCTCAAGTCATGAAAAATATTTATGTGTAGGGAACGTAGTAACGACAGATGGAGAGTGATGTTCAGGAATGCGGCGGGGTCTTGTCAAATCGGCTGAATGCTTTTTAAAAAGTTCTATACTGGTGTTGCCGTAATCCCCCAATTAGATAATTCATTTAGTACGTTGGAAACAAGATTATCAAGTTGAGCTTCAACTTCTGCAGTCAGTCCGATCTCCATTTCTATTGATCCAGGCTGCACACCAATCAACACCATCTCTTTCGGTGAATGACCCATCAATTCAGATACGGCTAAAAGGTCCTTAAGTCCCATCTGATGTGGAGATACTTTTGTTTCGAGGGCAATCGGTAACTCCTGGCCGTACAGTCGCACACAAGTTCCGGCCTTCTTACCGGTTTCAACAGCATCAATCATAATAAGATTAGTAACATTTTCGAGTTTTGGAAGTAAATCCAAGCCCAGAGTACCTCCGTCCATTACTTCAACATTATCCGCAAACAGATATTCCCGTTGAAGCCTCTGCGCAACGACAACTCCAACTCCATCGTCGCTCATAACAAGATTACCGATACCGAGAACCAGAACTGAAATTGGTGACTTACTTACGGTCATGAAAATTCCTTATGCCCGACACGTTAACCATAATATTGAGTTACGGCTATCAAGGAGCTTCATTAATTTCCTTGATAGCCGGTACCAAAAGGGGACTATTCCCGGACAAACGTATCAATATCAGACTCATGAACCATACCCATCAAACGGGCATATTCCGACTCGATAAGTTCATAATGATGATGTGTTTCTTTGGCATTCAATTCATAGACCGCCTTTATCTCTGGGTCGCTTATTTTTGAAGCTGTCACCCACAGAGTCTCTTCCAGGTTTTTTTCCTTCTCCATTGCCAGCTCCAATGCCTTCTGCTCAGAGAAGTCTTCAGAGATAGACCGTGAAATAGTGGCAACCCAGCTTGACTCATTGTCAGCCAGAGAATCAAGAAAATCATTCAGTGAGGGGATGTCCGTTCCTTGATATATTTTATAAAATTGTGCGGCATGCTCCCGCTCCTCACTTGCAAGCAGCTCGAAGATCCGTCGTGCGTCCGGATTGTTCATTTTCTGAGCCCCGAACTGATAAAAATTCATGGCGTTCTTTTCGGTCTGAATGGAACGTTTAATGGCCTCTTGAATATTAATACTCATAATGCACATCCTTTCTTTACTAGTTTTTTTTAAATAATACCAGTTGGGTCCTGTTTGTCAATAGCCATTATCAGCAGGTTGACTGCCTGTTCAGATTTCAGAAGGTTCCCGTTTCTATAATATCCATTCTTTATACGTTTACCCGCTTCAGGCTCACTCATAATGATAAGTTTCCGCTGCAGTTAAGTTCATTATGAAGCAAGTACTGTTGAAGTATGCTGTTTAAAGTTACTCAGGAAGCCCTAAACTGTCCCATTTCCTCTTGCAACACGTTGATCTGCCGTAATAATTTTAACAGAATTTCATCCATGACAAGCGTTGAAGTAACCTGCACATTGGATGACTCTTCAAACTCGTCAAGAGAGTTACTAATCTGCTGGGAACTGCCGGATTGGAGTATGGACGCCTCACAAATTGCTACAACCATATTATTAATTTCTTCGCTTGATTCTACAACCTGCGATGCCGAATTCCGGTGTTTGCTGATGGAGACCATAACCTCCCGGGTAAGGTTTCTCATGTGTTCCACCGCAGAAGCTATCAACTCGCTGCCATGACTCTGTTCCTGAGTTGCGTGGGCAATCTGTTCAACCATTTCTGCAACCCGGCCCATAGCCAACTGCATACTGCCACTTGCCTGCGCCTGATTGAGGGCAGTCCTGTTAATCTCGACCATATGATTACTGGCAGCCTGTATACCGTCAACGATTTTTCGAAGAGCACTACCTGATCTTTGTGACAATTCACTCCCTTCAGCAATTCGTTTTTCTGAATGTGTGATAGCCTTCACCGCCAATTCCATTTCTTCTCTGACCCCTAATATTATTTCAGAAATCTCTCTCGTGTGATTTCCTGTCCGCTTAGCCAGATTCTTGATTTCATGAGCGACCACTGAAAAGCTTTTGCCTCGATCACCGGCCTGCGCGGCAATAATCGAGGCGTTAAGGGCCAGAAGGTTGGTCTGTTCGGCAACTTCATCAATCACTGAGAGAATTTTACCGATATTTCCAACTCTTTTCGAAAGATTCTCAATGGCATTGAATGTGACTGTCGAAGACAGTTTTATTTCATTAATGCCGGATATCGTTGCCTCCACAGCCCTCCATCCATCCTCGGCATCATTTCTGACTGTTTCGGCTATTTGTGAAGTATCAGCAGTTTGGGACACAATCTGTTTAATTGCATTGTCCATATCGTTGACAAGTGCAGAAGTCCTGTTTGTATCAGCAGCGAGAATAGTTGAGTTTTCCTTAACCTGACGTACCGTAGAGGTCATTTCGTTTATTGACGAACTGACCTCTTCCACAGATATAACGAGTGATTCAATGCACTGTGTAGTTGTTTGAAGACTCTGAGACAGGTCTGTCATGGCATTGGAGTTTTCAGACGACAGACTGGAGAGTGTAACTACCAGCGTTGATATATCCATGATTGAGCTGTTAATTTCCCGAATGGCCAGGGATGTCCGCTTAAGACACTCAGCCTGTACAGCAACCGAAGAAACCCCTTTTTCAGAGAGTTGCCCAATGGTCGAGGAGATGTTCTTAAGTTCCTGCAGGGAAAGGTAAACTTTTGTGATCGCCCCGGAAAGTTTTTCCATCATTGTATTGAAGTTTTCGGCCAAGAGAGTGATCTCGGTTTCTCCATCAATAATGACCCGTTCCGTTAATTTCCCCTCTGCTGCCTTGTTCATCGCAAAAGCGATCTGCTTGATGCGGACGGCCAGTTTTCTGGAGGTCAGTATCCAGATGACTGCCGTCATAACAATTACATTCAGTATGTACAGAGAGGCCAACAACACCTGATTGGGCGCCGCAGGTTCAAGAGAGCAAATGAATCCGGCCAGAGACAAAACAATTCCCGCAACGAGAAACATCCGGATTAGGTTAGTCCCGGTACGCAGTTTTTTCATACGGTCTTTCTCCTGAAAAAGTAGGGAACGCCTCATATTTTGATTGATTACAGCGTATGCGCGTCATTGATACAGTATTCCTGTAATACTACAGAATCTGAACCGGTAAACAAGAAAAATTCACACTTTCATCTATTTTCTTTATGTGGTTTATAATTTTACGGCAATAACATTTTTGGTAATCAGGAATACATATATCGATTTCTGCCTGTTGAACGTGGACGGATCGCATATACAAGTACCCACATATGTGACGAATTAATGACTCGGATTGACAGACAAAGCATGGAGCGTGTATTAATGTAATATAAATAAAACTATGACTTTTGGAGACTTTGATATGGCTATTGATCCGAATAAAATCATTTATTCTATGATGCGAGTCAGCAAGTTTTACGACAAAAAACCGGTCATAAAGGACATTTCATTATCCTATTTTTATGGCGCAAAAATCGGCGTTCTCGGTTTGAATGGTTCAGGAAAATCCTCACTATTACGGATCATGGCCGGAGTAGATAAGGAATTTAATGGTCAGGCAGTGCTGTCACAAGGATATACTGTCGGCTACCTGGAACAGGAACCTCGTCTGGACGAAACAAGGACTGTTCGTCAGATTGTTGAAGAAGGGGTTCAGGAAACTGTTGATCTTTTGGAAGAATTCAACGCCATCACCGACAAATTTTCCGAACCGGATGCCGATTTTGATAAATTATGTGATCGTCAGGCGGTCCTTCAGGAAAAGCTGGATCATCTGGATGCCTGGGATCTTGACTCGCGCCTTGAGATGGCTATGGAAGCTCTGCGCTGTCCGGAAGGTGATACGTCGATTAAAGTTCTGTCAGGTGGAGAAAAACGTCGAGTTGCGCTCTGCCGACTATTACTCAAAAAACCGGATATTCTTCTTCTGGATGAGCCTACCAACCACCTTGATGCAGAAACGGTAGCCTGGCTGGAGCATCATCTACACAATTATCCAGGTACGGTTATCGCCGTTACCCACGATCGCTATTTTCTGGATAACGTTGCAGGCTGGATCCTGGAACTGGACCGCGGGGAAGGGATCCCTTGGAAAGGAAACTACTCATCATGGCTGGAGCAGAAGCAGAACCGCCTAGCGACGCAGGAAAAACAGGAATCAGAACGCCAGAAAACCCTGCAACGGGAGCTCGAATGGATCAGGATGTCGCCAAAAGGGCGGCATGCCAAAGCGCAGGCACGTATCAGTGCGTATGAAGATCTGGTCGCACAGGAGAGCGAAAAACATGCCCGTGAACTTGAAATATATCTTCCGCCAGGCCCACGCCTCGGAGATATTGTTATTGAAGCTGATAATGTTTCCAAAGCATACGGGGACCGCCTCCTGATTGAAGGAATGACATTCCGCTTACCGCGAGGCGGAATTGTCGGCGTCATCGGACCTAACGGCGCCGGAAAAACCACTCTTTTCAGGATGATCACCGGGCAGGAAAATGCCGATTCCGGCTCTTTCAAAATTGGTGAAACAGTTCAACTGGCTCATGTAGACCAGAGCCGCGATGCGCTAAACCCGGACAGGAGTATCTGGGAAGAGATTACTGAAGGGCAGGAAGCCATTCAGCTTGGAAAACTACTCGTTAATTCAAGAGCCTATGTGTCACGTTTCAACTTTTCCGGCAGTGACCAGCAGAAAAAGGTCGGAACACTTTCGGGGGGCGAACGCAACCGCGTCCATCTTGCCCGAATGCTGAAGAGCGGAGCCAATGTGATCCTTCTTGATGAACCGACGAATGATCTGGATGTTAACACTATGCGGGCATTGGAAGAGGCCCTTGAAAATTTTGCCGGATGCGCCGTGGTTATCAGCCATGACCGCTGGTTTTTGGATCGCATAGCGACACACATCCTGGCCTTTGAGGGCGATTCAAAAACGGTCTGGTTTGAAGGGAATTACTCAGAGTATGAGGATGACCGTAAAAAGCGTCTGGGAGCTGCCGCCGATATTCCGCATCGCATCAAATACCGTCAGCTGACACGGTCCTGATCAACGTTGATGTTCCATACTGGCCTGCATCAGTCCAATAAAGGCCCGCCGGGTTTCCTCGTCTTTAATTGAGGCCGACTGTTCTTCAATCTGGGCTAACTGACGGAGAGTGAGGGGGCGGGTCACTATGGTTTCTTCAGGGACCTCGGTTGCCGGTTCATCGACTCTGCCCGCTTTGAGTACAATTTCACGCACAACATCGGCACCGAGGCTGGTGTTGAGCTTTTCTTTCATCATGGAGGTCATGAAACGGAGTTCCTGCATCCATGGAGCGCTGGAGACCGCCACGGTCAACGTGCCGTTGATGATGCGTATCGGTTGAGCCCGGCAGGCAAGAGCGGCTCCGACAACATCCGGCCATATCCGCCAGATTTCCGCTTCTCGCAATCGTTCGCCCAACTCCAGGCCAACCAGACTTTCCTGCACCAGTCCTGGTAACAGACGGGGGAAAGGCATCCTAGGGCGCTTTGACATTCTTCCTTCTCCGGCGACTTGCGACGCCGCCAATAATCTGTCCAGCAACTGAGCCGCACAGAGTTAAAGGTATAAAATGCCAGCTGAGTCCCGCTTTGATACGCAGCAGCACAATAAAAGGGATCGGCAGATGAATCAGAAGAAACCACATAAAGGAATATTTGGAATAATTTTGACGTATATAACCGCAGGGAATACTTATGATTAAAGCCAGAACGACCAGCCCTATGATGAGAATTGCGCCTTCCATGTACAGCTCCTTTCGGGACATAGTAGGAACTCACACTATTTTTGTCAATTAGCTTTACAGAGAGCGCTGTAAAAATGAGCTCAGACCACAGGAGATTTTGACGGTGATCCAACATGGCCAGTTACTAGCTGTATTCGACTCAGCCCATCGAATAATGAAAGCTGAAAGCATTCTCAAACGAAGAGAGATCGATATTCTACTTATACCCGCCCCCAGGGCGCTTTCAACAGACTGCGGCCTTGCAATACGTTTTAACAGCAATCTTTATGAAAGCGTACTTAAGGCCCTTATGGATGAAAATATTTCTCCAACGATTATCTATAGGAAAAAAAACGATTCAGAGTATGAGCCAATCTGGAATACCGAGAATAGACATGAGACAGACCGTTAATCTGGGTTGAACTCAGAATAATTGCAAGCGGAACCGCACCATGCAAAATGCCGTCAATGAGGTGATACATCTCACTCGAGACCGCTCCAATACAGCTTTAAAAACAAATAGTTCTTGACAGCAGGGGTTGTACCCATTTATATTGACCCCCTTTTGGAATAACTCTGTATCCGGGGCAGCAATACCTACGATGTTCGACAGCCTATCCGACAAACTGGAATCAGTATTTAAAAAGCTTCGCGGTCAGGGAGTAATGACTGAGGAGAATATTAAGGAGTCTTTGCGAGAGGTTCGCCTGGCTCTCCTTGAAGCTGATGTTAACTTCAAAGTTGTCAAGGATTTTGTAGAGAATGTAAGAATCAAAGCGGTTGGCACTGATGTTCTCACCAGTCTGTCGCCGGGTCAGCAGGTTATCAGAATTGTCCGTGATGAACTGATTGCCATCATGGGCGGCGGTGAGGACAACTCCCTCGACCTTGCGGCAAAACCACCTGTGGCCATCATGATGGTCGGGTTGCAGGGAGCCGGAAAAACAACGACATGCGGCAAGCTGGGTAATCTGCTCAAAAAACAGAAACGCAGACCATTACTGGTGCCTGCTGATGTGTATCGCCCGGCTGCCATCGAACAGCTGAATACGGTTGGCCGCCAGCTTGGCCTTGATGTTTTTTCTTCAACAACTGACCAGAAGCCGCTTGATATCTGTGTCAGTGCTATGAAATTTGCTGAGCTGAACGGCTACGACACCGTTATTCTTGATACCGCCGGGCGCCATCAGATCGATGATTTTCTGATGAACGAACTGCGCGAGATCAATGAAGCCGTGCAGCCGCGTGAAATTCTTTTTGTGGCTGACGCCATGACCGGCCAGGAAGCTGTAACTATAGCCAGCGGTTTTAACGACAGGCTTGAAATCAGTGGAGTTGTACTTTCCAAACTGGACGGCGATGCCAAAGGAGGAGCCGCACTTTCCATCAAAGCGGTTACCGGTAAACCGATTAAATTTGTCGGACTTGGAGAAAAGCTTGATGCATTGGAAGTTTTCCATGCAGACAGGCTTGTCTCTCGTATTCTCGGCATGGGTGATGTTCTTACCCTTGTCGAAAAAGCACAGACCCTCTTTGACGAAAAAGAAACTACTCTTCTCCAGCAAAAATTTAAGAAAAACCAGTTTGATCTGGAAGATTTTCTCGCACAGATGCAGCAGATCAAAAAGTTGGGGTCAGTTGAGTCCATTATGGGAATGATCCCCGGCATGGGCAAAATGATGAAGCAAATGAAAGGCGCCCAGCCAAGCGAGAAGGAAATCACTCGCATCGAAGCAATTATACGATCCATGACTCCAGGTGAACGATCCAATCATGGCATAATTAACGGCAGTCGCCGTCTACGGATATCGAAAGGAAGCGGAACGACTGTACAGGAAGTCAATCTGCTCCTAAAACGCTTCACTGAAGCACAGAAAATGATGAAGATGATGCAGAAACTCGGTCCAAAGGGTCTCCTCAAAGGAATGGGTGGGATCGGTGCCGGACTTGGAAAAGGAATGATGCCGTTCCGTTGATTAATGAAGAATAAAATCAGTACACTAAAATATTATCCAGAAGCACAAAATCAGGAGGAATCACCAATGGCTACAAAAATCAGGCTTGCACGTGCAGGCGCTAAAAAAAGACCTTTCTACCAGATTGTCGTTGCTGACGAACGCAGCCGCAGAGATGGCAGCTTCATCGAAAATGTCGGCACATACGACCCGACCAAGAACCCTGCTGTTGTTAAGTTGAAGACCGAGAGAGCCGCCGATTGGCTCAGCAAGGGAGCTCAGCCGACCGATACTGTCCGTCAGCTTTTGAAAAATGCCGGACTTCTTGACAAGGCACCTGCGGTTACCGCGTAACGTATCCAGTTATTCCGGCTCGCCGGTCACTCTATATGAGCAGCAGAGGATACCGATATGAAGACTCTTGTTGAAAGCATTGCAAAGGCACTGGTTGATGACCCGACTCAAGTAAATGCAACCGAGGGTACAGAAGAGGATACTCTGGTCATAAGTTTGACCGTCGCCAAGGAAGACATGGGACGAATTATCGGCAAGGAAGGACGAACAGCTAAGGCGATTCGTACTATTCTTAATGCTGTTTCTACAAAAGACAACAAGAAGGCAATCCTCAAGATTGTGGAATAAATGACAGATACGAATGAACTGGTACCGGTTGGCAAAATCATCGGGACCCACGGAATCAAGGGGCTTTTGAAGGTTTACTCCTATTCCGGAAATATACAGAGTATACAGTCTGTTAAAACCGCTTTCCTGAAAGGGAAGGATGGCACATTACGTGAACATTCAGTAAAAAGTGTTTCTGCACATGCAGGCGGATTCATTTTGGGTCTCGATGATTTTTCTGACATAAATCAGGTTCTGTCATTGAGCGGATCAGAACTATGCCTGATGCGATCCCAGTTGCCGATGCCCGATGAAGATGAATACTATTGGCGGGATCTGATAGGTTTGGCAGTTCAAACCGATCAAGGAGTTGAACTGGGTACACTTGTTGACATTTTTGAAACCGGCAGCAGCGATATTTATGTCGTGCGCGGCAGTACCAAGGAATATTTAATTCCGGCAATTGCTGATGTAATTGCGTGCATTGACATCCCGGGGCAGAAAATGATCATTACCCCGCTTGACGGTTTGCTGGATTTATGAAATTTGACATCCTGACTCTTTTTCCAGGAATGTTTTCCGGTCCTTTTGATGAAAGCATTATCAAACGAGCCAAAGAAAAACAGCTCATTGACATTTCACTTCACAATATACGCGACTGGGCGACCGATCGCCATCAGACCGCAGACGACGCCCCATACGGCGGTGGAGCGGGGATGGTAATGAAAGCCGGCCCCCTGTCAGCATGCATAGAAACGGTAAAAGCTCTGCATCCTGCATCAACCGTCGTGCTCACATCACCCCAAGGGAGACGGCTTACCCATAGTGTTGCAATGGAACTGGCCGATAGGCCCGGAGTAATAATAATATGCGGTCGTTATGAAGGGATCGATGAAAGAGTCCGTTCACTCTATGCAGAGGATGATATTTCGCTCGGTGATTTTGTTCTCTCCGGCGGTGAAATCGCTGCAATGGCGATTGTTGACTCAGTAACCAGACTGATTCCCGGAGCACTTGGCAGCAATGAGTCGGCTGAATCGGATTCTTTTTGTGACGGCTTGCTGGAATATCCGCATTACACCCGTCCACCGGAATTTAATGGCCTGGCTGTACCGGAGCCTCTGCTTTCCGGGAACCACGAGTTGATCAGAAAATGGAGACGTAAAGAGTCGCTACGCAAGACAAGAGAACTTCGACCGGATTTACTCTCCCGTGCCGTACTGACGCGGGAAGACCGTAAAATACTGACGGAGCTTGATCAGGAGAAAACCAGTGGCATATAATAATCTTGCCATGGCTCTTGTTCATTATCCGGTTTATAACAAACACCATGAAATAGTCACCTCCGCCTTAACAAACCTTGATCAGCATGATATTGCCCGTTCTTCAAAAACGTTCGGGCTGGACCGTTTTTATATAGTGACCCCATCCGATGAGCAGCGTAAGCTGGCTGAACGAATAAGTGGTCACTGGCAACAGGGGTGGGGAGCCGGATACAACCCGGACCGCAGGCAGGCTCTTGATATTGTCCGGATAACTCCGACGATTGCATCAGCGGCTGCAGATTTTCAGGTCGGGTTCAGCAAAACAGTCAGAATTGCGGTTACAGGAGCCGCGCAACGTTCCGGTTCAATTGCGCTGGTAGCGTTCAGAAAGCTTCTGCAGGAGGCCGATCAGCCGTATCTGCTTCTATTAGGTACCGGATGGGGCTTGACTGATGAATGTTTTACTGCCGCTGATCTAACACTCGAACCAATTGCGGGGGACGGGAATTATAACCACCTTTCAGTTCGTTCTGCAGCAGCAATTATGCTAGACCGACTCAGAGGGATTGAACACAGGTAGATACAAACACTCACAAAATTAGCATCATACAGGAGGAAGGTAACCAATGAACACCATCGATTTTTTAGAGTTTGACCAAATGAAAAAAAACGTAGTCCCTTTCAAAGTCGGGGATACCGTAAAAGTACATGTCAGGATTGTTGAGGGCGACAAACAGCGTATTCAGGCTTATCAGGGTGTTTGCATAGCACGTCAGAACGGTGGCGTACGCGAAACATTTACGGTTCGCAAAATTTCCAATGGCATCGGTGTCGAGAGGACTTTCCCGCTCCACTCACCGAATGTCGAAAACATTGAAATCATGGTTCGCGGTCATGTCCGTCGTGCCAAACTGTACTACCTGCGTAAACTGCGTGGTAAAGCAGCGAGAATCCGTGAAAAGAAATACGTACCGGTTGCAAAATAGCATAACAAAAAAGCCCCGCTCCTGCGGGGCTTTTTTGTTATGAAGCGACATATGTCAATTCATGTAACATTTAATGGGAGCAAGGGTTGATTATGACACATCAAGGAGAGCTTTTTACAACGCCCCCCCCCGACAATCTGATATTCGAAAAAGCCGCGTACTTCAACGGAGCTACTTACGTGGCAGGAATCGATGAAGCGGGACGAGGGCCGCTGGCCGGTCCGGTAATGGCTGCAGCGGTTATTCTGCCTGAAGGACTCGTGATAAACGGCGTTGACGACTCTAAAAAACTCACCCCTGAAAGGCGGGAGAAGTTATTTAAGATTATCATGGAAAGCGCACTGTCAGTTGGAGTCGGGATCGTAACTCCAAAAGACATCGATCTGATCAACATTTTACAGGCCACCCGCCGTGCAATGCTGGCTGCTGTCCTCCAACTTACGCCTCAACCGGACTACCTGTTAATAGATGGAATCAGTACAATCGATAGCGTGATTCCCCAGAAAACCATTAAAAAGGGAGACTCCTTAAGTCTTTCTATTGCTGCTGCCTCGATTATTGCAAAAGTAACCCGTGACCGGTATATGATCGAAATGGATGCAAAGTATCCAGGATACGGATTCGCCGGACATAAGGGGTATGGCAGCGCTGTTCACCTGGATGCAATAAAGAGGCTCGGCCCCTCAACAATTCACCGGTTAACATTTGGGGGAGTCAGGGAGCATGTTGAGTGTACCTCTTACTGATCATATTTCGTTCCCTTTACGGTTGCATACAACTTTACACCCTTTCAGATTGAGCGATATTTTTCGACCCCGGCCACCATGGCCGTCTCTATTTGAGGTAGCGTACGACTGCCCGATCATGCTCCTCCAGATTTCGAGAAAATTGATGGGTACCATCCTGCCGGGCGACAAAGTAAAGGAAATCGGTTTTTGCAGGGTTCAAAGCCGCCAGAACAGCATCCCTGCCCGGATTGCCGATTGGACCCGGCGGCAGACCTTTAGTAAGATAGGTATTGTAAGGTGAGGGACGTTGAATATCTGCTTTGCTTACTCTTCCAGAAAACGCCCTGACTCCGTAAACCGCTGTTGGGTCACTTTGTAGCGGCATGCCGATACGCAAACGATTGTGGAATACCGATGATATAATCGGTTTTTCATCCGCTGAGACCGCCTCTTTTTCTATAATAGACGCAAGTGTGACAATTTCGTGCCGGGAAAACCTGCCGGGTCCGTCACCAGCCTGAATGGCCGTATATTCCTTGTTAAACTGTCCCACCATCTGCTTCAGAAGCAGCTCCTCTCCACCCGTTCGCGAAAGATTATAGGTTGCAGGATACAGATATCCCTCCGCACTGGCTTCTCTGATGCCAAGTCGCTCCAACAAGGATTTATCACGGCATTTTTCCAGAAAGGCTGCCTTCTTGAAGTACCCCTTCTGCTCCAACAACTCAGCGGCCTGATATATGGAATATCCTTCGGGTAGAGTAAATTTACGGTAATCAACCTCACCGGAAACAATTTTATTCAGAATTTCAACGGGGGTCATATCGTCACTGAAGCGGTATTCACCGGCTTGCAGCCGGTGAGCATCCCCGCGCAACCGGGTCATAAGGACAAAATGCCATGAGCTGCGAATAACACCCCCGGCCTTGAGTTCAGTGGCCAACTTGCGAATTCCGCTCCCTTGAGGAAACGAGATGTCACAGTTTACTGACCCATGACCGGGAGATAATACAAAACAAAAAAAGTACCAGAGAAGACTGGCGATCAGCAAAATACGAATTGCGAGCAGAGAGATGTCTTTGGTGGATAACGTGGTAAAATACATGGCATCATTATGGTAATATTCTCGGTAGGAGTCAAGCTCTAGTGGAGTATGATGTAGTGGAGTATGACTGTGATCGGTATCAATAACTTCAAATGACACATTTCCTACCTCAAATGCGTTATTATTTTGATGGAAGTGTCACCTGATCCGGTAATTTCGTACAGTTATCGGCACGGCACGCTCTTTGCGTTTTACCGGTTAGCAAGACAAATCGAACTGCACCTGAATTCAGGCAAGGAGAATTGTATGAATCGAATATTATTTCTTTTTCTGACGATAGTTTTGTCAGTTCCCGTGACATCTCTGGCCGGTGCCATTGGTCCCGCCAGAGTTCATATGGTTGAGGGAGACGTCATGTTTCGCGTACCTGATTCCGGAGAATGGCTGCCGGTAGCGGTTAACACACCGCTTGATGAAGGTGACACCCTTTGGATACCTGCCGGGGCCAGAACCGAAATTCAACTTTCCGACGGCACCGTAGTCAGAATTGATGAAGGATCACAGCTGGACCTGATTGCGGTTGAAGATGGTTTTACTCACCTTCACCTGGCCAGCGGCAGACTGTATCTCAGAACATCGCCGAAGGCGGGAAAAGACTCTCTTCAAATTGATGCTGATGACACGACTGTTTTACCGGACGCGCGTACGCGACTCCGCATTGACATGCTGGCTAACAATCAGGAAGACGTATCGATATTTAAAGGTGCAGCATACGTGGAAGGTAACGGAGAACGGACGAAGGTTCGTGCAGGAGAACATATCGCGCTTGAGGAAGGTCACAGTGAACTGCTGCCGCTCAATCCCCCTGATAACTGGGAAAAGTGGAACAGCGAACAGGATCACAGCCAATCACGCATTGCCACAGCAGAATCGAATCTGCCGGATGAGTTACAGGTATATTCCGGGGAGCTCGAATCATACGGCAGATTTATACGCGTTCCGGATTATGGTACGGTCTGGCGACCGACTGTTGCCCTGCCGGATGACTGGGCCCCGTACCGGAGCGGCCGCTGGATCTGGAAAGGTAATGATTATGTCTGGATATCATATGAATTCTGGGGATGGGTACCGTACCACTATGGTCGCTGGGCTGTTGTCAGCGGTTTTGGATGGTGCTGGGTGCCGCCAGCACGGGGAGATATCTACTGGGGGCCCGGCTATGTCGGGTGGTACCGTACGGGAAACCATGTCGGCTGGACCCCTTTGGCACCCGGTGAAACATACTATGGACGCAGGCATTACGGCCAGCATAGTGTCACCATCACCGACAGTAGCGTTAGCACAGCAAACGTTGCATACAGAAACCGGGATGCGCGAGGTGGCTTAAGCGTCCTTCTTCAGAATGATTTTTTGAGAGGTGCGGTAATCTATCAAAAACCTTCACGTACGGGAGCGATTTCAGCATCTGTTTCACTCGGAAGCCCCCGTATTCATCCGTTGCGGGAAACACGTATTCCAATTATCAAGCAGACACCGCCAAGAGTAGCACCACCGGCAATGCCGTTTCACGATAATCGGGAATTGCGGGTCCGGTTTCCAAGAGTGACTCCGATTACTGAAAAGCAACCGCGTACTCAGCCTCCGTCGAGGCCACCGCTGTCTGTCGAAAACCGCCCCGCAGAACCATCTCTGCCACGACAGGGCGATGATGGCCGGTTTCGCATGAATCAGCCTCAGCCGGCCGTGAATCCACCTGTGCGCAGAGATCAACAGCCTCATCCAGGTCAGGCTGAGAAACATGCACCGTCAGCGAGTCCCCCACGCCAGGGAGAATCCTTTGGACAGGGAGTCAATAAACAGAAAAAAGTCTGGAGGGTTAAACCGACTGAACAAGGAAGCGTAAAAGATCAGAAGGATAAAGATAACAGAGAATATAGAAGTAAATAATAACGTGAAGGGCATCCCGATTATCAGGGATGCCCTTCACGTTTCACGTATGAACTATTTCACGACAGCAGCGTACCCATCAGGTCGTGACCCTCCACCATCAATCCGGTACCTTTGGCCTGAATCTCATCATACGAAGCGGCACCGTTACCCTCCCCGGCTCCGCCACGATAAATGACAAACGGAACCGGCTCCGATGTATGGGTCATCAACCGGACCGGTGTCGGATGATCAGGCATACAGAGAATGGCATAGTTGTCATATTTTTTTATTCCCTCCAGAACTGTTCCGACAACCTGACGGTCAAAGTCCTCAATCGCCTGGAGTTTGTGCTGCATATTTCCGGCATGTGACGCCTCGTCCGGCGCTTCCACATGAACATATACGAAATCATGCTGTTCCAGAGCAGCCAAAGCAGCCTGACCCTTGCCGAGATAATTGGTGTCAATATAACCGGTGGCTCCTGCGACAGCGATGTTATCCAGACCTGCACAGATACCGATGCCCTTAATCAGATCAACCGCTGAAATAACCGCTCCGGTCAGTCCGAATTTTTCCCGGTACGACTCTATACGGGGAGACTTCCCATGCCCCCAGAGCCAGACGGAGTTGCCCGGCAAATCACCCTGCTCCTTGCGCCTGATATTTACAGGATGATTATGAAGAACCATCTGGGAGTGATTCATAATACCGGTAAGCACCTCCGCACCATCCCCGCGTGGGAGGTTATCGAGAATCGCCTTTCCGGTAATGTCGTGAGGAGGAGTGGAACGCATACCGTCTTTGCCGCCGCGCCAGACCATAAGATGCCGGTAGCCGACACCGGCGAAGAATTCAAACTCTTTGCTGCCAAGTTCCTTCTGAAGCGTTTCTACCAACTCACGGGCTTCAGCGGTGGAGATATGCCCGGCAGAAAAGTCCTGCATGTAGATCGAACTCCCCTGGGGTTTGAGCGTTACCAGATTCATACGGAATGCGACATCATCGGGCCCAAGGACTACACCCATGCTGATCGCTTCAAGCGGTGATCGTCCTGTATAGCAGGTGCGGGGATCATATCCAAATACGGACAGATTTGCCACGTCGCTACCGGGGGGGAGACCGACGGGAACCGTGTGTGCAAGGCCAACCTGTCCATGCTGTGCCATAAAATCCATATTGGGAGTTGCTGCGTACTGCAGGGGGGTTTTATTATCTAGTTCACTGTAGACGATGTCCGACATACCATCGCCGAGCAGAATAATTACCTTCATAAATACCTTTCGGAGTGAAATTTATTTTCGGGAGCATCGTATTTATTCATACTTTTATCGTTTGTTTCCCAATCGGACCTTTGATATGGAATCACTTCAGGCCCGATATTGGATAAACACGAAACTTACCAAGTTTTGGAGTAAAAGCACCTTCAGCAAAAGGAACATTTATTTCCGGGTCTTCAAATTTTATGGTGAATGTTTCTTTAGCATTGGTTTCGTAGATAATATCCAGTGGAAAAGCGGCGCCTTTCACATTGGTGTATCTGCTGTATCTGACATGACCGCCTTCTGCAGTTGTCTTTGACAGTAACAAACCGTTTTCAAAGGAGGCTTTTTCCTGAAGACCGAACCTGTTGGTTCTCTCGACTACAGCAGTTAGACGTGAGGATTGGGGTGGATCAATGTCAACAAGCCATTGCACATAACGCCATCCGCTTAAATGGCCTTTATCAGGCAGATCAAGGTAACTGCCTCTGAAAGCTGTTCCATTACCTTCATCAATAATCGCAACCTGATCGCCGGAAAGATAGACCTCTTGAAGTACAGAGCCGAACGGTGAAAGAATGACCGCCCGAATCATATCCGGTTTTCGATACATGAGAACACCGCTTCCGGAGATGCTCCGATCAAATGTAACATAAGAAAATGAAGCATTGCTGGAAAATCCTTCAACAACCGCACCGCTTGTAAACAATATCTCGACAGGTTGGCGCAGCGACTGACATCCGAACATAAAAGTGGCCAGTGACAACAGCAAAAGCACTCCAAAAATCGGTTTTATACACTGAGTTATTCGTAAAGCAATTCCATCCACCATCGTTATATTACCTCGATTTTATGAACGCCTGACCCATATGCTGATCCCTTGCCGGCGTTAAAATAACTGCCGAGAATCAACAAAGAAAGCATCGGTTCGACCAGGCCGGTACATCCAACTGAACCGGACAAGCCAGCCCGGCTCTGACTCTTAGACCATTTCGGCTGAGTATAGTTTATTTTGTCATCAAAAACAGCAACGTTTTGGGCCGATTCCGACAGATGTAAATAATCAAGATCCAGGTCATTGGTACCATAATAAGCAAATAATGAAGAACAACGTCGTAATTGACTGCGGAAAAAAATGCCAAAGTCAAATTGATGAGTAATTGATCCGTTACGCAACAGACGTAATGGCGATGTAAATATCAATCCGGCATGATCAGAATGCACTGTATTCTGAAGGATATGCTGTCCAGAAAGGAGAATTAAACTCTCTGAAAGTGATCCGGCATGTATAATTTCGTACCTGACGTTTTGATAATCGAGAGTAAATGAACGCAGTGAAAATTCAGATGGTGGCAGAACAGTAGACACACCTGCCTCAACAATACCTAACAACGCGTCATGAAACAATCCAATATAATTAATTGCATGCCCAATAACGGTCAGACCTATAGTACATGTTGATACATTGTCTTCTATCCCGCTTATATATAAAGAAAAAGGCAAAGAAGGTTTTTGATGTAACCGTACAACTTCAGGGTCTGACGACAGCGTTTTATTAAAAACAGCCCGGTAAGAGCACTCGCCCTTCAGAGGGCAGTTGGCACAGGGCTTCTGCAGATCCGGGCAGCAGAGCTCCCTGAACGCAGCTTCAAAACTTCTCAGCGAATTGTAAAGTGCAGAAGTTAATGGAGCAGGAGTGCCTGCAGTAATATCACATTCAATGCGTATAAAGTCTAATCCCACAGGATTTCAACTCCAAAAAAAGCGGGGCAGCCATAAAGGCCGCCCCGACAGGTAATACTGGTACGTAGTGAAAATCAGGCGACCAATGATTTAATAAATTCCCGGTTCATTCTGGCAATGAACTTGACGTTTATTCCCTTCGGACAAGCGGCCATACACTCATAATGGTTGGTGCAGTTACCAAATCCGCATTCCGTCATGGCCTCTGACATGTTCTTGACACGCGCAGCCGCTTCACCCTTACCCTGCGGCAGCAGGGCCAACTGGGATATTTTGGCTCCGGTGAACAGCATGGCCGCCCCGTTGGGGCAGCCGGCAACACAGGCGCCGCAACCGACACATTCTGCGGCATCCATTGCCTCATCAGCAACCGGCTTAGGAATCAGAATTGCGTTGCCGTCAGCTACACCGCCGGTATGGCATGAGGTGTATCCGCCAGCCTGGATGATCTTGTCGAGAGCTGAACGGTCTACGATCAGGTCACGAATGATCGGGAATGCACGGGCTCTCCACGGCTCGATATAAATTGTATCACCATCTTTGAACTTACGCATATGCAGCTGGCAGACGGTCGTGCGATCCTGCCCTCCATGCGGTGCTCCGTTGATCACCTGTGAACACATACCACAGATGCCTTCACGACAGTCGTGATCGAAAACGATAGGATCTTTACCGGTGTGGATCAGATCTTCGTTGACGCAGTCAAGCATCTCCAGGAAGGAGTGGTGTTCAGTGATATTTTTTGCTGTATATGTCTCGAATTTTCCGGGATCGTTGGCTTTTTTCTGGCGCCACACGATCAGTGTCAATGTCATGGTCTTGTGATCGCTCATTATTTGTAACTCCTTACGGCGAGATGTACATTGTCAAATTTCAACGGTTCTTTATGCAGCTCCGGTTCCTTGCCGGCCCCCTTGTACTCCCAGGCGCCAACGTAGCAGAAGTTAACATCATCACGCTGTGCCTCGCCCGCATCCTGATATTCTGAACGGAAATGCCCGCCACAGGACTCGTTACGATGCAGTGCGTCACGACAAAGCAGTTCGCTGAACTCCAGGAAGTCGGCAGTCCGGCCGGCATTTTCCAACTGCTGGTTGAGTTCTGCACCACTTCCGGTAACTTTAACATTTTTCCAGAATTCTTCGCGCAGTGCAGGAATCTTCTTGAGGTTTGTTTCAAGAGATTCCTTGGTGCGGGCCATACCACAGTTTTCCCACATCAGGCCGCCGACTTCGCGCATGAACTCAAAGACGGTCTTTTTACCGTTGATGGAGAGGAACTTGTTCTGCTCCGCTGTAACATCATCGGAGGACTTTTTGAATTCAGCATGGTCTGTTTTGACCTGACCAGGCTTAACAGTGGCCAGATAGCCGCCGATCGTGTAGGGGATAACGAAGTAGCCGTCGGCCAATCCCTGCATGAGAGCCGAAGCACCCAGACGGTTAGCGCCGTGTACCGAAAAGTTTGCCTCACCAAGCACGAACAGGCCGGGAATATTGCTCATCAGGTTGTAATCCACCCAGAGACCGCCCATTGAGTAGTGCGGTGCAGGATACATGCGCATCGGACGTTTGTAGCCGTTCTCGTCGGTAATCTTCTCATACATTTCGAACAGGTTGCCGTAACGTTCACGAATGGTATCTTCCCCGAGACGTTTAATCGAATCGGCAAAATCAAGATATACTCCGCGACCGCCAGGACCAACGCCACGACCATCATCGCATTGCTCTTTTGCCGCACGTGAAGCGATATCGCGCGGTGCCAGGTTGCCGTAGGAGGGGTATTTGCGCTCGAGGTAGTAATCACGGTCGTCTTCAGCGATCTCATTCGGATGTTTGCCGCAATCTTCTTTCTTTTTTGGAACCCATACCCGTCCATCGTTTCTGAGCGATTCGGACATCAGAGTCAGTTTGGACTGGTAGTCACCGGCCTGAGGTATGCAGGTCGGATGAATCTGTGTGTAGCAGGGGTTGGCGAAGTAAGCCCCCTTTTTGTGGGCCTTCCAGTTTGCAGTAACCGAGCAGCCCATGGCATTCGTGGAGAGATAAAATACATTGACGTACCCGCCGGTAGCCAGACATACAGCATCAGCCGCATAGCTTTCCATTGCGCCGGTCACCAGGTTGCGCACCGTGATGCCGCGGGCGACACCATCAACAACAACCAGGTCGAGCATTTCGCGACGGTCGTACATTTTTACCGTACCGGCCTTGATCTGACGGGAAAGAGCGGAGTACGCGCCCAGCAGAAGCTGCTGTCCTGTCTGACCACGTGCGAAGAACGTACGGGAAACCTGGGCACCGCCGAAAGAGCGGTTATCAAGGTAGCCTGCATAGTCGCGAGCAAAAGGAACGCCCTGTGCCACGCACTGATCGATAATATTGTTGGACACCTGCGCAAGACGCCAGACGTCTGCCTCACGGGCACGGAAGTCGCCCCCTTTGATAGTGTCGTAGAACAGGCGATAGATGGAATCACCGTCGTTCGGATAATTTTTGGCAGCATTGATGCCGCCCTGAGCAGCGATGGAGTGAGCTCGGCGAGGACTGTCCTGATAGCAGAATGCCTGTACGTTGTAACCAAGCTCTCCAAGAGAAGCAGCAGCAGCGCCCCCGGCCAGGCCGGTGCCGACAACAATCACATTATACTTACGTTTATTTGCGGGATTGACCAGCTTCAGGTCGAAGCGGTGCTTGTCCCAGGTTTGTTCAATAGGTCCGGTTGGACATTTTCCATCAAGTATCACAATAACCCCCTTAACCTTTCAAAATGCCGGCAAAAATTGTCAGCGGGATAGTAACATAGCCCAGGAAAAGACCGAGAGCGACCAGAGTGCCGAATTTAATAAGAAGCGGCTGACTCTTGTCACAACTCCAGCCCATGGTCTGGAAAAAACTCTGGATGCCGTGTGAAAGGTGCAGAAACAGGGCAACCATCGCGCCGGCATAAATGAATGACACAAAGACATTTTTGAAGCCGGCAACAACCATTCCCAAGACATTGGGTACCATCTCATTGTGCAACGGCACAAGATTCTTCAAGGCGGCAGTTTCAGGATTTATAACCTGGAACGTGAAGTGCGCCAGGTGATATGCCAGGAAAAGTGCCAGAAGAGCTCCGGTCCAGATCATATTTTCGCTGGCAAAGGTTGCCTTCTGAGTTGACTTGACCGCGTACTGTTGTGGGCGACCGCCACGGTTTTCAATGGTCAACTGGATACCAAACCAGATGTGAACACAGACCATGGCCAGCAGTGCCAAACGGAAACCGATGATTATCGGCAGTGGCATACTGTGGAGATGTTCGGCATAGGCGTTGATACCACCGTTGAGCCACCCGAAGATGGAGCTGTTACCGAGCAGATGTACGACAGCGAACAGAACCATAGCCTGGCCTGTGATCGCCATCAGGATCTTTCTGCCGATGGATGACGAGGTGAGTTGCATGGCATTCCTTCCTTTTTGATAGTAATTTCTTCACAAAGTGAATGTTCTTTGGCACGACAGGTTATCTTGAAGAGTGTTTTATTAGAAATCGGGGGGACCACGCCAACAAAATCTGGAGACAACTTTCATTAGTAAACCTCCTTGGGAGTTTATCTTGATGCGTCGTTCAAAGTTGTTGGCGCACTGATATCAGAACCATTTGTTTCAACCGCGGTGATACTAAACATCGTTATGAAAAATTGCAACCATTTTGTGTATACAGATCGCAAATTATACGGTACCAGCCGTTATCAATCACTCACAAATTGCATTATTCATCCCTTTCTGATAGTAGATGACAGAGAATAAACTCCTGCCAGATTGCATGGACCCGAGTTTTGGAGATTTCATGAAATTCACTCTTCTTAAAAAAGACCCACAATGTTCAGCCCGCCTCGGAATAGTAAGTACTGCGCACGGCGACATTCAAACTCCGATTTTCATGCCGGTTGCAACCCACGGAGCCATGAAACCGCTTACTCCCGCACAAATTAAGGAGACCGGTTCCCAAATCATCCTTTCAAATACCTATCATCTGCATCTACAACCGGGAGAGGGGCTAGTAAAAAAAGCCGGCGGCCTGCACAAATTCATGGCGTGGGACAAACCAATCCTGACAGATTCCGGAGGGTTTCAGGTTTTTTCCCTTCCCAACAAACGTATCACCGAAGATGGCGTCTTCTTCAAACATGAAATCACCGGGACAGAAATATATCTTGATCCTGCTATCGCGACCCGCATACAGCAGGATCTTGGAGCCGATATCATCATGGCTTTTGACGAATGCATCCCCTACCCCTGCGACAGATCCTACGCCGAAAAATCAACCAGAAAAACCATACGCTGGTTGAAAGAGTGCCAGAACGCAATGTCTGACAACGGTCAGGCGCTGTTCGGCATCGTTCAAGGCAGTGTGTATGAAGATTTGCGGGAAATGTGTGCGAAAGAAATGCGTAAGCTTGATCTCCCGGGCTATGCCATTGGAGGTGTCAGCGTCGGCGAAGGGCTTGAGCTCTTAAAAAAAATTGTCGGATTTACCACACCGCACCTGCCTGAAGACAAACCCCGATATCTGATGGGCGTCGGTCTGCCTGAGGACATTCTTGAAAGCGTCGAGCGCGGCATCGATATGTTTGACTGCGTCATTCCGACCCGATACGCCAGAAGCGCCACTCTTTTTACCCGTCGCGGTAGAATCCGTTTGACCAATAAAAACTATAAACGTGACTTTTTTCCCATCGATCCAAGCTGCAGTTGTTATACCTGTCAAAATTTCAGCAGAGCCTATCTTCATCATCTTTTTGTGTCCAACGAAGTACTCTCGGCTGTTCTGTCGGCTATTCACAATGTCCATTTTTATATGGCAATGATGTCAGAAATCCGTCATGCAATTGGTGAGGGGCGGTTTACCGAGTATAAAGCAAAATTTTTATCGGAATATCAACGAGGATGACATCTCACACCAGAATGCTCGAAAAGTTTAGGCGGCAACAGACCTCGAGGGTATATTCATCTATAATAGTTAGAATTTAAACCGATATCGGGACGGGCAATCAGACAAGACACTTTTATTGTATTTTTTTCTCTTAGATGCTAGCATTACAAAACATTCACACTGCTGGCCGGCTTTCGACTAATGGAGAAATTATGGCGGGATATGAACAAACTTTCCTGGAGCAGATAACTAACATTCAAGGGGTTGATTTTTCGACCTGGGCCGGCTGGGAAAAATTAATGGCCTGGACAAAGCGGCAGGCATGGTCAAAGGATTTTCTCGGTGATGACAAAATACCTGCCCGTTTCATGCATCCAACAACTCTTGCAGAGGAGTTAACCAAATATCTTGGCGGATAAACAAATTTTTATACCGCAACGAACAAAAACAGCCGGCACCTCAACAGTGCCGGCTGTTTTTATTCGGGCATACACTTCAAATGCAACGTTTATTTGAACAACGCAACAACCCCGTCATCCAGATCGTACTTCGCAGCAACAATTTTCAGTTTTTGTGCATCTACAAGATGCTTGAGTATGTTTGATTTCTTTGTCAGACCTGCAGCAACAGTTTTGGCGTTAGCGTCGACAACACACTCCAAAAATGCGTCTTTCCTGGTATCGGCGCAGTTCACTTCACCTTTGCAGGCGTCACAATTCTTCGCCGCAGTTTTGACATTTGGAGCAATTACTTTGACAATGGCATCAATGTTGGCACTGCCGGTGCTCTTCCCTTTAGCTCCTACAGTCGCTGCCACTGCCCCGCATCGCTCATGACCAAGTACCATGATCAGCGGAGATCCAAGGTGCTCTGCCGCGTATTCAACACTTCCCAGAACAACCGGATCCGGGATATTGCCTGCAACACGGATTACAAAGATCTCACCAAGGCCCTTGTCAAAAATAATTTCCGGAGGAACGCGTGAATCTGAACAGGTCAGAATAATAGCATACGGCTTCTGAGATTTTGCCAGACTCGTTCGGGTTGTTACATCGCATAGTTTACCACCTGTCATCTGGTTTTCTACATACCTCTTGTTTCCATCAACCAGTCTTTGCAATGCTTCATCCGGCGTTACGTCCGGATCATGTCCGGCCGTGGCAAAAGCCAGGCCTGTAGCTGCTACCACAAGAGCCAGCACGATAATGAGCTTTCCCCAAGTACTTTTTTTAAACATTGTTACCCCCAGTTTATGTTTTTTTACTAATGTATTGATAAAGGGATTTCTGTCAATACATATTTGCTACTGACATACATATTTGCTGTCACGCGCACAAAATGCATCATTATCCGGCAATAATCCTTGACGTGTGACGTTGTCTGAATTATAAGTATCACCCTTGGCGGAGTGGTGAAATGGTAGACACAGCAGACTCAAAATCTGCCGATTGCAAGATCATACCAGTTCGAGTCTGGTCTCCGCTACCAACGATGAATAAAGGCTTTACGGGTTTTTCCTGTAAAGCCTTTTTCCTATTTCAAAACGTGTAATTTCATTTTATGTACCAGATATGTACCAAGTTGAAAAAAAGTCAGTAGCAGCCGGCACTGTGAACGATCACTCCGGTTGCCGTTCTGGTCTGGTAGCAACTGTTACTATTGACCAGGGTGCCAAACATATCGGCGTTGGTGATTTTTGTTATAAAATACATGCTTTTTTTAGATAAAACCTGTAAAACGACTGTCAAATACAAAAACCCCACCAAGTATATTCGGTGGGGTTCTCTTTTTCTTACGATATTTGTTTACCTTTTAGGCTATATCCGAGCCACCGTTTTGCGGTACTCGGTGTGATTATAATTCCTATGTCTGGTGATCCTCTGGTGGAGTCTCTGTCTGCATCGGCGTAAGTCCTCCTTTTGTTGAGATGTACACTTTCTATCTGGTTTAAGTATATCCCTACCTATATAAAAATACAGTCTGTTATTAATTTTTTTATGAGAGTATCATGTCAAAGTCGAGTTATCCCTTACACGAGCAATCCCCTACCTATTATTGTCCTACTTTTTGGAATCCTTCCGAAACTTTTCATAATCATCATAACTCATGTTAGCCCTGTCCAAACACTGCTGTATCTGTGTCTGGTTCGGATTGTCATAACATTTTCGCCGTTGTTCATCTTGAAATCCAGTGTACCAAGCCCGATAAGAACATCCCTGTAATGCAAAACATATCGCTAACAGGATTGAAAAAAAAACCATTCGATTCATAATGACTCCGACAACTATTCCCTGAAGTAAGCATATGCAGGTCTGATCGTCAGAATTACTGCGACAAAAATACCAGCCATACATTCTGCATTACCAACTCATGAAAATATGCACCCGCAATCATTCCAAAGAGAACACAACACCACTTCAGTAGTCCGATATCATACCAAGTCCAGTTTCTCGTTCTAAAGAGATCCATGGTATCCACCTAATGCCAAGATATACCTCATTCAAGGGAACTGACAGGAATGGTAACTTACTTATCCTAAAGCCTTTTTGTCCGATACAAAAACAATCCGATTATCCCTCGAAACAAAACCCCCTGACCCCTGCCCTTCCACTTGCTTTGGCATCATACATCGCACTATCGGCAGCCTTGATCAGAGCAGCCCGACCATCTCCATCATCCGGATATGTAGCGACACCAAAACTGGCCGTCAGCGTTATTGGAACCTTCTCGTCAGAAACAAAACACGCCTCTTTCATGGCATCCAGAAGCTTATCAGCCATATAGATCCCCTGCTCTTTTCCGGTTTGTGGAAGAATAATCGCAAATTCATCCCCGCCATAACGGGCTGCCATGTCAGAAACTCGTATTTGTTTTCCGACCAGCTTGCCAAATTCTCCCAGCATCCGGCTCCCGACCAGGTGGCCATGGGTATCATTGATTTCTTTAAAACGGTCAAGATCAAGAAAAATAAGTGAGAACTTTTCCCCATATCGCCCGCAGCGCTGAACTTCGTTTTCAATCAACTTCCCAAACTGTCGGGAATTATATAATCCAGTCAGGTCATCTGTAATCACCAGTTCATTGATTCGTTTGTAGTTACGGGCATTTTCAAGCGCGATCGCGGCAAAATCGGCAATTACAGAAATAAGCTGGATATCACTTTCATCAAAGTCGAGTTCCTCAAAACTATTGATCAGCTCAATAACCCCCATGACCTGATCCTTAATTTTCATCGGCACACATACAATTGAACGCGTGGTAAACAACAACTTCTGATCAAAATCACCTGCAAATCTGGCATCTTTGCTTACATCCGGAATCAGAAGCGATTCCCCGTGTTCCGCAACCCATCCGGCGATCCCCTTCCCCCGCTTGAGACGAACACCCATTAACTGTTCAGACACCGTAGAAACGGCAATTTCAAAAACCAGGTCACCGGACAGGCTGTCGACCAGAAGAAGCGACCAGGATTTGGGCTTTATCAGCCGCTCAACCTGCTTCATAATAGCCTCAAGAATGGCGTGGATATCCAGGCTGGAGGTCAGCGCTTTGCCAATTTCGATCATTGACGCCAGCTCTTCATTACGCCGTTCCAGCAGTTTTGTAACTGTATCCGGCTGTTTATCGGTCATCCCGTGAGCTCCAATATGGCAACGATGAATTACTGTTTTGCGGCTGTTTAAGAAGTTCGATAATTGTCTCAATACCAGACGGTTTCACTTTTTCAATAACTCACAGAGCTTGCACACCGACAAAAGCTACCGCAAAACCGGCGGCAATCATTATGACTACAAAGACCAGCCACCCAGAGAGGTTTTTTCTACTCTGCTTACCTGACTGTACCTTCAGTATTTTTTCGATTAACAGTGCCAGGGCTGCAAAGATCAGTGCAAAACAGACTGTGACACAGAGAGGACACCAACTGCCGATAATAAATTTTTGTATCCAGAGAAAGCGAAATTCGGCACCGATTCCGGAAAAGATCATTGCAGTAGGAACCCAGGCCATCAGGTGAATTTTGAACCGCAACCAGAGAAAAAGCAGAATGAAACTGAAATATACGATACCAAACCATCCAATACCGAGCCCGAAGAAGGTAAAACTTGCTGTGTCCCTGCACGCAGTAGCAAGACATAACTCCTCCACCACAGTAAAAGCAGAGACCGCCAAACCGGTAACTACGGCACACCATAACAATAGCGACACGGTCCGACTAAATCCACTGCTGCCAGAAACACCCTGATTGTCAGATACCTGCACCATGTACAACTCCTACGCGAAGATTATGGTAATGCACGTCAGACTATTCTGAATCCTCTCCTGCTTTCCATCATTGGCGAAACCATGAACGTGAGAACATTTTCAGAAGATTCCAGATGCTTGAAATCATGTGACACGTGAATATTTCTTTTCATATTCCGAAACTTATAGCACAAATCACTCTATGACTGAATATCAATTTGATTACAAATGTTCTTCTCCCGCTATATCCCTTTGACCTCCCACGGTATCACTACCCCGCCAGAGACAACGAATTTAACTGCGTCCTCAACTGTCATGCCGCTCTCGTACACATCGCACTCAAGAAACCAGAGTGCAAAACCGGACGTCGGATTCGGCATGGTCGGTATGTAGACCACAACAAAGCTCTCACCATTCCGCTCAACTTCGGCCGTCACAAACCCCACGGCTCTTACTCCGGGACGGGGCCATTCGACAAAAACCGCACGTCGGTAGGAAGAGCCACCTTCTTTAAAGACCTTGGTCAGCTGCTTGCTTGAGGTGTAGATTGACTTGACCAGCGGGATGCGCGTAAGAAGATTCTCGCCGGATTTCAGTAAACGTTTCCCAAGAACATTCGTGGCAACAAGACCGGCCAGATAAATCACCAGAGCGGCGGTGATCATGCCGATGCCGGGAATATGCCCGCCGCTCCGACCGTAGTAAACCATCATGCTGTCCAGGTTACTCCCAAGAATTCCGTCAGCAAAATTAAAAAGAAATTTAAGAATGAAAATGGTTATCCCGACCGGGATAACGATAAAAATCCCGGCCAGAAAAGTCCCCTTGAGATGTTTAATCACCGTTTGCATTTGAAGCTCCCTTACCCATGCCTGAATGTTCACACGAATAATAGTACGGGTACTCTATGAGAGTTACGATGGCAAGCAGAAACCTTGTCCTGATACGCCAAAACGTCTGTTTTTGATACGCCGACAACATATCAAACTCAAGTTTTTCATTTATGAATTGCCCTACACGTTCAGGTAACGATGAATAATACTAAACTCATTCATTTCCAGGTTTGTGAAACTGATTAAATTCGATACAATAAACCGAGCGTGACTACAGCTTAAATGGACGAGGAGGATGAGATGAAGTACTTCACTGTTATACCGGTTCTTTGCATATTGTCACTGCCGTTGTTCTGCAGTGACACCCAGGCTGCTGACGGAAGACCGTGCAAGGAGGATGTCGCACGGTTTTGTGCAGATGTTACACCGGGAGGCGGTCGGATAGCAAAATGTCTGAAAGAGCATGAGAACGAGTTGTCGGCAGCTTGCAAAGCCCGTGGAGAAGAGGTGAAAAGTAAGATGAAAGAAGCTATTCAGGCATGTCAGAAAGATGCTGCGCAGTTCTGCAATGATGTGAAACCGGGGAACGGCCGCATATTCAAATGCCTGAAAGAGCATGAGCAGGAACTATCGACTGAATGCAGGGGTACATTGGATCAACGGAAAAAACGATAGGCACCTGCTTGAACCCGGCGGTTCGCGTCATCTTTGGTACAGCTCTCCTTATACATAAAAAGATCAATAACAGCAGGTCTGAACAACAAACCCCCGCCGGGCACTGCCGGGCGGGGGTTTGTTGTATCAAAGCTTACACATATTAAATTAACTCTCTGGTATTACTTGTATTCTGGCATCTCATCAAACTGCAGATACTTGTAGATCTTTTCCTTGTTCGGTTCGATCTTCTCTTTGTAGATTTCGAGGAACTCGGCCGGTTGCGGCAGTCTTCCAAGCAGAGCCGTTACTGCCCCCAGCTCGGCGGAACCGAGGTATACTCTGGCGCCGTTGCCGATACGATCATCGAAGTTACGGGTCGAGGTGGAGTACATGTTGACCCCGTCCGGTACGCGCGCCTGGTTGCCCATGCAGAGCGAGCAGCCGGCGATTTCGATGCGGGCACCGAAGGCGCTGTAGACTGCAAAGCAGGCCTCATCTTTCAGCTTCACCTGATCCATGCGGGTCGGCGGGCAGATCCAGGTACGGACTGCCGGATTGAACTTCTGGCCACGCCAGATTTCGGCTGCAGCGCGGAAGTGACCGATATTGGTCATGCAGGAACCGAGGAACACGTCCTGGATCTGGGTACCGGCAACGTCAGAAAGGAGCTTGACATCGTCAGGGTCATTCGGGCAGGCCAGAATCGGCTCGGTGATCTCCGCCAGATCGATCTCGATGATCGCGGCATATTCGGCGTTTTTGTCGGCTTCCAGCAGCTTGGGAGCTTTCAGCCATTCATTGACGGCATCGATGCGATTCTGCAGCGTCTGAGCGTCCTGGTACCCTTCCTTGATCATATTCTTCATCAGCGCCACATTGGAGCGGAGATATGTCGCAACAGAAGCCTCAGAAAGCTTTATGCAGCCGGCTGCGGCAGAGCGCTCGGCAGCGGCGTCGGTCAGTTCGAACGCCTGCTCTACGGACAGATCGGGGAGTCCTTCCATTTCCAGAATGCGGCCGTTAAAGATATTGACCTTGTTCTTCTTCGGCACGGTCAGATGTCCCTGCTTGATTGCCCAGTAGGGAATCGCATTGACCGCATCACGCAGGGTCATACCCGGGTTGAGCTTCCCCTTGAAACGGACCAGAACTGATTCCGGCATATCAAGCGGCATGAAACCCATGGCACCGGCAAACGCAACAAGACCGGAACCGGCCGGGAAGGAGATGCCGATCGGGAAACGGGTGTGGGAATCGCCGCCGGTACCGACGGTATCGGGGAGAAGCAGGCGGTTCAGCCAGGAGTGAATAACGCCGTCGCCCGGCTTCAGCGGTACGCCGCCGCGCTCGATGATGAAGTCAGGCAGGGTTTTATGCATCTTGACGTCGGCCGGTTTCGGATAGGCGGCGGTGTGGCAGAACGACTGCATGAACATCGGTGACAGAAATTTGAGGCAGGCGAGCTCTTTCAGCTCGTCGGCGGTCATCGGACCGGTCGTGTCCTGACTGCCGACCGTGGTCATTTTTGGCTCGCAGGCGGTACCGGGCAGGATGCCGGCAACACCGCAGGCCTGACCGACCATTTTCTGCGCCTGGGTGTATCCCTGGCCCGCTTTCGGAACCGGGTTTACCGGCAGGGTAAAGATATCAGTGGCGCCGAGGCCGAGCGCAGCACGGGCGCGGTCGGTGACGGCGCGGCCGATGATCAGGGGTATACGGCCTCCGGCACGGAATTCGTCGGCGATTGTGTTCGGGGCAATCTGGAATGTGGAGAGGAGCTCGCCCGCTTCACTTGTGATCTGCCCTTTTTTGGTGTCGATAACGATCACATCACCGGTATTCATCCTGGAAACATCAGCCTTCAGCGGCAGTGCGCCGGAATCCTGGGCGGTGTTGAAAAAAATCGGGGCGATGACGCTGCCGATGATGACGCCGGCAGTCTTTTTGTTCGGTACGCAGGGGATATCCTGGCCGATGCACCAGAGAACCGAATTACACGCGGATTTACGTGAAGAACCGGTGCCGACAACGTCACCGACAAATGCGACCTGAAATCCGTCAGCGCGGAATTTGGCAATTGTTGCAAGGCCATCGGGAAAACGGGTCTTACCCATTGCCAAAGCATGCAGCGGAATGTCAGGGCGACTCCAGGCATCGCCTGCAGGTGAGAAGTCGTCGGTGTTGATTTCGCCTTCGACCTTGTACACCTTGACTTTGATGATATCAGCCAGGCTTGGTTTGTTGGTGAACCAGTCGGCGTTTGCCCAGGAGGTAAGAACTTTTTTAGCGGCAGCATTCGTTGCCGAAAGCTCTACAACTTTATCGAAGCCGTCATATACGAGGGTCATGCCGGACAGGGCGCAGGCTGCTTCGTCAGCCAGAGCGGCGTTTGTCAGTGCATCGACCAGCGGGGCTACGTTGTAGCCGCCCATCATGGTACCGAGCATACGGATCGCATCAACCTGAGTTATCAGCGGTGATTTCTTCGTACCGGAGACGATTTTAGCAAGGAACGCTGCTTTGACTTCGGCAGCAGGATCAACTCCGGGAGAGACACGATCCTTGATCAGGGTAAGCAGGAACGCTTCTTTTCCTGCAGGGGGACTAACCAGCAATTCACACAGTCCGGTGGTCTGTTCAGGGGTCAGCGGGAGCGCGGGTATGCCTTGGGCCGCCCTCTCCTTTTCATGTGCAAGATACGCTTCAATCATCTACTGTTCCTCCTTCGCTTGATATATTCTGCGGTGGTTACGAGCCGTAAAAACGCACGTGTAAATCGCATACTGTATACATTTTTTTGAGCTCGCTTGTCAAATCATAATTGCTCGAAAACTGAGGGTTTAAGCCATACGAAAACAGGGATTACGGCCTGTGAAAAGCAGACCCCCCTGCAGACGACAGAGCCGGCGCACAGGGGGGAAATGTCTTTTTACTCTGAATCAAAATAACAGCCGGACTATTTCACCGTCACAGTTTTTACAAACCGGTCATGCACACGTGCCAGCGAAGAATAGTCGGGATACTTTTGCAACTGCGCCTGAAGTTTGGCAATGCGATCTGCAAGCGGTGGGTGTGTCGAGAACCACGATCCTTTCTTGTCCTTGCTTGCTGCCTCCAGTTTCTGTAGCTTCTCCAGTACCCTGATCATAGCAGAAGGATCATATCCGGTGCGATAGGTCGTCTCCATAGCGGCCGCATCGGCTTCAAATTCCATCTCCTTGTCAAGTCCCTTGTCGAACAGAACGGCCTGCATGTCACCTATGGCCGCGGCAAACTGCTTCCCTTTACTCCCTCCAAGGCTTGCAGCAGTGATCGTCCCGACGCCCTGCATGAACTGGGCTCGCTGGGTGCTCTTCAGCGCGTGTTTTTCAGACACGTGACCGACTTCGTGGGCCAGTACCGCAGCCAGTTCTGCCTCATCGTCCAGAATGGAGACCAGAGCGCGACTGATGAAGATAACACCACCCGGAACCGCAAAGGCGTTCTGCACCTTGCTGTCCAGTACCGCAAACTGGTATGGGATCGTTGAGCGCTTGCTGTTTGCGGCAACCGCGGTTCCTACCTGATTGACATACCGCTGCAGCGATTCGCTTTTAACCGGATTTCCAAAGCGCTGCAACCCTTCCAACGCCAGACTTTCACCAATGGTCCGTTCGGTCTTATAGTCAATTTCCTTTGAGCTTGATAATACCTGGGTTGCTCCCGAAAATATTTTGCCCTCTTTTGAATCCGGCTTTACAAATTTTTGAACTTCATCAAAAAAACCGGCAGAAGCGGATGTCGCAGAGAGCGTCAAAACCATCAATGCAAAGAATAATGAATATCTCATTTGTTTCCCCCCTGAACCAGGGCGTATTCGCCAATTTTTCCATCTTTCAAAAATGTTTTCAGCTCTTTGGCACTTACTTTTCGCAACAGTACAATATCAAGCGCTTTTTTATACATTTCCGGAGTGCCGCGATCTTTTGCGTACTGGGCGGTTTCAGGCGAAAGCCCCCGGATACTGCGGGCACTATCAGCCTTGGCTGTATTGATCTGGCTCTTTTGCATACTGTCACCAAAAATACCGCCATCTCCACCGGTAACTTCGGCGACCGGAGGTGTCTCTGAAACACGGCCTGCATACACCCACCCTTCTTTTCCCGCTGCTGTCTTTACTTTCAGCCAGCGGCCGCCGGATTCAACAACAGTTATTTCGGTGCCTACCGACACATCGACAACGTTCTCGGACGAGGCTGACGCCTCTGACTTGAGCGTTGTACCCTCACTGGACACCCAGCGTTTTTCTTCGGCCAGCGCCATCGAGGCAACCAGCAACAGCAACACTGTTGCGATCAAACTGCGTCTAATTCTCATTTTGAACCTCCTTTGTCAGCTGTTTCACTTCAGTTTGGTTACAATTTCGTATGGAATCATTCTGAAATCTCACTATTCGCAAGATCTTACGTAAAAATATAGCTCCGACTTGACCGTCTCAGGGCATTCAAGCCGCTCCTGCAACCTATCATATGTACGCTGTTGGAATCCATCTATTGATAATCCCCGGTCAGGACAAACGCCCCCCAGTACCCCGGATGCGGATAACGGTTTTTCACGTGCTGCATTGCCCGGGTCAGACTCTCCGCTTTGTCGTAGGTCATGTAGCTGCGATAAAACTGCTTCATCATTATCGCTGTTGAAACGTCGCTGACACGCCAGAGGCTCGACATCAGCGAGTGGGTGCCGGCAAAGATAAACGCCCGGCTCATGCCGACGACATCATCGCCGCTCCGGATATCCCCGAGTCCGGTCTGACAGGCGCTCAGCACGACAAGATCAGCATGTATATCGAGCCCGAAAATCTCCTCAGCCTGGAGTTTCCCATCGGCTTTGCTGTCCTTTGCCAGACGGATCGCCGAAAAGAGCGGGTTGATCGGATCGAATTCGCCATGAGAAGCTATGTGGATAACACCGAATTCGCTGATATGCTCACGAATCCAGCTCTCAGTGGCACGTTCGCGGGTCAGGGTCGTCACATCGGGATAATTCCAGCGCAGGGCTCCCGCTTCACGCTCTGCGAATGGGAGGTCAAGAGACGGATTACCGAGATCGGGGTTACCGATCGCCAGAATGTGCAGTTTTTTCCCGGGACTCCGTCTCGCCAGCGTGTATTTCAACACCGATGCCGCCGGGAGATAAAAGAGTTTCTGGCGGTCAACCAGGTAATCACGCCCGTCGTTCAGCGTTGCAAACGACAGATAATGGAGACTGCCATGCGGGATGATGCCGACCGCACGGAGCGGTCCGCTCCCCGCCAGCGGCTGCGCAACCAGCAGCTCATACAGTTCACGCGACTGTTTTTCCAGCGGTTCCAGATTCTGCATCATCCGGCGGTAAGATGAGATCTTTGCGGCCAGCTCCTTGGACTGAATCTTCTGAATCATCAGTGTTACGCGGTCGCGGTCGATCTTCCAGCATAACAACCGGTCGGGGAGTTGATAATACGAAAGGAGGACAACACCCGGTTCAAGCAGTGTGCGGATATCATCGAGCGTAGTCGGATTAACCGTTACCAGCGCCAGAAGCTCCGGACGCTTCCGTTCGATGTCGATCAACAGATCCTGATAATCGCCGCGCAGCTTCTCCAGCGCCTGAGCATAGCGGGCCCTCTCTTTCGGGTTCGCCGCTTGAACCGACAGATTTTCCTGTTCAAGCATCTGCTCTTTAAGACGGTTCTGACGATCGTACAGTTCCTGATCCACCGCTCCGGAAAGAGACAGCCGCTGACGCCCGAGAATATCGATCAGGTTGCGGGAGCGGGAACGTTCCGCCACCGCGAACGCTTCATCGCTCCGTTTCAGATCAACCAGCAGACTGACAAGCCCGGAGTAGACATCCATCTTGTCGGCGAGGAAACCGTCTTTGAGCTGGTCGAGCTTTATTTCGGCCCTGAGCCCTTCGACAGTCTCCAGCGACTGCTGATATGATGTAACGGCTCCGGGCAAATTTCCGGCATTCTGCTGCAGTCTGGCCAGCCCGAACAGGGCCCTCCAGCGCACTTCCCGCAGCAGCAGCGCATCGGCAATGTCAAGTGCGCTGCGATAGCTTGCTTCGGCCAATGCCTGCTGCTTCAGCTCCGTTTCGGCATCGCCGCGGGCGAGATGAATCTTTGCAAGGTTGACCTTGTCGCCGATTTCCGTCGCCATGACACCTGCCTCGGCAAACTGCTGCAGCGCGGCTGCGGCATCCCCCATCTTCAGACGGGTCTGTCCGAGATTGCGCAGATCGTACGCCATCGCCCAGCGGGAGCCGAGCGCACGATCAATGACAAGTGCTTTTCCAAGCGTGTCCAGCGCGTGGGAATAATCGCCGGATTCGCGTTGGACCAGGCCGATGTTGTTGAGTGTCGTCGCAACCTCATCACGCCGGACCGCCAGTTTATCCGCTCGCTCCAGTGCACCCCGCAATTCCAGCAGAGCCCGTTTGTTGTCCCCCAGCGTCCACCAGATCAGACCGCCGGTATTCTTCACCATAACCTGTTCAAGCGACCATTTTTCGGCCTGAGCGTTCTTTTCCACCAGTTCCCGCAGGTCAAACGCTTCCTGATACCGTCCCTGAAACCAGGCGTTATTGGCCTGTTCCAGTACGATCCGCATCTTCGTGCGCTGATCTTTCGACCCGACCTTTGCCAGCGCAGCGGTGTAAAGTGCATCTGCTGCCGGAAAGTTGCCGAGCAGACGCTGGCAGCGCCCCCGTTCAAGGAGGGTTTCTGCTTCCAGCGGTGCGTTGGCGGTTCGCGCATAGATCTCACCGGCCTGGGCATAATATTTTTCGGCAACCGCATACCGGTTGAGGCGCAGGTCATAGATCCGGCCAAGGTTACGATACTGTTCGGCCAGCGGCACTTCGTCCTTCAAGGTCCGGCGTAAACCGGCCGCTTCTTCAAAATAGGTCCGGGCGGCGGTGTAATTGACCGAATTTTCCATCACGACACCGAAGTCAGCCAATGCAGCCGCCTGCTCCTTTGCCATGCCGAGATCGGCAAAGATGCCGACCCCTTCTTTCAGCGAGATGGCGGCATCGGAGAAACGTTCCGCGTTCCCCTGCAGCAGGCCAAGGCGCAGCAGCGCGTCGGCATGTTCGGGAGAATAGGGTTTCTCCGCGGCCAACCCCTTGACCAGCGCATCGGCATGGACAATGGCCCGATCGGTGAATCCGGCGGCAAACGCGCTTTCACGTGCATAGCGATGCAGCTGGGTTCGATATTTAGCCAGGGTTGGATTTTCGGCGACGATTGCCAGCGCATTTTCAAACAGGGAGAGCGCTTTCGGATAAGAACCGGCGTTGTGAGCCAGGACACCGGCTTTACCGTATTCGGTAAAGCGGCTTTTTCCCAGCTTTGCCGCCTCAGTCGCATCCGGCCCCGTATCACCGATCAGCAACCAGCCGGAGGGGAGCAGTTTACGGGCATCTCCGAGCGACTGTTCTGCATACGCGACGACAAACGCCTTTGAGTCGACTGCGGCAGCATCACCCGGTGTGCGATCACCCAGAAGAAGCGACGGAACTCCCTGAAGAGCGGCCAGATGCCCCAGGTAGTAAACCTGACTGAAGCCGGCGTACGGAGCGACAATCAGCGAGAGATTCTCCGCTGCGGCCAGTTCGGAGAACGGATGGCGCTGTCCCGTGTCATCCTCCCACAACGGCAGCGAGTAACCGCTCCCACCGGGGAGTGACGGGACTTCAGGAAGCAGCCCGGCCCGGGCCGGAAGTACCAGCGTATGAGCGTCGGTCAGGCGGTCAGTCATCCGGGGTGACGCAAGCTTCGAAAACGGACCTCCCCCCTTCCACCAGCCGGACGGGTCGAGCAGTTGTCGGCGGAACGGTTTTCGCTGCGTAAATGACTGCACAAGATGACTGGCGCTTAGGCTCCAGCCAGCCACCGGTGCAGCGCTGAACCGGGATGGATCCTCGTAGGCGGCCAGAACCGGCGGAACGGCAGAAAGCCGGGCAGCAAGCGTTTTTTCGTCGACCGTTTCGGCCACAATCCCGGCCTTGCCGCCGGTCGTAAAGAGCAGCCAGCGGCCGTTCCCCAGGGGTGTGAAGCGGAGCAGCGTCTTTCCCGGCACAATTTCCAGAACATCGATCAGTTCGACCGGTTGCGGCGAAATCAGGCGACAGAGAGTGCCACCTTTTCCGGCAGCACACTCTTTGTTGAACGCCGACTGCAGAGTGCTGAAACGTTGCTGTACAGCCTTCAAGGCATCGGAAAGCGGCTCTGAAACCTCACCTGCCCGGGACAACCGGCTCAGTTCAACCGATGCCGCAACAAAGCGGAGCGCACCTTCCCCTCCCCGGGCATAAAAAGATGGCAGCCGTTCGAGCTTCGCTCCGAAAAGATCGTCAACAGCCGACTGTACCTGACCAAGCCGCAGTTGCAGATACTCCTTGTCGACATCCGTTCCCCTGGCATTGGCATCACGCAGCCGGTCGATTTCGGCGAGATGCGGCGCAGCAGCACGAAACTGATCGACTGTCGCAGGAACATCCAGACCGAGAGCACCACGGCCGAGCAGCTGCACCCGTTCGATCTCGCTCAACCGCTCCAGCAGTGCAAATGACTGTTCGGGATTTTTAGCAGCCATATCAGCCAGATACGGGGCAAAGCGCTCTGTCAGTTCGCCGCGCTGCAGGTCGTACTCCGTCAACGGCAGATGCCCGAGCAGTCCGAGCGAATCATCATAGCGCCCCAGCGCGGCAAGAGCGCGCCATTCCAGCGAATACGCAGCAGCAGTGCGGGCTTCGTCCAGAGCGGTGCTGCGGGTCGCTTCAGCTGCATCGGCCAGGTCGAGCGCCGCCAGAACCGCGCTGCGGTTAAGCAGGGCAACCGCCCGCTGGCGGCGCTGCTGATGGAGAAGTTCTCTGTCGCCGGAGTCGGCAGGAAGGACAAGCACCCTGTCCCACTGTTCCAGTGCTTTGTACAGCAGTGCCTGGCGGCTGGCATCATCCGGCCCGGCCGAAGCCAGGCGGGCAAGAAGGGCTCCGGCGTCATTGTGAAAACGGCCGTACACGAGCGGCGGGAGTGCGGCGCGGGAGGCTTCGGCAAGTCTGGAAACCCCCGCCACGGCGCTCAAAAATGCCGTAATATCAGCAGGTTTCCCGTTTGTCGCCAGCAGTTGCCCCCAGTTGACCAGATTGAGCATCGCACTGATCGTGTTCCCACCCTGCAGGGAGAGGAGCGTCGAACGGTGAAAACCGGCCTCAGAAGCCGTGATGTTTCCGAGGGCATAATCAACATGAGCGGTACGGTGGCTAAGGAGCGCGACCCCGTACAGGTCGCGCACTGCTATTTTTTTATTATCGGACGGGTACCGTTCCAGCTGATTCCTCAGCAGAAGCACGGCGGCAGTCGTGTTCCCCAGTTCGGACTGGATACGTGCCAGATAAATCTCGGCGAGCCGCTTTTCCTGTTCGGCACTGAAACCGAAGGCGGCATCAGTGGAACCACCCTTATCGAGAGCAATAGTGGCAGACAGCTCCACCAGACCACCGCTCCGCTTTGCCGGGGCCTTCGACGCAGGTGGATCGGTTTTCAGCAGCGTCAGCAGCCCGGTGAACCCGTCACGGCTCAGGCGCAGCAGCCGCTCCTGTTCCTCACCTGAGGCGGCATGCGCTTCCCTATAGGCGGCAATGCTGGCTGAACGACGATTGGAGGCAAGATTGCCGGTAAACCCCAGCCCCTTGTTCAACACGTATGCGGCGTCAAACTGTTCGCGGGCGGCAGTAAAACGATCTGCTTCGAGGTACGCCAAACCGAGCCGGTCATGAATTTCGGCCGCCGTTTCCACCAAGCGCGGGACAGCATCCAGCTCCTTTGCCACGGCGGCACTCATGCCGCTCAGTTCGGCGGCACTTTTAGCGGCGTCTCTGTTCCAGGAAGGAGCAGAAGCCAACAGGGTCCGCTGCCGTTCCAGCAGAACGCGCATCGTCTTGTCGAAACTGCTCCAACCGCTTGAAGGGGGCGCTTCCGGTGGGTCAGCTCCGAGGCGCTCAAGGTCGGCGGTAATTGCCTGCTGTTCACCCAGTGCGGCTTCTGCGGCCGGAGTGCGATCGGTTCCGGAGAAAAGGCGCTCCACGACCCTCCTCGACAAACGGCCGAACAGGTCGAGCGGCCGGGACGGATTCAGGCGTTCCCCGGTCAGCTGAAGCGCCCTGAGATAGCCGGTGATGGGAGCTTCCTTTTCGTGCATCTGAAATGCAACCGCCGCATAGCGCTGCTGAAAAATCAGTTCGGTATCCGGATTGTCGAACGGGATTTTTGAAGCCAGCCGCTGGCTGTAGAATTTCCAGGCCGTAGCCTTGCTGCCGAGCAGATAGGCGATATTGCCAATGTTCAGATCAAGATTGGCGCGGTTTTCAGGCTGTTCCAGCGGCCGGTTGAGCAGCCAGGCACGGCGGTACTGTGCAAGCGCCCGCTCCAGCCCGCCCCGTTCTCCATACACGGTCTCGGCCACTTCGGCAAGATACCCCCGTGTCTGGGGGGGGTATTCCGATGACGGCATCCGGTCCGCCGCACGGGCAATCAGACGGTCCGCCTCTTCCAGGTTCTCTTTTCCCGGCAGATAGGTCAGTGTGAGTCCGGCTGCGTAGAGGAGAACCGGATCGTCGGGATAGGAGCTCAGCATGGATTGGTACCGGCCCAGCAGTTCCACGGCCTGACCCATGGCGGCGACCGATTTGATATAGCCTCGATGCGCCTCGACACTCCGCCCGTCATAACGGATAAGATCCAGAAAGAGCGAACGGGCTGCGGCAATTTCGCCGATCCGATACAGATTTTCGCCGGCCGCCACTGTTTTGCGGATATAGGCGGCCCGGGCCAGCTGATAGAGAGGCGTATCCTCAGGCTGCAGGTTCATTTCCGTTTCGTACAGCGCCTTGGCCTCGGCGTAGCGTTCCTCGCGATAGAGTACTTCCGCCAGAGCAAAGCGCGCCGCAGCGGTAGGAGTCGGGATGGCAGGGAATTTTTCGAGAACCGTGCGATAGGCATCCTTGGCCCTGGCCCACTCATTGGCCCGATATGCCACGTCACCCTGACGGTTCCAGGCCCCCATCGCGAGGCGGGGGAGAACGGTCCGGTAACGTTCAGCAAGCGCCGAGAGCGCCGCCTGATCCGGGTGATCACGGGGAGACACCTGATCCAGAACGGCGGTGATCGCCGCTTCGGCCCACTCTTCCTGATCGCCGTATGCGGTGGCAACAGCGACCAGCGCTCCGAGAGCTCCGGGACCTTTTTCAAGCTTTGTCAGAAGCATGGCGCGACGGAGCGCCGCCTCAGCCTGAAGCGGCCGGGAAGCATCCTTCAGAGCGGCAACCTGCTCCGTCATTCCGATTGCGGCCAACTGACCGGCAGCACCATTACCGTAATCAGCCAGCAGCCGTGCGGTATCGATCAGATAGCGGGCCGTTGCGTCGGCACCTTTCCCTTCCGCAACAGCTTTCATCGACTGTTCCGCCTCACGAAGAATTTCCTGCCGCCGCTCCAGCTGAATGACATCAATGCAGCGCTGCGCCGACTGTATCCTGATCCGGGCGATTCGGGCCAGTGCCGCTTCCCGGGGAAAGCTGCCGTAACGGCGGGCGACCGCTCCGTACTGTTCTTCGGCCTGAACGGCTTCCCCCGCCTGCTCCATCAATCCGGCCAGAGCCAGTCCGGCCAGTGCCCCTTCGAGTACGGGAGAATTCTCGCGCGCAAGAACACGGGCGGATGCCAACCGGGCATGGGCCGGATCGGGGGGCTGACGTTCCAGAAGGATGCGTGCCAGCGCCCATTGTTCGGCAACAGTCGGACGATCCGGGATCTCGCCGGACGCAGGAAGGTACATGACCTGTCCGCCACCGGCCAGACCGGCAACGAAATAAAACCGATCCCCGGCCGGAAGCGGCGCCACCGCCACCAACGCGGCAGAGGTAAGTGGAGAAGCAAACGGGAAACCGTCATCTCCGGCACGCTTCAGATGCAGCCGGTAGATCTGCCCCGAGGACTGCCCGTCCGCAGCATTTTCCCCGGCGGCGGATTGACGGGTAAAAAGGATCGTATCCGCGCTTTCCCAGGCCGGATACAAATCACGTCCGGCACCATCCGTCAGTTGCGTGATCGCCCCCCCCTGTTCGTTCCAGAGCCAGAGATCGCCGTTAGGGTCTGACGTGCGCGACACGAACAGCCACCTGGTACCGTCCGGCGAAGGGGCCGCAAACGCGGCATCGATGCCGACCGGCAGCAGGTCTATCCGGTTATCGCCGAGTTGAATCCGTACCAGTTCACGCACCGTTGCCCCCGGCATCTGACGCTGATACACCAAAGCCGACCCGTTTGCAGTGAACACCGGCGCATCGTCGGCCGATTCCCTGCCGGTCAGCCGCCGGGGTGCGGAATCATGTTTTGATAAATTTAACAGCCATATATCACCCTTGACATCATCCTGTGCATCAACAAAAGCGACAAGCGTCCCGTCGGCATTGAGTGCCGGAGCAGCCAGTCGAACCGGGCTCGTATGAAGCAGGCGCGGCAGTTCCGGAACGACGGTGAAAGAATAGAGCCAGAGTTCATCACCCTTGTCGCCCCGTTCAACGGTAACCATCCGTGTGCCGTCTGCGGCCCGGGCAACGTACAGAACCTGACGCGAACTGAAAATGGCAGGCCGGGGGGACGTTTCCGGACGGGAGCGCGGCGCAGAACGGGGGGCCGCCGGAGCCAGCAGCTCGTCGCCGAGCGGCAGTGCCGATGCCGGTGAGCAGCAGATCAGCAGACCAAGTGACAGCAGACCCACTGTGATCCATAGACGACACGGTTTCATAGCGTCTGCCACCGGCCGTCGGCATCCTGAACCTTTGATCCTGGAGCGGAATTCTGACGGTTTATCTTTGCAAAAACCGTGCGGATGGACGGCAGATCCTTGATCGTGAAGTTTTCATTAGTCTGCACCACCCGTATCATCAATACGTCACGCGCCTGGTTAACCTCCTGCACGACTTGCTGAAATTCGGCATCACTGTAATTGGCGGCAAACGACTTCAGCTCTGCAGACGCACCCTTCGGTGGTTCTCGGGTAAAGGTGGTCAGCAGCCCTTCCCGGTTCTCGCCAACCCAGCCGAAACCCTTGAAAGATTCAACATCATCGGCATGAAATGCGATCGTCTCCATCGCCCGGACAGCATCAGCCTGCTCCGGCGTATGCCTGGGCGGCGAGGCGATTTTCCCGGTCGGGGAGACACCCCGTACCGACGCGACCAGCAGCATGTCCTCACTCAGACTGTTGTATGTTCCGAGAACCTGATTTTCCAGGGAAGTCCGTTCGCTGACAACATTGACATCGACCTTGGCAAGGGTGCAGCCTGAAACAAAAAGAGCCAGGGCAACAGTTGTTGTAATCCCTCTCCTTGATCTATTGAGCATATTTCCTCCGTTTCAATGATAGTTCACCCTTTGGACCGACAACAATACTATCGGCACGTACCAGGTCAAGAACACCGCGCAGCGTCTTGATCGCACTCCTGTTCTTCACCAGTTCCCGGCGGAGCGGCAGTTCGGAAATGCGCAGCCGCTCCACCTTCGGCAGATCCACGGTCACCCCTTTAATGTACGCCTCCCCTTCCATGCTGAAGGCGCCATCAACCGCAGTGGCCCGCAGCCCCTTCAACCCGCCCAGCCGCAGCATTTTTCGCTGGGCAACCACCTGTTCGTTCCGCTCGTACGGGTCGAGACTGAAGAGTGCCCGTTCAATCGTATTGCTTCCGATCTTGCGCACATTCAGCGCAAGCCGGAGCTGTTCAAACAGCTCGCGCTGCTCGGCTGTCAGCGGCGCGGTAAGACTCATCTCCCCGGTGATCTCGGCATCCTGATCCCCCTGCCGCTTTCTGTTTTCTGCCGGCAGCAGATAGGTGATATCAAGATGTGAAAAGGATCCGGCAGCAGTTATGTTCGGGACCTCCGGACGCAGGTCGAACAGACCTCGGGCGAGAAGAGTCCCTCCGAGGAGATCCGCCTGAAAAAAGCTGAGACCGCTCATTTCCCTGGTAAAGAGCAGATCACCCTCCAGCGCGGTGATCACCAGCGGCACACCGGACGCTTTCGTCGTTACGCGACGGATAGTGAACGAACGGGCGCCGTTCATGTCACCGCGAAGATCATCATGGATCCGGCCGATAATTTCCGCCGCACCCGGATTCTCCGGGACAACTGCGGCAGGCCGGATAAGAGCCGTAGAGAGCGGTGTCCAGCGTTCACCAGTGGACGCAGCCAGGGAATAGACCCGATTAACGGCAATATCGGAACTGAGACCTTCAACCTTCGTCCCGTTGGCGATCTGGACGTCGAAATCCTTCGTACTCAGGGAGCAGCGAAGCGCAAGTTCATGCGCGGCGCTGAGGTCGACACGAACAGCGCTGCTGACTGTTCCCGCCACATCAAATCCGGGCAGAAGCTGTTTCATCCCGCGTGAGAACTTCCCGTCAAAACCGGCAATCAGAGTGGCGTCAAGACGTTTGAGCAGTGTCACGGTATTGAACGGCTCTTTTTCTTCCAGCAGGGCATCGATGCGGCTGACATTCAGCTCGGCCTCATGCGAAAGAGCCAGAGGATCGATCCGCAGCGCTTCACTCAGGCGGAATTCCCTCCAGCCGGAGAGTTCGCCGTTGAAGACAAACGAGCCGTGCTGGACGGGAAGCTTCCCGGCAGCCCCCGGGAGGCCGTTCACTCCTGCGAACAGCAGACCGCCGTCAAACCGGGCAGATTCTCCTTTTCGCGCTGTCACGAAGTGCAGCTCAGGACCGGTACGAAGGCCCGTCACAGTGATTGTCCCCCTGGCCGACGGAACCGATGCAGAGATTGTATCAAGTTTCAGCCCGAATTCCAGTGTGTCAAACAGCGACAATACGGTTCTGGCATTCCGGAGCGGATGTTTTTCGGCCGAAAGTGCCTTTTCCGGCAGCGGCCCAGCCATATCCCAGACCGCAGTCACGACGCCGTCCGCTTTCAACCCTTTAGGAGCAAAGGGGGCGGCGTACGGCAGTGCGCGATGCAGGTCAATCCGTGCAGTTCCGCTGGAGGTGGCGCGCTGTGGTGAAGCCCCCGATAGTGCCGCATCGGCGGTAAACCGCAGAAAATCGCCGGCAGAAATAACCGCTGCAGCGTGTTTAAGAGTCGGACGAACCCCTTTGACGGTCGTGATATGAAGGTCGGTCGCGGTCAGAGAAGCGGCAAGCGGAAATGGAGCGATACGTCTGCCGGATTGGGTACCATGCAGAGAATCGACGGTAACGGCGAATTCCGGAAGATCCGCCGTTATTTCACCGTTGTCGGCAGCCCGGGCCAGTATGCGGAGCTGTTCGTGTACGTTCTCGGCGGTCAGCCGGATACCGAGAGAGGCACGGTCAAGGTCGAGGGTTTGCGTCATAACGGCGGAAGCGGAAACTCTGCGCGGCGAGGCGCCCTTCAAATTGAGGTCGGACAGCGCCACTCCGACTTTACCGCGCATGCCCAGAACAGTAAGCGGTTCGACTCCGGAGAGGCGGGTTTTCCCGATGCTCCAGAGCAGATCTGCCGTTAGTCTAGTCGGCACTGTGGCGGAGAGCGGGCATTCAGCCATATCGAGGGTTAGTTCGGTATTTTCTGCAGTCAAATCCCCCTTGACAAGCGCCAGTCGAACGCGCGGAATGATGATGCCGAAGCCGTTGACGGCAAGAGTGCCATGATTACCGGGGCCGTTCAGGTGCAGGATCAGGGAGCGGAGGGATGCTTCCCCGGCAATGTCTGTGACTGGAACGGTGGCTGGTATAAATGGAGCAGACAGGGAAAACACCCTGGCCAGATCCAACCGCAAAGGACCGAACCGTATTTCCAGTGCCCGTTCCGGAGAAGTCGGACGGGTGACTGAGGCGTTCCACGCGGCATCAAGCAGCCCCGGAATGGACAGGGTGCCGGAGGAAAAATCAACCCGCTGACGAGTATGATCGGTGGCAATCAGTTGCCGCAGCTTCAGGTCGAGCGGTCCGACCTTCTTTGCTTTCAGCGAACCTCCCCGTGCGGCCAGACCGGACCCGTCAATAGTCAGCGAGGCATGCAGGTCTCGATTCGCATCGCTCTTTGCCCGAAGCAGAAGTTCGAAGTTCCCCTCCAGCTTCGGAACCGTGGGTGGAATAAAGGGGCCGGCTATCGCCTGAAACCCGGGCAGATCAAGTTTCACACGCGCGGCAAAACCTTCCGACTGGCTGAGCCCGCCGGTAAGTGTCATGCTCGTGCCGGGCGCGGTCGTATCAACGGAAAAGAGCGCAGAGGCAAGATGGACCCGGGATGTTTTAGTCACCAGATCACTCACCTTCGCGTTGAAAGTGACGTTCCCCACGTCATGCCCGTTCGCCGATACCCGGCCGTTCACCTCTGCCGTAACCGGCCTGGCGGCCAGCGACGGCATTGCAAAGCGGAGCGAAAAATCACGCAGCTGCAGCTGTTTCCCCGGCGGCGGAGCGTGGTACGTAACCTGCATCGGTGCCACTTCAACCATGACGCGCAGATCAACCGGCAACGGAACATCGAGTTTCTGAACTTTTTGAATTGTTTCCGCCAGCAGGGTCAACGGATCCTTGGCCGGTTTTGGAGATGGCGGTTTGGCCGGCCCGGGGGCAAGATCAGCCCGAACAGTGTGTATCCGGATCGTCAGGTCAATGCCGAAGCCGCCGTCTGTTCCACGGCCGAAACCGGGAACGATCGTAATCCGATCTATTTCTGCTCTGAGAAGAGGTGCCGGTCCGTCACCGAACGTGAAACCGGAGAGCGTAAGTCCGGCCGGCCAGGTCATGACGAGATTCGACCAAGCCACCTGACGTTTCATCGAGGAGGAAAGCGCCTTTTGAATCCGGTTTTGCACAGTGTGGCTGTTGATGAGAGTCGGGAGAGATGCAAGCGTGACAGACAGCAGCAACACGCCGGCAAAAATGGCGAACACGGCTATTTTACAGATTCGTTTGACAGGTATTTTATGCATGAAAGTGCTCATAAACGACATTGTATGATTTCTGTAAATAACTGCATTCTCAGCTCAAAATACCTATTTCCGCACAACATCGCAACGTCAATCATCATCCAGCATGCGATGCTTCGGCTTCTCAACATCCTCGAATTCACCCTTCTTGACTGCCCAGATGAATATCAGCCAGCACCCGGCACCCAGGCATAGTGACAATATAATCAGAATAATCAGACTTTCATCCATGGTGCTTGAACCTCATCAGGCGGAGCGAGTTAAGCGAAACCAGCAGTGAGCTGGCGGTCATGGCGACGGCGGCGTAGACCGGAGTAAGAAGACCGGTCATCGCCAGCGGTATGCCGATTATATTATACACGAAAGCCCAGGCAAGGTTCTGCTTTATGATAACCATGGTCGCCCGGCTGATCCGGTACGCTGTTGCAATGCGCGAAAGATCGTCTCCGGTAATGATGACATCGGCATTTTCAAGAGCGATATCGCTTGATCCGGACAATGAGCAGCTGACCGTCGCGGCCGCCAACGCAGGCGCATCGTTGACGCCGTCACCGACCATCAGCACCCTGCGCCCCCGCTGCTGAAGTTCCGTGACTCGGGTAAGTTTCTGATCCGGCGTCATGCCGCCAAAGGATGATGTAACGCCAATTTCTGCGGCTATCCGCTCTACCGTGTTCTGATGGTCACCACTGATGAAGCTGATGTCCATCCCCTCCGAGGCAAGCCCGGATATCGCAGCCTCAGCTCCTTTCCGCAGTTGATCGATTAAAAGAAAACGTCCCGCCAGCTCTCCGTCTATGGCGACCAGAACGGTGGTAGCGGCGCTGTCGAAGCAGCTCTCGATCTCTGCCGGCACTTCCTGCTCAAGAAGGAACGCTTCGCTGCCGCAGAGTACCGACTCCCCGTCCGGAAGAAGTGCCGAAATCCCCCGCCCCGGAACCGAACGAAAATCATGGCACGGTTCGGGCTGATAGCCATGGTCGGCCGCATGCTGAACGATAGCTCTCGCCAGCGGGTGAGATGCCTGTTCTTCAAGTGTAGTTGCGGCCTGGAGGACGACAGCATCGGAATAACCGGAATAAGTGTCAAACCGGATGACGCCGGGCTGACCGCAGGTGATCGTGCCAGTTTTGTCGAACAGCGCTGTGGAGACCGATGCCAGTCGTTCAATGACATCTCCCCCCCGCAGAATGATGCCGAGTGATGCCGAGCGGCTGCACGCCGCGAGCACTGCGGCCGGAACCGCCAGACCCATTGCGCAGGGACAGGCGATCAGAATGACCGACAGTGCCGACATGATCGCCGCAGCGGCGCTGTCGCCGAAATAGAGCAGTCGCCCCGCACACACCAGCAGCGCCAGCAGAATAACTGCCGGCACGAACCAGGCGGAAACCCGGTCGGCCAGCTGCTGCAGCTTCGGTTTCCCGGACTGCGCCATCTGCACCAGCGCCGCGACCCGCATCAGATAACTCTGACCGGCAGGTCTGAGCGCCTGCACCGTCACCGGTGCTGCCACATTGACACAGCCGGAACGGACATCGTCCCCGCAGCCCAGCAGGACCGGCTGACTCTCGCCGGTAGCCAGCGCCTGATCAACCTCCGTCTCCCCTTCCACAATCAGGCAATCAACCGGGAAACGCTCCCCCTGCCGGACCAGCAACAGATCTCCCGGACGGACCTCTTCAACATCGACCGTGCGGTCCCCCCCCCCACCCACCGGCGTCGCCCGTTGCGGGGCGGCAGCATACAGGGAGCTGATGCCGGACATGGCGCGGCGACGCACCGACAGCTCAAGCAGACGGCCGATCAGGACAAACGTCACGATCATTGCCGCACTTTCAAAATAGGTTTCCTGACCGGCAACGGTTGCCCAGACGCTGTAGGACCATGCGGAAAGTGCCCCCATCGCGATCAGCAGATCCATTCCGGGAGCAGCGGTTTTGAGCGAACGCCAGGCACCGGAGATAAACGGCCAGCCGGAGTAGAACACAACCGGAGTTGTCACCAGCAGGGACACGTACTGCAGAAAATGCTTCATGTCACTCCCCATCCCCTGAAAAAACCCGGCATACAGGGCATAGGAATAGGCCATCAGCTGCATGGTCAGAAACAGGGCAGTACCGAAACGGAGCAGCAGATCATCCCGTTCGCGCCGCGCCACTTTTTCCGACTGATCGGCTGAATAGGGGCGCGGAACATAACCGAGGCGGACGATGACGGAGAACAGTTCCAGCGGCGTAACCAGCAAAGGATCGAAACGGAGCGACGCAATCCCGCCGCTGTAGGAGATACTGACGTATTCGACCCCCGGTGTGCGGACCAGCATCCGCTCCAGCAGCCAGACGCAGGAAGGGCAGGTAATTCCGCCGATCAGTATGTCGATCCGGCAAAGGTCCCCCTCCGGAATCAGGTGATGCGCCAGATCGGCATCATTGAAGGTGGCGGAAAGTGAAGCGGCTACCGTCGGAGTCTCACGGTCTGATCGCTGATAAAAGTTTTCCAGTCCGGCATCGCAGATCATGCGATAAGCGCCCTGACATCCCCGGCAGCAGAAGACGCTCCGGTCGCCGTCAAGGTCGCTGCTGACGATCGCTTTCCAGCGGAAGCTGATGCCGCAGTGACTGCAGTTCTGTTCAGTATGTATACTCATGGCGAAACTGTCACAGACGCTACCGGCCGGTCGCCGTTCAGCAGTTGAAGCGGAAGTTTCCCGGAACGACCGGAGTTCTTTGCGAAGTGGATCATGAAAGTGATTTCCTGATGCTGATTTGCCGCTATCGTGATATCACGAACCGGACCGAGCAGTTCGGCGCCGTCGGAGGATTCCCCTGTAATCCTGATGGAATAAATCTGCGGGCTCTCGGAGCGATTGCCGATTATGGCACGCCATGGTTGTGCGGTGGAGCCGTCAGGCAGCTGCCGGACATCAGCGGTTGCAACTCGCGACACCGCAAAGGCGGTCCGGCTTCTCCCCGCTACTCCCCACACGACTCCAGCGGCAAGGAGCAACGTCACGACCAGCAGTACAGCGGTTGTCTTCCCCACTCGAAAGCGGGTCCCTTTCACGGTACCGAAACGGTAATCGATCAGCCCGATCCCATCCGGCTGGTTCTCCATGACGGAACGGCACGCGTCGATACAGCGCCCGCAGCCGATACATTCAATCTGAAAGCCGTTGCGGATATCAATTTCCATCGGGCAGGTCCGGACACAGGCGCTGCAGCGCAGGCAGCGATCGCGGGTTTCCTCCAGAAAGGCAAGGTTCAGGGTACCGGCATCCATCAGAGCCGTCTGAAATCTGCCGTACGGGCAGTAACTGCGGCAGAAACTCCGCTTGACCAGAATCAGGTTGAGATAGCCGAACAGGGTCAGGAGAAGAAAGGCTGCAAAAATGAGCGGATGTTCGGGGAAATTGAGAAGATCGGAGGCTACCTGCGGGGGCGGCATAAACCAGCAGAACAGGTTGAATGCGATCAGCTTGGCAATGACCAGAGCGAAAAGATGTTCGATCAGGCGCGCAGCACGCGGAGAAACCTTCGACCGGAATCGTCGTGCAATCAGCTCAAGCAGATCGTTGAAGACTGTCTGGGGGCATAGCCAGCCGCACCAGACACGCCCGAGTACGACCGTCACCAGCAGAAAAGCGGCAACACACATAAGAATCGTCAGCAGCACGAGATAGAACTGGTCAATTCTGAGCGGAATACCGGCCAGGAAAAGCGTCATTTTCACAATATCCATACGCAGGAACGGATTGCCGGATATCGTTGCAAAAGGGAGTAGCAGCGCGGCAGCGATCAAAACGCCCTGGACTATCCGGCGTTTATGGGTAATGCGGGGAAGAGGCATGTAGTATAACTCCAGATCATCAACGCCGCTGTGATGCCAGGCCCATCTCTACGTTGACCCGATTCAGTGCCGGACGATCGCTCATCAGAAAATATAAGGGAATCGGGTTCGTACAGTATCAGAAAAGTAAACGATTTAGTTCAAAAAAGACAATATCTGTCTCGTTTCTGCGGCACAAGTTATAGTATGGCATAATGGTGACAAACAACTGATTGTTACATCCGGCCATACGTCTACAATCTGTCATCCTTAAACGTACTGTTTTTCCAAATCCCCGATCATCCACGCCAGGGGCATTGAACAACATACCAGTTACTGCTGCCAGCAGAACAATTCCGGTGGACATAATAATATTAATCATCGAAACATGATGATATCATAATTCCGAGAAGCGGCTGAAATCATAAAACCGATAACTTCTTAAAAAATAAATGGTTTATCAGTTGATTGAAGTGTTGCGGTGTAAGGGAGACATCACTCCAGGCTGTCTCATTACCGATCAAGTCAACACTAATGAAATCCCTTCACGTCAAAACCAGATCTTGAAGAACGCGTCTGTACAAGAGGATATTTCACGATGATTTTAACAGGAACTATTGTAAATGTTGCCGCAATCTGCGCAGGCTCTTTAATCGGACGCTTCGCCGGCCCCCATATTCCCGTCAGGATACGTAAAACTGTCATGGCCGGCCTGGGACTGACGGTACTTCTGATAGGCCTGCAATTAGCCCTGAAGAGCAGACAACCGATGATCGTGATCGGCAGCTTGATTGTCGGGGCGGTTCTCGGAGAACTTTTACAGATTGAGGCGCGCCTGGAGTCATTTGGCAGGCTGCTGCAACGACGTTTTTCCGGATCAGGTGATGTCGCTGAAGGTTTTGTTGCAGCCAGCCTGTTGTACTGTGTCGGCGCTATGGCGATCATGGGATCACTTCAGGATGGACTCAGCGACTCACCGACGATCCTTTACGCAAAAGCCGCATTGGACGGCGTGGCATCAATTGCGCTGGCCTCAACGCTTGGAATCGGCGTTCTCTTCTCGGCGCTTCCTGTGGCTCTGTATCAGGGAAGTATCACTATTGCAGCAGAATATGCCACGTCACTGCTGACAGAAACGGTCATACTTGAGATGAATGCCGTCGGCGGCCTGCTGATTGTCGCAATCGGCCTGGACTTAATCGGGGTCAAGCGCCTGCCGGTCGGAAATATGCTGCCGGCCGTCTTTGTTTCGGTAGGACTTGTATGGCTGTTTGGCCTGGCTTGAGTTTAACTGGTTTTAATCTTTTCATATATACTTAGTAAAGCATGATAAGAAAACTTTCCTTTAAGAATGGTCAGACTCTTGAGAGTTTTTCATTCACACAAGCCTTATATGAATACATGCCTGTAAATAATTATCCGGTTTTTTTGCCTAAAGTATCTATAATCAAGTCTCTACAGTTGCTTAACGAGTTTCAACAACAGATGCAGTTTTAATGACCATTTATGCACGGGATAGGGAGGTGGCATGGGAATCAAGAATGTTGCTGTGTTAGGCGCAGGGACAATGGGACATGGCATAGCTGAACTTGCCGCTATCGCTTCCTGTAATGTGGTGCTGTGTGATCTCTCCGAAGAAGTGCTCGCGACGGCTATACATACTATTACAGAAAATATCAGCACCATGAAACGACTCGGGAAACTCAGAGATAATTTCAGTGCCACTATTTTGCAGAGAATTACCTGTGTGCTGACTATCAGAGAAGCCGTGGAATCTGCCGACCTGGTAATTGAATGTTTACCTGAAAAGCTTGAATTCAAGCAGAAAGTTTTTAAAGAATTGGATGAGATATGCAGCCCTGATGTCATTCTTGCCACAAACACCTCCGGATTAAGCCCGACTGCAATTGCAAAAGACCTTACACACCCGGAAAGAGTCGTGGTTGCACACTTTTGGAATCCACCCCAACTTATCCCGCTTGTGGAGATTGTTCCAGGTGAAAAAACCTCTAAAGAAACAATGGACAGGACGGTTGAATGGATTAGGGCGCTTGACAAACAACCGGTTCGCATGAACAGAGAGTGCCCCGGGTTTATAGGCAACAGACTTCAGTTGGCCCTCTTGAGAGAAGCTTTGTACATCGTAGAGCAGGGCTATGCAGATGCTGAAGAGGTAGACAAGGCGATTATTTACGGGCACGGCCGGCGCCTTCCGGTGACCGGTCCGTTCTGCAGTGCTGACATGGGGGGTCTCGATATTTTTCACAGCATATCTGAGTACCTTTTTGCAGATTTATCACATGCATCTGAACCCTCTGGAATACTGCAGAAATTAGTTGAAGAAGGTAATCTTGGCTTAAAGTCGGGTAAAGGCTTTTATGATTGGACTCCTGAAATGAAGGATAAAATGGTTACGCTCAGGACTGAAACGCTGATGGATCTTCTGGAAAAGGATAAAAAAAATCGAACGTTGTGATGTATATATCGATACAAACCGGGAAAACAGGGAAAATAATTTCCCCGGAGAACGGCATGTGCCCCCATCTGTTGAACCGTTCAACAGTGCCGGATAATGTATGAACCCGCTGGACGGTATTCTTTGCTTTGAAACGAGGCTCACACATTGAAGTATCATAAGTTTCTCACTATGGAGGAACCCGCACGTACGTCATTGCTCGTGATTTTTGCCATGACCGCCTTCGCGGCCAACTCATTGCTGTGCCGAATGGCACTCAGGAATACTGACATTGATGCAGCCAGCTTTACTGCCGTACGTATTATTTCCGGAGCGGTCGTACTCTGGCTGATTGTGCGGTCAAGAGAAACACCAAAGGGTTTGGCAGGAAGCTGGCTGTCTGCCATTGCTTTGTTTGTCTATGCTGCCGGTTTTTCTTTTGCCTATGTGCAGTTACCCGCCGCAACCGGTGCCTTGATACTCTTCGGTGCTGTTCAGGTAACCATGATTGGCCATGGCTTGATGCGCGGGGAAAAAATGGGTGGCCAGCAGGTCATCGGCGCATGTGCAGCTTTTAGCGGTCTGATCTTCCTGTTACTCCCTGGATTGACGGCTCCGCCGCCGGCTGGATCCGCATTGATGCTGGCTGCCGGAGTAGCCTGGGGCATTTATTCTTTGCGGGGGAACATTCCGGGTAATCCGACGGCCGCAACAGCAGGAAATTTTCTTCGCGCCGTACCATTCGCCGCACTCCTGGTCATGGCCAAACCCGCCGGAATATCACTGGACGGAGCGGGTGTCTGGTATGCGGTTATTTCAGGCGGACTGGCTTCAGGAGTGGGATACGCAGTCTGGTATGCAGCGCTTCCCGGATTGAAGGCGGCACATGCGGCAACTATTCAATTGAGTGTTCCTGTTATAGCGGCTGCGGGAGGCGTTATTTTCCTTGGCGAAACAATTACCCTTCGACTCCTGCTCAGTTCGGCTGGTATTCTTGGAGGTATCGCACTTGCGTGTATGTCAAAAAAAACGAATGATGCTGCACGCCCCGTAAAGATTAATTCACCCGTGGAATAAAATCGCGGGAGCACGCACGCATGAACCGGACGGCGTCTCTCCACATTATTTAAAATAAAAACAGAGAGCACTGCTCAGAGGTGAACTCCATGCATGTCGTTGCTATAAGCAGCTGGAAAGAAGATACCGCCGAACTGGTTCAAGCACTCGCACATACACTGCAAATGACGGTCTATGAAGCCCGACCACGGATGTATGGAAAGGGACCAGCCGTGGTGGCCAGTTTCGCTGACAGAGATATGGCACTGGCATTGACGGCTGAATTACATCGGATCGGATTTACGACGATGATCGTTGATTCCAGTGAGGCGTACAATAGAGCCGGCCATTCCATCATCCGCAGCTTCCGGTTTAACAATGTGTCGATATCCATAGAGACCGGAGAAGGAAAACGGGAAGAGATCCCCTACGATGAGGTTGACCTTCTTCTTCAGGGCACCAGAATCGTCGGAACTTCTGTGACAAAAAAGGTTACCGAGCGAAAGTTCAGTATTGGTAAGACCATTCTTTCGGGAGGAATACCGATGACCAGTACGGTCGAACACCAGGAAACAGTTTCAAACGAAACACGAGGGAAAATCCTCTTTCTGTATGCCGGCAGTCGGCCGCCGCTTGTTTTCTGCCAGAACGGCATGACCTTTGATGGATTCGGCACATCTTTAAAGCTTTCACGGGATCTTAACTTTGCTCACCTGGTAAGCGAACTGCGCAGGTTCTGCCCCGAAGCCGCATATGATGACCGTTTGCTTAACCGGGCCGGTCAGGTCCGGGTGCTCGGCCCCACCCTTAACCCGGAATCCAGCTTCGATCTTGCGGCGGAGGTCCTTGCGCGGAGCCTGGGAATCTCGAAAGAGCCATCTCTTGACACGGGATATGGCAAATAAAGCGGAAGGAATCCAGAGGTTCCACCAATATAATCAGCCCCGCCCAAAAGGTGCCGGGGCTACTCCACGGCCGGTTGTCAATCCGCCACAAAAGGAACTATTATGAAACTGAAATACACCTCACTCCCCAAGCTGAAATTTGCTGCTGTAACCTGTGCTGGTGCAGGCGTCGTCATGGTTCTGTTCGCCGCTGCATGTCTGCCAACGCCGGGCGTTGCCGGTACCGGCAGTACCAACACCGCTGCCACGAGTTCCGTACCGGCCGGAAGCTGTGGCAACAGTGCGAGCGGATTCTGTAACGAGTTCACCGGGTCATCCTACAAGGTCGAACGTGTGAAGAAGTCGTGCAGGGAGGGGAATGGAGTGAAATATCTGGCCGGAGCATGTCCGACTGAGGGGCGTATCGGCACGTGTACCGTGTACAAGGGGAAAAACAGTGAATCAAAATATCGTTACTACGTAAATTTCCCGGGTTTCGGCATCAAGCCCGCAGGCAGTGCCGCCGTGGCCGCACAGAACCAATGCACAAAGCTTAAGGGAGAGTGGATCCCGAACTGATGACTTACGGTGGAACATAGTCACCAAGGAGAAAAATATGCACACCAGACTCTGGAAGAAACCGGTGGCATTGCTTCTGATCGTTACTCTCGCATCCGGCTGCACATCTCTTCGACCGGTTTCGTCCGAACCGGTTCTGATCACTTCGTCTCTCAGAACCGGGGACAGCATTCAGATAACCATGCGAGACGGCCGTGTGCTGGAATTGACCATCAAGGCAATAACAGAGCGCTCCATCTCGGGAGAAAATGAACAGGTAGAAGTATCCGATATTGTCAGAATTGATCGCCACGAGCTAAGCCTCGGCAGGACGGCGGGAGTAACGGTAGTATTGGCCATGACAGTCATACTAATATCCGGTATACTCCTTTTTGCTTCTATGTACAGAAACGGAATGTAACCCTAAATGAGAGAGTACCCCATGACCGCATCAACATTTTCAAAGCTCCACATAAAGCCCCTCATGCTAAAGAACCTTGATTCTCTCGGGTATACCGAGATGACGCCCATTCAGGCCCACTCTCTGCCGTTGATTCTTGCCGGCAAGGATGTAATCGCCAAGGCAAAGACCGGCAGCGGCAAGACCGCCGCATTCGGCATCGGCCTGCTGACGCACCTGGAGGCAACCTCCTCCCGCGTACAGGCGCTGGTACTCTGCCCTACCCGTGAACTGGCCGATCAGGTCGGCAAAGAATTGCGACGTCTGGCACGCTTTACCGAAAACATCAAAATACTGACCCTCTGCGGCGGCGTTCCCTTCGGCCCCCAGCTTAGCTCACTGGAACATGGTGTACATGTCGTAGTCGGTACTCCCGGCCGTCTTCTCGACCATCTTCGACGTGGTAGTCTTGACCTCTCCTCTCTTCAGACCCTGGTCCTCGACGAGGCCGACCGCATGCTCGACATGGGTTTTCAGGATGATATCACCACCCTCATTGATGCCACACCGCACAAAAAACAGACCCTGCTTTTTTCTGCGACCTATCCGGCAGAAATCGGTGAGTTGAGCGCCGCACTCCAGCATGAGCCGGTTGAAGTAAGTGTCGATGAAACTCATGACGAAAACGTAATCGGGCAGGTTCTCTACGAAGTTGCTCCGGATGAGCGGACATCAGCGCTGGTCAGGATCCTCAGACATTATCGTCCCGAATCCACCCTGATCTTCTGCAACACCAAGGTGGAGTGCCAGGAGGTGGCTTCCTTCCTTACCAAGAGCGGCTTTACGGCATTGGCTATCCACGGTGATCTGGAACAGCGGGAGCGCGATCAGGTGCTGGTTCTTTTTGCCAACAAAAGTGCTTCCGTGCTGGTCGCAACGGATGTAGCCGCGCGCGGCCTCGATATCAAAGAACTCGCAGCGGTTATCAATTATGAGCTTCCCCGCGATCCGGAGATTCATATCCATCGCATCGGCCGAACCGGTCGGGCCGGGGGACAGGGACTGGCGCTGAGTCTGGTTACAGCACACGAGTCACGGCGGGTTCAGGCGATTGAAAGCCGAATGGGCAGCAGTATCACCCGGGGGGAACTGGGGTCGCTGGTAGCAGCTGCCGGTAGTCATCTGGTACCACCCATGGAAACCATCTGCATCGACGGCGGCCGCAAAAACAAGCTGCGCCCCGGTGATATTCTTGGCGGCCTTACCGGCGAAGGAGGGATAACGGGAAGTGAAGTCGGCAAAATCGATGTTTTTGATAGTCACGCATATGTGGCAATAGTCAAGGGAAGCGTTGATATGGCCCTGAACTGCCTGGGGAGCAGCAAAATCAAAGGACGTTTTTACAAGGTAAGGAGAGTGGATATTTCAGTAGTCCGATAATATGGTGCTATTAATTGTCATCACCCTTTGCATGGTTCTCCAGGGGTGCACCTACCAGGCATGGTATGCCGGTTTTCAGGAGCGACAGCGACAACAATGCTATAATAATTTTTCGAGACACAAAAATGCATCGAGCGCGTGAACAGGACAACGTATGACCAGTACAAGACCCGGCGCGATCAGATTATAGACAGATCCATGCCGTACTTTTCGGAAGATTCAGTGCTGAAGGCGGCTTATTTATGGATAGACACACCATAATTTTGCACCAGTCCAGAATGTGGAAGATATAAGAATAAATATTGCTGAATTGCTCAGATAGGATGTAAAGGAAGAAAAAGTAGGTGACATGCAGTTATTTGGCTACATGTTCTTGATATTGATAAGATTTTTATCCTGTATCTGTTGCGGCTTGATCGGTGGTATGTTCTGTTTTTTACGTTCGGCGGCTGTCTTGGCGGTGGCAGCTTCAGCATCCGTCTTTGCCTTGGCCTCCTTGGCGGCTTCTTCTCTCTGCTGATTTTGTTCAATTGCTTTCTGGCGTTGAGACTCCTGCTCCTGTCGCCTCTGATCTGCCAGTGCCGCCTTTTTCTCTGCCTCAGTCAACGGTTCACCGACACATACAGCCTCAATTCTGTCTTCATACTCAACAATCTTAAACTCCTGACATTCAGCAAAGACGGGGTGCGGAAACGTCATGAGTGAAATTATAGGCGTTACAACGATATACACGACTAAAAAAAACGGCCAGTTTTTAAATTTCATAAAAACCACCTCACAATCAACCCTTCACCAACTCCAGCAGCAATTTGTGAAAATTATTACATTCTAAAACAGGAACACTCCCCTTCATTCGGTAATGTTCCTGTTTTCCATTCGGTTGTTTCGGGATTACAACCCCGGTTTTCTGACGCCGTTATTTCTTTTTCTTGTCAACTTTTGCATCTGACTTTGCTTCAACGGTTGCAGCTTTCATTGTGTACATAATAGTAACCTTACTGCCGACTTTCAGATCGCCCGTGACTTTTGTATCCTTGTCCCTGGCAACTTCCCACTTCTCATTCCCCTTCTGAACTACGATCATATCGTCTTTCAGCTCAAGAACAGGTCCTGTGACTTGATAGGTTTTGCTACCAGCGGCAAATACTGTAGTTGCGACAAGTAAGGCAAATGCGGCCAACGTTGCTGCGAGTCTCATGTGTAACCTCCTAAAAATTTATAAACAACTGAAATATTTACCAATACAGAGATAATGTCAAGTAGGAGAGTATACTCCGCTAAGTAAAATGAATGAAAATATTCAAGCCGGGTTTGTTCTCCGGATTATTAATTTTCAGTGTATGTACACGCTAAACAGGCATCTCATTCCGACATTTTGTATCGGAAAATATACACCGCGGCGGCAAATGTCAGCACCGCCGACAGTGAAACCTGCAGAGCGGCAAGCGGCACCATTTCACCGGCGACCAGAGCCCGGCGGGCGCCTTCAAAAAGTGCTGTAGTCGGCAATGCACGCACCCAGAAAATCAGTGACGGCGGATAGGAGGAAAGCGGGAAGAAAAGTCCTGACATGAAGATCAGAGGCATGACAAGCACCGCCTCCACTTTGCCGATTGTCTCCGGTTTGTCCATAACCGTTCCGCTGATGACTCCGGCACAGGAGAAAAGAGCCGAACCGGGTATCAGAAACAGCAGATAGTGGAACAGATGCTCCAGTGGAAAACGAAACGGAGTAATCGCAAAAATCACCAATCCGACGACACATCCCTTTATGATGCCATGGGTAAAACCGGTGAATATTTTGGCTATAACAATTTCTGATACCGAAATCGGGGTCACCCGATACGATTCGATGGTAAATTGAACCCGGCGATGAAACCAGAGACTCCAGACGCTTTCATTATATGCAGCACTGACCGCCGTCATTGTGATGAGGCCGGGCGCGATAAACAGCCCGTAGGGAACCCCGTCCACCAGACCGATGTAACCCTGCATACCGATACCGAATGCAAGGTAGATGGTTAGCGGATACGCAACCACTGCGACCATTTCCGAAATTATACTGCGGCGCAATACCTGAATATCGCGCTGCCAGATAGCCAGAGCCCCATTCAGCATTATTCCCTCACCTTCTCTCCGGTCAATGATATAAACACATCTTCGAGGGTTCTCTCCTGAAGTGATATACGGCGGACGGGCGCTCCGTTCAGGGCTGTGACAACTTCAGAAAGGCATTCCCAACATTCAAGTGTTACTGTAACTTTATTTTTTATCTGACTGATATCTATGACACATGGCAGCGAGCCAAGGAGTGTGGCATAGCGGTCTGCCTCCTGGTCGATAAACTCAATTTCATACATAGTCGTCCCACTCAAACGATCCTTCAACTCCTGAGTGCTCCCGATGGCGATTAATCGACCGTGGTCCATTATGGCGATCCGGTCACAGAGCTGTTCCGCTTCTTCCAGATAATGCGTCGTCAGAAAGATCGTCATGCTGCCGGCCAGTGAGCGGACATATTCCCATACCGCACGACGTGACTGCGGGTCAAGACCGGTGGTCGGTTCATCGAGGAAAAGTACCTGCGGCCGATGCACGAGTGCCCGGGCGATCACCAATCGCCGCTGCATCCCCCCCGAAAAGGTGTCGGGAAAATCCTTCTGGCGTCCTGTTAACCCCATAAGTTCGAGCAGTTCATCAATCCGGTGGGTGTACACTCTTTTATCCATTCCGTGCAGACGCGCATGCAGCTCCAGATTTTCACGTGCAGTCAGGTACCGGTCAAGGCTGTTTTCCTGAGACACGACTCCGATCATGCGACGGATAGCAAGGCCTGAACGCACGGTATCCAGTCCTTCAATTGTAGCTTCGCCGGAACTCTGACGCATGAGAGTCGTTAGAATACGGATCAGGGTGGTTTTCCCGGCACCATTGGGGCCGAGAAGACCGAATATAGAACCCTGCTGAACCTCGAAGTCAAAAGAGTCGAGAGCCGTAAGCTCACCATAGGATTTGGCAAGGGAGCGGGTGACAATAGAAGCGGTCGGCATATCAGAACATCCCGTGAAGCGGAGCACCGGGTGCGGCAAGTGCGTCAATTTTACGTTCGACCGCCGGATCATCCTCCAGCGGCGGGGCGTGAAACGGCTTAATCCGCGCATCGATAACCAGCGGACCTCCACACCCCCAGTGCCTGCCGCGGATTTCGGGACGAATGCCGTAGATATCCACAGCCGGGTTTGATCGGGTAAACGTCACCCAGAGGAAGTTGTTCAGGGTGGCCGATACAAACCGGCTGTTGTCGCAGATAACTATCAGCGGAAAACCGGAAAAAGAATCCCTGTCGCGGTAATAACGGCAGAACTCATCCATAAGCGGGTCCCCCTCCCCCCTCTGCTGAAGTGATGGCGGGCCCTGTATGCACAGAATGCCGGGCAGACAGACAGAAGCAGGACCGAATCCGATCGGCAGTTCAAGCCCTGCAGGCTCCTCGGGCACGAGTTTCTGCCGGACCGGACCGGCGGCGGCAATCACCACTTTGGATCCTTCGTTAAGCCCGCTGCCGCTGTAATCGAGTGTATCAATTGTGGTAGCGGTCTGAAAATGAAGGCAGGTGAGCCAGTCGACACGCTCCAGAATATGCCGTAAAAAGGAGGGAATGTCATGAGTATCCAGGGCCGGAGCATCCTCCTGCGCAGCAACCAGCAGGTATTTGGCAAGGGAAAGCTGCCCCTGTCCGAGAATGGCGTTGGCAACAGTCAGCAGTTCCTGAGGGTGGCGAATGGTGGAATACGGCACATAGCGCTCGCTGGCAATTGCCAGCAGCAACGGATGGACACCGGCAGCATCTACCGCATGCACTTCTTTTACCCCGGACACGACAGTCGGAATAAGCGGACCGGTCAACTCGTGAATAAAGGCGCCGAAACTGGTATCTTCCTGCGGAGGGCGACCGACAGTTGTAAACGGGAAAATGGCATCACGGCGATGATAAATTCTGTCAATCTCGACATACGGAAATTCATGGGTAAGGCTGTAGTAGCCGAGATGGTCCCCGAAAGGTCCTTCCGGCAGAGTTTTGGATGGATGAACAACGCCGCTGATACAGAAATCGGCCTCGGAGTAGACCGGCACATGGCCGGGAACTCTGGTCATCGGTATGCGATGGCCGGCCAGCAGACCGGCGAACGAGATCTCCGGCATACCTTCAGGCAAGGGCATAACGGCCGCGACGGTCATTGCGGGTGCACCACCGAGAAAGATATTGACCCTGAGCAGCTCCCCCCGCGCAATCGCTTCGGCATGATGAGCGCCGATGCCGCGATGAATCTGATAATGCAATCCTACCTGCCTGTCCGGTTGATAGCTGTTACCGGACAGTTGTACACGGTACATGCCAAGATTTGACCGTGCAAACCCGGGGACTGCCGGGCTTTCACTGTATACTTGCGGAAGAGTCAAAAATGCTCCGCCATCACGGGGCCAGGAAACGATCTGCGGCAGAGCGGAGATTGTTGTTGAACATTCCATAACAGGCGCGTGTGAGGTAACGGCAGGAAGCAGATGATAGGCTGCAAAAGGAGCCTTTACAATATCGAGCGGATTTTTGATGAGGGAAAACGGGTTGATCTTGATTTCGACAAGCCGGCGAATATCATCCAGTGTATCACGAAAAATATAGCGGGTTCGCTCCAGCGTACCGAACAGGTTGCCCAGCAGCGGGAATCTGCTGCCGAGCGCATTCGTGAAGAGCAGCGCAGGTCCTCCCGCCTGATATACACGTCGCTGCAGCGCGCCGATTTCCAGATGGGGGTCAATAGGAACGTCAATTTGCTTCAACATCCGTTGCCGCTGAAGATCAGCCACGCATTCCTGCAGGTTTTTGTAGCCCATAACAGGTACCATCCTGGAAATTCACACAATAATCATTTCTTTTTGCCGCGCTGCGTCCAGTGACGAATAAAAATGAAAAACGGTAGAAAAGTTCACATAATACTCACGTCAACAACCAATTAAAAGATATCTTGACCCGATGCAAGGTATCATTGTACTCAATGAAATACAATCCGGATTGCACCAATTGGAGCTGGAATGCCGCGCCTGACACTCTTTAAAAAAATCCTCGTCATAACTCTGCTGCTGTCTCTGCTCCCCCTGATGGCATCCTCACTGATTCTTTTTTTCAACCTTGAATCAACCAGCGCCCGCCTTACCTCTGAAATCGGCGGAACGGCAGATATTCAGGCATCGGAATCTCTCCAGATGCGGGCGACTCAAATAGCTGAAAACGTGGCTGATTTACTGCATCAATGCGAGAATGACCTGATGTTCCTCTCCCGCTCGCAGCTGGACCGGTCAACACTGCTCAATTTTTATTTCAGCAGACGGGGTGAAATATGGTACCAGACCGGAAGCGCATCGGCTCCGATGGAGATACATGAGCAGGTGCCGCTCTACCACAGCATCTCCCTGATCGACCGGAATGGTCAGGAAAAGCTCGTGATCAAGGATGGCGAAACAATCCCGGCAGCGGAGTTGAAGAATGTTTCTCATCCCGCCGGGACAGAATTCTTGACGGAAGATTATTTCAACAGGGTTCGCACCCAGCCGGGAAAAATATATGTTTCACATCTCACCGGCTTCCACATTTCGAAACAGGATCAGCTTAACGGTGCCGACGAACCGGAACACGCCTATGACGGCAAGTCATATAAAGGTGTGATCCGCCTTGCCGCAGCACTTTTTGATGCTCGTGGTTCTTTCAACGGCGTGGTAGTCGTCTCGCTTGATCATCGCCATTTAATGGAGTTTACTCAGCATATCGATCCAGGGCATAACTTTTCAACAGTATTTCCTTCCTACAAAAGCGGGAACTACGCCTTCATGTTCGATGATGAGGGGTGGATCATCACGCACCCGAAATACTGGGATATTCGAGGCCTGGATGCCCGCGGCCGGTTGATCCCCCCCTATTCTGAAAAATCTGCAAAATCAGACATAGACAACGGACGGATACCATTCAATCTCGACCACGCCGGCTTTATTCATCCTAACTACCCACGGGTTGCCGATCAGGTAAGAAGGCAGAAAGCGGGATTCGTGGATACCACCAATGTCGGCGGCGCAAAGAAGATCATGGCATACGCACCAATCATCTACGGCAGCGGAGATTACTCCCGTCATGGCGTGTTCGGGGGCATCACCATCGGCTTTCAACTCGACCAATTTCAGGATGCCGCACGCAAAGGAAGCCGGCTGATCAACCAGCAGTTGGGTGAACACCGGACGCGAAGCGCCGTTATTCTTCTGATCACGTCAATTCTGGCCGGTTTTTCAGCCTGGGGCTTATCACGCGGCATCACCCGTCCGCTGCTTCAACTGACAGAGGGTGCCAACAAACTGGCTGAAGGAGACATCCACAGCCGGGTTGCCGTATCATCTGCCGACGAAATCGGCGTACTCGGCCGGACGTTCAATTTTATGGCCGACGAACTGGAAATCCGTAAAAACAGCCTTCTGGCAACGCTTGATGAGTTGCAGCGGTCACGAATAGATATTCTCGAAGAACGCAACTTCAAGACCAGTATTCTGGAAAGTATTTCAAGCGCAATTATCACAATATCACCCGGTGGTGTGCTGACCTCGATCAACGGAGTAGGACAAAGTGTCCTGTCCGATGCAGTCTGCCTCGGCCGTAAGTATACTGAGGCGTTTGCCGCATGGCCTGATGTTTCAGCACGTATAGGTGACGTACTACGGGGCAAAAAAGGGTACGGGCGCGAACCGTTAAGCCGTCAGATAGACGGTGAGATGACCTATTACGATTTTGGTCTGTTCCCGATCGGCGCCGATGCTGAAATGGGATTGACCATAACTCTGCGTAATGAAACCGAGCGCGAGCGCCTGCGTGAAGAGACAATACGACTGGACCGCCTTGCGTCACTCGGTAAACTTTCGGCCGGTATAGCCCACGAAGTCCGCAACCCCTTGACCGGGATATCGCTCCTCCTTGATGACCTGCACGACAAACCCGGCTTCAGCGTTGAAGACAGAGAGATGCTCTCCAAGGCATTGTCCGAAATAGAGAGGGTCGAAAGGCTTATCAGCGCCCTGCTCAACTACTCATCACCGGTGCGTACCGCGTTCAGGGAAGGGGATTTAACTCAGTTGGTGAAGGACATCCTGCTGTTGATGCGCAGGCAGGCTGAGAAACAGGGAATCACTCTGAATGTTTCGTATGTTCTGCTGCCACAGTTCAGATTCGACCCTGAAAAAATACGGCAGGCACTGATCAATATCCTGAAAAATGCGTTCGAAGTACTTGAGAGCGGCGGAGTTGTTACGATCGCAACCGGGTGTCACGATACAACCGTTACGGTTACCATACATGACAACGGCCCGGGGATACGCGAGCAGGATCTGCCGCTGATCTTTGAGCCGTTCTTTACCCGCAAGGGGGCCGGTACCGGACTTGGTCTCTCAATTACCCAGCGAATCATTGAGGAGCATCACGGCTCCCTGACCGTCGAAAGCGACGGGTCGTCAGGCAGTACATTCCGGATTACGCTTCCACTTGATAACCAGAGTATGTAATTACGACCGGCAATCAACTGACCGTCACCGCCGCATAGCCGACCACCTGCCGGTTATCTCCGGTTACATCACCGCTGGTGCCGTACACCACCAGTTCAGCCTTCAATGCCCCCAACTGAAGAGCCGCCTCTATCATAACTGTCGCCGGTGCGACTCCACACATCGTAATCCCCCGGCTTTGACAGACGTCAAGCAGCCCTTTGCCGTCAAGCGCAAGCGCCCGCTCAAGCGCAAGGCCATCCTTCTTTCGGGCGGTATCAGCAGATTCATAATGGGTCATATCCGAGCTGGCGACAATGAGAACCTCTTCGCCGAACTCCCGGATGGCAGCGGCGATTCCATGGCCGATGTCACGCAGGGAGAGATAACCGCCGTGGCCGATACAGAGTGCTGATATGGCAACATCAGGACGCAGAAACTGAAGGAAAGGGAGCTGGACTTCGAGAGAATGCTCGTCCTGGTGGGCTATTCTGTCATTTCTAAGATAGGAACCATGCTGAAGAAGGAGTGAGTTGAGGCGGGAACAGATTGCTGTCGGCCCAAGCGGAGTCAGCCATTCACCATCAGGATAAAGTGCGGCAGCCTCCCCCGCTCCATGATGATTGGGGCCGATGATCAGAACAGTGGCGGGAATCGCAATCTGCCCATACAGCCGACCGGCAATCGCACCGGAATACATATACCCTGCATGGGGGGAGATGATCCCTTTTACCGCTACCGGAGACGGATTTTTCGAAATCAATTGAGACAAGGCGGAACGAAGCCCATGTTCACTGCCCGGATAAAACTGACCTGCTACGGCTGGCTGTCGCTGCATGGTTCACCTCCCCTGTTATTCAATCAAGGAGCAATTATACCGCATCTTCAAAAGAAATCATGCAGCCCCCCGAAAGTATTTTTACATGAATACAAGAGATGCATGGGGTAAACCTTTACTATAGAAAACACATTGGGACGCTATCGGCTAACCACATAGAATTATATCTTTTTTCGTTCCCCTTTATCCCTTCATCCCTGTTACATAGAAAGGTTTTGCACGGTGTTGAATGGTTACTCAAACGGCAGATTACTCTCCACCGGAATCACCTTATCCGGCTCAAGCTGCAGTTCCTCCTGTCGCTCGTATCGGGGCTGTTCATCCAATGCCTGAATTTCGCGGAGTGTCGGAAGGCTTCTAAGATCCTTAAGTCCGAATATTTCAAGAAATTCTTTTGATGTGCCATATATCAACGGTCGGCCGGGAATATCCTTTTTCCCCAGGATTCGTACCAGATGCTTTTCGAGCAGTGTTTTAAGAACTCCGCCGCAATCGACTCCGCGCAGATGCTCGACTTCGGCACGGGTAACCGGCTGACGGTAGGCGATAATTGCCAGTGTTTCAAGGGCTGATTGTGAAAATTTTGATGTTCTGGTTTTGATATGGCGGGTGATATAGCCATGAAGTGCGGAACGGGTTCTGAATTGCCAGCCTCCTGCCACTTCGACCAGATTAAATCCCCCTGCACGCCTCTGATGAAATTCTACCAGTTCAGCCAGAGCAGACTTGATCTCATTCCGTTCAAATTCATTCAGCAATTCACAGATGCGATCGGTAGAAAGTGCCGATTCAGCCGTAAAAATGAGACTCTCTATGATCGGGGATAATTCAGCGTTCATGACAGATCAAACCTCGGATGGATCAGCTGCAACAGCGGGAACAAACCAGATCGAACCATGTTCGCTCCCCTGAAAAATACGAATCAATTTGAGACGGCAGAGTTCAAGCAGCGCCAGAAAAGTGACAATAATCCGTTCACGGGTACATTCTTCCCGGATCAGATCGTCAAACTGGAGAGTATCCTGTTCCTGAAGCTGTGAAAGAATGTCGTTGATACAGTCAGCAATGCTGAGAGAATCACCCGGGGCTACATCGTGGAAACTTTCGGCCGGAATCCGCTGCAGCAGGATCCGAAATGCATCGACCAACTCAAACAGACTTACTTCCAACGGTCCTTCCGCATTTTGCGCCGCAGCAAGCACCGGCTCTGAAGCCGTTCGTGAAAAAATCTCCCGTCCCAGCAGCGCCCGCGCACCGATCAGCATACCGGCTTCCTTATACTGTTGATACTCCTGCAGACGACGAACCAGTTCCTCCCGCGGGTCAGTCTCATCACTTTCCGGGTCTTCCTGATCATCTACCGGGAGGAGTTGACGGGACTTGATCTGCAGCAGGGTCGCTGCCATAACCAGGAAGTCACCCGCTACTTCCAGATTAAGATCCTTCATCAACTTGATAAATTCCAGATATTGCCGAGTGATAACCGCAATAGAAATATCGCAGATATCCAGTTCGTTTTTCTTGATCAGATGCAGCAGCAGGTCCATCGGACCGTCAAACTTGTCGAGGTGAACGTTGTACTGTTCGTGAAAACCATCCAGTAACGGCAGATGTTCTTCACGATGAATGTGAGTCACAGCAGACATAGTAACCTAATAACCTCAGTACATGAAACACAGAGCAACTGAGCAACAGAGAAATCAAACGGGTAAAAACAATAGCTAGGTACATCCAATGGGACTATTTTGAGTTTAAACTAAAATTATTCTTGTTACCTCAGTTGCTCTGTTGCTCTGTGTTTCAAATGATTTGTGATTAGAACTTAAGCGCCGTACGAACTTCCGCCATCACCGCATCAGAAATCAAAGACGCCTTTCGGCTCCCCTCCTGCAGAAGTGCATCAACAAATCCGGGATTGGCGGCCAACACTTCACGCCGGGCCCGGAATGGTGCAAGGCGCTCGTTAATACAGCCGGCCAGGATCTTCTTGCACTCCACACAGCCGATGGTCGCGTTGCGGCAGGCGGGAACAATCTCGTCACGTTTTTCCTGCGATACATACAGGCGGTGCAGATTGAACGCCACGCAGACATCAGGATCGCCGGGATCTGTCCGACGGACGCGATTGGTATCAGTTACCATCGACATGACCATTTTAGCAGTGGTTTCTGCATTATCCGAAAGATATATCGAGTTATTGTATGACTTGCTCATCTTGCGCCCATCCAGTCCGGGTAGCTTGGGGGTCTCGGTCAGTAGTGCTTCCGGTTCCGGGAAGACCGCGCCGTAAAGATGGTTGAAGCGGCGGGCTATTTCACGGGTTATCTCCAGATGCGGCAGCTGGTCATGCCCGACCGGTACGCGCGTGGCTTTATAGAGAATGATATCGGCCGCCATCAGCACCGGGTAGCCGAGAAAGCCGAATGTTGTCAGGTCGCGCTGCTCAATATTATCAAGCATCTCCTTGTAGGTCGGATTACGTTCCAGCCAGGAGACCGGAGTGATCATCGATAGTATCAGATTCAGCTCGGAGTGATGAGGTACCAGACTCTGCCGGAAGATGACACACTTCTCAGGATCAAGACCAAAGGCAATCCAATCCAGCACCATTTCACGAATACTTTGAGCAATTCCGGCGGTATCGGCATATTCGGTCGTCAATGAATGCCAGTCGGCCACAAAAAAGAAACAGTCATAGGAGTCCTGCATGTTGACCCAATTTTCCAGTACCCCGTGATAATGACCGATATGCAGCCTACCGCTCGGTCTCATGCCGCTGACAACGCGTTGTTTCATGGTAAAACGCTCCTTGTTCCTCTAAGTCTATTCTGCTAAAGTGCGCGGACAAAATCCATCGCAAAGACAGGGAAATTTACATGAAGCGACCCAAAATTGAAACCAAAATCATGAACCCGCTGATCGGCACGACCATTCCGCTGCCGTCATATGCAAGCAGCGGTGCCGCCGCATTGGACCTGCGGGCCTGCCTGGAGAAAGCAAAGACGGTCCAGCCGGGTGAAACGGTATTGATACCAAGCGGCATTGCCATCAATATCCACGATCCCGGCCTTGTGGCACTGCTGGTGCCGCGCTCCGGCCTCGGCATTAAACATGGCATCGTATTGGCAAACACGATTGGGGTCATCGATTCAGACTATCAAGGTGAAATCGGCATTGGAATTGTCAATCGCGGAACCCTCCCCTACACGATCGAACCTGGTGAGCGGATCTGCCAGATGCTGTTTGTACCGGTGCTACAGGCAGATCTGGGTGTGGTCGCGGAATTCAGCCAGGAAAGTCAGCGGGGAGCAGGCGGATTTGGTTCAACAGGGAGTCATTGACCGGTTTCCTTCGTATCCGTCCAGAGAACGGCATCAATCCCGCTCTCAATAACATTATCGTACATCGCCGGGGAATCCCGTGCCATCGGCTCTCCCGGCATTTTAAAGCACCGGAGGGAGCAGCGGCCATAACCGCCGGTGATCTCCCAAGCCGTTAAGAGAATACGCGTATGACCTCTGGAAGTTTAAAAACAGCTGGATGGCTTGCAATGGCAAGCGCCTTTCTTACGTTACCATTAGCGTATCTATCGTTCCGTCTTGAAGGCGGTATAGATTCCCATGCTAATGAAATACGGACGTGTATCCAAACATTCGGCACCCTGATCTTCATTGCAATCATCTCGTATCTCAAAAGGTTCCTTAACTACCTTACATTCCACAATACTGACACAAGTATTGCTCTCATGGTAATGGCGGGCATGGCAACGGGAGCAGTCACCATTGGTATGTACAGCTTTCCAACATTGCGGGTATCTCTCGAACCGGTTGTAGTTATAATCCTGGCATTACTGGGAATAGTGCAGATTCAATTTGGCTACAAGCTGCTCACATTGCCATACAATCTTGGAGGGTTACTGAAACCATTCTGTTATGCGAACATGATAACAGGATTTTTATTGGCGACAGTCGTTTTTATTCCCCTGAGTATGCTGGTAAGTGCACTATCAGATCTCATGCTCGGGACAATATTCTTCAACATGTCCCAACTCATAAAGAAACAATTATGAGACGTGAATATGTACGCGTGGAAACAGTCCGTTCAGCAGTTTTTACAGTAGTAATTCCAGCTTCAGGAGGCCCGTTTTGACACTATTGAAACGAACAGACCAGCTTTGGAAACTCTATGTCTTCGTAGTATTAATGGCGCTTGGAGCCGGGATTACCCTCTTCCAGAGTTTTCTATACAGGGTAATGGAAAAAGAGGCTATCACCTATCTCGTCATTAGCGGAATGTTACTCATGACAGGCGTCTTTGCCTGGGCATATTCTTCCATTACATGCCCCGACTGCAAATTGAAATTATTCTGGTATTCAATCACGAAAGTGGGGCTGGGAACCTGGTTTACCTGGCTGATCAATCTGGAGAAATGCCCTCAATGTATAAAACAGAACGGGCTGTCTTCACCGGGCAACAAACGGGGACGGGTCAGGGCAAAGGGTTAACGACAGGCAGAGTTGCAGGTATGAGTGCATGGCCTTCGAGGATCGGTGCACTATCGACAGAACGGCAATAACCGTCAACGAAAAGTGTGATTTACAACAACGTGCAGCAGCAGTGAACCCGCTCTGCTCAAAACCGTTACAATTCAAACATAACCGAGCCGCCGAACGCTTTTTCAAAGAGGTCTTTTTTAGCGTTCCCGCCAAATATTTCCACTGAAATATCTTCCGTACCGAGCAGTTTAAAACTGAAAACAATTCCGCTCCGCTTGAGAGCCACAACTTCAACAAAGCCGCTTCTGCGGCGATCAAGGCCGTCAGACAGGCGCAGTATGCCGCCGAGCCGGCTTACTAGTTGCTGATCCTTCGGATCCAGCCGGTCGAATTCAGCGTGCTTTTTCTTTGGCAGTGATTTGCGGTGGTAGCGGGCGATCAGTGCCATCATTTCCCGCTCACGCGGCGAAAAGCCGAACAGTTCGGCGTGACGGATCAGATGATGGGAATGCTTGTGGTGACTGTTGTAGCTTATAAAATAACCGACATCATGGAGCAGAGCCGCAGCTTCCAGAAGTTTCCGGTCATTTTTTTTGAGTGCGAATTCTTTTGCAAGGTTGTCAAAGATACTTAAGGAGACCTTGGCAACATGTCGTGAATGCGGCTCGTCATAATGGCATGAACGGGCAAAGTCGACGATCGACCCCTTCCAGCTTCGCTGCGAGCTCGAATCGGGAAGAAGCTGCAAACGTTTCATACAGCTGATGATCAACCCCTCACGAATGCCGCGCTCATTAATCAGCAGCATGTTCGCGCCGAAAAATTTCATCATTTCATCAATGACAACAAGCCCTGCGACAATGATATCGGCACGGTCCGGGTTGAGACCGGGGATATTCCTCAGCGCCTTTATTTCCTTGCGTGCCAGCATAGCCAGCAGATGAACAACCTCCGAACGGAGTACCTCGAAACCATGGGAGGTGGAATATGTCTGCCGGCGCATACTCATGACCATGTTTGCCAGGGTCGTTATGGTGCCCCCTGAAGCGATGAACGTCTGTACCGTTGGCCGTTCCTCAGGAAACAGTTTTTTAAGCTCGGAGCGGACAAAACTTTTTAGTTTTGTTATTTCAGACAAGTGGACAGGGTCTGACTTTAAAAACCTGTCGGTCATGCGCACGGCACCCAGTTCAAGCGAGAAACAGCTCTCGACATGATTGGCAACGGCACTCATGATCTCCACACTGCCGCCGCCGATATCGATGATCATATAGCGCTTGCCGCTCATATCAAAGTTGTGGCGCGCCGACAGGGCAACCAGTTCGGCCTCTTCATCTCCCGATATGACCCGTATCTCCCGTCCGAGTTCACGAGTCAGCACCGCAACAAGTTCATCCCCGTTTGAGGCACTCCGGACGGCACTGGTGGCAACCGCTTCAACTTCCAACACCTTCAGGCCATCGATCAGTTTGCGTATACGTGACATGGCATCCACCGCCCGGGCAAACGCAGCCGGCGAGATGGCGCCGCTTACCGCCAGATTTTCACCGAGCCGCACGGTCGCCTTTTCATCATCCAGAATCGTGTAGCGTCCCTGATCATCAACCTCAACAACGATGCAGCGGATCGAATTGGTACCTATGTCAATGGCGGCCAGCCGTTTCTTGTTCACGTATCCACCTCCATCCGGAATTGAAGCTGTACCACTATGAACCAATTGCCGGCAAAAGAAAAGGCGGAGCCGTTACCGGTTCCGCCCCTGTTCCCATCTTCAGTCAGATGCTGACTGAAATATCTATGCTGCAGACATCTTTGACCCGTCAAGATTATAGCCAAGCGCTTCCTTGCGGGAGAGCTTGATCTTGCCGTTTTTGTCAACGCCGATGCATTTGACCAGCACCTGGTCGCCTTCGTTAAGAATCTCCGTAACGGTTTTGACGCGTGCCGTATCAAGCTCCGAAATATGAACCAGACCGTCTGTGCCGGGCATGATCTCGACAAAAGCGCCGAAATCCATGATTTTCCGGACAGTACCCATGTACAATTTGCCCTCTTCAGCTTCATCGGTCAGACCGCGGATCATCTGGATAGCCAGATCACAGGCTTCCTTGTTGGTGCTGGCGATGTTGATGCGGCCGGTATCGTCGATATCAATCGTGACGCCGGTTGTCTCGGTAATGTTGCGGATATTCTTGCCGCCGGTACCGATGACGTCGCGGATACGATCCGTCTTGACGTAGATGGTGGTAATGCGCGGAGCGAACGGTGACATCTCTGCCCGTGGTGCGGCAAGTGTTTCAGCCATTTTCCCGAGGATGTGCAGACGACCTTCACGGGCCTGCTTAAGAGCCTGCTCCATGATTTCCTTGGTGACGCCGCCGATCTTGATATCCATCTGCAGCGCGGTGACACCTTCTGCCGTTCCGGCAACCTTGAAGTCCATATCGCCGAGGTGGTCTTCATCACCCAGAATGTCGGAGAGGATGGCAAACTTGTCGCCTTCCTTGATCAGTCCCATGGCGATACCTGCGACCGGTGCCGTTACCGGAATACCGGCATCCATCATCGACATGCAGCCACCGCAGACAGCAGCCATGGAAGATGAACCATTACTTTCAAGTGTCTCTGAAACTATCCGGATTGTATATGGAAAATCATCGTGCTTCGGAAGAACTGCGGCAAGCGCACGTTCAGCCAGCATGCCGTGACCGATCTCTCTGCGGCCAGGTCCGAGACGGAAGCTGGTTTCGCCAACCGAGAACGGAGGGAAGTTATAGTGCAGCAGGAAGCGTTTGCGAGACGCACCGTAGAGTGAGTCAATACGCTGCTCATCGCTGGAAGTACCGAGTGTTGCGGCAACCAGTGCCTGTGTTTCGCCGCGGGTGAAGAGCGCCGAACCATGAACGCGCGGGAGGAAACCGGTTTCGGTGCTGATCGGGCGGATGGTGTTGGTTGTGCGACCATCGATGCGAATACCGGTGTCAAGTACATCTGCGCGGACGCGGTCATACTCGAAATCACCCAGAAACGCTTTGATCTGCTTGGCGGAGCCTTCGAATTCAGCTTTGAGGGCTTCAATCGTTTCAGCCTTGATCAGATCGATCTGATCATGACGTTCATTTTTAGCTTTCAGCTTGACCGCTTCGCCGATGCGATTGTAGGCCAGTTCCTTTACTCGTGCCAGCAGGACTTCATCAACAACCACGGCCTTAACAGCACGTTTTGCGACTCCTGCCAGTTTCTGCAGTTTTTCCTGGGCTTCGATCAGCGGCAGCATTGCTTCTTTTGCGAAGAACACCCCTTCCAGCAGATCAGCCTCGGATACGAATTTTGCCTCCCCCTCAACCATGATCACCGCGTCACGGCTTGCCGCAACGACGATTTCAAGATCGCTTTTTTCAAGCTCTTCAGCAGAAGGATTGCAGATGAACTTACCATCCACCCGTGCCACCTTGGCGCCGGCAATCGGACCGTTGAACGGGATGTCGGAGATCATCAGTGCAGCAGAAGCTCCCAGCATCGACAGGATCCCCGGGTCATTGTCCTGATCGGCCGAGACAACAGTAGCAATTATCTGGGTATCATTTAAAAACGTTTCCGGGAAAAGCGGACGAATCGGACGGTCGATCAGACGACAGGTCAGTGTTTCCGGATCGGAAGGACGCGCTTCGCGCTTGAAGAAACCTCCCGGGATCTTGCCGCCGGCGTATGCCTTCTCGGTGTAGTTAACGGTCAGCGGGAAAAAGTCCTGCCCCTCTTTTGCTTCTTTTGCTGCCACGACGGTGACGAGTACGACGGTATCGCCGCAACTGACGACGACCGCTCCGCTGGCCTGTTTTGCCATCTTTCCGGTAGACAGTGTAATTGTTCTGCCCCCGAACTCAACCTGAACACTTTGTTCCATAATCCATTCTCCTCTTCGGTTGCGTTGGGGCCGTCGCTACAATTCCTTCGGAAAATCACCGGAGAAACTCTAACCACGCCCCCAACAAAAATAAAAAGGGCTTTGAAAGCCCTTTTCTTAAATGAGCATACTGTAAATAGAGCGGCGGCATACCTGCATTTACAGGTATGCCGCCGGGTACTATCTACGAATGCCGAGTCTTTCGATAACTGTCTTGTATCTGGCCACTTCTTTGCCCTTCAGATAATCCAGCAGACGTCTTCTCTGACCAACAAGCTTGAGAAGGCCACGACGGCTATGATGGTCTTTTTTGTGAGTTTTGAAGTGCTCAGTCAGATATGTGATCCGCGCAGTCAGAATTGCGATCTGCACTTCCGGTGAACCGGTATCACTCTCATGTTTCTTGAATTCATTGATGATTTCCTGTTTTTTTTCGGTTTCCAGCACTGTTGACTCCTCCGTGAAACTAATTGATGGGATTACGAAATCAGGGGGGGAGCCCCGAAACGTATGAAACTGAGTTGTAATACTTATCACAGTGTTACGGGCATGTAAAGGCTAATATCATATCAACACCCGTTTCAGCACGATAGCGGCAGGAGCCTCATGGCCCGGGACAAGTATGGCAATAGCAACAAGGTTTCCACCGGAGGTCAGGCGTACCGGAGTTTCAGTCGAACAATGCAAAGGCGTTTCCAGAATGGTGGCCTCCCAGGACGGAGACCTGCCGAAGCAGAGACCTTCCAAACCGGCGGCGGTCAGAGAAATTTCAGGCAGATGATCGAGAACCGTCATCGAAGACAGACAGAGCGACTCCGCCCTCCCCTCCACAGCACCTGTTTCAAGATCAGTCAGAGTGATCGCGTTTTCGATACGAAACGGGCCGCTGGCGGTGCGCCGCAGCTCCTGCAGAGCGGCTCCGCATCCCAGCGTGCGACCGATATCATCGGCCAGCGTACGGACATAGGTTCCGCGCGAGCAGGTAACCCGAATGGAGGCATGCGGCAGATCGAAAGCGAGCAGTTCAAGGGAATATATTTCGACGTCACGCGCCTTACGCTCGACCTCCACACCCTGACGCGCCAGTTTATAGAGCGGCTGCCCCCCCTGTTTGATTGCGGAATACATGGGTGGAATCTGGCTGATAGCTCCGGTGAAATCTGAAAGTGTAGAGATGAACTGTTCGCGGGAGATGCCGGAAGGGTCTGATTCAGACGTGACCGTGCCGGTCATGTCAAGCGTATCTGTGGTGACGCCGAGGCGCAGGAGCGCCTCGTAGGTCTTGCTTCCTTCATCGAGAAAAGGAATGCATTTGGTGCCGTCATTGACTGCAATCGGTAAAACCCCGGTGGCAAAGGGGTCGAGTGTACCGGTATGGCCGACTTTGCGCGTTCCCAGGATGCGGCGTACCCGACTGACGACATCATGTGACGTAATACCGGCCGGTTTGTCGATAACGACGAAACCATTCATGCAGCTGCCACAACCATCACCACGGAGGCACAGAGACACAGAAAAATAAAACGGATAAAAACGTCTTTGATGGGGAATGGCATTGAATTACAGAGAGTTTTCAACAATAGCGTACACTTGAGATTTAACTTCGTCCAGCGTGCCTTCCACAGTACACCCGGCGGCATTATGGTGTCCTCCACCGCCGAGACGTGCCGAAAATGCAGCTACATTCACTTTTCCCTTCGAGCGAAATCCTACCTTGAATTTCGTCTCATCAAGTTGCCGGAAAAAGATCGCTACTTCAACGCCGCGAATAGAACGGGGATAATTGACAAAACCGTCCGTCAGTTCTGCTCCGGCTCCACTGGCAGCATACATGTCACAGGTCACCGTGACTGAGGCTGCCAGCCCGTCTCTAAAAACGTCAAGAGTCGGGAGACATTTTGCCAAAAGTTCAAGCCGCTTTTGCGGTTGATTTTCATACAGCTGCTCGGCCACATCCCAGGCATTGACACCGCATTCGATCATTTCTCCGGCAACTGTAAAGGCCTCCCGATTGGCATTTGAGTAGCGAAACGAACCGGTATCGGTTATTACGGCGGCATAAATACAGAGAGCGGTATCGCGATCAAAACGGTAGCCGTAAGCACTGGCTATCCGGTATACCAGAATGCCGGTTGCTGCGGCCTGGGAGTCAATGAGGTTGTAATCGGCAAAATGTTCGCAGGAAAGATGGTGATCAAGATTGACCGTTGTGGTAACTCGTGAAAAGTCGCAGAACTCTTTACCGGCGCGCTTACGCTCACCGATATCAAGAACGAATGAGACATCGAAATGTTGGTCGGGAATATGCGAAAGAACGGAGTCTGTACCGGGAAGAAAAGTATACAGGTCTGGAACTGAATCCTGATAGTGAACGGTTACGTCTTTACCCAGGTTGCGGAGAAAAGAGGCAAGCGCCAGAGATGACCCGATTGCATCTCCATCCGGCCCTTCATGCGTAGTAAGAAGAAAAGTTGAGTTGGAACGAATGACTTCAATGATCTGTTGAATTGTTTCCGTCATGCTCAGTTTTTATCTCCTTGAGAAGAGATTCTATCCGACTGCCGTAATCAAGAGACTTATCGTATTTGAAAACAAGTTCCGGCGTATGCCGGATCGTAAGCTTCTTGCCGATATCGCGGCGGATAAATCCTTTGGCGCTGTTCAACCCTGCTTCCGTCTCTTTCTTTACGGTATCATCACCGATAACGGTGAAAAAAATGCGTGCCAGACTCAGATCATCCGTGACCTCAACGCCGGTAATGGTGACAAAGCCGATCCGCGGATCGTTAAGGCCCCGTGAAAGGATCGTACATATAATTTCCTGAATGGTTTCTGCAACTTTTTCTGAACGTTTGTGCTGCATATGAAACCTCTAAAAAGAGGGATGAGAGTATAAGGATACTCTCATCCCTCGTCTGATTTATAATTTTCCGGCGATTTTTTCCATTTCAAATGCTTCGATAATATCACCAGCCTTGATGTCATTATAGTTTTCAAGCCCGATACCGCATTCATATCCGGTGGCAACGTCCTTGACATCATCTTTAAAGCGACGCAGCGAAGACATTTTACCTTCGTATACTACCACGTTATCTCGCAATAAGCGGACCTGCGCGTTGCGGACCATCTTTCCGTCAGTAACATAACAACCGGCGACATTACCGAACTTAGGAACGGTAAATACGTCACGGATTTCAACCCGGCCGAGGAATTTTTCCTTGAAGGTCGGATCCAGCAGGCCTTCCATGGCTTTTTTAACATCCTCTACAGCATCATAGATAATGCTGTAAAGACGGATATCGACCCCTTCACGCTCGGCATGCCCCTGTGCCTTGACTTCAGGACGGACATTAAAGCCGATAATGACGGCGTTCGATGCCGCTGCCAGATTAACGTCAGTTTCGGTAACTGCACCGACGGCAGAGTGAATGACGTTCAAACGGACCGCATCGGTTGAAAGTTTGCGCAGCGTCTCGCTGACGGCCTCAACTGAACCCTGAACATCACCCTTGACAACGACATTGAGATCTTTAACCTCTCCGCTCTGAATCCGCTTGTAAAGGTCTTCCAGCGACAGTTTTGTATGTTTGGCAAATTCGACTTCGCGCATCTTGATCTGGCGAAGTGTGGCAATTTCCTTTGCCTGTTTCTCATCCTTCATGGAGACAAAGATATCACCCGCATTCGGCACGCCGGATAATCCGACCAGCTCAACCGGCATGGAAGGGCCAGCCTCGGTAATTTTTTCGCCGCGATCATTCTGCATCGCCCTGACACGCCCGGAATGAACTCCAACGACACAATAGTCGCCGGTTCTGAGTGTTCCTTCCTGCACCAGTACGGTGGCGACAGGACCACGCCCCTTGTCGAGTTTTCCCTCGACAACGGTTCCTTTGGCCAGCTTGTTCGGGTTAGCTGTCAACTCCATCAAATCCGCCTGTAGCAGAATCATTTCAAGCAGACCTTCCAGATTGAGGCGCTGTTTCGCTGAAACTTCCACCATCGTGACGTCTCCGCCCCATTCCGAGGAAACAATGCCCTGCTCTGTCAGTTCCTGCTTGACCTTTTCCGGCTTTGCACCCGGCTTGTCAATCTTATTGATAGCAACAATAATAGGTACTTCAGCGGCTTTTGAGTGGTTGATGGCTTCTTTCGTCTGCGGCATGACACCATCATCTGCGGCCACGACGAGAACGACGATGTCGGTGACCTTGGCGCCGCGAGCACGCATGGCGGTAAACGCTTCATGGCCGGGAGTATCGAGAAAGGTTATTTTGCGACCGTTCAACTCGACGTCGTAGGCTCCGATATGCTGAGTGATGCCGCCGGCCTCGCCGGCTATGACGTTGGCTTCTCGAATTGCATCAAGAAGTGAGGTCTTGCCGTGATCAACATGTCCCATAATTGTAACAACAGGAGGTCTTGTTACCAGCGTTTCCGGGGCATCAACCGTCGATTCGAGGATTTCATCCAGGTCAACCGCTACATTTTCAACTTCATATTCATATTCTGACGCAAGAATAACAGCGGTATCAAAATCAAGAGCATGATTGATGGTAACCATCATTCCCATCTTCATCAGAGATTTAATAAGGTCGTTTGCCTTGATGCCGAGTCGTTTGGCAAGCTCTCCGACTGAAATGCTTTCAGATATCTTAATGATACGCTTGATTGCCTTCGGAACGGTGATTTCTGTTTTTCTGGTATCGGAAACCCGTTCTTTTCCCCCGCGCTTCTTTGACCCTTTATAGGCCGGATCAAATGCCCGCTCACGTTTTTCAATAATTTCGTTCTTGCGAGGCTGTTCCTTCTTCTTGGCTGGCGGCGCGCCCTTCTTGGCTCCTTTGCCTGCATCTCCGTAGCCAGGACCTTCTTTCTTTCCGCCACGCCGGTTATCGCCGCCGGGAAGCGCTGCAGGGGCAAGCTGTACCTGCTTCATACGTGAGCGATCAAGCTCGGTGGCAGGGGCGGACGGCACCGTCGAAACAGGCCGTTTTTGCTCGTACCCCGGTGTCGGGCGCCGTGCATCAGCTCCCGGAGCAGGCCTTCTCTGATCTGCCGCAGCTGGTGCCGGCCTTCGCTGCTGTGACGGGTCTTGAGCCGGACGCTGAGGCGCGGTGCGCGGCGTGACAGGTGTTTCTTTGGTTACCACCCGGGTAGCACGATTGGTAACTCCGTGAATCTCCACCATACCTAGAATTCTGGCCTGGTTCGGTCCCGCCTTCAGTACCTCAGGGGGCTTTACCGCAAGTTCCGGCTGTTCCGTGGCTGTTATACCGGCAACTGCAACGGTCTCCGCATGGTCCTCTGTGCTGCGTGCTTTAGCTTCAGCAGGAGGGACTGCAACTGGTGCCGCGGCCGGAGGCAGAGCGGCCGGCTGCTGGACAGGTGCCGCTTCAACAGCGACATCTGCTTCGGCAGTATCATCTACCGGAACAATCTTGGCTCTGCGGCGAATGATGTTCGATGCGACCCTGACCTCATTGGTACCGGTATCTTTCGGCTGGGGGGCAGTCAAGCGCGCAACGACACCCTCATCAACCTGCGATGTAGCTGTTTTTGCGTCAACACCAATTTCTTTGAGTCTGGCTATAGCATCTTTAGGCTCTACGCCCAACGTTTTCGCCAAACTACCCACACTAATTTTACCCATATCCTTTATACCTCCCCCAGGAAGTTTCTGTATCTGTCAATAGCCTTCACCAACTGTGCAACAAATCCGCCTGATGCTACGGCAATCGCACTTCTGGGCGCCTTGCCTAAAATCGCCCCGAAATCATCTTTTGTTACTACGGTCCTATATTTAACGTGGTGCGAAGCAGCAGCATGAATAATTTTCCCGCCGATAGACTCTGAAACATCTGTTGCAACGATAACGAGCCCCGGCTTGATCTTGCCTCTCAACACGTCAATTACCATGGAACCGCCACCTGTTACCGACCCGGCTTTGTTGGCCAGGCCGATCAACCCGATAATACGGCTGTGTAACTGCTGCCGGATATATTCAACAAACTGCTCTGCCGGCATAACTGAGACATCATGCTTAAAAGAACGTTTAAACTGCCGCTGCTCAATAGCAGTAGCAAGACAGCGTTTATCAATACAGGTATATGCCCCTCTGCCCGGCAGTCTACTCTCCAGATCAGGCAGTATTTCCATTTCAGGCGTCTGGACAAACCGGAGCAGAAGATTTTTGTCTTTGCTTGTCCTGCACCCGAGGCAGCTTCGCTGCGGAGATTCCACGTTCCCTTTATGGGTCATATACGGTATTACTCGGCAACCGCTTCGGGGCCATTATCGGTAACGGCAGCGGCATCCTGTTCCTGAACCGGCTCTTCTTCAGCATCAGTGCCGTCAAAGGATGAAAATTCCTGTACCTGCTCAGGCTCTGCAACTTTTGATTCGCTCTTGATATCAATTCTGCATCCGGTCAGGCGTGCAGCCAGACTGACATTCTGACCACGCTTACCGATAGCGAGCGAGAGTTGGTCATCTGCTACAATGATTTCGAGGGCACGCTTCTCCTCATCCACAAACACTTTAGAAACCTGTGCCGGTGAAAGAGCATTACAGGCAAAGCGGGCAATATCCTCTGACCAGGGAATAATATCAATTTTTTCACCACGCAGCTCAGAAACTACATTCTGGACACGTGACCCTCGCATGCCGACGCAGGCGCCAACCGGATCGACATCGCGATCATTTGATGAGACGGCAATTTTAGCACGACTGCCGGCATCACGTACAATAGCATTAATTTCAACGATACCTTCGGCGATCTCAGGAACTTCAGCCTCAAAAAGCTTGGCAAGCATGCTTGGATGAGTACGCGAAAGCATAATCTGAGGACCTTTAGTGGTCATGCGAATATCGGTAATTATTGCACGAATACGATCCCCGGGACGATATACTTCACGAGGCATCTGTTCCTTGGCGGGCAAAACCGCCTCGGCACGTCCCAGATCAATAAGAAGCTCACCTTTTTCAAAACGCCGCACCATGCCGGTAATAACTTCCCAGACACGATCCCGGTATTCGTTATAAATTGTTTCACGCTCGGCGTCGCGCACTTTTTGAATGATAACCTGTTTTGCCGTTTGAGCGGCAATACGGCTGAAACCACTTGCGTCCAGCTTCTCGCCAAGCGAATCGCCGATTTCGGCTTCAGGGTCTATCTCGTGAGCTTCATCAAGACCGATTTCCTTGTAGGAATCCTCAACCTCTTCCACAACTGTGACAAACTCAAAAAGTTCAACTTCACCGGATTCATGGTTGTAATGAGCTTCAAGATCGCGGGTATTGCGGTATTTTTTATTAGCGGCCGTTAGAACCGCCTGTTCCATCGCTTCCAGTACAACCAGACGGTCAATGCCCTTCTCTTTTACAAGTTGGTCAATAGCATGCTTAAGATTAATTGTTGTATCCACGATGACTTCTCCTTGCTGGTATATATGGGTATTTCAGATCAGAGTTCAAATTCAAGATTGGCTTTGGCGACCTGCTCAATCGGAATGGAAGCGGTTTGCCCCTCTGTCAGCGTCATTCTTACAACACCGGCGACAAGTCCTTCGAGTTTTCCGAGAAAAGTTTTGCGTTTATTTCCGCTATCATCAAGAAAAGGTTGATACGTACGAACTTTAATGGTGCGGCCCACAAAGCGGTCATAATCACTCTGCTTTTTAAGCGGGCGGTCAAGACCCGGTGACGAAACTTCCAGGGTATAATTGCAGGCAATAACATCCTCAACGTCGAGGATCATCGATAACTCACGGCTAAGTCCGGCGCAGTCGTCGAGCAACACGCCGCCATCTTTATCAATAAACAGGCGTAATACTGCATCCGGGCCGACTCTTCCAAATTCAATATCAACCAGCTCAAGTCCCATTGATTCGAGAATCGGCTGCGCAATAGCGCTGACAACTGTGCATGTATCTTCTTTTTGAGCGGCCATAATCCTACCCGATTAGACAAAAAAAAGTGAGCCTTGCGAGCTCACGTACTGAGTGAACATAAATTGTGTTTCTACCTACCATGCTGATGTCAGGAATGCAAGCATATTTTTACGCCAAACGGTTATTATATGCAGACTCGACGTACTTCATGAATATCCGTAAGGCCGAAAAGCACCTTACGTATACCATCCTGCTTTAGCGTAGTCATGCCGTCACGGGAGGCCTGCTCGCGGACATGATCTGTGTCTGCCCGGCGCTTGATGAGACTTTTGAGAGGATTTGTACATTCGAGGACCTCGTGAATACCGAGCCTGCCTCGATAACCGGAATGGCCGCATCGTTCACATCCGATCGCCCGGAACATTCCGACATCCGCATAGCCCAGCCCGGTATTGGCAAACTCGGTTCTGCCGTATTCATCGACCAGCTCCTCATATTCAGCTTCAGATGGATGAAAACTTTCCCTGCAATCCGTGCAGAGCCTGCGCGCAAGTCGCTGTGCCAGTATACAGACAAGTGAATCGGAAAAACTGTACGGGTCAAGACCCATTTCGAGCAGACGGGTTACCGTTTCCGGCGCTGAGTTTGTATGAAGTGTGGACAAAACCAGATGCCCGGTCAGTGATGCCTCAACCGCAGTACTGGCGGTTTCCTCATCGCGCATTTCGCCCACCATGATGACATCCGGGTCAAGTCGGAGAAACGAGCGAAGCGCAACGGCAAAAGTAAAACCGATACGTGGATTTACCTGGACCTGGCGGAGCCCGACCTGAGTAATTTCCACAGGATCTTCCGCCGTCCATATTTTACGATTTGTCTGATTTATCTGGGCAAGTCCGGAATGCAGTGTGGTTGTTTTACCGGACCCGGTGGGCCCGACAACCAGAATAAGCCCATGAGGCCGCGCGAGTGATTCATTAAAAATCCGCAAATTACGTTCAGTCAGGCCGAGATCATTGAATCCTATAGGATCTCCACTTGCAAGAACGCGTATAACTACGTCCTCAAGACCTCCAACCGTCGGCATGGTTGCAACTCGAAGTTCAATATCAAGCGGTCCGAACTTTTTGAAATCTATTTTCCCGTCCTGCGGTTTTCTCCGTTCTGCAATATCTAATTCACCCATTATTTTGATGCGTGAAGGGAGAGCAAATTTATACTTATAGGGAATCCTTTGGTAAATAGAACACTGGCCATCGACTCTGGTACGGACGACAACATCTTTTTTTCCTGGATACGGTTCAATGTGGATATCTGAAGCCTTATTCATGTACGCATCATAAATGATTTTATTGACCAGCTTGACAATCACGCTGTCTTTTTCAGTAACTTTTTTAGTTTCCTCCTCGACGTCCGGTTCTTCACTCGTCGGGGTTTTACTCAACAGATCAACGATACTGTCAGGAACAAGATCGAGATTAACCTCATCGAGAGCCGATATTGTGTTTGCAGTATCAATATTATACAGCCGCTTGAGAGACCTGGCGATGTTTGTTTCAGTTGCAATGGCAGAAATAATCCTGAGCCGGATACTGTCTTCGAGTTCACGGATGTCATGTGACTTAAGAGGATGAGCCATCGCAAGTGTAAGCGTGTTGCCGATTTTTGAAATAGGGGCAATGCGCTGTTTTTGGGCGTATACAGCACTAATGTAACGGGAAAGAGTATGATCGAGGTCCTGTGTATTGATCTGTACATACGGCATGTCATACTGGCTTGCAACCGTTTTTGAAAGGCTCTCTTCATCAACATAATTCAGCTTCAGCAGCGCTTTTTCAAGAGATATGTCGTTTTGTTTGCCAACCTCACGTGCATGGGATAATTTCTGCTGGTCAATAAGGCCGCCAGACAGAAGAATGTCGGTCAGTTTGCGACGCTTATTTTTCTGGTCGAGGACAAAACTGAGATCACTTTCTTTTATAAAGCCGAGCTTGCAAAGCAACTGCCCGACCGGCTGATCAGGAAACACATTCTGAAGATCAAGCGCCTCCAACAATTGCTCCTGAGAAATCAGTTTTTGCTCTATAAGCAGTTCGCCAACTTTTTTCACACTCATATCCAACATGCTCCCTGAACCAATCTATCCGATAAGAAGTGCTTCATCCGGAGTCCCGGAAGACCGCGAACGAAAAAAACGCCCGCCCTTTAACAAGGTACGAGCGTTATAGCAGATTAATCGATAAAGTAAAACGGTTTCACCGGATGTTGATGTTATATCCATTTTCCGTAAACAGATCTCTGACAATACGATCCATAGCCCGATCCGTCAGAAAAATGCCTCCTCCGGGCAGCAATGCGTCATCAAGCTTAAAACCCGACATCTGCAGCGAATAACCGGCTGCCCCGTCCTGCAGCAGTTTGTGTTGAGCGAACGTGCCGCTGATATTCATTCGTGAAATGAGTTTTTCAGATACTTTACGAAAATCATCATCGGCTTCCAGAATAACGACCTTATAGCCCTTAGTCTCAAGAATCCTGAACAGGGTATAATGAATCGGATCGCCATCAAAGCTGGTGACGACAAACCGCTGTCCACCCCGTTCAAAATAACGTTCAACTTTTACCGACAGGGAGATGCCGTTATTGTCCGTTGCAAAAACATCGACACTTCGATTTCGTTCAGATGAAACAGAAAATGCAGATAAAATGGCGTCGATCATTTCCGGCTGTTTTTTCGCTGATACGTATTGGATCGTGCGAGAGTCACGCTGCGCGAACGGCTTAATAGATGCAAACGGTTCATAGAGTGAAAACCCTTCTTTCTTGAGAAACTCGCCAAGGGACGGGGGAAGCAGCGTGCGGCCACTGTTCACTAGGACAACATCCTGCTTGATAAGACTTTCAGCCGTTTTTTCGACCTTGAAATCGGATTGAACCGTAAGCTTCGGATCAACACCGAATTCCATACTGAAATTTTCTTCAACAGAGTAAAATCCGGCAGCTTCAAGCAGAGAAGCCATAAAATGCTTCGTTCCGGACGGTGCTTCAGTCACAATTCGAACCGATGCATCGTTGCCTTCAATCAATGATTTTACGAGCGGCGGAATTGTGCCATTCTGATCCAGTACGATGCGTCCGCCATCCATTCTGGAAAATGTGGGGTAGCGCCCTGGATCAAGAGCTAAAGAAAAAGTTGATGTATTGATTGCAAGTGGCTTATGGGGCTCTTTTTTTGACGGTACTATTCTGTCCCAAACACCGCGTGTCTTGGTGACCACTTCCTGCTCAGAAAGAGACGGAAGCGGGGATTCAAGTTTGAATGACTGTTCCGGAGCAGCGGATGCGTCAGAACTCCGGATAGTATCTGACCGGACGGCCTGAAACAGCTTCAGAGTGCCATCAGAGTGCCGCCTGACCGGAGGAATCCTGATTTTTTGACCAATTTTGAGACGTTTAATATCATAAATGTTATTTTCTCGGCGAATTTCTTCAATAAACAACTCCGCTTCATTGTTGTCCAAAGCATAATCACGCATTAATATTTTATAAAGGTTATCGCCCGCTTTTACGGTATAAACACCGCCTTTGGCAGGCGATGACGGGGATTGAGAGACATGTGCGGGGCGGACAGTGCGCTTTCGTTCGGCATGCGCGGGTTTTACGGTACTCTTTGAACCCGGCAATGTTTGAGGATCAAGCTCAAAACGCGGATCCATGACCGCACGCGCACCGGATGCATAGAGCAGCAGGCTGGCATAAACCATGGTTACGAATAGTCCGCGTATATGTATGTTGAAGGGCATCTTGGCTCCAGGTCGGCGTACACCACACCGGCAGGACATTGAATTCCGGGGGATTATAGCGAACACCCGGAAAATGTCAATTTTGTTCGTTTCCAAATAAACACTAATTTACTGATACAACAAAAGCCGTCACCGCTCCGCCTTTCCGGTAGATGATAATATCGCCGCCAGGAAGAGTTCTGCCTCTTTCAATACGCACCCCGGCTTTCGTACTTCGGGAGGTTATCTGGAATTCCGGACTTCCGTTACATTCCTTCAGAACAGATTTAATCAGCACGTCTGGAATAAGCGCATCTTTAACTGACAGAACCTGCACCGCCTGTATGCTGCCTGATGCCTTGAATATTCTGAATTCTGCATCTTTCCCTACATATCGTTCCCAGCCGGGATTACTGACTGAAAAGGAGGTGTCCAGGCCATCTTTCGGGATAAAGGCAGGCAACTGAGGCGTCACAGGTGGCGGCGGCACAGAGACAGGAACCGGAGTTTGCGCGGGGATTGCAGCCGCAACCGGAGATTGTGTCGCTCCTGTAGAAGACATAAATCGCTGTTTCAGTGAACTGATCAACAGCGGCTTTTGTTTGAAAAGGTACCAGGCACCGGCAGCGCTGATTGCACATACGAGAACAACAATAACGCTGCGCCGCAAAAACTGAGACTCTGAGCGATAGTTCTCTTCAAATGCCTGAAGAAGTTCTTCGGGAAAATGTTCTTCAGCGGGTGCGGCATTCTGATTGATTCTGAATTCAGCAGCGGCAGGCGGAACTGTTGCCTCCGGCTTAGCCGGCCTGGCAGGTGCCTGAGGCATCATGGAGCGCGGCCCTGATGTTGCATCGGACGTCACGTCCCTGCCGACTGGTTTGACAACAGCCAGGGGTTTCTTTTGTGTCCCGCCTACAGGAGGAACTAATGGACCCGGTAGCACAGGAATGGCAGGTGCAGACGATGCATCAACAGTCATTTTCGGCGTTGGGGCTGCACTGAAAGGAACTTCACGGGTGGCAGGCACGTCGGGAGACTCCGTCGACGGTCGTACTTCCTTGGCGGCCTTGCTTACCTCTGCCAGAAGCAGTTCAGCCAATTCATCACTTGTTGTCTGGACATGATCTGACTCTGTTGCCCCAAAAGGAATTTCGGTATGGGAAGGCGCTGCAAACAGCTCAGGGCCGGTTGTTTTTTTAGAGGGTGTTTCAATAGATGAAGCTGCGGGAAACCGGGTATCGCCATCAGAAAAACCGGTCGTTTCAAAGTCGGACAGGAAATCATCCACAAACTTATCGGCAACTTCACGCTCTTCTTCAGGGACGTTTATTGATGCTTTGAGTGAAGCCGGCGTCTGTTTGGGCGGGATATAAACCCTTTCCCATTGATCACCGAGCAGCGATTTAAGTGTGCCTATTATCTGCTCCGACACTATTTCATCTGGCTGGCTTAAATCGATCAGATGTTCATAAAGGCCCCTGATTGTTCTCGCCTTGCCGTTCCCGGTGTGCAGGAGGATAAATGTCGGCGCACCGCTGCCAAGCAGCATCTGAATGTGTCTGGCGACGCTTTCACCGGTAACTCCGCCAATCTGATCCTGAATGCAGACCGTCGTAGGACGTTTTTCAAAGACGTCCTTCAAGCCGTGATCGAAATCGGTTACGACATCGATAATGACCTTGAGAACAGGCTGAAGCACATTTTTGATGTGTTCAACCTTTGGACTGTCTGATATGAAAAGCAGATTTAGCATGAACGTCCTCTAAATTAATCTGTGCTTTTGTACACGGGCTCCCATTAATTGTCAACAACAATGGGGCACTGATTCAGTAAAAACGCGCATTTAAACCTATGCTGAAAATGCCTTTTTCAATATTTCCGCCTGCTGTTCTGCATGGATATGGTGAGATCCAACAGCTGGACAGGAATCTTCTGCACGGCCGATATACTCGATAGTGATGGAGAGATGTTTGAAATTCCGCTCAATATGCTGCCAGGCTCCCATATTTTCCGGTTCCTCCTGAACCCAATACAGCCGGCAGTCCGCTCCGCACAGTTCAATGATGCTCCTGACTGCTGTGCGGTCCAGCGGATATAACTGCTCAATCCGGACTATGACTGTATCGTTTTTCTCTTTCCGGACACGCTCCTCCTCGAGTTCATAATATATTTTGCCACTGCAGAACAAGACCTGCCGGGCGACAGATAAATCTCCGGAGGGAGCTATACAGGTCTGGAATGTACCGGCGCAGAATTCGGCAACGGTTGAGCTGCAATCCGGATAACGCAGAAGACTCTTTGGAGTAAACACCACCAGTGGTTTTCGAAAAGAGTGCAGCATCTGACGCCTCAGCAGGTGGAACATCTGCACGGGAGTGGACGGATACACCACAATCATGTTTTCAGACGCACAGAGCTGCAGATAGCGTTCGATCCGCGCGCTGGAATGTTCGGCGCCCTGTCCCTCATACCCGTGAGGAAGTAACAGGACCAGGCCGCTGGCACGATTCCACTTACTTTCTCCGCTGGCAATGAATTGATCTATGATAACCTGTGCACCATTGGCAAAATCCCCGAACTGGGCTTCCCAGATCGTGAGGCAGTGCGGCGTTTCCAGTGAATAGCCATATTCGAAGCCAAGCACGCCAAATTCTGAGAGCAGGCTGTTCCATGCCTGAAAACCGGCGCCATCCTGAACAACGGTTTCCAGCGGTACATAGTTCCGCTCGTCGTGAATGTCGATCACAACACAATGCCGATGATTAAAGGTTCCGCGGCGGGAATCCTGACCGGATATCCGCACTGAAAATCCTTGGTCGAGCAGTGTCGCATATGCGAGAGATTCTGCATTCCCCCAATCGATCCCCTCCCCTTTAAGAACTGCCTCAAAACGCTTCTGAATAAGAGTGCCGATTTTTGCGTGCGGTATAAAACCGGAAGGGAGAGCGGCCAACCGACGCGCAATAGTTACCATTTTTTCAGCGGACACCGCAGTTTCAACCGGCTTGTCACTGTATTCGGAACTGATGGTACTCCACCGATCAGAAAAACCGGCAGGCTCAACCACCGGGGGTCTATTGAAAGAGGCTTCCAATGCTTCACTGACCCGCCGCTCAAGGAGCTCCAACGTCTCCGGGGATGCCGACTCTTCTTCCGCCAGAACTGCCTCGTAGATCCGGTTTACAGAGGGACGGCGTGCGATCTGCTGATACATTTTCGGCTGAGTGAACGCCGGTTCATCTCCTTCGTTGTGACCGTGCCGGCGGTAACAGATCAACTCAATCACAACATCCCGACGAAACGTCTGTCGATATTCCATTGCAAGATCAACGGCATGAAGCGCGGCTTCCGGCGCTTCGCCCTGAACATGAAAAATCGGACACGACAGCATTTTTGCAACATCCGTGGCATAGCATGTGGAACGGGAGTCTTTGGGAAGCGTTGTAAAACCGATCTGATTATTAAGCACAACATGAATCGTTCCACCAGTGCCGTAGCCTTCCAGTTGCGACATGTTGAGAACTTCCATTATATTGCCCTGCCCTGCGAATGCCGCATCTCCATGGATCAGAACCGGGAGCACCAGGCCGGTGCCTTTATCACCGTAACTGTCCTGTCTGGCTCGGCATTTGCCCTCAACAACGGAATTGACCGCTTCAAGATGGCTCGGATTTGCTGCAATAGTCACATGTACCTGGTAACCGTCAAGTTCAATATCACAAGAATGCCCCTTGTGATACTTCACATCACCATCTCCCAGAAAACCCTGTGAAATACTTTCTTTAAACTCTGCAAAAAGTGTTTCATACGGCTTGCCCAAAATATGTGCCAGCACATTCAATCTGCCGCGATGCGACATACCTATCACGACATCACTGACCCCTACTACCGGACAGCCGCGAATAATGCGATCCAGAACCGGAATGAGAATTTCACCCCCTTCAAGCGAAAACCGCTTCTGTCCGACAAACCTGCGATGCAGAAACAGTTCAAATAAAGCGGCTTGATGGAGTTTTTCAAGAATATGCAATTTTTCAGCAACTGAGAAAACGGGATGATTTCGACACGGCTCCATACGGTCTATCAGCCACTGCCGTTCATCCGGATCCTGAATATGCATGAATTCAACACCGGCATCCCGGCAATATGTCTCACTCAAAGTATCCAGAACCTCTCGTAATGTAGCGCGTGGCTTCAGAAACCGCCGGCAGGCGAAGACGGTATCGAGATCATTTTCATCAAGTCCGAAGTTGGAGAGATCAAGCAGAGGATGAGATAACAGGCAGGGAGAGAGAGGGTCGGTACATGCCAGGAGATGGCCAATGGAACGGTAACGATAGATAAGGGATTGAACACCCGACAGCTTCAGAGCCTCTTGCTCGTCACAGCGCCCGATACTGGAAGACTCTCTATCCAAACCAAGCTCAAAACCCGACAGGAAGTGCCGCCATTCTGCCGGAACTGAATCGGCTGAATCTTGCCACTGTTTGTAAAGAGAATCAAACCCTTCTCCGGACATGCCGGCAAAAAAAATTTTATCTGTCATTTTTTCCCCGTTGTCGCATAAAAAATCTTACGTTACCGCCTTTTTCAGCAGGTCGCGTACAGTCACACCTTCAAGACCGTCTCTACCGCCTTCCCAACCCTGGCGTATGACATCTTCTGCCAGCTGAAGTACCGGTGTTGTAAGCTGCCTCACTGAAACACCGCGCAACGCCTTGATAACCTCATGTACCTGAACCACAGAGGGGTCATGTGCGGGCAGCCACCCGGGCCGGCTGCCCGAAGTCTCAACAAGGTACCCCAGCTTCGACATCTCATCGAAAACAGAGTCGAGCTGCAGAAGCGGTACATTCAGCTCATCGGCCAGAAACTGTGCAGACGGGGGTGAGCCCCCACTCTGAAAATGGAGGCTCACCTGCACCAGCAACGCCAGAGCCAGTTCTTCGCGAGCGGTGACAGTCAAATTGAACATACCGGCTCCGGACAGGCCATGACCATGATGTTGATGGGCAAATACTATTTCGAGACCGTACAGCACAATGAGCCAGCTTGTATAGATCCAGATCAGAAAAACAGGAAGCGCGGCCAGAGTCCCGTATATTGCATTGTAGTTGGCGACACCGACTTGAAAGTGAAAATAGCCCCACTGAGCCAATTGCCACGCAGTACCGGCAATAACCCCGCCCGTAACGGCGGAAGCAAAACGAATTCTGGTATTCGGAATAAAAATGTACAGAAAAACCATGGCGATCCATACACTGAGGTACGGTAAAAAACGAAACAGCATCAATATTGCATCGCCGAGATAGGTGTTATGAATTAACCACTGCAGCACCCATTGACTCTGTAGAGAAGATGTCATACTGGTTGCAGCGATCAGCAGGATCGGCCCTACGACAACAACACTCAGGTAATCACTGAAGCGTCTTTGAAGCGACCGGGTTTCCCGCACTCCCCAGACAGCATTGAAAGCCTCCTCGATGCTTCCCATCAGGGAGACGACTGTGACAACCAGCATCACCAGACCGATCGCCCCCACTGACTTCATGTTGGTATTGTTTACATAGGCGACAAGGCGCGAAATTGTATCCTCGGAATCGCCGGCCAGCTGCTGCAGCAACGGCTCTAGCGCATTTTGCGCTCCAAGACCTTTAAGAACTGAAAATGCAATCGCGAGAAACGGGACAAGCGAAAGAACCGTAGTGTAGGTAAGAGCAGCGGCACGCATGGGCCCCTGATGAGTAGTAAAATTGGAAGTGACTGAATGGATGACCCGGAGAATCGAAAAAAAACGCCCTTTAAGGCCGTGCCAGTCGTCCGGGAACTCTGTCTGCAGCCGATCAGGAATATTCTGATTTTTCATGGTGCGCCTCGCATCTTTTGCGTGTAACTGACGTTTTTAAATCGTAATCGTTTCTCCCGGGCGCACTCTCCTCTGCTCATTACCGGGCTGAGCCTCAATTGAAGAGGTAAGCAGATAAAAAAAGAGAACTATCATGGCTGTTACCATCAGAAAAACAGGCATGAGACGGATCTGGAAATCGTTTTTGAGCGGTGAAAGCGCCAAGCCGAATGCTGCCAGGACAACACCATAGCTTCCGATCGCCACCGCCCAGAACATGCCAAGACGGTATATTCTGCTTTCTGCACTTGATGATAACAAGAACAGATCGGACAGCGGGGCATGATAAAAACTGGCGATGATAATCAGCATCAAAGCCGCCATGACCATGCGCATACCATTTCTGACGGTACGTTTACGCACAGATCACCCCTTTCAGGCGATACACCACGAAACATCCCCAAGACCGGCCCGCAAGACCTCCGGGACTGCACCGATAAGGCTCACGACTGAGCTGACATCAGTTGTCAGAATACCACCGTCAATGACAAAATCGAGCTGACTGCCAAATGTTTCCGCAATGGTGTGAGGGTCCCCTTCCGGTTCTTCACCGGAAAGATTGGCGCTGGTTGTTATAATCGGATTGCCCAGTGCGGTCACAAGGTCGCTGCATATCCTGTTATCCGGGATACGGATCCCGACAGTTTTCTGGCGGGTAAGAAGCAGATCGGGAACTTCACGGGTCGCTTCAAAAACGAATGTGTATGGCCCTGGCAGATAACGTTTTATTATCTTGAAAGCAGAGTTGCTGACCTTAGCATAACGGGATATTTCTGACAGAGAGGAACAGATGACCGAGAACGGTTTGCGACGATCACGCTGTTTCATCTGATAGATTCTCTCGATACTTTTTTTACAAAAAATTGAACAACCGATTCCATAGGTTGTATCGGTCGGGTAGGCGATTACCCCGCCGTTTTTGAGGCTGTCCACAACCCGTAAAATCTTGTGTGGGTGTGGATAATCCGGGTTTATTTCAATTATCACGACACCGGCTCCTGATCTTTGATTTCATTATAATCATCTGCACACTCTTCACACTCGAAAACATCATCCGGAAGAGCTTCTGTTTTCTGACTCGGCACATCCTGCACGTCACGTAATTTACGCTCAATGACCCTGGTCCTGGTGGCAGCCAGATCGATATGATTACCAGCCTCCACAAGCTTTTTACGGGTTTTCTCCAGAATCACTCCGAATTTTGAAAATTCCGTACGAACCGCCCCGAGCAGATTCCATACTTCGGCAGAACGTTTTTCGATTGCAAGCGTCCTGAACCCCATCTGCAGACTGTTCAGCAGCGCTGCCAGTGTGGTCGGACCGGCCACCATGACCTTGAAATCCCGCTGCAAAGCTTCAAAAAGTCCCGGCAGGCGCAAGACCTCGGCATACAACCCTTCAGTCGGCAGAAACATGACCCCGAAATCGGTTGTATGGGGCGGGTCAAGATATTTGTCGCGGATTGTTTTCGCCATCTCCCTCACTGAACGATCAAGCTGTTTCCTTGATTCGACGGCTGCTGATACATCCGCAGCATCCTGGGCCTCCACCAGCCGCAGGTAATCCTCCTGCGGAAACTTCGCATCCAGAGGCAGCCAGACCATACCATCCGCAGTACCATCGCGCCCCGGCAGTTTCAGGGCGAATTCAACACGCTGGCCGCTTCCTTTTCTGGTTTCAACGTTTGAATCGTACTGCCCGGGAGCCAGAATCTGCTCGAGCAGACTTCCCAGCTGAATTTCTCCGAACGTCCCGCGTGTTTTGACATTCGTCAGTACTTTTTTCAGATCACCGACTCCGTTAGCGAGTGATTGCATTTCACCCAGGCCACGCTGCACGAGTTCGAGCCGTTCACTGACCAGCTTGAATGATTCCCCCAGGCGCTTTTCAAGGGTATCGTGCAGCTTTTCATCGACAGTTGCGCGGATCTGTTCCAGCTTACGGGCATTATCTTCCTGAATCAGCGTAAGCCGGGAATCGACTCCTTCACGTAATTTGTCAAGACGTCCTTCATTACTCGAAGTCAGCTCCTTCAATCGGGCTGCGAACAGTTCCAGTTGATTTTTCTGCAGACCGGCAATTTCGCCCATCCGCTTCGACAACGAATCTCCCAGCACAGTTATACTGCCGGTCATCTCTTCCCGTATGCGGCGGGAACCATCGTGAGACTCCTCGCGGCCCCGCGCAAGTTCCTCCCGCAGAATCCGCTCATGCCGCTCCAGCAGTTTTTCAATACCGTCAATTTTTTTCTGAAGGTCACCATTTTCATCTGACCCTCCCCTTCCTTTCACGAACAGCATGAAAAGCAGCCCCAGACAGGCCAGAAGGATCAGAACGACACCATATCCCAATACTTCCGTCATGATGCGGAAGCGGCTCGTAATGCTGCCGTCACGTGGCGGGACAGGGAGGCAAACTCTTCAAGGGAAAGTGTTTCCCCCCTCCTGCGACCGTCGATAGCAGACGTCTCCAGCAGTTCGTTACAATCGACATGTTTAGCGAATTCAGCGGATTTAAGGCAGTTTACAAGCGTCTTGCGACGCATTGAAAAGGCGCTTTTAACAACACTCCTGAAAACGTCTTCATCACCGACATCAGCTCGCGGCTCAGAAAGGGGAATGAAATTAAGAACTGCAGAATCGACTTTTGGACTCGGATGGAAACTGCCCGGGTGCACAACAAAAACGCGGCGGATGTCAAACCACAATCCGAGAAGCACGGTGGTGACGCCATACGCAGAGCAGTCCGGGGGTGCCGCCAATCGGTCTCCGACCTCCTTTTGCAGCATAAGGGTCATGCGGGCCAGTTTGTCGTGAACGTCGTACAAGCGGAACAATACCTCGGTCGATATGTTGTACGGGAGATTGGCGACCACATTCCATTTCCGGGGAGTTCCGGAGAGAAGTCCGTCAAGGTCGACCTTCAGCACATCTCCGTCAATAACGGTAACATCCTGATTATCCTTTTGCTGATTGCGATGAAAAGCCGCCAGAGCGTGATCAAATTCGATCAGCACAAGCCGTCCTGCACGGTCGACCAGGTGCCTGGTCAAAGCACCCCTCCCCGGGCCGATTTCAAGAACGGGCTGGTCTGGCCGGATGTCAGCGGCCTGAATAATTCTGTCGATGATATTTTCATCAACCAGAAAGTTCTGTCCGAGTGATTTCAAAGGGCGCCTGGTTGAGCTCATTTCATTGATTCCTTTATACTATCCATATTCCAGGTGGCGGTGACATCCAGCGAATTGCCTGAAATATGACCATGGGAAAGATAATAGTCACCCGGAACCGCAAGCATTGCAGCATTGTCGCCGCACAATGAAAAATGCGGAATGGAGAGCTCGACGCCCAGTTTTCCGCAGAGAGCTGTCATGCGTTGCCGCAGACCGCTGTTACAGGCGACTCCTCCCGCGACGACCAGGCGGACGGCGCCGGTATGCAGAATTGCACTCTCGGTCTTTGCAGCAAGGACATGGCAGACAGCCTCCTGGAAAGAGGCACACAGATCATCTGCTGCCTGGCTCGGTAGAGAAACAGGATTTTTCACGGTCTGGTGCAGTACCGCCGTTTTCAGACCGCTGAAGCTGAAGTTAAGTGTGCCGTCATGAAGCATCGGCCTCGGCAGTCGGATTGCAACAGGATTTCCGTTTTGCGCCATCCGGTCAATAAGTGCCCCGCCCGGATATGGCATCCCCATAATTTTAGCGCATTTGTCATAGGCCTCACCCGCTGCATCATCGATAGTTCTGCCAAGTGTCGTATAGTGACCGAAACCTTCGACATGATAGAGATGGGTGTGACCACCGGAAACAACCAAAGCCAGGAAGGGAAAAGGAACCGGTTTTTCCAGAAATGGTGCGAACAGATGCCCTTCGATATGATGCACACCGACGAAGGGTATTTTTCGAGCTGCAGCAATTGCCTTGGCCGCTGAAAAACCGACCAGCAGAGCCCCGGACAAGCCTGGACCACGGGTAACAGCAACCCCTTCAAGCTCTCCCATGCCGACAGACGCATCCTGAAGCGCCTGACCGATAACGGGAACGATTGATTCCAGATGCTTTCGTGAAGCGATTTCCGGGACAACACCGCCGTATTCCGCATGAATGGCAACCTGGGAGGAAATAACCGAGGAGAGAATTTCACGGCCGTCGCGTACAACGGCTGCGGCCGTTTCATCACAGGATGTTTCGATGGAAAGTAATATCATGTGTTCACAAAACCTTGAGGATCGTCCGGTTTTTACAGTAGATTCGCAGCCAGTTCGGCCAATTCAGAACGCTCGCCTTTGGTTAGCGTCACATGCGCGGCAATTCGCTGCCCCTTGAATTTTTCAACAAGATAGGTCAGTCCGTTGCTGGAGGAATCAACATACGGATTGTCAATCTGGTAGGGATCTCCGGTCAGAACAATCTTAGTCCCTTCACCGACTCTGGTGACAATTGTCTTGATCTCGTGGGGTGTCAGGTTCTGCGCCTCGTCGACGATCAGGTACTGATTCGGGATTGAACGGCCACGGATATACGTCAGCGGTTCGATATCGAGGAGCCCCATAGCCATCAACTCCTTGTACCCTTTGCTGTGCCGTTTTTCAGACTCATGCCCGGAAATCAGCAATTCGACATTATCAAATATCGGCTGCATCCAGGGGGTCAGTTTTTCTTCAATATCTCCCGGCAGGAAACCAAGGTCTTTACCCATAGGAAAGACCGGACGCGAAACCAGCAGACGATTATACATATTTTCCTCGGCGGTTTTATGCAGACCGGCAGCAATGGCAAGCAGCGTCTTGCCGGTTCCTGCCTTGCCTACCAGTGTCACCAGCTTGATGTTGTCATCCATCAGCACATCAAGGGCAAAAGACTGTTCCCTGTTGCGCGGGAAAAGGCTCCAGATGCCCTCTTTCGGCACCTTGCGAACGGGGACAATACGGGAATTTGCGGGATCGTTGCGACAAATGGCTGAATGATTCGGGTTTGTGCTGTCTACGATCGTGATGAACTCGTTGGGCGCCATTGCACACGGAGCTTCAAGCCATCCCTGACCATAAAAACGGTCAACAGCGTCAGGCGGCACCTCTATTGACCGGGTCCCGGAATAAAGATCCTGGACATCGACTTTGTCGTTCTCATAATCTTCCGCCATCAGTCCGATAACATCGGACTTGATCCGCAGATTGGAATCTTTGGTCACAAAAATGGTTATGGAGTCGGGAAACCGGTCACGAACTTCCTGTGCCACAGCAATTATCCGGTTATCTCCGTTGTCCACCCGCAGATCTACCGGCAGATTTTTGAAGTATTTTTCAGCAAACATCTCGATCCGCAGCGTTCCGCCACCAGGCATGGTAACACCGGATGCAAGCGAACCCTTCTCACGCATGGAATCAAGAATTCGTGACACCATCCGGGCGTTCCGGCCGGTTTCATTCATGTCCTTCTTGAAGCGATCAACCTCTTCAATTACGGTAATCGGGATGATAATGTTGTTGTCCTGAAATTTGAACAGTGACTGAGGATCGTGGAGCAATACGTTCGTATCGAGAATAAAGTTCTTCATGAGTCCCTTTCTGGAGGTAGTAGATAACGGCAGGGAGCCGGTACGGGAAATTTACTTTTCAATAATCTGGACGGTTATGCCCTCAAGCTTGCCAAGCAGTTTTATCCAGACATCACGGTTACGATATTTGGCATTAAGCACGACTTCACCATCTTTGTTGATGGCTGAAAGAACGCTTTCAGGAGAGTCTTCAACGGTAAAATAGGTATAAATACCGGTCTTGTAGAGCTGCTCCTTCGTAAACGGCTTTTCGGGAGGGAGCGAACAGGCCACACATATGCTGAGGATCAGAAACAACGCTGACAACCATTTCATGTCAGAACTCCTAAATATGAATTTCATGCTGATTTCCGAATTTTATCGATGCATTGTACAACGGCATCAGAAAAGAATGCAATCTCTTCGCTTGTCGTGAACCAGCCGGGGCTCAAACGCACTGTGCCGCCCGGCACCGTTCCCAGCGTCCGATGAGCCAGGGGGGCACAGTGGAGACCGGCCCGCACGGCAATATTAAAACCATGATCAAGTTCTGCAGCCAGGAGAGAGGAATCAACACCGGAAGCGGTAAAGGAGAGTACCGAGCAACGGTCGGATGGATCTTCCGGGCCATGGATTGTTACCCCCGAAACCTCTCTCAGTGATTTTTCAGCCTGTGTGAGCAGGTGCTGTTCATGCAGAAACAGAGCTGAAAGCCCCTGCTCGCGTATGAATTCTATGCCGGCATGCAATCCGGCAATGCCGGAGAGGTTGTGAGTTCCGGCCTCGAAGCTGTCAGGCATGATCTGCGGCTGCTCTTCAGCCGTTGAATGGCTGCCTGTTCCGCCCTGAATAACCGGTTTGAGCGGCACGTGAGCCGCCACATACAAAAGCCCGGTTCCAAACGGCCCGAGAAGCCCTTTATGCCCCGGCACTGCTAACAGATCGATATCACATGCCCCCACGTCAATTGGCAGATGCCCGGCCGACTGAGCAGCATCAACCAGAAACAGTGCACCTGCTTCGCGGCAAAGACCGGCTAACTGCTGTATCGGCTGGATAGTACCGCAGACATTAGAAACATGGCTGACCGCAATCATTCGGGTATTCACCCGTATCGCGCGATGAATACTCTCTACAGAGACCATTCCGTCAGGCCCGGCCGGCACGATCGTCATCTCGACACCGCTATTTCGAAGCGCATACAGCGGCCTCAGCAGAGAATTATGTTCCATGGAGGTGGTAACAACATGGTCGCCGGAGACCAGAATGCCCTGCAGCGCCAGATTGAGAGCACCGGTAGCATTGTGGGTAAAAATGATCCGGGCCGAATCGGAAATCGAAAAAAAACCTGCGACCGTCTCACGTGCATTAAAAAGAATCCGCCCGGCTTCCAGAGACCGACGATATCCACCGCGTCCGGGAGAAGCGCCTACGTCACGCATTGCATGAAGAACGGCTTCATACACCTTCTCAGGCTTTGGGTATGAAGTGGCTGCATTATCGAGGTACACAGAAAGCCCTTTGTTCATGGAGTCAATGGCGGTTTTTCATTCAGCCAGGGGAAAAGCTGGACAGTGCCGATGTTTTTATCTCGAACCGAGTCATAAATCTTTTGGCCGATCAGCGACGGATCTTTTGTTCCCCACCAGTTCTGGCGGGCACTGACAACCTCACGACCGGCATTGACGATATTGAAGCCGCCGTTTAAACTGAAGGCATTATTCATCAGGAGCGCCCGTCCATCATCAATTCGCAACGCGTCCTGGAGGTTCCCGGCAAACAGACATCGTGTAATCCTGACACGTGAATCGGAAACATGAAGAGCATTCCGCGTGTTACGCACAAAGGCGGACATAACGATCTCCCCCTCTCCTCCCTTGATTCGTGCTCCGAGAGAATTTCCGGAAAACTCTCCACCGCCGATTTTTATCCGGCAGTCATCCGCTTCAAACCCGGCGTGCTGGTTATTAGTAAAAGTAAGCGAGGAAAGCACAACAGCAGATTTACTAAACAATCCGCCGCGCTGACATGCATCAACAGTCGTATCCCTGCCGTCAAATTCGCTGTTATAGACTTCAATGCCGGTTTCTGAATCGGAGACCGTGCTGCCGGTCATCTGGATTATACCGTCATGGGACAGCAGAGCGGTCCTGGCCTGTACGATAGAAATCGACTTAAGGGTTACCGTGGAAAAACGGACATCGATCCCGGTTTCTGCATACTCAATACGACAGCGGTCGAGCAGATTGCGTTTTTCAGTTGAGAGAAAAACGATGCCCCCCCATGAGCCTCGAACGGGCCGTGTCCGGTCAGATGTCAGCAAAATCGGGCGTTCAGAGGTTCCTGCAGCGTTAAGACGCCCTTGAATAACAAGAGCAGGAATCTGTTGAGAGGCAGATACAGCAAATCGTACAACCGTCCCCGGATCAATGCGCAGGGTCGCCTGTGGTGCCACAACGACCGACCCTTTGACGAGTATGGAACCCCGCCAGGTTACATCTTCGGTCAGAACCGTTCCCTCGTACACCGTTGTGGCCGGTTCGGCTGCCAGCGAGATTGTTGTCAGACAGAAAAAGAGACCGGCCGCGATAAAAACTTTCACTCGTGAACTCCTTACAATGGAGATGAACCATTACCATGATTCGGATAAACTGTAAATTCAATGTTGTTTATTCAAAGGCGGTTCATCATCTCCGTGTTACAGGCACCCTCCTGTCAGACTCGATCAGGCAATGACAAACTGAATGCCGCCGGGCACACAAAATACGTGCAGTTTTTCATTAAAATATCCATCAACCTGCCCGGTTATTCAGCTTTTCAAGTCCTTTCAAGGTGTTATGTTTTTATAAATTATATTTGTTGACACCACATACATGTTGTGGTTTATTTCAGCACCTTCCACAAAATATTGTGGTTTGTTGTTTTCAGGCAGACCACATTTAATACGTTCAGGATCAACAGTTTCTTAAATACAAGGAGTTTTCTATGAAAAAAAGCACCACACCCGACGCCATCCCCGGACTGACAAAAAATGCTGTCACTGTTTTGGAAAAACGCTATCTGCGCAGGGATGAAACCGGTAAGGCTCTTGAGACTCCGGCAGACATGTTTCGACGTGTGGCGGACACAATTGCCGCAGCCGACAAAACTTTTGATAAGAAAGCGGATACAAAAACATTATCCGACACCTTCTATCGCATGATGACCACCTTTGAATTTCTCCCGAACTCACCTACCCTCATGAATGCAGGCCGTCCTCTCGGGCAGTTGTCAGCATGCTTTGTTCTTCCGGTAGGCGACTCTATGGAAGAGATTTTTGACGCCGTAAAATATACCGCACTGATTCACAAATCAGGTGGCGGCACCGGGTTCTCCTTTTCACGTCTGAGACCGGCTAACGACGTCGTCAGCACCACCACCGGCATTTCAAGCGGCCCGCTCTCATTTATGCGTGTATTTGACATTGCAACGGAGACCATCAAACAGGGCGGTACCAGACGCGGCGCAAACATGGCAATTTTAAGGGTCGATCACCCGAATGTGGTTGATTTTATCATGTGCAAGGCAGATCAGAAACAGCTGAATAATTTCAACATATCAGTCGGCCTTACCGAAAAATTCATGCAGGCTGTCGAACGGGATGAGGATTACAGCCTCATTAATCCCCGGGACAAAAAAGTCTGCGGGAGTCTTAACGCCCGCAAGGTTTTTCAGCGCATCGTCAAACAGGCATGGGAAAATGGTGAACCCGGAATTATTTTTCTCGATCGCCTGAATCGCGACAACCCGACACCGCTGGTCGGCGAGATTGAATCTACCAACCCCTGTGGCGAACAGCCTCTTCTTCCCTATGAATCATGTAATCTTGGCTCCATTAACCTGGGTACCTTTATAAAAGACGGCACGATTGAGTGGAAGAAACTGCGCGAGACCATTCACAACGCCGTCCACTTTCTCGACAATGTAATCGAGGCCAACAACTATCCACTGCAGCAGATCCATGACATGACTCACGCAAACCGCAAAATCGGGCTTGGAGTCATGGGGTGGGCGGACATGCTTATACTTCTGGGGATTCCCTACTGTTCTGACGAAGCGGTAAAGCTCGGCAAGAAAGTTATGAAATTCATCAATGATGAAGGACATCTTGCATCTCAGGAACTGGGTAAAAAAAGGGGGTCATTTCCCAACTTCAAGGGCTCTATATTTGACAAGAAGGGTGCCGCTCCGCAAAGAAATGCGACAGTGACAACAATCGCTCCAACCGGAACAATCTCGATTATTGCCAACGCATCTTCAGGCGTTGAACCGCTCTTTGCCGTTTCCTACATCCGCACTGTTATGGACAAAAACGTCCTGGTAGAGGTCAACCCGATTTTTGAGAAAATTGCAAAAGAACGCGGATTCTACTCGGAAGACCTCATGAAGAAAATAGCCGAGCATGGCACCGTCCATGATATTGCCGAAATTCCGGCCGATATCCGCAGCGTATTTGTGACTTCCCATGAAATCACCCCCGAATATCACATTCAGATGCAGTCCGCTTTCCAGCTCTACACCGACAATGCCGTTTCGAAAACGGTGAATTTTTCACATTCCGCCACAATCGAGGATGTTGAAAAAGTATACATGCTCGCCTACGAAACCGGATGCAAAGGCGTTACCATTTATCGTGACGGTTCCAGAGATGAACAGGTACTGTCGACCGGCAAAAAAGAAGAGCAGGCAGCAGTTGCAGCCACTCCGGTCGAAGAAGAAAAGAAAGCGGTCAAACGGGATCGTCCCAAAGCTCTGAAAGGGTGTACCCATCAGATGCAGACCGGCTGCGGACCGCTCTACATCACTATTAACGAGGACAAGAACGGTTTATTTGAACTTTTCACCACAATGGGCAAAGCCGGAGGATGCGCGGCCTCCCAGAGCGAAGCAATCGGGCGCATGGTATCACTCGCCTGGAGAAGCGGTGTTCAGGCTCGTCAGGTGGTAAAACAGCTCCAGGGAATTTCCTGCCACTGCCCCTCCGGCTTCGGTGACAACCGCGTTCTTTCCTGCGCAGATGCAGTCGGAAAAGCGATTCAGAACCATCTGGTTGACAGTGGATATGATATCGAGAATGAAGCTACACGGCATGAACGCGGAGCCTGCCCGGAGTGCGGCGGCATTGTTGAGCATGAAGGCGGCTGTTCCGTCTGCCATGCCTGTGGTTATTCCGAATGTGCATAAACTTTTTTTCAATGCATCATTCAAGCTGCTTGACAAACGACAGCTGTTTATGACATAACTGTCGAGTTAATCTGTTTACTAGCTACGGGGTTGTAGCTCAGTTGGTTAGAGTGCCAGCCTGTCACGCTGGAAGTCGCGGGTTCGAGCCCCGTCAACCCCGCCATACACAAAAAAAGGTGCCGTTTATCGGCACCTTTTTTTGTGTTTCGGTCCTCGAAGAACCATGGCCTTCAGTTTCCTATGCTATCGTATGCCGGATATCCTTCCCTTTGACCATAAAAATAACCATCTCGGCCACGTTGGTGGCGTGATCGGCTATACGCTCCAATGACTTTGAAATATAGTTGAGTTTCATGGCGCGCGAGATCGTTGTCGGGTCTTCAATCATGAAGGTCAGAAGCTCTCTTTGTATCTGGATGTTAAGATCGTCCACGAACGTGTCATCCTTGCAGACTTTGATCGCCAGATCAGAGTCGCCGCGCACGAAGGCGTCAAGCGCCTCCTTGACCATTACCTCCGCCCGGTGGGCCATACGCGGGATATCAATGTACGGCTTCAGGGGCGGTTCTTCATTCATTTCACGAGCGCGCTTGGCAATATTGGCGCACTGATCCCCCATACGTTCCAGATCGGTAACAATCTTGAGCGCTATCGTGATAAAACGAAGATCGCGGGCGGCAGGCTGACGCAGAGCCAGAAGCTCCAGACAGCGCTCGTCGATAGACACTTCGGCCGCATTGACTTCATGATCAAGCGCAATAGTCCGCTCGGCCAACGCGGTATCCCTATCCACAAGCGACCTGACCGAGTTGGCAATCATCAACTCCACCTTGCCGCCCATGACCAGAATACTCTGGCGCAATTCATTCAACTCATTATCGAAAGCCTTACTGATATGTTCATGCAGCATATGTTCTCCTAATCCGGACAAACAGGATAGTTCGTTTACGAACCTTTTTCTACCAGAACAGGCAGAAAAGAGGTTCTAACTCACTAACCGAATCTTCCGGTGATGTAGTCTTCTGTCTGTTTCTTCTCCGGGTTGGTAAAGATCTTGCGCGTACCCCCGGCCTCAATCAGCTCTCCGAGATAAAAGAAAGCGGTTACATCGGAAACTCTCGCGGCCTGCTGCATATTATGAGTAACGATGACGATAGTATACTTGCTTTTAAGTTCTTCAATCAACTCTTCAATTTTGAGGGTTGAGATGGGGTCAAGGGCCGAACAGGGTTCATCCATCAGGATAATCTCCGGATTGACCGCAATGGCACGGGCAATGCAAATTCTCTGGGCCTGGCCGCCGGAAAGCCCGAGGGCCGAATCATTAAGCCGGTCCTTGACCTCGTTCCAGATGGCGGCGCTTTTCAGGCTCCGCTCGACCGCCTCGTCAAGAGTTGTCTTGTCGTTGATGCCTGCGATGCGCAGACCGTAGACGATGTTCTCGTAGATCGACTTGGGGAACGGGTTGGACTGCTGAAAGACCATGCCGATTCTGCGCCGGAGAGAGATAACATCGGTGGATGGTTCATTGATCTCATCGCCGTTAAAGCGAATACTGCCATCAATCCGGGCGCTCTCAACCAGATCGTTCATCCGGTTGAAACAGCGCAGCAGAGTTGATTTTCCGCATCCGGATGGTCCGATGAACGCGGTCACCTGATGCCGGGCCATATCCAGGGTCACATCTTTCAAGGCGTGCGCCTGACCATAGTGGAGGTTCAGGTTTGAAACGGAAAGGATGGGTGCGTTGCAGCTTAGTTCTTGAGTTTGTGACATATAAATTCCTTGTAAAACATTTAAAATCTGAAATAATTTGAAACACAGAGCAACGGAGCAACGGAGCAACGGAGAAAATCAAAGGCTGAATTCGAGGGTAAATCGAATTTAAATCAAAACTTTATCCCGTTTGTTTCTCTAACAATGTAGTTTTGTTTGGCCATCAAATATTTTGACGTCCTCAGTTGCTCAGTTGCTCTGTGTTTCAATTTGCTGTTTGCGTCAAAACGTCGAAGTTGTATATTTGCTACGCATCCGGTTACGGAGGTAAATGGCTGAACTGCTGGCTATGATGACGATTGCAAGAAGCAGCAGCGTGGTAACGTACACCATAGGCTTGGCAGCCTCCACGTTGGGAGACTGAAAACCGACATCGTAGATATGGAAACCAAGGTGCATGAATTTTCGATCCATATGGAAGAATGGAAAATTCGTATCAAAGGGGAGAGCCGGTGCCAGTTTCACAACACCAATGATCATGAGCGGCGCTACCTCGCCGGCCGCACGTGCCATGGAAAGAATCAGGCCGGTCATGATGCCGGGGGTTGCCATCGGCAGCAGATTTTTAGTAAGCGTCTGAAACTTGGTAGCACCCAGCGCCAGTGATCCTTCTCGAATACCCTTAGGAATGGAGGCGAGCGACTCTTCGGTGGCAACGATTACCACCGGCACGGTCAGAAGCGCCAGGGTCAGACTGGACCAGAGAATACCACCGGTTCCGAATGTCGGTGTCGGCAGCCGTTCTGGAAAAAACAGGCTGTCTATACTCCCGCCGATGCCGTACACGAAGAAGCCGAGTCCAAAAACACCGTAGACAATAGAGGGAACGCCGGCCAGGTTATTGACCGCGATCCGCACCATGCGGGTCATCAAGCCGTCCCGGGCATATTCGCGCAGATAGATCGCTGCTATGACACCGAATGGAAGAGAGAAAACACTCATCAGCAGCACCATCATGACCGTGCCGAAGATAGCCGGGAAGAGGCCGCCTTCGGTATTCGATTCACGAGGGTCATCGAGCAGCAGCTCGCGGACACGCTCAAGATATGCGCCGCATTTGGCGAAAAACGTCATGCTGTTGGGGCGCTGAACGGTAACAATATCCACCAGGGCGATATCCTTGCCGGCGCCGGTAACATCACTGAACTGAGCGGTCACCCGACCGATTTCGGCCTGGGCCGCGGAAAACCGATCGTTCAGAGTGGTAAATTCTGCCAGGGCCTTTTCACGGGTGGCGGTAAGCCCCGCGATCTCAGAGGCGTTCTTATCCGCGCCGTTATATTCGAGTTTCAGCAGCTGCAACCGGAGACGTTCGGCGCTGTTGTTCAGATCCGACATCTGCTCCCTGATAGTGCGGGTACCGTCAAGCTTACCCTTCACCAGCTTCAGTGCCTGCTGCAATGTTTCCTGCGGCGGCGCGGCGGCAATCGTCAGGCCCTCTGCTGTTACTCCCTTCAAAAAGCCGAAATAGTTGCCATGTTCGCGGCGTTCAACCAGCACCGCATCTGCCGGCAGTGAGCGGGAAGAGATCTCTTTTTCGTCAATCCAGCGGAAATCCTGACCGAAAACATCGCGGTTAGCAACCTTGAGCTGCAGGCGGCGCTCGCCGGTAATCGGATTTTTTTCCCGCTGCGTGATCTGCCCAAGAGCAAAAGAGCCGTCTTTCAGCTCGAACCTGACGAGCTCACGCGGCCAGAAATACCCCAGTCCATTCGTCATAACGGTCCCGACAAGGGCAAGGGACATGACAAGAATGATTGCCAGAGCCGCTCCGGTTGCCAGTACATAGGGCTCGCCTGTCTTCCAGAATATTTTCATAATAGTAACACCTTACATGCTTCACCACGGAGGCACGGAGAAAGTCAAAAAAAGATTTATGGTTTAACCCAAAAAGAATTTAGACTTTGAATCTTTAATTCTGATTTATCCGTGTCTCCGTGGTGGATTATTAGTAACGCCCGTATTTTTTCCTGAACTTCTGCCGCAGTGCTTCAGCAACCGTATTGATGATAAAGGTGAAAATAAACAGCAGCACTGCCGAAAGGAACAGTACCCGGTAAAGTGAACTGTTGAAGGGTGCTTCCGGAATTTCAACCGCTATGTTGGCCGACAGGGAGCGAAGACCGTTAAACAGGCTCCAGCTCATAATGGGTGTATTACCAGTGGCCATCAGCACGATCATGGTCTCACCGATGGCACGTCCGAAACCGATCATGACCGCCGAAAAGACACCCGGCAGAGCAGAAGGGAGAACCACGCGCCAGGCTGTCTGCCACCGGCTGCCGCCCAGAGCCAGCGAGGCGGCGGTCAGGTTGCGCGGCACGTTGGAAATGGCATCCTCCGCAATGGTAAAGATGATGGGGATCACGGCAAAGCCGAGAGCGATGGCGATAATGATGCTGTTACGCTGGTCATAGCGAACTCCCAGCGTGCTGAAGAGCCACTGTTTGAAATCACCGGCGAACAGATTCACCTCGGCAACCCCGCTTAAAAGAAAAGCAAGATAGATACCCAGGAGTACCACCGGAATCATGGCAATAAATTCGTGGCCGCGGGAGACTCTCTGAAGTGGAGAGGCTGTTTTGATCCGCTTCCAGAAGAATATCGTGATGAGCAGCATAATCGGCACGATTACAATGCTTAAAAATACCGTCAGAATACTCTTGTCGATCAACGGCGCCAGCCATAGTCCGGCCAGGAATCCGATCACAACCGAGGGAATGGCGGCCATAATTTCCACGACCGGCTTGACACGCCCTTTCAGCTTCGGAGACATGAACTGGCTGGTATAGAGAGCAGCCAGCAGGGCCAGAGGTACGGCGAAGAGCATGGCAAACAGCGTCGCCTTGATGGTGCCGAACACGAGCGGCACAAGACTTGTCTTCGGTTCATAATCATCGTTTGCCGACGAGGACTGCCAGGCATATTCAGGTTTGTCATACCCTTCATACCAGACTTTTCCGAACAGGGTGCCGAACGAAATGTCCGGATGGGGAATATCCAGCGACCAGATCGTTACCGTATTACCTCCGTCAAGTGTTGACAAGGTATTACCCTTGGGTGAAAGAGAGGCAGTAACTATCGGTGAACCGGTTTTGATGGTCAGCAGGTTCCGCTCAGATGTCATATGGTCGACGTGAATGACGGAGGAGTCGCTCGAAAAGATGGTTTTGTTGCGCGGCGAAGGAATGATGAGTGACACGCTGCCGGCGTTGGGGCGCAGGGTATGAATTTTAGTCAGGCGTTTATCTTCGCCACTACCGGAAACTTTGACAGGAAACCAGGTTGAGAGCTCCCCTTTCGCATCACCGACTGCTATCGATACATCTCCCAGCACCAGTGCCAGAGATGTGATCGCCTGCCGCTCTTCAGATGCAGGCACACTGTCCAGAAGACGGGTTTGTCCCGGTTCCGATATATCCCAGCGCAGCAGCATACCATTGTCTGTGCCTGCATAGAGGTAATGCCCCTGCGTTCCGACGGCGACAGCAGAGAGGCGTCCCGGCAGCGGATCGGTAATCTCACTGCTGGTACTGCTCCGTTTTTCTGTGCCGGACAGGTCCGTTTCCACCACCTGATAGGTTGCCCGCAAACGGTCCCCGGCCAAACGGTCGATCCGTACTGCCCCCTTGCCTTCAATTAAACGGGCAAACGATTGTATAACACCGCTGGAAGCGCCAAAAAAAAGTTCATCCCTCGGCGAAATCTCATGGGCGAGCGAAATTTTGCCCTCCGCATCCCTGGAGGAAGAAAGCGCTACAGTAACCGATGAGATGGCGCCGGTGTCCCAGAGCAGATTGTAAGACGATTTTCCAACATATTCCGCGGAGACCACATGAACGGCACCGGCAGGAACTACTGGTGTTTTGATGTCAGCGGAGAGTGAGCCATCAGCAACTTTGTAGAAATGAAAGGTTCCGCTTTCATCGAGTGTAAACATCCCCTGCCGGCTGTCTTCAGACCCGATCGCCAGAATCTTGCCGGGCGGAATCGCCGGAGGAAGTTTCACCGTGGCGGCTACGCTGGCAGAGGGGGGATAGAAGAGCGGCAGCGCGACCCGGGAAATCATAACCAGAATCCAGACTACCGAGAGAATGACCATAACGCCGCCGATGCGGATCAGCACTTCGGCTATACGGTCGTTACGTCTTGATTTATCAGTAAAAGTTTTCGACATGATCACCTGTTCTCATACGTAAAAGTCCCCTCCCGAAAGGAGGGGACACCGGTTTGATGTCTGATGCAAGATTATTTAAGCGTCTTCAGCTGCTCGGTAATCATCTTGGCTGTCAGCGGGTCATAGCCGTCCTTTACAACGATTTCCTGACCTTCCTTGGAAAGTGCAAATTTCAGGAATTCTTCAACAACCTTGGGCAGCGGTTCACCCGGCTTTTTGGCAACGTATATGTAGAGCATTCTGGACAGCGGATACTTTCCCGAAAGTACATTCTGATAGTTGGCAGCTTCTGCCTTGCCACCCTTCTTGTCGGAAAGCGCAAGGACACGTACACCGGAGGTGGCATAGCCGATACCGGAATAGCCTATGCCCGAGATGTCATGGGCGATACCTTCAACCACTGAAGCGGAGCCGGGCTGTTCCTTAACGGTGTTCTTGTAGTCACCTTTGTGGAGGGTATGCTCCTTGAAGTAACCGTAGGTGCCGGATGCGGAGTTACGGCCGTAGAGGCTGATCGGCTTGTCGGCCAGTTTTCCGGTGACGCCCAGTTGTCCCCATGTTGTAATATCGGCAAGGCCGCGCTTATGGGTGCTGGAGAAAATTGCATCTACTTCATCAAGCGACAGGCTTTTGATCGGGTTGTCCTTGTTGACGAATACTGCGAGCGAATCGAGTGCAACACCGACTTTGGTCGGTTTGTAGCCGTACTTTTTTTCGAACCCTTCTACTTCGGAGCTTTTCATCATGCGGGACATGGGGCCGAGCTGGGCAGTGCCGGCAATCAGGGCAGGAGGAGCGGTTGTAGAACCCTTCCCTTCGATCTGGATATTAACATTCGGGTATTTTTTCTTGAACCCTTCTGCCCAGTAGGTCATCAGGTTGTTGAGGGTGTCGGAACCGATGCTGCTCAGGTTGCCGGCTACACCGGACGTTGATTTGTACGCGGCAATCTTGGCATCGATATGGGTTGGTGCGGCATTGGCTGCTGCTACGGTGACCGTCAGCAGTGCGGCGGTCAGAATTGACTTCTTGAACATTGAATGTTCCTCCTGTGGGTTTTACTTCTTCATATGTTCAGACTATAGCAGACTACTGTTACAGTTGTGTTACAGGAGGGCAAAAGGTTGGTTACATCTTTATCGAAATCAGGCGTTTCTGATGGTAAACGAAAAAGTCGACCCTCTGCCGGACTCGCTTGTTACGGAAACAGCGCCGCCGTGAAGCTGTACGATATGTTTAACAATGGCCAGTCCGAGTCCCGTTCCGCCCTGTTCACGTGTCCGTGCTTCATCCACCCGGTAAAAGCGCTCGAAGATTCTCGGCAGATCCTTGTAGGGGATACCGATGCCGGTGTCTGCTATTGATATTCTGACACATTCACCTGAAACTTCCGCAAACAGGCGAACCGTACCCCTTTCGGGAGTGTACTTGATGGCGTTCTCCAGCAGATTTACCACTACCTGTTCGAGACGCCCCTGGTCAGCCATTATACGCGGCAGAGTACCGTTGATGGTTTCGTTGACTATTTCAATATTCTTTTTAACAGCACGCTCCTGAAACAGCGTACAGACCTTTGCTATCGTCCCGGAAACGTCAATTGGATTCAGCTCGAAAATAGCCTCTTTTGATTCAAGGCTTGAAAGCGTGAGTATATCGTTTATCAGATTGGTCAGACGTTCCGAGTGGCTGGAAATGATCTCTACAAAGCGAATGGCGCGTGCGGGGTCAGACTCCAGGACACCGTCAAGCAGGGTTTCAGCATACCCCTTGATGATTGTTACCGGTGTCCGCAGTTCATGGGACACATTGGCAACAAAATCCCTGCGCATATTTTCGGCGTTCTTCAGATCGCTGATATCGTGAAACACCGCAACCACTCCCTGCCTGACCCCGTCAACATTCAGCGGCACCCAATGCGTGAAGAGGGTAATATCATTCGGCGGCAGGGAAATCTCCCGTACCAGCTCGCTTACTCCCGGCTTGACAAGATCGTTGAAGGCTTCCAGCAGATCGGGGTGTCGCGATATTTCCACCAGCTTTTTACCCTCTACTTCTCCGGCAATTGAAAACAGACGACGAAAAGCCGGGTTAACCAGGGTGATAACGCCATCGGGAGCTGTCACCATGACTCCCTCGCCCATACTGCTCAGAATGGTGTCCAGTCGCTGCTTTTCGGCAGAGAGCCGCTGCATTTGATCTTCAATCCGCGCAGACATGTCATTCAGCACTCCGGCAAGAATACCGATCTCATCGGAGGACCGAACCGGTATTTTGGCTTTGCTGCCGCCGTGGCCGATACGTGCTGCAGCATCGGCCATATCCCGAAGCGGCCGGGATGTCAGATTGGAGAGGGCATAGCTGAACAGGAGAGCGATCAGCACGGTTACCAGTGTCGCCCCGCCGACCAGGCCGTATAATGTGCTCCTGGCAGATACCAGGTAGTCGAGAGGCAAAGCGAGACGGATAATGCCGGACGCCGATCCGGTGCCGTAGGTCATGGCCGAATAAAGCATCGGAATCCTCAGCGTGTCAGAATAGCGCAGAGAGCTCCCGCTTCCGTTCTTAAGCGCCTCCTGTACCTCGGGACGCTGCAGATGGTTTTCCAGCTGTGTCAATCGTGCCTGACCGACATCCGAGTCGCCGATCACCGTTCCGTTTGGTGCGATCACCGTGACCCTGGCCTTGATGACCGTTCCTATCGATGCAGCCAGCTGCTGTGGTGAAGTAACCGGTGCCCCGCTCATCACCAGCAGCCGGGCCAACGCTGTCTGACTGGCCAGACCGGCACGGCTTTCCTCGATCATCTCTTTTTGAAGAGAACGATTGAAATACAGATAAAAACTTCCGGTGATCAGTGCGATCAGGAAGATGTAGGAGAGTACTATCTTGGTCCGGAAACCCATAATTACACCTCTATCTTGTAGCCGAACCCACGGACAGTCTTGATGATGTCGCCCGGTAAGCCCAGCTTCCCGCGCAGACGGGTTACATGAGTATCAACTGTTCTGGTATCGCCCGCATTGTTGTAACTCCACACATTTTGCAGCAGCTTTTCACGGCTGTGTACGTGCCCCTTTTTCTCCGCCAGATACAGCAGCAGTTTGAACTCAGTGCTTGTAAGTTCAATCTCGATACCGGCACTGGTAACCGTGTGGCGCTGTTTATCGATAACGATATCACCGATGGAAAAAAGAGCTGCCGACGGATTGAGCGCTTCCGGTTCAAAGCGTCTCATGACGGCTTTGACCCGTAACGCCACCTCGCGCATGGAGAACGGCTTTACTATATAATCGTCTGCTCCGACCTCAAAACCCACCACGCGGTCTATTTCGTCACCTTTTGCGGTTATCATGATAATCGGAATATGGGCGGTGCGGCCATCCTTGCGAAGTGCCTTGCAGACTTCGGTACCGAGCAGACCGGGCAGCATCAGGTCCAGCAGAATCAGATCCGGCAGATCTGTACCGGCCCTTTCGAGCCCAAGCTTACCGTCATGAACACAGGTAGCGGCATACCCTTCCTTCTCAAGATTAAAAGCCAGCAGTTCCGCCAGATCTTTTTCGTCTTCGATAATCAGAACTTTCTTCATGTCATTCTCCTGCAATGATGTACATCTGTTCAAAACCATAAACATTTTTAACAGATATACCATACAATTGTTACAAACATGTTTCAGTCAGATAAAGATTTTGTAGATTTTACATCCGTATGAACTTTCCCCCCTCGCCCTCCCGAACGGGAGAGGCAGGTGATACCACATGTATTCTGCAATAGTCACAGAAACAATCATGAACATACCATAAAATTCACATACATTTTATCTGAGCTCCACATGGTTGTAACAATGATCGTGTATATTTAAAATAAAAAAGGAGGGGAAAAGCGATGGATATGAGATTACACGAGGATTATTACTACTGGTGCTGCGATTGGTGCGATTCGGAAAATCTGGTGCTCTGGTCAAAGCTGCAGGATGGCAGTACATGCGGCGCCTGCCACAGGCCGATGAGTCTGCCGGACATCGGCGGCGGTAACATTACCGACACGCCGGCAGCTGAACAGTACTGGAGCAGGGGATAACGGGAGAAATACCGCATGTGGAGAGAAGAAACCATTGACCTGAAAATAACCGGCTTCTTCGAAAGTTCGGCACGCGTTCTACTGTCGCTGCTGATCGTTGTGATCATGTTCGCAATACTGGCCGGGATCGGCTGCACACTGTACGACCTGCGACTGGTTCTGAGAGGTGATTTTCATGCCGCTTTCAAGGCGATACTTGTGGATATGCTTACCGTTCTTGCCGTGGTGGAGGTTCTTAGAACGGCTCTCGCCTATTTTACTGAAGGGAGGGTGAAAGTAACCTACATAATTGATACCGTGATGGTAACCGTATTGACTGAAGTCATGGCCTTCTGGTACCGGGACATGAATTGGCAGGGGATCGCAATGGTCATCGCTCTGGTTCTTTCACTGGCCTGCATCAGGATTCTGGCGGTACGTTTCTCACCACGGAGACTTCAAAACGATTTCTGATAGGTTTCCGCACGTTTTACCCCGTAACGCGCACCTCGTTACGGCGCTCTCCAGATTGCCGCTGAAGTGCCCCGTATCTTCCTCCTTTCAAAATAGCGCAGACAAACAAAGGTGATCCACCCGACCAGGATCATTCCGAAGGTAAACAGACCGTATGAAACGGGCCAGGGTATCCTTTGCGTCATCATTGAAAACTCGGACATGCCGCCGACTCCGGCAAGAAAATTAAGCGGCATAAAAATAATACTGATTATCGTCAACTGTTTGATGATCTTGTTCTGATTGATGTTGACGAAACCCACAACGGCGTCCATCAGAAAATTGATCTTATTGAACAGGAAGGCGGTATGACCGTCCAGCGATTCGATATCGCGCAGAATCTCTCGAACATCCTCATGCTGTGCTTCAGACAGAAATTTTCCGCGCATCAGGAAGGACAGGGCGCGCCGTGTATCACGAACGTTGCGGCGGATGCGCCCGTTGAGGTCCTCCTCCTCGGCAATGGCGGCAAGTATGTGTGCCGATTCCTCGTCGGTCATGGTGGTGCCGTAGACCTGTTTTCCCACCGCTTCCAACTCCGAATACACATCCTCAAGCGCATTGGCCGAGTACTCTACATCGGCAGCATAGAGATCAAGAAGGACATCCTTTGCCTCGGTCACGTACCCGGACTGGGCTCTGGCACGCAGTCGCTGCAAGCGGAAAACCGGCAGTTCCTCGTTCCGGACCGAAAAAAGGGTCCCCTCGCTGAGTATGAAAGCAACCATCACATTGCGCGACTCATCCTCCCGGTCAAGGAGAAAATCCGAGTGCAAATGCACCTCTCCATTCTCTTCCACATAGAAACGGGCGCTTGCCTCCAGATCCGTTAAATCTCTCGGGTCAGGCAGTTCCACACCGAAAATTTCACTTGCCCATTCAAGCTGTTCATCTTCGGCAGACACCAGATCGACCCAGATCGGCTTGGCCTGTGCCAGTTCCTCATGGGTTTCAATCGGAATCTGCCGTAAGCGCCCTTCGTGGAGGTCAAACACTCGGATCTTTTTACTCTGGATATGACGTATCACTTCAAACGGCAGTCCCACGCGGACGGAATCATCTGTCTCCATAAAAATTCCTTTTATAGCAGTAGAGCCGGACGGCAATACGTTCGGCGGTCCAATCAGCCCGGCTTCATGTTACAGGCACACTACAGGCCCGAGCGGTGCAATACCATATTGCGCCGTGATTATGCCAGTTGTAGCGGTCAATGACAAAGAAGAAACTTGGATGAAATTCTTGCCGGTGGAAATCGGAGTGATAAACATGCACGAACAGTCCGTTGGGCAGCCGAAGCTGAACCGGCAAAAGGACATCCGGGTTACATTGGACGCTGCAGGATGGTGAACGATGTTAAAAAGTATGCCGGGGGGATTCCGTATGACAGTTTTGTCGCACGGAATTGGTGCCTCTGAACAGCCGTTTATTTCATGTCTCAATTTTCATTCTTTTCAACTTTTCCCCAAGTGTTGTCCGGTTTATCCCCAACAGAGACGCAGCTTTCGCCTTGACTCCTCCGGCAGACTCCAATGCCTGAAAAATCAGCGACTGTTCGATACGGGAGATCGTTGCAACCAGGTCCAACCCCGCGTTCGGCATGGAAACAGTAACCGCTGCATCGATGGGCTTTTCTCTGAATATCTTGGTCGGGACATCTTCCAGGGTTATAACTGCCGCATCTGTCAATACAATCATTCTCTCTATTAAATTTTCCAATTCCCGCACATTACCCGGCCAGGAATACTGCTCCAACGCCTCAAGTGCCTGATTACTGATAGAACATGGCGCCCGCCCCATCAGGCGGCACTGTTTCTCGAGGAAAAACGAGGTCAGATAGATAATGTCCTGCTGACGTTCACGCAGGGGGGGAAGGTGAAGTGGAATGACGTTCAACCGGTAGTAAAGATCTTCCCGGAATTCGCCCCGTTGCACCATATTTTCAAGATCTGCATTGGTAGCGGAAATCACTCTGACATGAAGTTTTATCGTTTTATTAGAGCCTACCCTCTCCACTTCATGTTCCTGAAGGACTCGTAACAATTTTGCCTGGAGATGAAGCGGGAAGGTACCGATTTCATCCAGAAAAATAGTGCCGTGATTGGCCGCCTCAAACTTACCCGGCTTATCCTTGACAGCTCCGGTAAACGCTCCCCGAACGTGGCCGAAAAGCTCGCTTTCAAGAAGCATCTCCGGGATTGCACTGCAGTTAACCGCGACAAAAGGACGTTCCCTCCGGGAACCGTTATAGTGCAGCGCCTTTGCTACCAGTTCTTTGCCGGTTCCGGATTCACCGCTGACCAATATTGCCGAGTCGGTTTTAACGATACGGTTCATGCGCTCAAACACGAGGTTCATTGCCGGAGAGACACCGATGATATTATTGAATTCAAAGCGCCCCTGAAGTTGCCTGCGCAGATACATATTCTCTGACAGCAGCTTCTGTTTCTCAAGAGCCTTTAAAACAACAATTTTCAGTTCGTCGAAATCGATCGGTTTGGTAATATAGTCAAAAGCACCCTCTTTCATTGCCCTGACAGCCGATTGAGCTGAAGCATGTCCGGTCACAACGATGACTTCAGTTGCAGGTGAAACTTTCTGAACATTCTGCAGGATATCGAGGCCGCTTATATCGGGAAGGAACAGATCGGACACAATGACCTGATACTGCTCGCGGTCGATCAGATCCAGCGCGCTCTCGCCGGTTGCCGCTGAAGCGACCTCATACCCGGCCGACCGCAGCAGCATGGTGAGAGCCTCACGACCTGAGTCATCATCATCAACCACCAGCATTTTGATTGCATCATTCATGGTGGAGCCCCGAACGGCACGTCATTCCGTAACAACGCGTATTGATTCCTGCAAAACGGTTACCAGCATATCAAGTTCATCGTGTGAGATCACCAGCGGCGGAAAAACGACGATTGTATTGCCCAAAGGGCGGGAGAATACGCCCCGGCGACGCGCTTCAAGACACACCCTGATACCGACTCTCTCTTCCCATGGATACGGCGACCCGGTTTCCTTGTTTTCTACCAGCTCTATGCCGGCTGCCAGACCGCACTGCCGGACATCACCAACATACGGCATTGATTTGAAAACTTCAAGACGCTGTTTCAGCAGGGCTATTTTAGGCTGCAGCTCCGCCAGTAGATCGTCCTGCTGAAAAAGGTCCAGACTTTTCAGGGCGACGGCACAGGCTAACGGGTTTCCGGTGAAGGTATGACCGTGAAAAAAGGTTTTCAGTTCCGCATATGAACCTAAAAAAGCAGAGTAGACTTTATCAACCGTCACAGTTGCCGCAAGAGGGAGATATCCGGCAGCTATTCCCTTTGAAATGGCCATAATATCGGGGACCACACCTTCGTGCTGACAGGCAAACATTTCACCGGTTCTTCCGAAACCTGTCGCAACTTCATCAACGATCATTAAAATATCATAGCGGCTGCAGAGGTCGCGTACCCGTTTTAGAAATCCGGGCGGCTGCACGATCATCCCCCCGGCTCCCTGAACAAGCGGTTCGATCACAAGACCCGCTACAAAGCCGGAATTTTGTATCATCAGCTCCTCAACTGCTCCGAGGCATTCCATGCTGCACGAAATTCTGCTGCAGCCGAGTTCACACCTGTAGCAATACGGAGCAGGGGCCTGAAGTGTCTCAAACATAAGCGGCTTGAACGTCGTATGGTAAATGCCGATTCCTCCGACACTGACCGCACCGAGTGTATCACCATGATAGGCATGCCTGAATGTAATGAATCTGCTCCGTTCCGGCCGTCTCAAGTGGACCTGATATTGATAGGCCATCTTGACCGCAACTTCCATAGCGGTTGAACCGTTATCCGAATAGAAAAAGCGGTCCAGTCCCGGGGGGGTGATTTCGGCAAGTCGTGCCGCCAGAATAATGCTCTGCTCACTGCCCAACCCCAGCAGCGTGGAATGTTCAAGGCGGTCAACCTGTTCCTTCAGGGCATCGTTCAACTCCCGGCGGCAGTGACCGTGGACGTTTGTCCACATGGAGGCCACGCCGTCAAGGTAGCGGTTCCCATCACTATCGATCAGCCAGCACCCCTCCCCTTGTGTGATAATAATCTGTTCGTCACGTTCCCATTCCTGCATCTGGGTAAACGGGTGCCAGACATGACGCTTGTCCCACAGGCGCAGCTGTTCGGTTGTTATGGAGCCGGTTCCAGACATAGCTTGTTTCCTCTGCCGCGCGAATTGTATGTACATCCAAAAAAAAGACCCGCCGGAATGTGTCCGGTGGGTCTCGTTACTACGTTAAATTTGTAAATTAGGCAAGTCTGTCGGCATAGAGCGGGAATTTTTTCATCATACTGTTTACCTGGCCCTTTATGGCCGCAAGTGTGCCGTCATTGCCGATATTTGCGATCGCATCGGCGATAAAGCCGGCCACCTGGTCCATATCGGTCTCTTTCAGTCCGTGGGACGTACAGGCAGGAGTTCCGACACGGATGCCGGAAGTAACGAACGGAGACCGGGTTTCAAACGGCACGGTATTTTTGTTTACCGTGATGCCTGCCTTGTCGAGTGCTTCTTCCGCTGCCTTGCCGGTTATCTCTGTACCTGAGAAGTTGATCAGCATCAGATGGTTATCGGTTCCGCCGCTTGTCAGCGTGAAGCCCTTCTTAACAAGCGCTTCTGCGAGTGCCTTGGCGTTTTTGACGATCTGCTGCTGATACGTTTTAAACTCCGGCTGGAGGGCTTCTTTGAATGCCACCGCTTTGGCGGCGATAACATGCATAAGCGGTCCGCCCTGAATACCGGGAAAAATCTGGGAGTTTATGGCTTTTGCATACTCCTCCCGACAGAGAATCATACCGCCGCGTGGACCGCGCAACGTTTTATGTGTCGTCGTCGTGACAAACTCGGCATACGGAACCGGACTCGGATGTACACCTGCTGCTACCAAACCGGCAATATGCGCCATATCGACCATGACCTGAGCGCCGACTTTGTCGGCAATCGCACGGAAAGCCGGAAAATCGAGTGTTCGCGGATATGCACTGGCACCGACAACAATCAGTTTCGGCCTATGTTCCACTGCCAGACGTTCAACTTCGGCATAATCGATAGTTTCAGTTTCGGGTGACACACCATACGGAACAACAGTATAGAAACGACCTGAAAAATTAACCGGACTGCCGTGGGTAAGGTGGCCGCCATGCGACAGATTCATGCCGAGAATGGTATCTCCCGGTCTGCAGGCGGCAAAATAGACCGCCATATTGGCCTGGGAGCCGGAATGCGGCTGCACGTTAGCGTGTTCAGCGCCAAACAGCTCCTTGGCGCGGTCAATTGCCAGCTGTTCAACGACATCAACATGCTCGCATCCGCCATAATAACGCTTTCCGGGATACCCTTCCGCGTATTTGTTGGTCATGATCGACCCTTGAGCTTCCAGAACCGCTTCAGAAACAAAATTTTCAGAGGCGATCATCTCAAGATTATATTCCTGACGCTCTGTTTCATGACGAATTGCTTCAGCTACCTGAGGATCAAATGTAGAAAGGACGGACATGGCTTCTCCTGACATAGATTTTCTGTTCATAATTCAAATTAAAACGGCAAACGGGACACATGCCGTAGCAGGTCCCGCCTGTGGGAGGTGATGGATTTCTTTTCCGCTAGGAATATTTCTTTTCCAGTTCTGTTATCTTGTCAAGACGCGCCTGATGCCGACCGCCTTCAAACGTTGCATCAAGCCATGCGCCGACAAGGTCACAGGCTTTCTGTTCATCGAGAACACGACCGCCAAGCACCAGTATATTGGCATTATTATGTTCTTTCGCCATGCGGGACATAAAAACATCCGTCACAAGAGCTGCACGAATCCCGGGGATCTTGTTCGCGGCAATTGACATTCCGATCCCGGTCCCGCAGATCAGTATTCCAGATTCCGCTTCTCCCGAAATAACACTTTCAGCAACTTTCTGGCCGAAATCGGGATAATCAACCGACGCATCTCCGTCTGTCCCCGCATCGACTACTCCGACACCTCTTCGTGTGAGATAACTTTTCAGGGCCGATTTGAGGGTTACCCCCCCATGGTCGCTTCCGATAATGATCATATCCGTCCCTGCCTACAGTTTCTTGAACAGAAGGGTAGCATTCGTACCGCCGAAACCAAAGTTATTGCTCATGGCGTATTCTATCTTTGCTTCCCGTGCGGTATTCGGAACATAGTCAAGATCGCATTCCGGGTCCGGATCGGTGTAATTGATTGTGGGGGGCACAACACCCCTGTCCATTGCCATAAGGGTAAATACCGCTTCTATACCGCCTGCAGCACCAAGAAGATGCCCGGTCATTGACTTTGTTGAAGAGACCATCATTTTTTTGGCGTGATCACCGAATACACTTTTGATCGCCATGGTTTCGTACAGGTCACCTATCGGAGTAGATGTGCCATGTGCATTTATGTAGGAGACCTGTTCCGGGGCGACTCCGGCATTTCTGAGCGCCATTTTCATGCTTCGCGCCCCGCCTTCCCCGCCCGGTGCCGGTGCGGTCAGATGATACGCATCTCCGGTCATACCATACCCTACTACCTCGGCATAAATTTTGGCTCCACGCGCCCTGGCGGATTCATACTCCTCAAGAACGACAATTCCTGCCCCTTCCCCCATGACAAAACCATCCCGGTTGATGTCAAACGGCCGGGATGCTGCTGCAGGGTCGTCATTCCGGTCGGAAAGCGCTTTCATGGCAGCAAAGCCGCCAATACCAAGCGGTGTGATGACCGACTCCGTGCCGCCTGCAATCATCGCATCCGCATCGCCGCGTTTGATGATATGAAAGGCATCTCCTATAGAGTGAGTGCTGGTTGCACAGGCCGAAACGGAGGAAACATTCGGTCCCTTTGCTCCGTATCTGATGGAAATATGGCCGGGAGCGAGATTAATAATCAGCATCGGAATGAAAAACGGAGAAATCTTTTTGTAGCCGCCCTCAGCCACCAGAGTATGATATTTTTCAATCGACGGCAAACCGCCAAGGCCGGCACCGACAAGAACCCCGACCCGCTCGGCATTTTCATCATTGATCACCAGCCCGGAATCTTCCATGGCACAATGGGCAGCGGCCAAAGCGTACTGGATAAAAAGATCCATTTTCTTGATCTCTTTTTTATCAATATACTCTTCCGCGTTAAAATCAGGAACCTCGCCTGCAATCTTGACCGACAAATCACTCGTATCAAAACGGGTAATCAGGCCTATGCCTGACTTCCCGGCAGTGAGTGCATCCCAGTTTTTAGCATTTCCGCAGCCGAGCGGAGAAACAGCCCCAACACCTGTAATTACGACTCTTCTCATGATAAATAGCTCCATATAACAGTGACTTCTGTTATGCAAATAAAAAAAGAGGGGCATGCGCCCCCCTCCCTGCTGTGATTTATCAGCTGTGTTCGGTAATGTATTCGATGGCGTCATTCACCGTCTGTATTTTCTCGGCATCTTCATCTGGAATTTCGATATCGAACTCTTCTTCAAGAGCCATGACCAACTCAACCGTGTCAAGAGAATCAGCTCCAAGATCATCCATAAAAGAAGATTCCGTTAAAACCTGGGATTCTTCAACTCCAAGCTGCTCTGCAACAATTTCCTTCACCCGCTTTGCAATATCAGACATCTTTCACCTCCGTGTGATTTTAAACCTTTTCAGGTTTCGTGTGTAATGCTGTGTGCTTAATTAAGCATGAAATCTTCAAATGTCAATCGATATTTTGACCAGATATTGCCGACACATTGCCGGCATCAGGCGTAAATCACTGTGTTACATGTACATGCCGCCATTGACCGACAGCACATGACCGGTTATGTATCCTGAAGATTCTGAAGCCAGAAAAGCGACCGCATTGGCAATATCGTCGGCACTTCCCAGACGTTCCAGAGGAATCTGGGCGGTCAGCTCGTCGCGAACCTTATCCGAAAGTGCATCCGTCATGGCAGTTGCAATAAAGCCCGGTGCAACCGCGTTAACCGTAATGCTCCGTTTTGCCATCTCGCGGGCATTCGACTTGGTAAGGCCGATCAGTCCGGCCTTGCTGGCGCAGTAGTTGGCCTGACCGGCATTGCCCATCTGGCCGACAACTGAGGCTATGTTGACGATGCGCCCGTAGCGCTGTTTGCTCATGACCTTGAATACGGCACGGGTACAGAGAAAGGCGCCTTTGAGATTGACGCTCAGAACGGCATCCCAATCTTCATCCTTCATTCGCATCAAGAGGCCGTCACGGGTAATACCTGCATTGTTTACCAGGATATCGACACGTCCGAAAGCCCCGGTCGCCGCATCAATCATGCGCTCAACATCTGCCGTCACGGTCACATTGCCGACCACAGCCAGCGCAGTGCCCCCTGCAGCCTGCAACTCGGCGACAACCGCATCGGTAGAAACCTGATCCATATCGACGGCAACGATAGTGGCCCCTTTGGCAGCAAGCGCCAACGCAATACTTCTGCCGATTCCGCGTGATGCTCCGGTGATGACTGCAACTTTACCTTTCGGCATGGTTACTCCTTTCGTACAAAACGTTTGTTTTTATGTATCAGCACTTGCAGCCTTCAGACCACCCTCTGACAGCGGTTTTCAGGCAGCCAGCAGTTTCACTGTGGCCGGATCCTCCACATTTTCTATGGTTACATCCTTTGTGATGCGTTTTACCAGTCCGGACAGAACCTTGCCCGGCCCGATTTCGATGAACCTCGTTACCTCCAGCTCAGCCATAGCGATAACAGACTGTTCCCAGAGGACCGGAGAACAGACCTGAGAGACCAGCAGGTCGCGAAGCCTTCTCTTGTCACTGTTTGCAGCTGCCTCGACATTGCTGACGACCGGATGAACCATATCTCCGAAGCTGAGGGCATCAAGCACCAGAGCCAGTCGATCCGCAGCAGGCTTCATCAAGGCGCAATGAAAGGGGGCGCTGACCGGAAGCAGCATAGCTTTTCTATAGCCGCGACTCTTCGCAATTTCAATGGCACGGGCAACGGCTGTAACGGAACCGGCGATAACAATCTGGCCGGGAGAATTAAAGTTGGCAGGTGACACAACATCTCCATCTGCGGCTTCACGGCAGATATCTTCAAGAACGGCTGGTTCAACACCAAGAATGGCGGCCATTGATCCGGTGCCGACCGGAACCGCTTCCTGCATAAAGGTTCCCCGGGCACGAACAGTTCTCACCGCATCGGCAAAAGAGAGTGCTCCGGAGCAGACCAGTGCCGAATACTCGCCAAGTGAGTGACCGGCAACATAATCGGGTCTAATTCCGGTTTCCTGCTGGACAACTTTCAGGACTGCAATACTTGTGGCAAGAATTGCAGGCTGTGTGTTGGCGGTCAGTTTGAGGTCGGAATCACTCCCCGAAAAACAGAGTGCAGACAATTTTAACCCGAGAGCTTCGTCAGCCTCTTCGAACAGATGGCGGGCAACTGAAAACGTATCTGACAGCTCCTTCCCCATACCTGAATACTGGGAACCCTGACCCGGAAAAATAAAAGCTGTTTTAGACATAGAGATATCCTTGTCTCACGAAAATAGTGTACCGGCAATTACCAGTCAAGAAGGGCGGAACCATAGGCAAAACCGCCGCCGAAAGCCACCAGTAGAATCTTGCTGCCGGGGATGAGGATACCCTGACGGTTCGCCTCATCGAGTGCAATCGGAATTGATGCCGAAGAGGTATTGCCATAGCGGTGAAGATTGGTGAACAGCCGGGAGGAATCGACCCCGAGTCGCTTTGCAGTTGCAGAAATAATACGCTGGTTAGCCTGATGGGGTATCAGAAGTGAAATGTCCGAAGGTGACAGGGAGTTGGCATCCAGAGCCTTTACTGCGGCCTCTTCCATGGCGCGAACGGCATGTTTGAAGACTTCATTTCCTTCCATGGTTATGTACAGCAGCCGTTCATCGATTGTACGACTGGCGGTTGCCGGATTGCGACTTCCGCTCCCCGGTTGATAGAGAAGGTTCCAATGGGTACCGTTACTGAATGTATGGGTGGAAAGAAGAGAGTTGCCGGTGCTCTCAGATGCTTCGAGAACAACCGCGCCAGCCCCGTCCCCGAACAGGACACAGGTATTGCGGTCCTGCCAATCGACAATACGGGACAACGTTTCAGCTCCGATAACGAGGATCTTTCTGGCGGCACCCGAGCGGATATATTTTTCTGCGACTGACAAACCGAAGATAAAGCCGGCACACGCCGCGGAAAGGTCAAATGCGGTAGCATTTGTTGCTCCGAGCATGTCCTGTACGATGCAGGCGGTGGAGGGAAAAGGGAAATCAGGCGTTACCGTACTCAGTATGATCATATCCAGCTCTTCAGGCTGTACCCCGGCCATCGCAAGGGCACGGCGTCCGGCTTCGGCGGCAAAAGTGGAGGTATATTCCCCCTCGACTGCAATCCGGCGCTCCGTAATGCCGGTTCTTGTCCTGATCCATTCATCACTGGTGTCTATTAACTGCTCGAGTTCTGCATTGGTGAGGATTTTTTCAGGCAGTGCAGAACCTGTTCCGGAAATTTTAACATTCACGATTGAATCTCCATTACTCTGCAGAGGGGGGCGGCTGACTATCCCTTCGTATCAATACCGAATGATTTTCAGACAGTTTTTCGGCAACATGCTCCGAAACGCCGTTTTTAGCGTACTCATGAGCGAACCGGATTGCATTCTTAATCGCTTTGACGTTGGAGCCGCCATGGCAGATCATGCCGACACCGTTGATTCCAAGCAGTGGAGCACCACCGTATTCCGCATAGTCGACAAGCTTCTTGAAGCGGTCGAACGCGCCGCGCACAAACAGATAGCCTATTTTGGAGACCCAACTCTTGACGATCTCTCTTTTCAGCATCCTGCCGGCGGCGTCTGCAAGACCCTCGGAAAGCTTTAATACTATATTGCCGACAAAACCATCACACACAACGACATCAACAGCACCGGCAAAAATATCCCGGCCCTCAATATATCCGCAATAATTAAGTGAGGTCTGATCCAGGATTGCATTCGTTTCCTTGGTCAGTTCATTCCCTTTTGAAGCCTCTTCGCCGTTGGACAGCAGTCCAACTTTCGGGGAGAGCACTCCCATGGCATACCGGGCATACACCTCCCCCATAATGGCAAACTGGACGAGATGGAGCGGCTTGCAATCGACATTGCCGCCTATATCAAGAACCAGCGTCTGCCCTTTCAGGGTAGGAAACAGCTGGGCAATCGCCGGACGCTCGATCCCCTTGATGCGTTTCAGAACAAACATGCCGGAGGCCATGGTTGCACCGGAGTTTCCGGCACTGAGCGCGGCACACGCCTTACCATCCTTGACAAGCTCGAATGCCTGACGGACCGATGAGTCACGCTTCTTCCGCACCGCATCGGAAGCGGAATCATGCATGCCGATAACTTCACTTGCATGAAAGATATCAATATCAAGTCCGCTGACGGCGTGTTTGGACAGTTCAGCCTCCAGACGCGCACGATCACCGACAAGTGTCACCGACAGCCCGAATTCACGGCAGGCGGCAACAGCGCCCTCAACTTCAACGGCAGGCGCATTATCGCCCCCCATTGCGTCAACGGCCACTCTCATCTGTTTCGGAAGTGACACAGGGGATCCCCCCCTATGCTTTTGCTGAAGAAAGGTCGATAACCTCTTTACCTTTGTAAGTTCCGCAGGCAAGACACGTACGATGCGGCAGCTTTGCTGCTTTACACTGAGGGCAGATTGACAATGACGGGGTCGTTAAAAAGTCATGGGCCCTTCTCATATTCTTGCGGGATTTGGATGTTTTTTTCTTGGGTACAGCCATGGTGTTTCTCCTTTTTCTGGTGATTCACGTTATCGTGCCACCGCTCAATTATCTTGTTACTTTAAAATTCTTCAGTGCGCTGAATGTCAGGCTTACCGGGTCTTTGCTGCATGAACAGCCGGATGTATTCAAATCGATGCCGCATTCATGGCAGAGCCCCCTGCAATCATCGTTGCAGAGAGGCTTTAACGGGATCTCCATCGCAATCTGCTCTTCAATCTCATGAGTTACATCAATCTCGTCACCGGAGTACGTCGAAGAAAGCAGATCCATTTCACCGAGTTCCACTTCATCTTCAACCGGGGAGGTGGCTGCGGCCGCTTTCCGGAAAAAAATGGTGAAATTGGTATCGACAAACGAGGTGAAGTCTGCGAGACACCGGGAACAGGAAAGAGCCAGAGGCGCGGTTACCCGGCCTGTCACCCGAATGGCATCATATTCCCGGGTAACAGTCATGTCACCCTGAATGTTGCCGGAAATGCAGCAGCTCCTGTCGTCCTGCATGTCTGCAAGAAGTGGAAACGTAGCGACCGGTTCATCAATATGAAGTGAAACCGGTGCATCTTTTATGTGGTCAACGACGATTTTCACGTACACCATCCGCGGGTCAGGGCATCAATAAATTTAAAGCAAGTCAGTATAGAGAATATGCCTGAATTGTCAAGATATTTGCTGACCGATATTTAGCACCCGTACTAATTGCGCCTGCCGTAGCATTCTATCTGGTCCCGGACACGTCCGGCAAGATCGCGTGGAATCATGTCCCAGGTAAATCGCCACCCCCAGTTTTCAAAGGCGGTGCCCGGCACATTCATGCGTGCCTCACTTCCCAATCCAAGTAAATCCTGAAGGGGGATAATAGCAGTATCTGCAACAGACATAAGAACCAGACGGAGAAGACACTCAACCGTGTCCCCTCCTGTACCGCCGACATAGTGATCCACCCGCTTCCGCTGAGGGTCGGACAGTGAATGATACCAGCCGACCGTGGTATCATTATCATGGGTCCCGGAGTACACCACAGAATTTTTTTGGTGGTTATGGATCAGGTACGCATTGGACGCTCCTGAATCAAAGGCAAACTGCACTATTTTCATTCCGGGAAAATCATAGCGATCACGCAGGGCGAGGACCTCCGGCGTAATATAGCCAAGATCTTCGGCGATAACCGGCAGCTTTCCGATGGCTGCGGTGAGTGCGTCAAACAGCAGAGATCCGGGGGCCGTGACCCAGGAGCCGTTGACAGCGGTTTTTTCTCTTGCGGGCACATGCCAGGCGGCTTCGAATCCCCTGAAATGATCGACTCTGATGATATCAAAAAGTTCAAACATGGATTGAAAGCGCTCGATCCACCACCGGTAGTTCCGGGATCCCATCGCCTCCCAGTCGTAGAGAGGGTTCCCCCACAACTGTCCGGTTTTACTGAAATAATCGGGAGGGACTCCTGCAACAACAGTCGGTTTGCCTTTTTTATCGAGAAGAAAAAGCTCCCGATGACTCCATACATCTGCAGAATCGTAGCCGACAAAAATAGGGATATCACCGATAATCGCGATTCCTTTGCCGGCGGCATATGTTCGCAAATCACGCCACTGCCTGAAAAACCGCCACTGAATATATTTTTGAACGCCTATTTCAGGACCCAGCGAGACAGAGGCCGATTCATATTTTTCAGGCGTCAGGAGAGCCATCCCGGCCGGCCATGTATCCCAGGATCGGCCACCATATCGTTTCTTCAATGCCATAAATAGGGCGTAGTTATGTAGCCAGGGGGTCGTGTCGCAAAAATCCCAAAAATCCTGTTTAAGTAAAGCATCGCCGTCCGCCAGAAAGGCGGATCCCGCCCCCTCCAGCAGTTTCATTTTTTGCGCAGACACCGCGTCAAAATCGACACAATGTTCATTGGAACCACCTTCGCAATGGATCGCAGCGCTGTCTCCATCTTCAGCACATTGATCAAGATCGATCAGAAGCGGGTTGCCTGCAAAAGCTGAAAAAGCAGAATAGGGAGAGTTGCCGCATGCCGGCGGCGTGAGTGGCAGAACCTGCCAATACGACATCCCCATCTCCGCCAGCAGATCGACAAAGCGACGGGCATCACTGCCCAGCGTCCCGATACCGCCCGCCCCCGGCAATGATGTAGGATGCAGCAGCACCCCGCACCCACGTGTATCAAGCATCGTAACTCCCTGCGTACCCGTATTTTAAACTGGTGAGTCTTTGCATTCGAGTCAGTATGCATCCCCGGAAAGCGCCAATCCTTCCAGTAGTCCGAAATCACTGATCTTCAACCGGTCAAAGCCGAACCTGTCCATAATTGCAGACGTGATTACCAGACCGGCAATAATCAAATCTTCGCGCCCCTTTTCAAGGCCTTTGACAGACAGCCGTTCCTGAGGATTCATCTGTGACAGAGTCTGAAAAATTCCGGCGATATCCTCCCTGCTCACGATACAGTTATTCACCGCGCGATAATCGTAATTCACCATTTCGAGCTTGATTGCTGCAATGGTTGTCGCTGTACCGGCCGTACCGACCAGCTCGAAATCTCCGGAAACGGAAATCCCCGCCGCGTGCAGATCGTTCTCAAGCTGGTCAACCACACTACTCACCCGTTCAGTCATGTCTTCTGCCGCAGGAAAACCCTCAGTAAGACGCACGACGCCGATCGGCATGCTTTTAATAAACAGGGGGGCACCCTGTGAAGAGATTGTAAATTCGGTACTTCCTCCCCCGACATCGAGTATGGCGAGCGTGCCGGCCGCGGAATCAAGGCCGGACAGCACACCGGTAAGCGTCAGACGGGCCTCCTCGTCGCCATTTATGACAACGAGCTGAATGCCGGTATCCTGAAAGACTTTTTCGACGAACGCCCGCCCGTTAACGGCATCGCGAACCGCGCTTGTAGCGGAGGCTCTCACCTGTCTCACACCATAGTCAGAGATAATAGCGGAGAATCTGTGCAGACAGGCCAGGCCGCGCTCGCATGCCGCAACGGACAGTCCCTCCAGGTCGGTAAAGCCGCCGCCAAGCCGCACAACCTCACGTTCGACGTGGATAGGAGTAATTCCGGACGGCGAACGCTGCGCAATAAGCAAACGGGCGGTATTTGTCCCGAAATCTATTGCGGCACAATAATCATTCATTCAGGATCCCTTGATTGCAGCACTGCACCCTGCCCCGCGTTTCTCAGCGGAAGAGAGTGCAGCCGGTTTGTGACTGTACGTTATTTAACAGTTTTGAAGGGAAAAGAAAAGTCCGGAGGAGAGGATTTTGAGGCGCCCTTACGAAAGACCATCAGTTTCAGCGACGTATGAGCGGCAGGATCAATGTTAAAATACGTCAGGCCTTCGGCTTTCATCCCCGGGATAATCGTCACCGCCTGTAATGCTTTGGTAAAAATGTCCTGGGGATACAGATCGTAATAATAGGGGAGTGCTGAATTGAAGCGGTTGAAGGAGTTTGTTTTTTCGTAGTCCTCAAGATAGTAAAAGCCCACATACGGATACGGCACCAGATAGTAGGAATCCTTTTTAAGCATCGCGCGGACTTTCTCCGGGGTAAGCAACTGGTATTGCAATCCGCCTTCATCTACGAGCAGATATGAATCATCTCCGAAAGATATCTCACGGTCGGTGCTGTTTTTGATACTGATGAAAAAAGCCGTAACCGTACTTTCAAGGTTGTACGAATTGATTCCAGTCTCATCAACCCGTGCCGTCATCTCGATACCGTTCGAGGTGATGGTCTGGGAGTTATCAACCGTATTTATACGGCCGTTGGCGACCTGTTCCGGCAGTACCTTTACAGAAGAGCAGCCGGCAAGCAGCATCATTACAAATGACATCAACATGAGATTCTGCTTCATAACTGCCTCCGCACCTCTCGTATCCGGTACATCACGGATACGTATCGATGGTGTTAATTCACCGGTGGAATTACCGGCGCGGCTTCAAGCTTCCTGATGGCGTCTGGAAAAACAGCCATCGTCAGAACGGGAGAAAATTTTACGGTTGCAGGCAAAATATCGATTGCAATCCAGAGATCCAAATCGAGTTTATGGTGAACCCGTAAATATTTTTCTATGAGGGCGGCACGTGTATAGGCATCCTCAACATCCTGGTTCCGATCTGGCATTCCGGCGTAACGGTATTCCAGTTTGAATATCTTCTTTTTGGAGTTTTTTTTCAACTCCGGAACAAGCCGGTCAAACTGACGATACACTTTCCGATCAATATTTCCGTTCTTAACAGGGACTACGGCCAATGTTTTTGCCACATCCAGGTTCAGGTCACCGGCCAGCGCAGACCCGCACATAAGAATAACTGCAAGGCCTGAAACGAGACTCTTAACAGAGAAGTAAGACTTCATATTACTGCGCTTCCTTGGCAACAAGAAACAGAATTTCCGTGCGGCGATTATTGCGGCGTCCTGCAGCGGTGTTATTATCGGCAATCGGCGTCGACTGCCCGCGACCCTCGATGAAAATTTTCGAAGAGTTAACGCCTTCATGACTGATAAGGTACGCAGCTGCTGCGGTAGCACGTTTTAACGATAATTCCATATTGTACGACTCGGAACCGATGGCATCGGTATGGCCGTCTATTTTAAGATACAGCCACTTAGTATCTTTTCTGATCTTATCAGCCACCTCTGAAAGCATTTTTTTACCGCGGGGTGACAATGACCATTGATCAAAATCAAAAATAACATCCGGAAACAGGAATTTCCTGTAGACGGTCATCCGTTCCGGGATCACATCGGGGGGGAGTGGCGCCTGGGGTCCTTTTGCATCAACCCGGTACAGCTGTGAAATACCGCTGATCCGTTTCAGGGTGTATTCAATGGCACTCGATTCACGGTCATCCATCTTAAGTACGATCTCTTCATCCGCTTTCTGCTGGATCCCCACGGGGATAACCGGAGAAGTGAGGTTTGAGGATGTCTGTTGCGGAGGAATGCCAATCTGGCCGTACGGCTTAATCATAACGTCTTCACTGTCCGGCTCAACCTCGATTTCAAGTTTGCTGACAGGCGCAGTTTGAGGAGCCGATGCCTTAAGCAGCAAGGTGGAAATCGGAATTATCTTTAACGGCTGCAGGGCTTCTCTGGTTTTATCCTTCGCAGCAGCACGCCTGCCGACCGCCGGAATCGGCTTGACATACGAGCCGACCCCCTGGCAGGAACTGATGCCGAAAAGGAATTTAACATCGGCATCATTGGCACCGAATCCGGTTCCGATTGACGTATTCAGGGTAAGATGAGGGTTAAGATAATATTGTGCGCCGACAGAGGCCTCAACACTGTTCCCCGAGAGTATCCGGGGAGAGGCCCACGCACGGTCATCTTCGACGTAATACCGTTTTGTTCCGGCGGTGACTTCAGCGAGAAGTTTTAAACGCGACACAGCCATAAACTCAACGCCGGCACCAAAAATATATTCCGACTCCAGGCTTACCCCGGAAACGGCTCCCGGCTTCAGGTACCCGGCCGAAACATGCACACCGAAATCATTTTTGGTATAGGACGTAATCAGCTTGGCAGACAGGTCGGTCACACCGTCAATTTTTCTGCTTTCAGACATATGGCGCTGACCGAGAAGGTCGACGGCCATCTTTAAAGCGGAGGTACGCCCGCCCAGAAAGCGGAGTTTTGTCCCCATGTCCAGCGTTCCCCTGCCTGACGCGTCATCATCACCATTAAAGAAAACATTGGGATACGCCCCGTAGACTTCCCAGAAGGTACCGATACCCATGGTAATGGCGACAGGCATGATCAGTGCGCTTTTCTGTGACAGGCTGCTGTTCTGACTATAGCATGTCCAGGCACCGACACAGATATTACCGGCATCAAGAGTTTCTGCAGACGCAACATACAGCAACCCGCTTGAACCGGATTGACCCGGAGCGGCATCCGCCCAGACAGGAATCAGGCACACAAATATGAGTGCAATAATAAAATTACTCACCAGGCACCCTTGAAACACTTTGATCATGCGTAAGACATACACCCATAGGCCGATTACCCGAGTACCATCTCTTTCAATTCTTTGCCTACTTTAAAGAAAGGCAGTTTTTTGGGACTTACCTTTATTGGCTCACCTGTTTTCGGATTTCGGCCGGTATAGGTACCATACTCTTTGATGACAAAACTGCCCAGACCACGAATTTCAATGCGGTCACCCTGCACCATGGCTTCGCCCATGGAAGAGAAAATCAGATTAACGAGCTCTTCCGCACGCTTGACCGGCAAATCTTTTTTCAGAGCCAACTGTTCAATAAGTTCTGATTTGTTCATACCCCCCCCATAATCCTAACCGTACCGGCTGATAAAATAACGATGGACAACCTTACCCCAGGAAACAGAAAATTAATGACAGGATTTATTCATATATTTTTTAAATATGACGGCGGCATCACTCTGGCGGCCGCAATCAAGAAGAAGTCCATACAGTTTTTCAGCCGCAGCGCGCACATACGGGGTCTGCAGCAACTCGACATACTGATTGATTGCAGCTTCATGGTCCCCGGTTGCCTCGTAAATATCGGCACGCAGCATGAGCGCCTGCTCAGTCATGATGTTTCCCGCAATCATAGCCTCAACAGTTGTCAGAGCATCCTGAAAACGATGGTTCTCCAGCAGCAGCAGTGCCAGAGCAACCCAGGCAAGGGAATTACCGCCATTCAAATCTATCGCCGAGCGAAGGTTCTGTTCCGCCTCCCGGTCATTCCCGAGACGGTGCAGCACTTTCCCCTTCTCATACCGGTATATATCGGGCGGCAGAGCATCAATGCAGTTTTCGAAGCCGGATAACGCTTCGTCATGAAGGTCGCGACTGGCAGCGATGTACGCGTATGCAAATTTCTCTCCCAATACTGCATAGCGCAGATACTCGTCGTCAGGCAATTGATGAATAAGCAGTTCATAATACTCCAGCAGCGGCAGCGAATCATGCGAATCCCCGCTATCGGCAGAGTCACCGGCGGAAGAACCGGCACATGATCCACATGATGAAACGGGCATCCGCTCACCCGGGTCATCATCCGGCCCGGAATAATCAAGAAGCAGTTTTTCCGCCTTTTCCCGTAAAACCGGATCATAAGTCAGTGTTTTTACTAGCTCAAGATGATCAACTGCCTTGTCAGCGTCTCCCCGTGACCAGGCACTCTCGGCTTCATACAGGTTGCGCTCGGCAAGCTTGCGGTTTGCAGCATCAATCCGTTCTGAAAACAGCGCGGCATGAGAGTCGGCATTGTCCGCACCGGGACCGAGCTGTAAGCCATCCTCATAACAGGTCCGGGCATCAAAATAACTCTCTGACTCCATGTACTTGTCACCCCTGGCCAATAAATCCGCGGGGGACTTTGAAAACAACCGGCTGAAAAAACTCACAACTGACCCCTTCTCGTGTCTATGTGGAACCACACTGTTATTACCCGATAAAAAGATACTCTTCTTCTACGTTTTGCAGAGCAGCGTCACACTTTCAATATGGTACGTCTGGGGAAACATATCGATAGGGACAGATACATCGACCCGGTAGCCGCGCCCGGCCAACAGTCCGCAATCCCGTGCAAGTGTCGCGGGATCACAGGAAACATAGATGATTTTATCCGGCTGCAGACGGACAATATCGTCGACCGCATCGCCGGCGCCCGAACGCGGAGGATCGAGCAAAACGGTGTCAAACGTTCGCCGCTGATCAATGAGGCGGCGGACTCCGGAAACGACATCATCACAAAAAAACTGAATATTGGCAATCCCGTTACGTTCGGCATTTCCTTTTGCAGCCTGTATTGAATCGGCATTTCCTTCGATTCCAACCACTGAAGCGACTTCGCCGGCCAGAGGAATGGAAAAGTTTCCGTTGCCGCAGTACAGATCCAGAAGATGTGCAGAAGCGGTAAATCGTCCCAGTCGTCTGATGACGGAGAGCATGGAACTGTTCTGCAGCCGGTGCACCTGCGCAAATCCGCCGGGCGGATACGAGAGCACCACCGGTTCTTGAGCCGGTTCCACCCTGCTCATCAGATAGGTTATTTCAGGGCTCCCCCACAGCTTTTCGCCGGGCGACCGGTTGTCCGTTTTGAGAAAGAGTCCCGTGCAGGGGCCAAAATCAGCGCTCCGGCCAAGAAGGTACGCTCTGCCGCGCGAAGCATCCCCGCCGTTTTGGTGTATGATGACCACCACACCGCTGTCTCCGGCATCAACCGTGAGCTGCGATACCGAGTCTGCGTCAGGATAGTCCCGGAGTACCGACCTGCAGCAGTTCAACACATCATTGACCACCGGCTCGGCGATGGGACAGCCGCCGGCCGCATCCGCCACCACATGCGAACCCTGCCGGTAAAACCCGATTCGAATATCTCCGTTTTCACTGGATACCTTGAACTGAAGACGGCTCCGGTAGCCATACTGCGACGATGCGGCGACAGCATCTTCGACACGTTCTATCGGGACACCTGCGCCCCGTCGCAGAGTTTCTGCCAGGATGGCACGCTTGCTCTCCAGTTGGACAGGATAGCTGATATGCTGCCAGTTGCAGCCTCCACACACGCCAAAAACCGGACATGCAGGAACGGTTCTGAAAGGAGAAGGGGAAACAATCCCGGCTATAGCAGCCGTGCAGTACGATTTTTTCTGAGCGGTGATCCGGAGAGAGAGCTCATCACCCGGACAGCTGAAGGGGACAAAACAGACCTTTCCATCAATCCGGCAGACGCCGTTGCCGCCAAAGGCAAGCCTGTCAATAGTTGCGATCGGTAACAACACGTTACTCCCGGAAGCTGTTCATGCGGGAGTTTTTAATACAGTTCTGATATTCACTCCGGACAAAGCGGGGAGCAAAATCAGGAATGGACAGGTACACTTTGGTTGTTTCATGGAACGCCTGTATCAACTGACTGCGTACCGATTCCAGTTCCGCTTCGGGCACAGCCATTTTTTCAAGAATCCGTTCGAATCTGGCGTACGCCCCCATTTTCGCAACGGCACGGCTGAATTCGGCAGCATTTTCAAAATAGCCCTGCTCCAGTGGTATATCGCAGCGGACATGTACCTTGACATGGTAGTAGCCGCCGAAATAGTGACAGGTCTCATCGGTCAGCGTAATACCGAGACCAGAATCCAGTACTAGAGTCTCAATAATCAAAGCACGCCCAACTGTTTGTGCATCTGCGGAATTACCCGGACATCGGCAAGGCGGGACGATGCCCGTTCCTGCAGACGCAGAATGTGCGGGACGGTGATGCCGACCGTCCCGTCCGGCATCGTAACCGGCTGCAGGAAAAGCGGCACCGCCGCATCAACAGAAGAGATCACGTCGCACACCTGTGAAATTTCATCCACAGTTGTCGACCCGCCCACCACTATTTTCACAGAAAGGTTGCATCCGTGCGCCTCAGCCAGGAAAAGAGCATGCAGGTCCCAGAGATGTTCCGTACACCCTGCGGTGGAAGGGAGCTTCATGTCCATGCTGATATAATCAACATGTTCCTTGACCTGCCGGAGGGCAATGTGCATGGTGCCGTTAGTTTCAAGATGAATCGGCAGGGTTTTCCTGATTTCAGGAAACCACTTTGCGAGAGCATCCGCAGACAAAAGAGGCTCTCCCCCGGTAAAACTGATTGAATGATGCGCCCCCGGCAGCTGCATCAGCCACTGATCAAAAACAGCGGAGATTTTACGCAGCGGCAGCGGCTGGTGAATGTCAATAAACGAGCCTGAACCGGGCTTCGATTCCAGCCGGCAGATGTCCGTTTTTTTAAAATCGGTGTCGCAATAACGGCAATCGAGATTGCACTCCATCAACCGCACAAAAATCTGCCTGCGCCCCGCCAGCATCCCTTCGCCCTGTATGGACGAAAATATTTCACTGACATACACCGGATCACTCATAATAACGGGCGGAAGCGTTGTCCGACTCCCAGACCGTAATCGAATCAACGGTGATGTTGTCATTATTCAGTCGCTCGGAGATGCGCTGATAGAGATATTTTGAAATATGTTCCGACGACGGGGAAATATCGCGGAAGGCGGGGTTTTCATTAAGATATTTATGATCGAGTTCGTTGATAATCTCGCCCGCTTCACGTTTCAGGACCTTGAAATCCATTCCCAGCCCGGCCTTATCCAGCTCCTTCGCGGTGACCGCTACATCGACTTTCCAGTTGTGACCATGCAGATTTTCGCAATCCCCCTGATAATTCATCAGGTTATGAGCAGCGGCAAAACTGGTGCGGATCGTCAGCATATACATTATAAACAACTCCTTTGCATGGCGTATGGGTGATACCTCGAAGTTTCTGATACTACACAAAAAAAAAGGCAACCACAAGAGGTTGCCCGTCGGATATGAAATTTAATTTGCAGCAGTCCGGCTCTATGGAACCACCATACCACACTGAAATCACGTTACAGGGATGAAGGGGATTAAGGGGATGGCACCTTATAACCACAGACTTTGAATCTCTTCTGTCCACGGAATTCACGAACTGTGAAATGCGGAATGCGGAATGCGGAGTGCGGAATTTTGAAATAATGCCGGCATAAAAAACTGGTGACCCGCCGGAGATGAACATATTCCCGCACTATTTATTTCACTGTTCCGTAGGGGCGCACTGCGTGCGCCCGGTATTGCACACACCCAAAATCAACATATATACCATCAGAAACAGGGCGCACGTCAGTGCGCCCCTACCGTGAAAACGCCTTTGACGTTCAATTCAAAATTCAAAATTCATTTAGGCCCACTGGGGTCAAATCCAAAATTGCCGTTAAAAGCCGCCTTTTTCCGTATTTCGTGTATTTCGTGGACAAATTGTCTTTCAATTCAACATTCATTTAGGCCCACTGGAGTCAAATTCAACATTCATAATTGCTTTCAAAAGCCTGCCTTTATCTCCTTTATCCCTGTTAAATCGCCTGTAATTTTAAAACCCGGCTCAGCTCTGCGACGCTTTCAGCGCCTGCTCGATGTCTGCGATTATGTCATCCACACATTCGATTCCGACCGAAAGCCTGATAAAATCAGCCGTCACGCCCGAAGCGACCTGCTCTTCTGCGTTCAACTGCTGATGGGTGGTTGAAGCGGGGTGGATAACCAGGGATTTGGCATCGCCGATATTTGCCAGATGCGACAGCAGCTTGACATTGTCGATGAATTTTTTGCCCGCTTCCATCCCTCCTTTGATACCGAAGCCGATGATGGCACCCTCCCCCTTCGGGAGGTATCTGAGCGCCCGGGCATGGTCCTTGTGACTGGCGAGCCCCGGATAATTAACCCAGACGACATCCGGGTGAGCCTCCAGCCAGCCGGCAACGATGCGGGCATTTTCAACGTGGCGCATCATCCGGACATGGAGAGTCTCCAGCCCCAGAATAATCTGGTGTGAATTAAACGGGGATATGCAGGCTCCCATATCGCGGAGCAGGGAAACCCGCATCTTGATGATATAGGAGATATTCCCCAGAGCATCCCAGTATTTAAGACCGTGATAGGAGGGGTCCGGCTCGGTAAATTCCGGAAACTTGCCGTTATTCCAGGGGAATTTACCGCCATCGACAACCGCACCGCCAATGCTGGTGCCATGCCCGCCGATAAACTTGGTAAGCGAATAGACAACGATATCGGCGCCATGCTCCAGCGGCTTAAACAGATACGGAGTGGTGACCGTATTATCGACGACATAGGGGAGCCCGGCCTGATGAGCAACCGCCGCAATAGCCTCAAAATCATCAACATTATTTTTCGGATTGCCCACCGACTCGCTGTACACCATCCGTGTATTGCCGTCGATTGCCTTCCGGACGTTTTCGGGATCGGACGTATCGACAAATTTCACCGTAATGCCAAGCCGGGGCAGCGTATAATGGAACAGGTTATAGGTGCCGCCGTAGAGATAATTGGTAGAAACGATGTTGTCGCCCGCTTTGGCGATATTGAGCACCGCATAGGTGATCGCCGCCTGCCCCGAGGCGACGGCCAGAGCTGCAACGCCGCCGTCCAGAGCAGCGAGACGCTGTTCAAGAACATCGGTCGTCGGGTTCATCAGCCGTGTATAGATATTGCCGAATTCCTTGAGGCCGAAAAGATTGGCGGCATGCTCCGAACTTTTAAACACATACGATGTCGTCTGATACAACGGTACCGCTCTCGAGAGGGTGGTTGGATCCGGCGTCTGTCCTGCGTGGAGAGTAAGAGTCTCAAATGACCGGGGTTTATCTGACATAATTCCTCCTGATAATATGCTGATTTATATGTGTGAACAATACATGTTTCCACGCAAATCAGTCAAGTTCAAATCAGCATTCGGCTATCAGCATTCAGCATTCAAAATTCAAAATTCAAAATTGAATTTTCACACCCCCAGTTCGCGCAGAACAATTGCCGTTTCCGCCTGGCCGTCAAGCCAGACGGCCAGTTCATCCACCATCTCCATCTCGTCAATTTCATTTTTCCGGGGCCACACACCCAGCACCGGAGCGCCGCAGAGCGAACCGATCTGATGGGGAGCCCCCCGCTCCGCCGGCCCCGGATCTTCCGGCATGCCGTTTACGATAACACCGGCCACCCGGAGTCCCATCTGCTGCGCGGCAAAACAGGTGAGAACGGTGTGGTTGATAGTGCCCAGTCCCGGACGGGCAACGACCAGCAGCGGCAGACCGAGTTCGCGGGCCAGATCGGCGATCAGCAGCCCCCCTGACAGCGGCACCATAAGCCCCCCCGCACCTTCTACAATGACATACTGATATTCCGCCGTTACACGGTCAAACGCAGCCTTGATGACCGAAAAATCGATCCTGACGGAGTCACACCTGGCCGCTTCAGCCGGAGCCGTCGCTTCACGCAGCCGGTACGGTGCAACATCGTCAGAAAAAACGATGCCTGCCGCCTGACAGAGCAGCAGGGCGTCGTCGGAAACCAGCGTGCCGGAAACCTCGGGGCAGCCGCTGGTAACCGGTTTCATGACTCCGACCGAAACGCCGTTCATCCGGAGCAGACGTGCCAGTGTCGCCGCGACAATCGTCTTCCCGACCCCGGTGTCGGTGCCGGTAACAAAAATTCCGCGCGCAGCCATCACTCCTCTGCTCCGCAGCATCCCTCAACCGGTATGTCAAGATCCTTCAGCATCTGCCGGTCAAGCTCGGGAGGTCGACCGGGAGTCGTCAGATAATTACCGGTCATCGTCCCATTGGCTCCGGCCAGAAACATCCAGGACTGCAGTTCGCGCAGGTTCTTCTCACGCCCCCCGCAGACGGACAGCCGTCTGTCCGGCAGCAGAAAGCGGTAGACAGAGATAATCGACAGGCATTCCAGCGGAGTGAGATTGTCGGCATGTTCGAGCCGCGTTCCGGCCACCGGATTCAGAAAATTAAGCGGAATCGATTCCACATTCAGTTCGCGCAGTGTCAGCGCCATCTCGATCCTCTGTTCAAACGATTCCCCCAGACCGAAAATGCCGCCGCAGCAGACTCGCAGGCCGACCGCTTTGGCGGCGCGTATCGTAGCGACGTCATCCTCATAATCATGGGTCGTACAGATCTGTGGAAAGAAGCTGCGGGCCGTCTCAAGGTTGTGGTGATACGTATCCATGCCGGCATGTTTCAGTCGCAGTGCAGTCTCCTCGTCAAGAATCCCGAGCGAGCAGGAGGGGGAAATGCCGGTTTCGGCCTTGATGCGGGCAACCGTCCGGCAGACGCGATCAAGCTCCTCGGCCTTATTAATACTGGTGCCGCTGGTAACGATGCCATAGCAGCCGGCGCCGTTTTCCTCCGCCAGCGCAGCGCAGCGCACCATTTCATCCTCATCGACCAGCGCATATTCCGGTGCAGCGGTGTCATGGTGGGCAGACTGTGCGCAGAAGGCGCAGTTTTCCGCACACCGCCCCGATTTCGCATTGATGATCGAGCACAGAAAAACTGCGGTGCCGACAAAATGGTCGCGGATTCGTTGATCGCCTAGTGCATCACTCGGAGGTAGTGGCAATCGAAGGCGAGTCCTACCGCTTGAAAGAAGCAAAGGAACGTGCCGAGCAGCGTACCCGCAAACCGCGCAAGGAGAAATGATGAAACCCTGGCTATTACCCTCCGGATTACAGCGTGGGATACCCTTCCACATTCAGGAAGACTGGTCGCCAGATCAGGTGTTGGCGGTGATTGAGTTGCTCGATGATCTGCGTGAGGTGATCTGGCAACGCTACCAAATGCCGATACAGGATTTACTACGTGAACAGCGTGGTGTGCAGGATGAATCAAACTCTGTGAATATCAGCGCTACAGATCCGCCGTTCTGAGCGCTCGGCGCATTTCATTGCAACACAAGGCAAAGGGCACATTCGTGCCCTTTGTGCTGCCTGCCGGGGGCAACCCTCAAGCTGCGCCATATTTACGCGGATTTACACAGCCGCCAACATTTGCGCATCCTGATTCACGGCATTAACTTTTCCCATGAGCTTACCAGGATTGGCAAGTATTCCGGCGAGATGGCGGAATGGCTGGCTGCGCATTTGGCGCGGACGTTGCTTGGGAAGTGCGTGAGGAGGAAGGATCATGGTTCTTGATACCATAATCGGTAGCGCCCATAATCCACCTATGAACACGAATGCTGAACTACTTTATCGTGAGAAACGGAGCAACGCTGGAGGCTTCGTTGAGCTGGTTATCTGGAGAGTACCTGAACCCGTTCCGCCCTCAGAACACCCGTTCAAGTACCATTTTGTGTTTATTCGCAATGGCATACGCATAATCGGCTATGACAATGAACGTGGTAAAGGCGACCACAAACATCTGGGTGAAATCGAAAAAGATTATAACTTTATCAATGAAATCAAATTACTGGAAGATTTCTGGCAAGACGTAAAGGAGGCAACAAATTGAATGCTGACAACTCTGTACTACACCTGACTGTCGGCGAGCCTATATCAGCCAGCTTGGCCCGCGCCAGTGCCGCACTGCTATCCGTCAGTGAGGGGAAACCTAACAAACCCTATTTTGGTGTCGGTTTCAATGATGTGGGTGAGTTATTTTCGGTGTTTACCCCGAAGCGCTGGGAGTTGATCGGCGCATTGCGGGAAGGCGGCGCGATGTCGACAGCCGAACTAGCCCGACAACTCAAACGAGACTACAAAAATGTCCATAACGACTGCGAACGCCTGATTGAATGGATGGTAATTGAGAAAGACGCAAGCGGTTTAGTGTTCGCG
>CAVYYZ010000002.1:502500-531709 GCA_963772835.1 uncultured delta proteobacterium | reverse complement strand
AGCCCGACTTTTGCAAGAAGAAGAGCACCGGTGCATACCGAAAGGACTTTCTCTGCACTCTGTGACGTCTGTTTAATCCAGGCAAGGATGTCTTGTTGCTGCAAAATTGGTCGAGTTCCACTTCCACCTGGAACAATAAGAATATCTGGTTGCGGGGCTTCGATAATTGAATAATCAGGATTTACAGAAAGGCCGTTTCTGGCTGTTACAGGGGCTTTTTCTCTGGCGACGGTATAAACGTTAAGAAGGGAATAGTCACTCAGTTCATTTGTGACGGAAAATGCCTCAAATGGTCCTGCAAAATCAAGAACCTCTACATCTTCAAATATGAGGATTGCCGTGTTCCGTTTTTTCATTCGATTTCCTCTTTGCATATAACGGTTCGTGCAGTTGACCCGTTCGGGCAGCCTTTCCGCCCGACCGGTGTCGAACTGCCTGGTTGGGACTTCGCCTTTTAGCCTTCTGCCTTTTTACTATTGTCTCGTGTCAAGGGCTGACCTATCCGGGGTCATAGATCTAGCGGCCTTGTTAGGCTTTTCTTCCCATTTGTAATATTCAAAAAAATCAAGTTCTCTTCCACAAACACAAAGTTTATTCCTGTTGTTCTCAAAGGTCTTTTCACATGATGGACAAAACAAAGTCTTCTTTTTTAAGTCGGATCTGTATTGCAGATACAAGCAAATGATGACGAGGGGGAGAACCCACCAAAGGCGATCAATTGCACCTTCAATACTATCAAAAACATTTCCACCAGAACTTTTCGGTTTAAGGAAAGCAAAAATAGGGACTATCAGTGCGCCCAAAAGAATCAACATTATAGCGTTGCGCTTCTTTGATTTTCGAAATTGAATATCTATTTCCTGTTGTGATCTCTTTACCCACATATCAATTATGTCCTAACTCAAGGCGACTCCGCCAGCAGACCGCCATACTCCTCGATTTACTTTTCCCGTTCAGCCACCACCGCCACGAAATGCCGCCACTCCAGCCTGTTCCGCCTTTTCTGCCTTTGACCAACGTGATAAGGCACACCGGCTCGGCGGGGCTTTTTCCCGCTGACCGGTGCTGCCGTTGGTTGAATATTCGGTGTTCTCGCCGTTGGTTTATCTGGTTTTGTAAAATGCGTAGGTCTGCCCCTGTTGGTTCATTCCTCTCAATTACTAAAATAAAAGAACAGGCTACTTTATTTTAACTCCACTCAAAAGTAGCCTGCCTTTGATTCGCACTTGATTAATTGTCACGTAATTCTGCTTGCCAGTCTCCGTAATCATCTTGGTGAACCAAAAAATCACCTACTTTGTCGAAGTTGACTTGCTTTCCTTGATTAAAGACATCATTCAGTCCAGCTATCCCAACACATTGAACTTGGACTGGCCAGTATCTTTTCTCATTGTTATAATTGCCTGCTCGCACAACCTTCAGCTCTTTCAGCTTGATTAGATGGCCACCCGCAAGATTGCCAACCCACTGAACAGGTACATATTTTTTTAAAGATTTTGTAATTGCTTCCGTAACTTGTTCACCTGTCGGTCTTTTTGGTGCGGCAATGGCTACGGAAGTGAAAGCAAATAATATTAATACCGCAATGAAGCCATTAAGGAATTTATTCATACGTTCTCCGTGATTATTGAATTTGTTGCTGCAAATGACTTATTGGAACATGCCTCCCCGCATAGAGGCCTGCCAATCACCGTAATCATCTCTTACTAAAACGAAGTCTGCTATCTTATCGAAAGAAACAACCTTCCCTTGATTAAAAGGATCATTCAACAAGCACTTCCCTGCGACACGAATACGCATAGGCCAGTATCTTTCCCTATCATTATAAATTCCTATCTTCTGTACATTGACAGCGCTCAACTGGGCATTTCTACCACCACCAAGGTTCCCAACCCAGGATACTGGGATTTCTTTTTGTAAAGCTCGCTGAACTGCACTAGCAACTTGATTGTCATTTGGCATAGCATTTCTTGCTTTTTCAGCAAGTGCAACGGCATCTTTGTAGCCTTTGATAAAACCGTCAGCCGCCAAGAATTCTTTTTCTGCCTCAGCAAAATTGTTTTTTGCCAAATAAGCTTGGCCGCTTTCATAGTGTGATTGAGCGTCTTTTCCGTCTGCTAATGATTTGTACTTGCTCGATAATGATTGCGAATCCTTAAAATTACTGACAAACGAATTTGATTTTTCAAACTGTTCCGCCGCTTCTCTAAAACTTCCTGTTTTTACTAAGCTCATCCCTTGCTCAAAATGTGACACTGCATCCTTCTCATCAGCTTTAGCTTTATATTTAATTGCCAATGATTGCGAATCTTTGAATGTAGCGACAAAAGATGTTGCTTTTTCGAATTGTTCAGATGCATCTCTATAATTTTCAGACTTTGCTAATGTAACGCCTTTGTCATAATGACTTTGTGCGTCCTTCTCATCAGCAATGCCCTTGTATTTAGTAGCTAATGTGGTGGCATCCTTATAACCTTCAACGATATTGTTTGCTTTAGTGAAGTAGTCGGCGGCTTCGCGATTGTTATTACTTTTCACTTGAGCCTGGGCTAATCTGTAATTTGATTCAGCCATCTTGTTTTTACAGTCTTTATATGGATCGTTATGCTTTAATGCTTCTTGGTAGCTATTAATGGCATTACTATAGTCCGAGCTACTAAAATATTTCTCCGCATCTTTATAATATTTTTCAGATGCTCCTGATCTCATTTCGGCAATTTTCTGTTTTGCGTCGATGGTTTTCACGCTCAAGCAACTAAACAAATTGGATTTGTTGATAAATTCAGCGAGGTCCGTGTATTGCGACAGAGCAGATTCAAAATCTGATGAGCGTTCAAAATTGACGGCTGTTTCAAGCTTCTGGTTATATGCTTGGTTTGCTGTCTGACAGAGCTTCAATTTTGCATCTTTGTTGTCTGACTCCAATCGTAATGCCGTTAAATATTCTTCTGATGCACCATAATAATTTTTTGTGGTGAGTAATTCATCACCGCGTTTTACCGCTTTCGCTGCCGGAGTGGCACACCCGGAAACAGAAACAATAACAAGACAAATTACGACAAAATTAACAGCACTGACAAACGACCATAAACTCCTCATAAATTCTCCTCCTTTTAGCGACCCTCTGTGGACACCTTTGAACACCAACCAAGATGGGGTCTTTCTCTTGTCGTTCAACGGTTTGGCAGAACAGCGGCGGTTTTTGGCCGCTGCTTCTGTCTGGTTGGCACTTCAGCATAGACCAAGATCGTCAATAAATTTTGCATTAAGTGTGACTTGCGACTCATCAACTCCGAGTTGCTTCGCTGTTACCCGAATATTCATAAACTTCCGGTTGTAATAGCGCCTGCACGCTCGTAATTCACGACAATAACGCCATTCGAGGTGACATTGCTTTCCGTCACCTTGAACGCCGCCGGGATTGTGCCATCGTCAAACAACCGTTTTCCCCCGCCCAACGTTATCGGATATATCTTCAGCCAGAACGCATCGACCAAATCATGCTTGATGAGTGTCTGAATGAGATTTGCGACTTCCGTAAACGTGCAAATCCGGCCCTTGCTGTTGCTTGATTTTGGTGATTTTTTCCGCAATATCTCCGTTTAAAAACACGGACGGCTGCCATTCGTGAGAAGTCATGGTATTCGAGGCGACGTACTTGGTCGCTGTGTTGACGCCCGGCCATGCGTCCGCATGTTGCGGCCAGTACGGCGCCCAAATTTCAAAGGTTTTGCGCCCTAACAACAGGTCAAACGGCATGTTCATCTGCTTTTTCAGGACCGTTCCAAGAATCGGATCGGAATATGGACGTATCCACCCGCCATACGCGAAGCCGCCGCTGGTATCTTCGTCTGGCCCGCCTGGGGCTTGTATGACACCATCAAGAGTGATAAATTCAAGCACAATAACTTTTCTCATGACTGAGTTTCTCCAACGGGCATGGCTTTGACCCACCGGTTTCTTGAGTGGGTCGTAAGTGTTGGGATCGTCTTCATTTCAACAGACTTCTTCTCAGGCTTCAAGAGCATCATAGTAAGAAGGACTTCTGGTGAATCTCCTTATTAATATTGGCCGAAATACGAACATATTTTCCTCATAGTGAATGCATTACCGAATGTCATAGGGCTTCGATATGTGCTGGTGAAAGACCTTCCACTGAGTACCGATCTTGCGAAGGCAGAACGTAGCACGGACAGTATCTCGAAATGTATTGCCGTCCGGTAAGGTGCCGCCACATTGGAGGATTCCGTGAGCAAAGGCTACGTCGGCTCCCGTAGTTACTGACACGTTTTCAAGTTCAAAGCGCATTTCGCCTTGTGCGTCCGGTTGCCACTCATCCCAACTCTCCCTATATGCAGCGGCTGAATCGTATTTCATTGGTGGTAAAACGTCGTAAATCAGAACATTATCGTCGTGGTTTGAGAGGACTTCATCCAGTTTGCCTTCCCGCGTAGAGCGAGCCCACTCGTCCAAAAGTGCTCGAATTACCAACTCATCTGTGTTCATAAAAATCTCCTGATATCAGTCTGTATATTGGAGTTTCTACTTGCCAACTCGTACATCACCGGTTAGTACCGAGTTTATATATGCATAAGCATGTTTATAGTACTAGAAGTAAGCTTATATATCTATAAACCCAGTAAGTTTCTATAACTATAAACTTACGGAGCTTACGCCGATTCCATATGTTTCTACATCTATAAGCTATCCGCTTTTATGACAGTCACGGAGGTTTCTACTACTATAAGCTTTTCCAGCTTTGTTCCGGCAATACATCCATAAGGTACAAACCAGACACGCTGGTCTTTATCCCATCGCCCGCCGACAGCTCTCGCCTGTGCCTGTAAAACAGTTTCATTGATGCCGATTTTAAGGTGAACCAATTCACCATCAGGGTACTTGGCAGGAGGCGGTGTCCATTCACTTTCGCTGACGATAATTTCCACGGTTTTATACTGCTTTTGTGCTTTTGCATCATAGCGATAGCGGACACAAACCAGAGCATCGCCGTACTGCTCCACTAATCTCTTTGTCCCTTTTTGTCCCGGCTTCAAATTTACCCGCGTTTTCATTAAGACTCCGGAAAACCTACATAATTTATGGCAATTTCATTAGCATAGTTGCAGCGAATTAGAAACTTATTTATAAGCTTTCCTCAGTTGACGTTATTAAATTTACACGGTATGGATAGTATCGTTCTGCTAATCTCGTTGTGAATGGAGTTGATACAGATGATTCCCGTTCCACATCCTGTTATGAATGATTACGTAGCTACCCTTGCGAGTCGTGAGATACCGCCACATCACATTGAGTATTACAAGAAGTGGCTGCGGTATTTTTATGATTTTTGTGCCAATTATCTGGATATTGACGATAAACCTGAGAAGGTGAAACTTTTTCTGGAAAAGCTGCGAAGCAGGAAACAGACATCAGTACAGTGCCAGCAGGCCGCCCATGCTATTTCACTTTATTTTGAAATGCAAAATCAGGAGATTCAGCGGGTAATGCCAGCTAAAGAGTTATCGCTTCAGCAAGGCACGAGCGTAGAGCCAGAGGTAGATCCGCCGTTATTGCCGAAGCTGTATGCGCAAATGTCCCCGCCTCATGCTTTCAAACAACGACAATCTCAATATTCCGTAGCCGGATATGAGGAAAAATCCGATTCGCCGGAATGGGATGCCTTGTTGGCTGCTCTGGCCGACGAGATAAAGGTTCGTCACTATTCCCGCAAGACCCTCAAAACCTACGCTCACTGGTCACGTCAGTTTCAGCGCTTTCTGAAAAACAAGTCACCACAGGAACTATCAACTGCCGACGTAAAGGAATATCTGACGTACCTGGCTGTGAAATGCAAGGTTGCCGCATCTACCCAGAATCAGGCCTTCAATTCTCTCCTGTTTCTCTTTCGCCATGCCTTGAAACGGGAATTCGGTATTCTCAAGGACGTGCCACGGGCAAAGAAGTCGCTCTATATTCCGATGGTGCTCTCTATGCCGGAGATTGATGCAATACTGAAACAGCTCTACCACCCGTACAATCTCTTTGTAAAAGTGCTGTTCGGTTGTGGTCTGCGGCTGTTTGAAGGGTTGCAGATGCGAGTGGGGGATTTCAACTTCGATGACGGTAAACTGTTAGTGCATGGCAAAGGGAAAAAGGATCGTACTGTGCCGATTCCGGAGACGATAACGCAGGAGTTGAAGGTGCAGATAGGAAAGGTGGCAAAGCAGCATGATGAGGATCTGGCGGCAGGATACGACGGTGTGTTTCTGGATGATGCCGTTGAAAAGAAATATCCCAACGCTTCGAAGGAATTCATGTATCAGTGGGTTTTTCCGCAACAGTCGCTGACTATGGTGGAGGAAACCGGTGAGCATCGGCGCTATCACCTTCATGAATCCCAACTCCAAGGTGCGCTCTATCACGCCGTCCGAAAGGCGAAAATTCCCAAAAAAGTCACCGCCCACACCTTCCGCCACTCTTTTGCAACCCACCTGCTACAAGCCAATTACGACATTCGAACCATTCAGACATTGCTTGGCCACTCAAGCCTGAAAACCACCATGATCTACACCCACTGTGTGCCGGTCCGGACGATTAAGGAAGCGAGGAGCCCTCTGGATTTCTGATGTTTAATAAGTATTCCTCAACCCACCCCCTTAGGCCTCAGAAGGCCCTTACCGAGTGGTTGGCCAGAAAAAGCAAGCGTTTAGAGGTATTCAACACAAACGGTTATACCCTCACCAACTCATACAACCTGCTCCCCAATCCGATCTTCTCCCCATGCTCAAGTTGAACCTCCCAGGGGATCTCCGGCCAGCAGCCGCGGAACTTGTCGCCGCCCGGCTCATGGCCGCTCTGCAGAGCAGATCCTTCGTTGCCGCGCGCTCCGTTGACCAGATCTGCGCACGCCTGGTCGATCGCCACAGGATCGGTCGATGCGCAAATGCCGATGTCGTTGACGATCGGGGCATCGGAATGGCCGTAGCAGTCGCAGGCGGGTGAAACCTGGGTGATGAAGCTGATGTAGATCGACTTCTCCTCCTTGCCGGACAGTGCCCCTTTGGCATATTCTGCCATCTTGCGCATGACCAGATCGGCTGCTTCGTTCCACTGGATGTTGATAGCATTGACAGGACAGACCGTGATGCAGCGGGAGCAGCCGACACATGTGCCCGGATCGATCGCGGCTTTGCCATCTGTGATGAGAATTGCGTCATGAGCGCAGGATTTCGGGCAGATGCCGCAGCCGATGCAGACCTTGGCCGCCACCTTTGGCGCCACGGTGGAGTGCTGCACCAGTTTCCCCTTCCGGCTGGCGCACCCCATACCGATGTTTTTGATTGCGCCGCCGAAACCGGTCAGTTCGTGGCATTTGAAGTGAGTCATGGCGACGATCGAATCTGCCTCAACGATTTCCGTGCCGATGTAGGTCTTGTTCAGCAGTTCCCCCCGGATACCTATTTCCGTTTCGGTAACACCCCGCAAACCATCGCTGATAACCAGCGGCGCTCCGACGCAGGAATAGCCAAAACCGTTCTCAATCGCACAGGTCAGGGCAGAGACAGCCTCCTTGCGCTGGCCGGGGTAGAGTGTGGATGAGTCGGTCAGAAACGGCCGCGCACCCAGTTTTTTAAGCTCTTCCACGACCCGCCGGGCAAAAACCGGGCGCAGATACGTGTGGTTTCCTTTTTCGCCGAAATGGATCTTGACCGCAGTGAGATCGCCTTCGGCAACCGCTTGCCGGAGGCCGGCAAGAGACAATAGCTTTGCTATCTTGTCGAACAGATTTTCTTTGTGTCCTGTGCGCATGTCGCTAAAGTAGACTTTAGACATAGGGATCTCCTTTAAATGTGATTTTTTTGACAACCGTCAAGTATTGTTTCTTAAAGATGGTATATTCCTCTTAACACGAAATCACAAAAAACTCACCACACGAGTTTAATCGCTCGACAATCGAAAGGGAGGAAAAACACATGAGTATGTTCTGTAATCAATGTGAGCAGGCAGCAAACGGAGTAGGATGTAACATTTCCGGCGTATGCGGTAAAAACCCCGAAGTATCGGCACTGCAGGATCACCTGATGTACGGCCTGAAAAGCCTGGCGCTGTATGCCGACAAACTGGGGCGTAACGCCGAGATCGATCGCTTTACCATTGAAGGTCTCTTCTCCACCGTCACCAACGTGGATTTTGATGCTCCCCGCATCGGCGGACTGATCAAACAATGCTACGAATTGAAAGAGAAAGCCAAGGCTGCTGCCGGAGTGACCTTGTCCGGTCCGGTTGCCGACTGGAAGCCGGCTGCCGATCTGGCCGGCATGTCCGCCCAGGGTGAAACGCATGGTCTCAGCACCCTGCACGTCAATGAAGATATCCGCTCAATCATCGAAATACTGCTCCTGGGCCTCAAAGGTATGGCTGCGTATATGGATCACGCCATGATTCATGGCAGAACCGATGATGACGTTATGGCCTTTTTCCAGAAAGCGCTGGCAGCATCGACTGATGCCAATCTGGGACTGATGGATTTCGTCGGTCTTTCCATGGAGTGCGGCAAGCAGAACCTGACAGTTATGGGCCTGCTCAACGCGGCCAACACAGATGCGTACGGCCATCCGGTCCCAACCGCAGTTCAGCTCGGCACCAAGGCGGGCAAGGCTATCCTGGTAACAGGCCACGATCTGAAGATGCTGGAAGAGCTGCTCAAGCAGACTGAAGGGAAGGGGATCAACATCTACACCCATGGCGAGATGCTGCCGGCTCACGGGTATCCCGGTCTGAAAAAGTATTCACATCTGGTCGGCAACTTCGGAGGTGCATGGCAGGACCAGGCCAAAGAGTTTCTGCACTTCCCCGGCGCGATCATCTTCAATACCAACTGCATTCAGAAACCGTCCGACAGCTACAAAGACCGCCTCTACACCTGGGGTCTGGTCGCCTGGCCGGATGTAAAGCACGTTGACGGCTGGGATTTCTCGGCGGTCATCAACAAGGCCCTCGAACTCCCCGGCCTTCCCGAAAACCCCGGCCAGGAAATTCTGACCGGTTTTGGCCACAATGCGGTTCTCGGAGTTGCAGACAAAGTTATCGCGGCTGTCAAATCCGGTGCCATCAAACACTTCTTCCTGATCGGCGGCTGCGACGGCGCAAAATCGGGCCGTAACTACTACACCGAGTTTGCCGAGCAACTCCCCCAGGACACCGTCATTCTGACCCTTGCCTGCGGCAAGTACCGCTTCAACAAACTGGAATTCGGCGACATCGGCGGCATTCCGCGCCTTCTTGATGTCGGTCAGTGCAACGATGCCTATTCCGCCATCCAGATCGCCGTGGCTTTGGCCGGTGCCTTTGAATGCGGTGTCAACGACCTGCCGCTCTCGATGATCCTCTCATGGTACGAGCAGAAGGCGGTTGTCATCCTGCTGACCCTGTTCCACCTCGGTATCAAGAACATCAAGCTCGGACCGACACTTCCGGCATTCATCACCCCGAACGTCCTCAACTTCCTTGTTGAGAACTTCAATATCGCACCGATTACGACTGCTGAAGCAGATATCAAGGCGATTCTCGGGTAGCAGTATGGTTGAAAACAGTTGAATGCAGACGCCCCCGTTGGATGTTCCAGCGGGGGCGTTTTGCGTACTGCTCTGTATGTATCACCGCGTCTTGGAACTGCCACAATTTACAGCTATGGCTGGACCCAGTGGTTGTGAAGCGTCAGGCCGGCAATAGGGAGGAAATCTTTGGTGTTCCTGGTGGCACGCGGCAAATTAAGACTCAAGGCAATAGTAGCAATCTGTGCGTTTCAGCCGTAATTGAAATGCCGGATCGGCGGCGATGTGCGACAACAGAAGCATGCATGCCCGTAAAACCCATCGAACGACAGGCAGTTACCGAAAATTCTTCCCGGAACATTTCCCCTGCCGCATCCGACAGCGCAGCCATCGTTTCCCGGCAGGCAGCAAGGTAATCCCTAATAATATTTCCGACTGTGTAACCGACCACCTTCGGGCGAACGTATTTAATTCCACTCCCCCCATCAGACCACAATACTTAAAGTATGAGTATTCTTTGTGCTACAAACTCCGCCATATATTGCGGCACCGCCAGATATGGCGGTCATGTCCTTCCGATCACTCGCATTAACAGTCCTTTATAGTTATGTAACACTCCGTAATTATTTAATCAAATCATGATCAGGTTAAATTCTGCTCTTGGCTGGTTATTTGCGAAGTAGTAACTGACATTGATGCTATCGGGATATGTATCCAATATTAATAGCGAAGAGAGGACAGATGGCAGTTGTAATCGACCCGGAAAATAGCAGCCTGCTACGAGCAGCGCCGCGCCTGACGCAAATTCTGCGCGTGCTCGCCCGACATAAGTTCATGGGCGCCCTGCGCGGCAAGGGACATTGGCCGCCGCCTGCAGAGATACGGGAGACCTTCGAGGAATTGGGACTGACCTTCCTCAAATTAGGACAGGTGCTTGCACTGCGCCGCGACCTGCTTCCCGGTTCCTACATCAAGGAACTGGAGCAGCTGCACGACCAGTTGCCGGCCTTGGAATTCGCTGCAGTGCGCGCAACGGTTGAAGCTGAACTGGGGGCCCCGCTGACGGAGCTGTTCACATCGTTCAGCGAAACGCCGATCGCCGCCGCCACCATCGCCCAAGTCCATGAAGCGACCATGAAGGACGGTCGTCACGTGGCAGTGAAGGTACAGCGCCCCGGCCTTGAAGAGATGATTGCCACGGATGTTGCGGCGCTGACCTATCTGGTAGCGCTTGTGGAAAAATTTTCTCCACGTCTGCGTGCGCTGGACCTCCCGGTTCTGGTGAGCGAATTTGCCAACAGCCTTAACCGTGAAACCGATTTTATTCACGAAGCACGTTCCATAATACTCTTTCGCAACGCGCTGGCAAATATCCACGACGACCTATGGATTCCAGACATCGTGCCGGAGTGTTCGACCGGTAACGTGCTCACAATGGAGTTTTCGGCCGGTGAAAGGGTGGATCTCTATGCCAGGCAGCACCCGGATGAGATGCCTCGCTTGATCAAAACCCTGGTAAAGCTGACGTTGCAGACTATTTTCGAAGAAGGGTTGTTCCATGCCGATCCACATCCCGGCAATGTGCTGGTTCTGCCCGACGGGCGACTCTCCCTGCTCGATTTCGGAATGACCGGCGAGCTTGACGAGCAGATGCGCGAATCGCTGACTCACCTGCTCGAAGCGGTCGTCAAGGGCGATGCGCGTGCCGCCACCGAGTCATATCTCGAACTGGCACCGCAAGGGAGCGAAAAGGTCAACCGGGCTGCACTTACCCTGGACATAAAGGCAGTGCTCTATGATATCCATCGGAGTGAGCTCGCGAATATATCAATCGGGGATTCATTCGATTCTCTGCTACGCGCCGGAAGCAGGCACGGGGTCCACAACCCCGGCGAGTTTTTCCTCCTGACACGTACGTTCGTCATCCTCGAATCAATGATACGTGAACTCGATCCGGACCATGACTACCTGGGATCATTTCGTGATGAGATATCGCGTCTGACCGAGCAGCACTTCTCATTGGAACGGATAAAGGAAAAGACCGGCAAGCTGGCACGCGAAATGGAACGATTGATGAGTGATGCCCCCGGCGACACGCGCCGGGTACTACGGCGCATCGCCGAAGGTGATCTGGGCCGTCTGCAGGCTCCGGCGATAGAGGCACTGGGAGGCCGTGTCAGCCGTAACCTTGAACGGCTGACCGTAGCCATCGCTTCAGCGTCGCTCGTGATCGGCGGCGCCATGCTGGTGAATGTCCCACTGTTCGGCTGGCATCACATCCTCGGTGAATCAATGGTATATGCCGGGATACTCGGTACGATCATCGTCTCTGCCGGAGCATTGCGGAGCGATAAGGGCCGCGGTCGTGGACGCCGCTAAACTCACAACATGCTTAATTGGGAGCAAAAATACATGAACTGCATTAAATCTGGAATCAATTGCGCGGATAAGATCCCTCTTAATCTCAATCCGCGTACCATTATGCTGTGTATGCAGATTAATCCGGAGGCCAGCCATGTCCGGTAACATGTTGGATCCTGTTGTTCTCGGCAATCCGGCCAAAAGGAAGGAACTCTTCACCGAACGTCGCAGCGAAGCAACCCTCCTCAAGGCGGAGGCTCTTCAGAGCGCGATCTTCAACAGCGCCAATTTCTCCAGTATCGCTACCGACGCCAGGGGGGTCATCCAGATTTTTAACGTCGGCGCGGAACGCATGCTGGGCTACACAGCTGCTGAAGTGATGAACAATATCACGCCGGCTGATATTTCAGACCCTCATGAAGTGGTCGCCCGTGCAGAAAAACTGAGCCTTGAGCTGGGGACCTCGATTACTCCGGGCTTCGAGGCGCTGGTGTTCAAGGCGTCGCGCGGCATCGAGGATATCTACGAGTTGACCTACATCCGCAAGGACGGCAGCCGTTTCCCGGCGGTCGTCTCGGTCACGGCCCTGCGCGACGAACAGGAGACCATCATCGGCTATCTGTTGATCGGCACTGACAACACTGCCCGCAAACAGGCCGAAGAGGCGCTGCTCCAGGCCGGGGCGCTGCAGAGCGCTATTTTCAACAGCGCCAACTTCTCCAGCATTGCCACCGACGCCAGGGGGGTCATCCAGATTTTCAACGTCGGTGCCGAGCGCATGCTGGGTTACACGGCCGCCGAGGTCATGAACAAGATCACGCCAGCCGACATCTCCGACCCGCAGGAGGTCATCGCCCGCGCCGAAGAATTGAGCCATGAACTGGGAACCCCTATTACTCCGGGCTTCGAGGCGCTGGTGTTCAAGGCGTCGCGCGGCATAGAGGATATCTACGAACTGACCTACATCCGCAAGGACGGCAGTCGCTTCCCGGCGGTCGTATCGGTCACGGCCCTGCGCGACGAGCAGGACGCCATCATCGGCTATCTGCTGATCGGCACTGACAACACCGCCCGTAAGCAGATTGAGGCGGAACAGAAACAACTCAGTCAACGTCTGCGCGACCATCAGTTTTATACCCGCTCACTGTTCGAATCCAACATCGATGCGATCATGACCACCGATCCGTCCGGCATCATCACCGATGTCAATAAACAGATGGAGGTGCTCAGCGGCTGCACCCGCGATGAACTGATCGGAGCCCCCTTCAAGAACTACTTCACCGATCCGGATTGTGCCGAGAAGAGTATCAAACAGGTGCTGAGAGAAAAGAAGGTTACCAACTACGAACTTACCGCCCGCGCAAGGGACGGCAAGGAAACAGTCGTATCATTCAACGCGACAACCTTCTACGACCGGGACAGAAAGCTGCAGGGCGTGTATGCCGCAGCGCGCGATATAACCGAACGCAAACGCCTGGATCAAGTACTGCAGGAAAAGAACATCGAGCTAGAAAATGCCAGGTCCGTTGCCGAAAAGGCCAACCTCTCGAAATCAGAATTCCTTTCCAGCATGAGCCATGAGCTGCGTTCCCCGCTCAATGCGATTCTCGGTTTTGCCCAATTAATGGAGACGAGTTCGCCGAGACCGACTGCCGCACAAAAGGGGAGTATCGACCAGATCCTCAAAGCTGGATGGTATCTGCTCGAGCTGATCAACGAAATTCTTGATCTCGCGCTGATCGAGTCAGGCAGGCTGTCGCTGTCATTGGAATCCATGTCTCTCGTCAGCGTCATGCTCGAATGCCAGGAGATGATTGAGCCAGAAGCGCAAAAAAATGGAATCAGTATGACGTTTCCCCGGTTCGAAATCCCTGTCTTTGTGCAAGCCGACCGGACCAGGGTGAAGCAGGTGCTGATCAACCTGCTTTCCAACGCGATCAAATACAACCGGCCGCAGGGAACTATCGAAGTGGCCTGCTGTACGAGCATCGAAAGGCGCCTGCGCATTAGTGTGCATGATAGTGGTGAAGGATTGACTCCCGAAAAACTCGCCCAGCTTTTCCAGCCGTTCAACCGTCTCGGGCAAGAGGCAAGGTCCGTGCAGGGTACCGGCATCGGCCTGGTGATGAGCAAGCGACTGATCGAATTGATGGGGGGGGCAATTGGCGTGGAAAGCACTGTTGGAACGGGGAGTGTCTTCTGGTTTGAACTAAACCTGACGGCTGAACCACGGCTCGACGGCGTTGTTGCAGCATTGTCAACGCATCCCAAGCATTTTCAGCATGTCGCGGTGCCACATACCCTCCTGTATGTGGAAGACAACCTGGCAAACATGCAGTTGGTTGAACAGCTCATTGCCCGTCGTCCCGATATGCGCCTGCTGAGTGCTGCGGATGCCATCCACGGTATCGAGCTGGCGCGCACCCGACTGCCGGAGGTGATCCTGATGGATATCAATCTGCCAGGCATGAACGGCATCCAGGCACTTAAAATTCTGCGTGAAGATCCGCTGACGGCGCATATACCGGTGCTTGCCATCAGTGCCAATGCCATGCCGCACGATATCAAAAAAGGGCTGGAGACAGGCTTCCTCCGCTATATCACCAAGCCGATCAATGTCAACGAGTTCATGACTGCACTCGACGTGGCGCTGGAACTCGCAGCAGAGGCATCAGGCGATGAAAAGATACAGGAGTCCTGTAATGCTGACTGAATCCGATATTCTGAATGCCGGCATCCTGATCGTAGACGACCTGGAAGCCAATGTGCAACTGCTTGAACAGATGCTGAAGAGCGAAGGCTATACACGCATTTCATCGACGAGGGATCCACATGCTGTCTGCGCCCTGCATCGAGCCAACCACTATGACCTGATACTGCTCGATCTGCGCATGCCAGGAATGGATGGTTTCCAGGTAATGGAAGGCCTCAAGGAAATAGAAATAGACGGCTATCTGCCGATACTGGCTGTTACCGCCCAACCGACCCATAAGTTACGCGCCCTTCAGTGTGGCGCGAAGGATTTCGTCAGCAAACCGTTCGATCTGGCCGAAGTGCTGATGCGGGTTCACAACATGCTGGAAGTCCGCCTGTTGCACGAGGCGGCCCGCAAGTACGGCAAGAAACTGGAGGAGCTGGCGCTGAACGATCCGTTGACGGGGCTGGCCAACAGACGACTACTGGCCGACCGGATGGCGATGGCCCTGGTCCATGCGCACAGGAACAGGAGCGCCATGGCGGTGGTGTATCTGGATCTGGACGGCTTCAAGAAGATCAATGACACGTTGGGGCACGGCGTCGGCGACACTCTGCTGAAAATGGTTGCAGAGCGACTCGTGGCAACAGTACGCGAGGAGGATACCGTGGCGCGTGTGGGTGGTGACGAGTTCATCATCGCGCTGTGGCACGTCAGTGGCAGCGACTATGCGACCATGGCGGCGTCTCGGGCGATCGAGGCGGTCTCGCAGCCATATGTCATTGAGGGCCTTACCGTTAGCGTGACCACCAGTGCCGGCGTCAGCATCTATCCCGACCATGGTAATGATGCGGACATGTTGATGAAAAACGCCGATCTGGCCTTGTTCGAGGCCAAGCGCGCGGGTAAGAACGCCTATCGAATATCGATATTGTGAGGATAAGGGCGTTGTTGATTTGGTGACTAACTCGGCTTTTAATCGACAAATCATCAATGTCCGCTTAGCCGCCCCACTATCTGTGACGCCCCCTGGATATTCCATCGGGGGCGTTTTACGTATGGTAGGTAGAATAAGTTTGCACATTCCGCCTGGGATAATGTACATAAGCGCCGTTATGAAATCTTTTCTTAAACAGCTCCCATCATATATCTGTCTGCTTCTCCTTCTCCTGTCCGCTCAGTTGTTCTTTGCTGCCGTTGTGGCTGCGGATGCCAGGCAGGATGCTGAGTCGGCACTGTTGAGCCTGCAGCGGAATGATGCTGTCGAAAAGTTTCCCGAAGAAATGAAGGGGCTCGATCACGTCTTTGACGTCGCCCGCGGCTGTTTTTTGAGTAACGACCAGGAAAAGGCCGATGAAAATTACCATCTGGCACTTTTGAAGTCGCGGATCATCGAATCGATGATCAAAGCTTCTGACTCTGCACCGGTGCCGGAGGTGACGGGAGATCAGGCGGAACGGTCTCCGGTGCTTTTTTCAGAGCCGGTTGAAGAACCGGTCGCGGAACCGGCCCACGTACCGGATGCAGAACCCGTTTCCAATCGGCTTGTCGGCTCAAAAGGCGTCTACACGGTTGTGAAAGCGGATACCGTCCGTCTTGTCGCGGCAAAGTTGGGGGTTACGCAGCAGCAGCTTCGCGGCATGAACTCTCTTGATGCAAAGTCGTACCTCAAGATCGGGCAGCGGCTTGTCTATAATAACCGCAAAATCATACCCCGGCGGATTCGGGATGGTATTATCATCAATATTCCTGACCTGACGCTGTACTATTTCCAGCAGGGAACTCTGGTGCTGTCTCTCCCAGTGGCGCTTGGTTCGGTGGTCAAAAACGAAAAATATATCTGGCAGACACCGGTTGGAAAATTCAGAATCACGGCCAAGCTGAAAGACCCGACATGGACGGTGCCGCAGTCAATTCAAACTGAGCGGGAGGAACAGGGAAAAGAGGTTATAACCACTATTCTGCCGGGGCCGGAAAACCCGCTTGGTAAGTACGCGATCAAGACCTCAATTCCCGGCATACTGATCCATAGCACCATAAGACCGTCGTCTATTTACAGTTTCTCGAGCCATGGCTGTATCCGGCTTTCTCCAATTGAGATGGAACGTTTCTTTCCGCAGATTAAAGTGAATACGAGAGGTGAGATAGTCTACCAGCCGGTCAAGCTGGCGGTGGACCGTAACGGCCGGGTTTATTTAGAGGTGCATCGTGACGTCTATCACAAGAGCTCAGGCCTTGGAGAAGAAGCGCGGCAGATGATAAAATCGCAGAAACTTTCGGAGAAGGTCGACTGGGATAAATTCAAGTCGGTGGTACATCAGAAAAGCGGGGTTGCCGAGGATATTTCGTTATAGGCGGGGCGAGCGCTTCGGCCGCCACATTGGACGAGGCAACGCCTCGCCCCTTGAATGCAATGGGGAATTAATCGTACGCGTACGGTTCCGTACCCTTGATGAAACATTCCATAACCGCCCCCGGCGTGTTTTCTTTGGCCAGTTTTCCGGTGCGCGGATTTATCAGTACGAATGAAACGTTTTCGGGTGCCGCAAAATCTTCTGAAGGCAGTGACAGCACCGCTTTTTGCATAAAATCACTCCAGATCGGGGCGGCCGCCTGCCCCCCGGTCCCGCCGCTTCCCAGAGACCGCTCCTGATCATAACCGACCCATACGCCTGTCACCAGTTGAGGAATGTACCCGACAAACCAGGCATCCTTTGCCCCGTTGGTTGTGCCGGTCTTGCCTGCGACCGGCCGGCCGATGATTGATGCCCGGTGCCCGGTGCCGCTGGAGACGACACTCTGCATCAGATTGGTTATGACATATGCCGTTTCGGGTGAGATTACCGGAACCGGTACGGATGGCGGTGTCTCCTGAAGGACCGTGCCATCGGAGTCGGTAACTTTACTGATGAAGTATGGAGAGGCCAGCACCCCGCTGTTCGCAAAGACAGCGTATGCAGATGTCAATTCAAAGGGGGATATTGACGCGGCCCCCAGCGCCAGTGCCAGGTTGGCCGGAATCGGGGATGTGAACCCCAGTTTCCTTGCGTATTCTGCGGCGTACTGTGCTCCGATCTGTTCCATGATCTTCACGCTGACAATATTGATGGAATAGGTCAGCGCTTCGCGCATGGTCACGGGACCACGGAAGTCATGGTCGTAATTCTGGGGCTTCCATATTCCGCCGGCACCATCAGGGTATTCGACCGGCGCGTCCTCAATAATCGTAGCCGGGGTCAGCCCCTTGTCGAGGGCCGCTGCATATATTATCGGTTTGAAGGCCGATCCGGCATTTCTCTTGGCCTGCATGGCGCGGTTGAACTGGCTTTTTTTGAAGTCGTACCCGCCGACCATTGCCTTGACACCGCCGGTCCGGGGATCAATCGAAACCAGAGCAGCCTGCACTTCAGGGGTCTGATCAAGTGCAAACTGCGCACCTTCCTTGTTGATTTCAGGTGATACGACCGACACTTCTATAACGGAGCCGAGTGTCAGCCCTTTGTTGCCCTTCTCCGGTTTGCCGTAATGGTTGGTCATGCCGACCTTGCCTGCCCATGCCATATTCTTTCGGGAAAGAATTCCGGTGCGTTCTCCAACCCTGACCAGAGCTTCACCTTTTTGGGGGTTGAATCCGACCACGACACCCTGATAGGTCTCGCCGGCCTTTAGTGTGACGGAATCGATAGCGTCCTCAACTTTACTGCAAAAAACATCGACGTCCGTTTCACTTAAATACTTTGTCGGCCCGCGGTAGCCCTGGTGCTTATCAACTTCTTTGAGCCCTTTGCGAAGGCTCTCATAGGCTGCCCGCTGCATGCCGGCATTCATGGTGGTGTAGATTTTCAGCCCCCCCTTGTAGAGCTGTTCTTCACCGAATTTCTGTTCCAGCTGGATCCGCAGGTATTCGAGAAAATAGGCGGACTGCTCGTTGTTGACCTTCTTCATCGACTGCAGGATAATGGGCGTCTTCCGGGCATGCTCGGCCTCTGCAGGTGTTATGTATCCCTCTGTTGTCATGCGATCAAGCACATACCCTTGCCGTTCGCGCGCCTTATCAAGGTGTTTGATCGGGGAATAGGTGTTCGGCGCCTTCGGGAGGCCGGCAAGCATGGACATTTCGGCCAGGTTGAGCTGATCTACGTTTTTGCCGAAGTAGGTTTCGGCAGCCGCCTGCACACCGTATGAGCCGCTTCCGAGATAAATCTGGTTCAGGTACAGGTACAGGATTTCGTCCTTGGAGAGCCGCTCCTCCATGCGCTTGGCAAGAATGGCTTCCTTGATCTTCCGGGAAAACTTTTTCTCCGGTGACAGCAGCATTGATTTTGTAACCTGCTGGGTGATCGTGGAGGCCCCCTCCTTTTTACTCATGGAGATCACGTTTTTAAATGCCGCCCGCAAAATCCCCAGATAATCAATACCTTTGTGGGAATAGAAGTTGGAATCTTCAGCAGAGACAAATGCCTGAATCAGTTTGCGGGGCATCTTGTTGATCGGCACCACAATGCGTCGTTCCAGATAAAATTCTCCGACCAGAATGCCGTCATCGCCAAAAACCTGTGAGACGATGGGGGGTTTGTAATCGGCCAGTCGATCCACCCGCGGAAGCTTTGCCATCAGATAAAACACGTAGCCGGATACACCCAGAAGTGCAACAACTGCCAGAGTCACCACAAACAGCAGCACTGTTGACGAAAATCGATTAGTTGCGCGGGGAGACGGCTTCTTTCTTTCCATTGAACGGACCTTCCTGAATGACTGAAATTATATCAACCAATAGCTGTTTTCTTATCGCAGCAAAATAACATATCATTTCAGGAATTCAAACACATTCACATTTGGATACCCGCGACAGAGTAATTTGAAACCGGCTGTGTCGCCAAAAAAATCGTGCTACAGGTAGTCCATTTATGGTACTACGTTCATGTTCAATTAATGTTATTTCAATTTCTGAGGTGAATATATGTGCGGCATTGTTGGATACATCGGTGGGCAGCAGGCAACTCCGATCATTCTGGAAGGACTCAAGAAGCTTGAATATCGTGGGTATGATTCAGCTGGAATCGCAACGTTGGCAGATGGTGAGTGTGCCATACGCAGAAGCCAGGGGAAACTGGTCAATCTGGAAAACCTGCTGCGTGAGCAGCCGCTTGCCGGAACGGTCGGTATTGGGCATACCCGCTGGGCGACGCATGGCAGGCCTTCTGAAATAAACGCCCACCCGCACAAGGCCGGCCCGGTTATTCTGGTGCATAACGGCATCATTGAGAACCATCTGCAGCTGAAAAATCAACTGAAACAGGCCGGACATACGTTCAAGAGTGAAACCGACAGCGAAGTCATTGCACACCTGATCGAAGAAACACTCCATACCGAAGCAGATTTTGAAAAAGCGGTCAGGCGGACGTTGGCTCAATTGCGCGGGGCTTTTGCCGTCTGTATCCTCAATGTAAAGGATCCGGAATCTCTGATTGCAGCCAAGCAGGGCTCGCCGATGGTGGTTGGTCTCGGAGAGGGAGAATTTTTTGTCGCGTCCGACGTTCCTGCCATTTTAGCCAATACCCGTGAAATGGTGTTTATGGAGGACGGTGAACTGGTCGTATTCAGAGACGGCGCGGCTCATTTTTCTACTATTGCAGGTGCCCCCCTGGATAAAACAGCACGCCATATCGACTGGTCGCCCTTGATGGCCGAAAAGGGGGGGTACCGGCATTTCATGCTGAAGGAGATCCATGAACAGCCGCGCGCAGTACGCGACACCATCGCCGGTCGGCTGCTTGAAGAAGAAGGGGATGTGCACCTCGATACCCTGCCGTTCAGCGATCGCCAGCTGGCGGCGATAAAGCGCGTGGTCATTATCGCCTGCGGCACATCATGGCACTCGGCTCTGCTGGGTAAATTCTATATCGAGGGGCTCTGCCGGATTCCGGTTGAAGTCGATTTCGCCTCCGAGTTCCGGTATCGCAATCCGGTCGTTGATGAAAACACACTGGCCATCGTCATCTCTCAGTCAGGGGAAACAGCCGACACTCTGGCGGCACTGCGCGAAGCAAAAACGCGTGGCGCCATGAATATGGCTATTTGCAATGTGGTGGATTCCTCCATCGCGCGCGAATCCGCCGGTGTGATTTATACCCATGCCGGCCCGGAGATCGGCGTTGCTTCAACCAAGGCATTTGTGACGCAACTGATTGCCCTGTATCTCTTTACGATACGTCTGGGAAGAGCCAACTGCACGATCGATGTTGCCCATGGCAAGCGGATGATTGAATCTCTCAAAAAAGTGTCCGGGTTGCTGGTAGAGTCTCTTAAACTGAACGACGAAGTCGAAGTAATTGCAAAAAAATATATGAATGCCCGTGATTTTCTGTACCTCGGCCGGGGTAAAAACTATCCGATCGCCCTCGAAGGGGCGTTGAAGCTCAAGGAAATATCCTACATTCATGCCGAAGGTTACCCGGCGGGTGAAATGAAACACGGGCCGATTGCTCTGATTGACGAGGATGTGCCGGTTGTTGTACTGGTGCCAAAAGGGAGCTCGTACGAAAAAACACTCTCCAACATGGAGGAAATAATTGCCCGTGGCGGCCGCGTGGTTGCCATCTGTTCCCCCGGCGATGTAGACGTGCGTGACAGGGCGGAAACAACCATTGAAATACCGAGCCTTGATGAAGATCTCGAACCTCTGCTGCTGTCGGTGCCGCTGCAGCTGCTCGCGTATCACATTGCCGTATTGAAGGGTACCGATGTCGATCAGCCGAGGAACCTGGCCAAGAGTGTCACTGTGGAGTAATCGATATATTGCTTTCAAACACTTGATCTGAATAGTACCCTTTCAATATATCCCACGGCTCTGTCGCGGGATATATTTGTTTTAAAGATTCATTCTTCACAAGAGCGGAGATTATGCTATAATAAGACCGAAATTGTCCTTAATATATTTTGTACCGACGCATTAAAAGCGAGGTAAACACAATGAATATCATGGCCCGGTTTCTGACAGTCACCTTTCTCCTCCTGAGTCCCTTTCAACAGGTATTGGCAGCAACAACTGAAAAAGCCGCATTGGCCGGAGGCTGCTTCTGGTGTATGGAGGCACCGTTCGACCAGCTTCCCGGCGTAGTCTCTGTTACTCCCGGCTACATTGGCGGAAAAAAGAAGAATCCGACCTACAGGGAGGTTTCTGCCGGAGGGACAGGGCATGCCGAGGCGGTGCAGATTGTGTATGATCCGTCGAAAATCAGTTATGAAAAGCTTCTGTCCGTCTACTGGCATAATATTGACCCGACCGTAAAAGATCGCCAGTTCTGCGATTCGGGCGACCAGTATCGAAGTGCAATTTTCTACAATTCAGAAGCACAGCGCCGGGCTGCCGTGCAATCGAAGGCAGCTCTCGAAAAGAACAAACCCTTCAGGGAGTCGATCGTAACCGAGATTTCACCGGCCGGTGAATTTTACCCGGCTGAAGAATACCATCAGCACTACTACAAAAAAAATCCACTCCGCTACACATATTACCGTAACGGCTGCGGCCGTGACCAGAGGCTCAAGGAGTTGTGGGGAAGCGCGGCGGGGCATTAACGGTTGAAAGGAGACCGGTATGATCTCACGAAGATTATTTATTATCGGCGGTATGAGCACTCTACTTCTTGCCTGCAGCAGAAAAGGGTCAATTACGGCAGCAACGGCCAAATCAACTGGCGGCGGGGCGACGCAGGCATCATCGATGAAACTGTATTCCGCACTCCAAAAGGGGTATATCATGAGCGATAAAGTTGTTAAAACTGAGGAGGAATGGCGTAAACAACTGACGCAGGAGCAGTACCACGTCACCCGCGAACAGGGAACGGAACGGGCCTTCACCGGAGCCACCTGGAACAATCACGAGGCCGGCACGTACCAATGCATCTGCTGTGGCAACGATCTGTTCCGATCAGAGCATAAGTACGAATCCGGTACCGGGTGGCCCAGTTTCTGGCAGCCGATCGCACCGGAGAATATTACGACCCGCGACGACAACAGCCTGTTTTCAAAACGTACCGAAGTATTATGCAGCCGCTGCGACGCTCATCTGGGCCATGTTTTCGATGACGGTCCCAAACCCACGGGATTGCGTTACTGCATGAATTCTGCTGCCATGAAATTCGTTAAGTAGCCTGTCCTGACTTACTGGAACCAACGAGGGCGGGGGGTGCCCGCTGATTGCACAGTTGCAGTGATTTTTCCCCGGGTTGATGACAATGAAATCAGATTCAAAGGAGGAAGTGTGGAACGTTCTCTATGCGAGGAGGTCCGTCGTTTTGTGCGTGAAAACAGCGCCAATTGCTTTTCCGGAAGAGGTGACCGCTATTTCGATGAACCTTTGATCGGTTTTTCAGCCGCGACAGACCCCCTCTTTACATTATACAAATCAGTAATCGGCGAATTCCACCTCACTCCGGCTGAGCTCGTTTCTGTCTCTACTCCGGAAGATCCATGGATTCCGGCCACAGTCATAAGCTGGGTCTTGCCGATAACTATCCAGACCCGGGCTTCCAATAGGAGCGAAAATGTCTATCCGTCGCGGGAGTGGGCGGAAACGCGGAATTATGGCGAACAATTCAATACCGCACTTCGCCGTCATATGATTACCTGGTTTACTGAACGAGGGCACCGCGCTGCCGCACCACAATTGATGACGGCCTGGCGAGAAATGAGTGAAACTGCCGTCGGTGTAGCCTCCACCTGGTCAGAGCGGCATGCTGCCTATGCTGCAGGCTTGGGCACTTTCAGCCTAACCGATGCACTCATCACTCCGAAGGGGATTGCTCACCGTTTAGGGAGTGTCATTACGGATCTTGTGCTCGAGCCAACACATCGTCCGTACCCTGAGCGTCATGCTAATTGCCTTTATTACCGCGAAGGCACATGTGGCGCGTGTATCGGTCGTTGCCCGGTTGGCGCTCTGTCACGTAATGGCCACGATAAGAATAAATGTCGCTCATATGTATATGGAACCATACCTGATGCGGTAAGTGCACTGTATGGCGTCACCGCCACCGGATGTGGTTTATGTCAGACTAACGTGCCCTGTGAAGGAATGATACCGGCAGGAAAAAATCCATATCCGTCATAACTACATTGATGATCTACCTTTGAGAGGGGGCTGCCATGAGCTTTTTGGATGTGGAAGGAGATTTTATCAGGGGGAAAGTTCTTCCTGATTTCGAATGGACTCCCTTTGTATCACCTACTGAGCCGACACCGCTCTGCAAGCCGGTCAATGAATGCAAAGTTGCGTTGATCGTAACGGCAGGTGCCTACCTTGCCGGCTGCCAGGCCCGTTTTGATAGTCGAAATCCTCTTGGCGACGACAGCTTTCGGATTATTCCGGGCGATACGCCTGTCGAACAAATCTCGCTTTCGCATCCCGGTTACGATACTAAACGGGCTTTGACCGATCTGGGCACCGTTTTCCCTTATCAACTTCTCAGGCAATTGGAGGAAAACGGGACTATCGGAGCTACTGCTCCGCGCCACTTTTCATTTATGGGTTACATCCCGCGTACTGAGAGGCTGCTTTGGAATAATGCACCCCAGGTAGCGAGAATGCTCCGTGACGATGGGGTGGATCTGGCAGTCCTGGTCCCTTCGTGACCGGTATGTTCCCAGTCCGTGGGACTGGTCCAACGAGTACTCGATATATTCGGCATCCCGACAATTTCCTTATCTCTGGTGAAAGAGATGACCGATCTGGTCAAGCCATCAAAAGCACTCTTCATCCAGCATCCATTCGGTCTGACGCTTGGCGATGCGGGTGACGAGGCGACACACGAAGCGGTGCTGAAAGACTGCTTACACTTTGCAGCAGAAACATTACCAGCCGGGTCGATTGTGGATTTGCCGTACCAGTGGAAAGATGACCTACGGGAGCGACAGCTGCGTAAAGAAGCACACTGATTGAGTGACGACCAGCTTAAACCGCTGGCACCTTTGGGATCTTTGATTGAGAAGTCCGCAATTTTTCTGCATTGAAAAAACAATGGCAGAAATCTTTGTAAATCCGGCATGAAGCCGATGTATTAGTGCAAATGGAGTGGTTGCGATGAAGCCCGATCAGGCAGTATTGCCACGTGATATCTATAATGAAACACTGGTGGCGAACGTACGTCCCCCGGATTGGGTCAATCCTGAGCCGGCCGGTCAGTACAATCTTGTCGTTATCGGTGGCGGTACGGCCGGCCTGATATCGGCTGCCGGCGCCGCCGGATTGGGGGCAAAAGTTGCTCTCATTGAGCGGCATCTGATGGGGGGAGACTGTCTGAATGTCGGCTGTGTCCCCTCAAAGGGGGTCATCAGTGCCTCCCGTGCTGTCCACCATGCTCGTAACTCTGCTGAATTTGGGGTTGTGGAGAGTCAAAAGCTGGGTTTTGACTTCGGCATCGCCATGGAGCGGATGCGCCGATTGCGTGCTGACATCAGTCATCACGACTCCGCCCGCCGTTTCCGCGACGAATTGGGGATTGACGTATTTATCGGTCAGGGTAGCTTCAGCGGTGCAGATACGGTCGAGGTGGCGGGCAAAACCCTGCGCTTCAAAAAAGCCGCTGTCTGTACGGGTGCCCGTGCTGCCGCCCCGCCAATACCGGGTTTGGAAGAAGCCGGGTACCTGTCCAACGAAACCTTATTCTCCCTCACTGAACTTCCACCTCGAATGGCGGTAATCGGTGCCGGTCCCATCGGCTGCGAGATGGCTCAGTCATTTGCCCGCTTTGGCAGCCGTGTATCCCTGATTGAACTGGGCCCCCATATTCTCGGTCGTGAAGATGGCGATGCCGCTGAGCTACTTCACGATACATTTGTTCGTGAAGGAATTGATCTGCAGTTGGGCGTGAATATTGTCGGAATAGAAATAAACGGTAGTGATAAGATTCTCCATCTTGAACGTGATGGAAAACGGGTAGATGTGACCGTAGATACCATATTGGTGGGGGTTGGCCGCGCACCTAATATGGATGGCCTTGGACTGGAGAAAGCAGGCATAAAGTTTGACCGTTCAGGTGTTACGGTCAATGACAACCTGCAAACCTCAAATCCGAATGTCTATGCCGCCGGCGACATCTGCTTCCCGTTCAAATTTACCCATACCGCCGACGCCTTGGCCCGCATCCTGATTGCCAATGCCCTCTTTATGGGGAGACAGAAGGCATCTGCCCTCACCATTCCCTGGTGCACCTATACCGATCCGGAGATTGCCCATGTCGGTATGTATGAAGCCGATGCCGCAGAAAAAGGGATTGAAGTGACCACGCTTACCGTGCCACTGTCCGATATCGACCGGGCGGTTCTGGATGGCGAAGCCGAGGGATTTGCCCGGGTTCATCTGCGCAAGGGGACGGACAAGATACTTGGCGCCACCATCGTGGCCCGGCATGCAGGGGAGATGATCAACGAATTTTCGCTCGCCATTACCAATGGGCTCGCAATTTCTGCCATCGGCAAAACCATTCATCCGTATCCGACCCAAGCCGAGGTCGTCAAACGCTTGGCAGACGCCTACAACCGGACCCGGCTGACGCCATTTGTGAAGAACCTTCTTTCAGGCTGGCTGAAATGGCAGAGGCGTTAAAACCATGAAAGCTAAAAAAATTGCATTGGCTCTGGTCGGTATCGGTGCTGTCATACTTTTCTTCTCCTTCGACCTGCAGCGTTTTCTGACGTTGGCTGCGCTCAAGGCCAACCGCCAAATTCTAGTGGATTATTACGTTGCCCATCAGTTAGTTATGGTGGCCGGCTTCATGGCTGTCTATATCATACAGACGGCCCTGTCACTTCCTGGTGCCGCTATTTTGTCACTGGCGGCCGGAGCCATCTTCGGTTCCATAATGGGTACGGTCTACGCCAATATTGCCGCTACTCTTGGCGCTACCCTGGCTTTTCTGATAACCCGCTATCTGCTGCGTGATGTCGTCCTGAACAAATTCGGCAGCAAACTGGAGGGGATGAACCGGGAGCTGGAAGAGCGCGGGTTCAGTTATCTGTTGTTTCTGCGCCTGGTGCCGCTGTTTCCGTTCTTCCTGATCAACTTGTCGGCCGGCCTGACCCGGTTGCCGCTGCGAACATTCTTCCTCGGCACCATGCTCGGCATCATCCCAGGGGGCTTTGTCTATGTTAACGCCGGTGCGAGCCTGGCAAGCATCGATTCGCTCTCCGGCATCGTTTCGCCCAGAGTGCTCGGTTCGTTCGCGCTACTCGGGCTGTTTGCGCTGATTCCGGTTCTGTACAACAAGTGGAAGAACGGAGAAAAAGAAAAGGAGGATTAACATCATGCCACACCTTCAGTTCGAGTTTAATTTTACCCTCAGCGAGGACGACAAAATCACCTTCGCGGCAAAGATCAAGGAACACTTTGCAACAATTATGGATACCGGCACGGATCATATTGGCGTCACCTTGCGCTGTTACGGGGCGAATGATCTCTCTTTCGGCCGTGCCACCAACCCGGCGGACGGCATCGTTTTTGTCAACGCAGATATCCGGGGAGGGCGTACGAGCGATCAGAAACGTTCATTGTCGCTTGCTTTCATCAATCAACTGCAGAGCTCCCTCAACATACCGCCGCAAAATGTCTACGTTATTCTCACCGAACATCCGGGGGAGCATTTTCAACTACACGACCGCGTCTTACAGGGGTGGGCTCAGGGTGAAGATCCTCTGTCGGAGTAATAGTCTTCGCAGGACAGAACCAGACTGACAGCAGCAGCGCAAAATAATGCACCATTGAACTTAACTTATTGATTACCATCTGAGTCGCAATCGACAAAGGAGCAGATTTCGAATTATGGTGCCTCTATTCAAAGACCGCCTTCAGGCGGTCAATCCCGAATACGAAACTTTTGAGAGCCTGCAGACTTTGCAGGTCAACCTGGGCAATCTTTGTAACCTGCATTGCACCCACTGTCATGTCGATGCCTCAAGCCGAGGAACGGAAATAATGGGAACGGTTGTCATGGATCAGATTGCCGGATTTCTTACCCGTCATCCCGGTCTTACCCTCGATATCACCGGAGGTTGTCCGGAGATGAATCCGAACTTCCGTTACCTGATAGAACGAACTGAAGGGCTGGCAACCCGCCGGATGCTACGGAGCAATCTTGCAATCATGGCTGAATCGGGGTGGGAATGGTTGCCGGAGTTCTGCCGGAGTCAAAACCTGACCATTGTCGGTTCACTCCCCTGCTATCTGGAGGAGAACGTTGACCAACAGCGAGGCAACGGTGTGTATCAAAAGAGCATTCAGGTGTTGAAGAGGCTGAATTCCCTTGGCTATGGAACAAAGGCGGAGCTTAATCTGGTTTACAATCCGGGTGGTGAGTTTGTCCCCGGTTCGCAGAGGGCGCTGGAAGATGCCTACAAAAAAGAATTACTGGACCGTCACGGAATTGTCTTCAATCATCTTTTCACCATCACGAACGCTCCTGTCGGGCGTTTCCGGGAACAGCTTGAAGCCACCGGCACGTACTCTGACTACCTGCGTATGCTGGCAGGGCGGTTCAATCCCGAGGCTGCGGGCAATATCATGTGCCGTACCCTGATCAGTGTCGATTGGCAGGGTATTGTTTACAACTGCGATTTTAATCAGGCTCTTGGAATGCCGGTTACGGCGGCGGACGGATCTAATGTCACTATTTCAGTACTGGAAAATGCAGGTATGAACGGTAAAAAAATCGACCTTGCCCAGCACTGCTATTGCTGCACTGCCGGTGAGGGTTCAAGTTGTACGGGGGCTCTCGTTCAGTGAAACTCTTCGCGACAATAATTGTTTTCCTGTCTGTATTTGCGACGTGTGCGGGTGCCGAAGAAATCCAGGTCGGCCGCTTTAATACTGATGGCTTGACGGGATGGGAGTCGAAGAGCTTCAAGGGGGCGACTGAATACCGCCTGGTAAAAGATAATGGCCGCATAGTTGTTAAGGCTACCAGTCATGATGCGGCGTCCGGGATGATCCGGAAAATCCGCTTTCAGCCTTCCAGGTATCGATACCTGCGGTGGAGTTGGAAAATTGCTGGTACGATCAAGGGAGGGGACGAGAAATTAAAGAGCGGTGATGATTATGCTGCCAGGTTGTATGTTATTTTTCCCGGGAGGTTTTTCTGGCAGACCAAGGCGCTCAATTATATCTGGGCAAATAAACTGGCCAAGGGTGGGTCGGCTCAAAATGCTTTTACCTCAAACGCGATGATGATCGCTGTAGAGTCAGGTAACGAAAGCGCAGGTAGATGGTTGGAAGAGGAACGGGATCTGGTTGCTGACTACCGCTCCCAGTTCGGAACCGACCCGCCGGATGCTGAGGCAATTGCCATCATGACTGACACTGATAACACCGGTGGGAGTGCGGAAGCATGGTACGGGGAAATTTCACTTACGACAGAGAGCAGGTAATCCATGGCAGATGCCGTCGCCCCTATTCTGCTTTCAGTGATTATACCGACACTCAATGAAGCTGAAAGTTTGCCGAACCTGTTAGAAAATCTGCAGAAACAGGAACAGGTATCACTAGAAATAATAGTTTGTGACGGCGGTTCAACAGACGGTACGCAGTCCGTGGCGGAAACATTCGGCG
>CAVYYZ010000002.1:0-497500 GCA_963772835.1 uncultured delta proteobacterium | reverse complement strand
AGGGTAGGCGAGCCGGTTATTGGATTTCCGGTTTAAGCGTGTAGGGGGGAGAGGCAGGCAAATCCGCTTTTCCATTAACTCTGAGACGTGATGACGAGAGCGTATGCTCATAAAGTCGTTGATCCCATGCTTCCAAGAAAAGCCTCTAAGCTTCAGACAGTAGGTGATCGTACCGTAAACCGACTCAGGTGGGTGAGGAGAATATCCTAAGGTGATTGAGAGAACACTGGTTAAGGAACTCGGCAAAATGACACCGTAACTTCGGGATAAGGTGTGCCCACATTAGGTGTAGCGATTTACACGTGAAGCCGAAGTGGGTCGCAGAGAAATGGCGGTAGCGACTGTTTACTAAAAACATAGGTCTGTGCTAAGTCGTAAGACGATGTATACGGACTGACGCCTGCCCGGTGCTGGAAGGTTAAGGGGATTTGTTAGCGCAAGCGAAGCTTTGAACCGAAGCCCCAGTAAACGGCGGCCGTAACTATAACGGTCCTAAGGTAGCGAAATTCCTTGTCGGGTAAGTTCCGACCTGCACGAATGGCGTAACGATTTCCGCGCTGTCTCAACCAGTGGCTCAGCGAAATTGAATTCTCGGTGAAGATGCCGAGTACCCGCGGTAAGACGGAAAGACCCCGTGAACCTTTACTATAGCTTGACAGTGACATTCGGAATAGCTTGTGTAGGATAGGTGGGAGACTTTGAAGCTGGCACGCTAGTGTCGGTGGAGTCGCCCTTGAAATACCACCCTGGTTGTTTTGGATGTCTAACCTTGGCCCGTCATCCGGGTCGGGGACACTGTCTGGTGGGTAGTTTGACTGGGGCGGTCGCCTCCCAAAGAGTAACGGAGGCGCGCGAAGGTTCCCTCAGGTTGATTGGAAACCAACCGTAGAGTGCAATGGCATAAGGGAGCTTGACTGCGAGACCAACAAGTCGAGCAGGTACGAAAGTAGGTCATAGTGATCCGGCGGTTCTGTATGGAAGGGCCGTCGCTCAACGGATAAAAGGTACTCCGGGGATAACAGGCTGATCTCCCCCAAGAGTTCACATCGACGGGGAGGTTTGGCACCTCGATGTCGGCTCATCGCATCCTGGGGCTGAAGTAGGTCCCAAGGGTTTGGCTGTTCGCCAATTAAAGCGGTACGCGAGCTGGGTTTAAAACGTCGTGAGACAGTTTGGTCCCTATCTACCGTGGGCGCAGGATACTTGAGAAGAGCTGTCCTTAGTACGAGAGGACCGGGATGGACGTACCGCTAGTGTTCCAGTTGTGCCGCCAGGCGCAGTCGCTGGGTAGCCACGTACGGAAAGGATAACCGCTGAAAGCATCTAAGCGGGAAGCCTCCTTCAAGATTAGGTATCCCTGGGTGTAACAACCCCTAAAGGCCCGTTGTAGACCACAACGTTGATAGGCCGGGTGTGTAAGTGCAGTAATGCATTTAGCTTACCGGTACTAATCGGCCGTGAGGCTTGACCATAAAAATGAAATACGGCCCGGGGAGGGGCAACCCTCCCCAGGTCGATATAAATCAAATCAAATCATACAAACCAACAAACTATCCATCCAAAGCAATTGCCAAGAAACAATTTGGCTGAACGTGAAACATGAAAAGTGCAAGGATAATCCCTCACTCTTAACCTTCAGCACTCACCCCAAAGATTTCTCGGTGGCTATGCCGAGGGGGTCACACCCGTTCCCATCCCGAACACGGAAGTTAAGCCCCTCTGGGCCGATGATACTGCACGGGTAGCTGTGTGGGAAAGTAGGTCGCCGCCGGGAATTAATACAAAACGCCCCGCAACCAGAAATGGATGCGGGGCGTTTTACGTTGAAACATGAATGGAAAACAGCTGGTCGATTTCTGTTGTCAGCTGTCGGTTCATCTGCTACTTTTCACGAAAAATACATCCTCTAAGGGTTTGACATGATTGAATCATGGCTTGAAATAGCGTGTGATGTTCCGGAAGAGCACGCAGACATTGTTGCTGAATTTCTAACACAACTTACCGGAAAGGGTGTCTGCGTTGATAATCAGTGTGTTGATGCCTTCTCAGTAAGTGAAATTCCAGAATCTGTCCGGGTTGTTATTAAGGCGTACCTGTCAGCCGCCAATGACCCATCACAGTATATGCATGAGCTTGATGCATTTCTGTCAAATCTTACCAAGCAGCATCCTGCAGCAAGCTTTCTACCTCCTGTGCTTTCCGCCGTGAATTCCGAAGATTGGAGCAACAGTTGGAAAGTTCATTTCAAACCACTCCGCGTTGGAAAACATCTCCTGATTATGCCTACCTGGGAAGAGGCCGTCGTGTTGCCCGGCGATCTTGTTATTCGCATCGATCCTGGAATGGCGTTTGGAACCGGCGGCCATGAAACTACGCGTCTCTGTCTGGAGATGCTGGAATATGTCATGGAAACAGGTCCGCTACTCACAGTGCCGTCTCTGCTTGATCTGGGAACCGGATCGGGAATACTGGCAATGGCGGCGAACCTGCTGGGTGCAGGGCGGATTCTTGCCCTTGATATCGACCCTGATGCAGTTGAAGTCGCCCGCGAAAATATTGAGCTTAATGAAATGTCTGATCGTATTGAATGCGGAACAGCACCTCTTGAAACACTTGATGAAAAATTTGATATTATTCTGGCAAATATTCTCGCAGAGGAACTGGTGCGCCTCGCTCCATTCCTTACTGACAGGCTGCAACCCGGAAGTTCTTTAATTCTCTCCGGCATTCTGATGGAAAAGGAACAGCTTGTACGTAAGGGATTCGCCTCACAACCGCTCACGTATTGTCATACATCTACTGCCGGCGAATGGATTGCCATGCTGTATAGAAAAATTCAGAGTACATGAGCGCGCGCCGTTTTATGATACTGTCACGAAATATTCGTGAGAATTGTGCCTCATTTGACGGAGATATTTTCAAACACATGGTCCGTGTGCTGCGTATGGTGCCTGGAGATGCCGTTCAGTTGACTGATGAAAACAGCATGGTCTATAATGGCATAATCAGTCATGTTGGCAAAGATACTGTGGAAGTTACTATCACCTCTTCATGCCTTGCTGTTGAGAGTAACAGTAAGGTCCCTCAGATTACTATTTGTCAGGCACTTCCCAAAGGGGATAAGATTGATCTGATACTGCAGAAGGGTACCGAGCTCGGTGTCCACAATTTCTGCCTGTTTGGCGGTCGTCGCTCAGTTGCTAAAGTCCGTGATGATAATCAGCTTACTAAGCTGGAGCGTTGGAACAGGATCACGACAGAGGCCGCACGTCAATGCGGACGGCCAGATATTCCTGAGGTGACGTGGTGTCCAAGCTCAGTTGAGGCTTCGAGAGATAGTGGTCATATACTCCGGTTGATTCTCTGGGAGGGAGAAAGGCAGAACTCACTGAAAGACGTCATCTCTGCCGGAGAAATACCTCCGTCAGTCATCGTGGCAATTGGGCCGGAGGGAGGTTTTGATCCTTTAGAGGTACGTCACTTTATCGATAATGGATTCCAACCGGTTTCACTCGGCACCAGGATACTGAGAACTGAAACGGCAGGTATTGCTATTCTTGCAATAATACAGTATATATCTGGCGAGTTGTGATTGAATGAAGTCAAGGAGCCGCTAATGAAATGTCCAAAGTGCGGATATAATAGTTTTGAATACTATGACAGTTGTAAAAAGTGTTCAAGTGATTTGATCAGTTATAAGCAAACCTATTCTATTACTTCACTGGTTCTCCCCCTTGAAGCAAAAGAAAGTTTAGCGGATGAATACCGGTCGGCAGTTTCTGTGACCGGCCAGATCAGTGAAACTATTGAAGCACATGATGACATATTTTCTTTTGATCTTCCCGATGTTTCATCAGCTGAATCTACTCATGGCACCGATGACCCGTTTGACTTTGACGATCATTCTTCCGACGTGAAACAATCGGGGAGTACAAAGTCAGAAGATGATGTTTTTGCAGATCTTCTTGAGTCGACTTCACAGATTGAAGAGAACCCCTTTGCTGCTCAGGCACCAACGACGTTCGGCAAAATTCCTGCGGCAGAAAAAACGGATGCGAGTCCTTCGTCCGGGCCAGGCGAATTTGATCTTGAAAGTTTTTCATGGGATGATACTCCGACTGCAGCAACACCTGAAAGCAAAGAGGCCCCGGACGATTTCGATTCTCTTTTCGGTGATGCGAAAGAGAACGTTTCAAAATAATTATTCACGGTTGGTCACTCTTCACTGAACCTTTATCAACTGGATAAGTGAAAGTGCTATTATCAGCCGCCCATATTTACAGGATAAAGTCGTTTCGGAATAGGTTATTTAGACAGAAAGTGCAAAAAAATATCTATCGCACTGCGTACTAAAATTCGTTATAACTTCCATCAAGAGCGGGTTGCCCCGCTCTTTTTTTGTACAAGCAGGAGCGATTATGTCCCAGCGTATTACTATTCTGCCAGAATCACTTACCAACAAGATAGCAGCTGGAGAGGTTGTCGAGCGTCCTGCTTCTGTTATAAAGGAGCTGATCGAAAATGCTCTTGATGCCGGTGCGACAGATATATCAGTAGAGATAAGAGCCGGCGGAAGACGACTGATACGCGTTACTGATAACGGCCATGGCATGTCACGCGAGGATGCTCTTCTTTCATTGGAGCGGCACGCCACCAGCAAAATAAAAACTGACGGTGATCTGGATAAAATTATAACACTCGGTTTTCGAGGGGAAGCCCTCCCTTCGATCGCATCGGTTTCCCGGTTTTCACTTGCAACACGTGAGGTTGATAGCCCGGAAGGTACTGAGATCGTCGTGGAAGGTGGAAGAATCCGTAATGTCAGGGCTTGTGGCATGGCGCCCGGTACCGTAATAGTCGTTGAACAGATATTTTTCAATCTTCCTGCCCGACTTAAATTCATGAAGAGCGCCGAAACCGAGGCCGGACATGCTGCCGATGTTATCACTCAAATGGCAGTTTCACGCCCCGATGTCGCATTCTCCTGTACAAGTGATGAGCGGGATCTGCTTCGACTGCAGCGTAGTGACCTGCTCCGACGTCTTTCTCAGGTTGTTGGAAGGACAAGTTCTCCCTATCTCCACCCTGTCAAAGGTGGGGATGACTATGCGTCAATAATTGGTTTTGTTTCCGGACCGTCAGTGGCGCGATCAGGAACTCAGTCAATTTATACGTATATTAACGGGCGTTTTATTCGTGACAGAGTTGTGCAGCATGCTGTAATGCAGGCCTACCGGGGAGTCATCGACCGTGGCCGCTACCCTGTTGTGGCTCTATTCATTGAACTTACTCCGGAGGAAGTGGATGTAAATGTCCACCCAACCAAGCATGAAGTCCGGTTCAGGCGTCAATCAGTTGTTCATGATGCCATTCAGAATGCGATAGAAAAAGTGCTGCGCACTTCTCCATGGTTAACGGATCCGCGGGTTATTGAAAATGTAAAGAGCGGAGACTCCGGACAGGCCCGACGCGAACGGCTCGCTGCTGCGGCCCAGTCTTCATTGGTTCTTTCCCCACGTCAGCAATACCACATTCAGCAGGTTCAGCAAAATATAACAGCAGCCGCGACTCCAATGATATCGCCGGAACAGGCAGTCACTGTCTGTGAAACTGGCACATCCTTTCTGCCGGAGAGTCAGCAACCGGAACCGGCCGGCTATTTTTCCTCACTGTCGATTATCGGTCAGTTTCATAGTGAATATATTATATGCCAGTCGGATTCCGGGCTGGTGATTATCGACCAGCATGCCGCCAGTGAACGGGTAGCATATCAGCTCCTGAAGCAGCAGAGTCTCACGAGCGGGATCGAGTCACAACGTCTGTTGTTTTCCGAAACAGTCGAACTCTCTTTCACAGAAGTAGAGCTGGCGAAAAGGTTCAGTACAGATCTGGCCGAAATCGGTTTTGAGATTGAGCCGTTTGGCGGTACGACAGTCATTGTTTCAGCGGTTCCCCGTCTGGTAGTGCAAAAGGATTCGATCAATCTGATCCGAGATATTCTGGCGGATCTTGATCGATTCGGCACAAGTGTCGCCTTTAATGACACCCTGGAAAGTTTGCTTTCCCGTATCGCATGCCACTCTGTTATTCGTGGTTTTCATCCCCTTTCAGTCGGCCAGATCAAGGAATTGCTTTATCGTATGGATCAGACGGACTTTGCCGCCAGCTGCCCGCATGGTCGTCCTGTGTCCCACAATGTTACTCTGGCAGAGTTGCAGAAAATATTTAAACGGACATGACTCCCTCCCCAGAGATTAAAATCCTTGTGGTCTGCGGGCCGACTGCTTCCGGCAAGAGTGAGCTTGCCCTTCGACTTGCGCATGAACTTGATGCTGAGATCGTTAATGCTGACTCTCTGCAAATTTTCCGGCGTTTGAATATCGGTACCGCAAAACCTTCGATGGATCAGCAAGCCGAAATTCGGCACCATCTGATCGATGTGGCCGACCCTGACCAACCTTTTTCTGCCGCTGATTTTTCTGTTGCTGCGGATGCAGCGATCAGTGACATAACCAGTCGAGGTAAACGCGTTATTGTGGTTGGCGGCACCGGTCTCTACATCAGGACTCTGGTCAACGGTCTGGTCGATTCGCCAAGCGGGGCAGGTGAAATCCGTGACGCTTTGCAGGAGGAGGCGAACAGGTCAGGCAATGAAGCTATGCTGAGGCGCCTGACACAGGTCGATCCTGAGCTTGCGGCAGGCCTGCACCCAAACAATCTGGTTCGAATCATACGCGCTCTGGAAGTATATCAGCTGACAGGAGTTCCTCTTTCACGATATCAAAAGGAACATTCATTTGCCACCCGACGTTATGCCACGCTGCAAATCGGCATCTTGGTGGATCGCGCAGAGTTGTACAGGCGAATAGATCTGCGGGTTGATCAGATGCTGGACGCTGGCCTGCTGAACGAAGTAAGCGGATTATTGGCTTCCGGGTTCGGGCGGGAACTCAAGGCGATGCGGTCGATTGGGTATAAGGAAGCGGTTTCTCACCTTTGCGGAGAACTTTCAGAAGAGGAGACCACGCGCTTGATTAAGCGCGATACGCGGCACTATGCCAAGCGCCAACTGACCTGGTTTAAGGCCGATCCGGATATATTGTGGTTTGAATATCCCGAGAAATTTGATATTATACACCGGCGTGCAATTGATTTTTTTGAACAGCGGGAGGCGTAACTACAATGTCAAAGGCACCCTTCAATATCCAGGACCAGTATCTTAATCAGGCCCGTAAGGAGCGTGTGCGGCTTGCAGTTGTCATGATGTCGGGTGGCAGACTTGAGGGATTCATAAAATCATTCGATAACTTCTCTGTTTTGCTTGACTCCGGTGGGGATATGCTGATTTACAAGCATGCCATCGCTACGATCACTGCGGTAGATGGTTCTTTCAGGCTGCACCAGTAATGCAGGCCTTTTACGGTTCAGGGTTTTACCGGGAGTAGAGATGGCCGGCCTGAAGATTCATTCAGTCACCCCCGGTTCGATAGCTGACGGATTGGAGGTGGCGGCAGGTGACAGCCTGGTTGCTGTTAACGGGGTGCTGTTGCGTGATCTGATTGATTACAGCTACTACACTGCTTCTGAGGAATCGTTGCTGCTGGAGATTGAAAAGCAGGATGGCGAATTGTGGGAGTTGGAGGTTGAGCGCCATGCGGAAGAGTCGCTTGGTCTTATTTTTTCTCCCCCTGTTCCCGCCCGTTGCTCAAACAACTGTGTCTTCTGTTTTGTGCATCAACTTCCTAAAGGGCTCCGAAAGCCTCTCTATGTAAAAGATGAAGATTATCGCCTTTCCTTTTTAAACGGTAATTACGTCACTTTGGCCAACCTTAAAACTGCAGCGTTGAACCGCATCATAGAGCAGCGTCTCTCCCCGTTATATATTTCAGTCCACGCAACCAATCCTTCTTTGCGCGAACGTATGCTCGGTAAGCCCGGTATCCCTTGCATTATTGACCAGTTACGGCGGTTGGCTGACGCCCGGATAGTCATGCATACGCAGGTGGTCCTCTGTCCCGGACTGAATGACGGTGAAGAACTGCAACGAACCGTGGCCGAACTGGTTGATCTCTCTCCTGCTGTGCAATCAATAGCGATAGTCCCCCTCGGGCTTACCGGCCATCGTCAGAAATTGACGCAATTAACACCGGTTGATTGCGATTGTGCCCGGGAAATCATTGCAATCTGGCAGCCTAAAGCAAAAGCTCTGAGTAGAAAGCTACGACACCCTTTTCTGTTTCTTGCAGACGAATTTTACCTCAAGGCTGGTCTGCCATTCCCCCCAATAAAAGAATATGGTAATTTCCCGCAAATAGAGAACGGTGTTGGCATGGTACCGCTTTTTATGAAGGAAGCCGCCCGGTTGCTGCGTAGAATTCGGCCGCTTGGTCCGTTCCGGGCAACTGTGGTCACCGGCGTATCCTCATTTGGATTTGTGAGTGGTTTTCTGGAGCAGTTGGCAGAAAAATGCGGTGTCGATATTGTTCCCGTTGCAGTAGAAAATAAGCTTTTCGGACCGAGTATAACGGTGAGTGGACTGATTGCCGGTAATGATATAGTTGCAGCGCTGGCCAGTCTAAATATTGGTTCCTGCCTTCTCGTACCGGATGTGATGCTGAAAGAAGGGGAAGGCATATTTCTTGATGACATTGCTCTGGATGATCTGGAAAGTCGGCTCTGCCGGCCGGTTGTGGTTTTTGATTCAACACCCGAAGGGTGCTATAACGCACTGCGCTCTTTTTGGAAGAAACATTCCCCGAAATAAATTCTGTATGAGAGAAGGGCCCTTTCGGACCCTCTCTTTTATCTTTTAGCTGACATCCTTCGCTGCATCCGGCCACCCATAGATGCCATCTGGTGCTTCTGAAGAGCGCCCAGGCTTTCAAGGTGGAACTGAAACCATAAATCCCCATACGCCCGCATATTCATTTTTTTGCCCTTTTCCAGACACTCAAGATTGTCCTTCAATTTTTCGTCACCCGGAAGCTTTTTCAGACCTTTTGCAAGTATCTCTTTGGCTTTTACTGAATCGCCACCCTCGTTCATGCAATACGCGTAGAGACTCCAGAGTAGCGACTCCTTGCGGTTCCATTGGATAGCCCGCTCAAAAGTGCTGATCATCTTGTCTCTCTTCTGGCGCTTCATGTAGGAGACTGCCAGCATGGCAGTCGCGGCCCAGTTTTTGAAAAAGGACTTTTCCAGATAGGGGAAGGCATTTGAAAAGTCACGTTTCATATAATATATCATGCCGATCTGTGAATTGACTTGCCCCTCCACATACAGCTGCCATTTGCTATACTGTAAAGCTTCTTTCAATTCCCTGATCGCTTTTTCAAAACGAGGGGGCTGGGCCTGTAAATCCTTACCTGCCGTTTCTATCGACAGCATGACCTTCTTCATGGTGATGCGGGAAAAAAGGACAAAAATCAGCGCGAAAACTATCAGGCCGATTATCAGCGAGACCCACCAGGCCAGTTTGAGGACAAAAACAAGTATCAGCAGCACGGCGACTGCAGCAGCTGCAGAGATCAGAATATTATACATCGGGACTTCCTTTCATTCGAAGAGACAATAGGATAAACGTGAGTCAGCTCTTAGCTTCTGCCGGAACCATCTCTCCGTTCTTTTCAGTGAACTTTGCTATAACAATACGCCGGCCCGGCTTAAGAGCCACTTTTGTTTTCAGATTGTTCCAGGCAGAGAGCAGTTTGGTCGATACATTAAAACGTTTTGAAAGAGAACCGAGGGTATCGCCCCTTTTTATCGTGTAATATTTCGCGTAACTCCCCTTCTCTGGAGCAGTTGATCGGGCCGTTCGCCCTTCATGGCTGAAGTCAAAGGTCTGTTTGGCCGGCACGAGCAGTGACTTTCCGGCTATACGGCTTTTTTTGGAGTGCAGGCCGTTCAGCTCTGCAAGTATCGCAGGTGTTGTTCCGAAGCGTCGGGCTACGCTTTTGAGCGTATCCTTCCCGCGCGCCTGATAACGGTTATACAGAACCCGTTCCGTATAACGATGGTCTTCCGGAATCTTGGCGTATTCAGTCTCAAAAAGCTGTTTGCTTCCTTTCGGGATTTTGAGCTGATAGTCGGGATAGTTCGGTGGGGTGCACCAGTGCCGCAGGTCGGGATTAAGCTCCTTGATTGATTCGTAGGTTGTGTTGCTCAGTTTTGCAGCAAGGTCAAGATTGGTACGGGTCGGTATAGTAACGGTGTCGTATTCAATTGGTGTCAGGTAGGCTATGTCGGTAAAACCGTAGCGCGCGGGATCCTTGGCAATAATAGCTGCGGCCAGAAGTTTGGGGACATATTCCTTCGTTTCGCGCTTCAGGTAAGAACCGCGCGAAATTTCCCAGAAGTCGCTGGTATTGTACATGCTGATGGCACGGAGAATCTTATTCTCGCCGGCATTGTAGCCTGCTGCCGCCAGATACCAGTCCCCTTTGAATATGCCGTACAGCTCCTTCAGGTACAGCGCTGCTGCGGTGGTTGCCTTAACTGGGTCTTTGCGTTCATCAATCCACTGGTCGATTCGCAAGTCATAGCGTCGTCCGGTGTCGGAGATAAACTGCCACGGACCGACCGCATTGGCCCAGGAGCGGGCATGCATCTGGAACCCGCTCTCAATCATGGCTACATACACCAGATCTTCCGGCATTCCTTCCCGTTTTAGAATCTCTTTCATCATCGGAATATAACGGGAAGAGTGTGAGAGCCATCGAGAGAAGGACGGTTTGCTGCTGGTCTGAAAATAGTACAGGAAATATTCAACCTTACTGTTCAGCGTCAACGGGATATCGGAAATCGGCAGATCGACATCGGGCATCTCTAAATCATTGCCATCATCACCGGAGTTGCGCAAATCTTCAAGTGAAAACAGCGTTGCTACGGGCGAAGCGGGGCCCGCAACTCCCAGACTAGCAGTAGGAACAAGCGCAGGCAATTCAGATGGTTCGAGTGATGGAGCATTCGGCCGGGTCAATTCAGCGAGCAGGGGCTGAATCGGCTCTGTTGCAGCAACAGGCAGCGCGTAAAACATGGCGGCCAGGACGATGCCGAGATATTTAAAGTGATTGATCATCTTCATAGCGGGGAAGTATAAAGGAAGCAGCCGCGAAAGTCAATGACGCGAAAACTGCTGTATAAACGGGTACCTGCCATTGCGTAGTGCGATGGATGGGGTCGGCGTCGAAGATCTGATTTCTGCCTTATGTAAAAAAAGAGCCCGTCATCGCGGGCTCCTTTTTTACATGAACTTCCGGTTACGGTGCCGAAGTACGCTCCCTCTGCATCGCTTCCCGTCCGGCTTCAATAGCCGACGCCAGGACTGATTTCTTTTCAACGAAGGTTTCCTTGCCATCTTCGACGGCCGTTTTGATTTTTTCCTGAGCTTCCTTGGCGTATTCTTTGATCTTGTCTACTGCATCTTCCGTCAGGTCAAGAATGTTCTCACGCATTTCGCGCCCGCTCTTCGGTGCGTACAACAGTGCCAGGCCGGCGCCTATTGCAGCTCCGGCTACAAACGATACCAATACAGTTCCTGCTGAAACTTCACATTTGTCAGACATGATTACATACCCCCTCTTTTTTTTAGATACCGTTCAAACATGTATTTTGCCGCCACTTTGGTTCCGGTGGCCCAGACCGTAGTGGTGTTGAGAATGCCTGCGACAACACCTACCGAACGATTGATTGTGCTTAGATTAACACCTGCCTCCCCCAAAGCCGACATAAAACGTTTGACATCAGTTGTATGTTCGGCCATCCCGCCGCTCACCGTCTTCAATTCCGCCAGTACGCCGGTCAACTCCTGAAGGGCCGGTTTCAACTCATTCTGAACCATCCCCGCCAGCTCTCCGACCGAGACTGCAGTCCGTTTGACCGCTATGAGTGTCGGGATCATCGTCAATACCAGAACACAGAGCGCTACAGCAATAATTATCAGGGCGATTCCGGTCAGTGGCATTTTGTGCTCCTGTCAAATAATATGGATGTTCATTAGATAAAGTATAGAGCAATTCAGGAAAAATTCAACTTCTAAACCGACAAACCACAGACGGAAGGCCACAGAGTGCCGAGTTACAGAGAAAACAGAGCATTGCATGAAACACGTATCACACAAAACTGCAGAGTATTAATGGTTGTATTTAACCGAATGCTCTCAGATCTTCTCTGTTGTCCCTATGCCCGGTGTGTAAAAAATGTTTTCAATTATCCGGCATCATCTTCGAAACTATATGCTCTACCGCTGAATACGGATCGATGCGATGGTCACTCATCTCTGCAATAACCCTGTCAAGATAATTGTCTTTTGCCATGAATAACAGTGCTTTTCTGAGCAGTGTGTCGCGCAGGATACTCATGAAATGGCGCTGGTTTCGATCCTGTATAAAACCGTTAACAGCATCGCCTGACAAGAAAAAATCGCGGTGTAACAAAATTTCATCTGTCAGCTCTTCTATGCCGGCACCTCGCTGTGCTTCAGTTTTCATAACCTTTGGATTCCAATTTCCTTCCACAGGATGGCGCATTTCCAGCATGGTCTTCAACTCTCTGGTCGTCCGGTCCGCCCCTTCCCGGTCGGCTTTGTTGACGACAAAAATATCACCGATTTCAAGGATCCCGGCTTTGATGGCCTGAATGTCATCACCGAGTCCGGGCACCATAACGACACAGGTTGTATGAGCTTCCTTGACGATGTCAACTTCATCCTGCCCGACTCCGACCGTTTCAATAATAATAATATCCATTCCGAGGGCATCCATCACCAGAGCGACATCTGACGTTGAGCGGGAAAGTCCCCCGAGGGCTCCTCGAGTAGCCAAGCTGCGGATGAAAACCCCTTCATCGCAGGAATGACGATTCATGCGGATGCGGTCGCCCAGAATCGCACCGCCGGTAAAGGGGCTGGTGGGATCGATTGCGACAACTCCAACTTTTTTTCCACGTCCGCGAAACGATGTAGTCAGTTGATCAACAAGTGTCGATTTGCCGGCCCCAGGAGGGCCGGTGATGCCTATAATGAAGGCGTTGCCTGTTTGAGAGTAGAGCCGCTTCAGCTCTTCAACAGCCTGGGTTCGGCCATCGTCGATGTCGCGCATCAACCGTGCGGCGGCGCGAATGTTTCCATCTAATACCTGCTCTGCGAGGGACATGGGATACCTGTCAAATGTGAAATTGGGTTCAAACAGAGAAAAATGAAAAAATGCGGGTCAGGATATGCAGGCAGCCCACAGCAGTATCGTTATAAGTCTCCCAGTCTTTTTGCCGGGACGAGATAGTTCCGGATGTAATCGGCGACCGCTTCTTCAACGGGAACAACCGGTTCCAGATAGCCGGCTGCACGGATCTTGACGGTGTCGGCACAGGTCATGTACTGGTAAGTGCCTCGAATCGATTCCGGCATATCAATATACTCGATGTTAACCGGTTTCTCCATGGCGCTGAAGACGGCGAGGGCCAGCCGGTTCCAGCTGACGGTTGTGCCGCCGCCAACGTTGAAAATCCCGTTTGTGCCGCTGTTCTGGAGAAAGTGGAGGGTCATGGCCGCGGCATCTTTGACATAGACAAAGTCGCGCAGCTGTTCGCCGTCACCGTATTCCGGGCGATGTGACTTGAACAGCCGGAGAGCACCGGTGGCACCGATCTGCTCATATGCCTTGAGTACGAGGGAGCGCATGTCCCCTTTGTGCTGTTCATTGGGGCCGTAGACGTTGAAATATTTTATACCGACAATTTTGTCAAGGATTCCCCGGCGCAGCGCCCAGAGGTCGAAGAGATGTTTTGAGTATCCGTACATGTTCATCGGACGGAGAAGCGCCATTTGGCTTTCATCATCGACAAAGCCGTACTCACCGTCTCCGTACGTGGCGGCGCTGGACGCATAGATAAAACGGGCGCCGGCTGCCAGGGCGATCAGGGCCAGCTTGCGGGAATATTCAAAATTATTTCTGATCAGGTACGTGGCATCAGGTTCGGTAGTGGCGGAACATGCACCCAGGTGTATGACCGCGTCAAGAGTTTCGCCGCCAGGGAGGCGTTCGGCCAGTTTCCCGTCATCCAGTATTCGTTCGAACGTATCTTTCTCCAGGTAATCCATGAAGCGGAGCGGAGACAGGTTACGCCATTTGTCTGTGTGCCCCAGATGGTCGACGATAAGGATATCTTCCCTGCCTCGTGCGTTTAAATGCTGAACTACGGCACTGCCGATCAGTCCAGCCCCTCCGGTTACAATGATCATTGGACGTTCTCCCGTCTGTTCTGTGCGTTGATTGCCTGCAGTAATTCGATTTTACTGCGTGGTAGATACCCATTATCACGAAGATCGATACCAATCAAGGAAAGTGAACGGGTAATTTCTGCCACCAATGGAGTTGCGCCAAGCGCCTGCCGCACATCCTCACGCAGCAGTATCTCCGCCGGAGAACCGTGAGCGAGAAGTCGTCCCGACTTCAGTACAACAACGTCATCCGCCCAACCATAGGCAAAATCAAGGTCATGAGTTGCAATAACAGTCGTCATACCTGCTGCATGCTGTTGTTCGAGGATGGTTGCAAGTTCTTCCTGCATTGCGGTGTCAAGTCCTGCCATCGGTTCGTCAAGTACAAGTATTTCGGGCCGCATGGCAAGTACGCCGGCGATACAGATGCGCTTTTTCTGCCCGTAACTCAGGTTGTGGACCGGCCTGTCTGCAGAGGCCGACATACCTACCGCCAGCAACGCCTCTTCAACCCGTTGCCGCACTTCTGCTTCTTCAAGTCTCATATTCATCGGTCCGAAGGAGACATCTTCACGCACACTGGCCGAAAACAGCTGGTTATCCGGGTTCTGGAAGACAAGCCCGACCAGACTGCGCAGCTTCCGCATGCCTGTGCGACTGTAATCAAGCGGAATTCCCTCCCGGCATACCTGGCCGGCAGAGGGGCGCAGGATGCCATTCAGATGGAGAAACATAGTGGTTTTTCCGGCGCCGTTGGCACCGAGAACGGCGGTGCGCGAACTGCGGCGGATCGAAAGGGAACAGCTGTTAAGTGCGCTTGTTCCGTCAGGATAGCGATAGGAGACATCCTTCAATGTCAGGATTGAATCGGTCATGGCAAAATACGTGTCAGGATAACGAGCAACACTCCTGCCGCCGCAGCAATGGATATGTCCTTTCGTGAGTTGGTATGGCGGTTATCGAGAAAACGGAGAGCACCGTCGTTGTTGCGTGCCAGGGCGGCTGTATGAAGTGCGAGGCTTCGCTGCCAGACCTGGATGATCAGGTTGGTAATGAGACCGCCGAGCGAACGCATGGATATGGACAGTGTAGTATACCCGAGACGGGCAGACTGAGCGGTAATAGTATCATGAATCGCTTCAGACAATACAAAGAGAGTCCGGTAGCAGAGAGTCATCAGATCGAGCAGGGTATCCGGAAGCCTGCATCGCCGCAACAGAGAGATGATATCCGAGAGCGGGGTGGTTAAAGCAAGAAACAGCAGTGCCGTCAGGCATGCAAGTGAACGACTGCTGACCTGGGCAATGCGGGGGAGTTCCGAAACGGCCAGGTGGAGGGAGAACCCTTCACCCAAAGTTACCGGATCAAACGAAATAACCAGTGACAGAATACTTGCCAGTAGAAAGAGGAGCGGAGGAGCGGCTATCCGAAGGTAACGGTTGAGGGGGATGCCGGCGCCGATAATCGAAACTGACGCCAGAACGAAAGCAATTGACAGAGCTGTCCGGGGGGAGCCCGCAGCAAAGGCGGCAACAATGCCGCAGAGGGAGAAACACCCTTTTGCGACGGGTGATACCTGCCGCCAGCGGTTTGTATAGGCACACTGTTCCGTCAGCACCGGGCTTCCGTATGATTCTCACGACGCATTCGGGCACGGGTGGTTGACACTCCCAGATAATAGCCGATGAAACCGGCACCAAGTGCAGCCTGGAGGGCAAAAAGCAGGGAACCGACCTCACCGCTTGGTGGTTCCATCAAGGGCTTGAACCAGGGCTTATATCCGGGATCGATCTTGCTGATGAGATCTTTAGCCTGATCGTCGGCCCCCCTGAATATTTCTACGTTTTTGCCGTCGGGTCCCGCAACGGGCCTTTTCACCATCCAGAGCGGCAGTGCAATCAAGAAAATCACGCCGATTATCATCAAGAGGTTTTGATACCGCTTCATACCTGCACCTCCTGAGCGGTTACTACGTCCATCTCTTTCAGTTCCTGTGCATTGAAACGAGACAGGGCATTCATAACCACAACTGTCAGCAGCCCTTCGCTGATTGCCAGCGGAATCTGAGTTATGGCAAAAACGGATGCAAATTTTACAAAAGAGACAGCAAAGCCGCCTGCGGGGTCGGGAAAAGCATATGCCAACTGTGCCGACGTGGTGATATAGGTAAGAAGGTCTGCACACGATGCTGCGAGAAAGATTGAAAACCCAAAGGGGAGTCTCGCAAATCTGGCAAACCGGTAAATAGCTGCAGCGGCAAAAGGTCCCACAACCGCCATCGAGCAAATATTGGCCCCAAGTGTGGTTATGCCTCCATGAGCAAGTAGAATAGCCTGGAACAGCAGTACCACCGCTCCGATAGGAGCCATTGCTGAAGGCCCGAACAGTATGGCCCCGAGTCCCGTGCCGGTGGGGTGAGAACAACTCCCGGTTACTGAGGGGAGTTTCAGAGCAGAAAGGACAAATGTGAAAGCAGCAGCAACTCCCAGCAGCATACGCTGCTCCGGATGTTCCTTGATCCGTCTGTTAATTGAGTGGAGTCCGTAGCCTATAAAAGGAGCAGAGGCAACGCTCCAACCTATGGCATGTTTCACCGGTAAAAAACCTTCCATGATGTGCATCTTCAGTCTCCAGCCGGGGTGTCCCGGTTTGTGGCAACAAACAAAAAAAGTCCGCACCTGCGAGAGCAGCATGCGGACTTTTCGTATTCAAAGTCTCATTACGCGTATTTCACTCCCCCGGTCCCCCGGGAAATGCAGAGTGGTAAGAATCATGGCAGGTCTTCTGGCTTGCGATTCACCCTCCAGGCGCCTTCCCGGTCTTTCAACCAGTGGCATTATGCCCTTCGTCCTCGCTTACAGCGGCGGGTCCGCGGGGGACTCTTCTAAATTCCAAGTGAGGGGCTATCTCCGCCGGCCTGATTTCGGTTCCTCAACGCTTGATTCCGCACGCCTCGTTGCCTCAATTCCTGCCACACTGATTGTATCCCCGTCCTGGAATTTGGATTTCACCCCTCTTCCCTTTAAAGCCCGTGTGGGCACCCTGATTCGTTATTCAATTTTCATACAGCCTCAACACACAGTTACGTTGCTTGAATACCACGCACTCAACAATTATGTCAAGGATGATCCTTGTTAAAAATTAACGGTATATCTCTTTTTTGTATCGGTTTAAGCCTTTCGGGATCTGCGTTTTATGAAGAATGCGATAATAAGCGAAAGTCCCAGGGTCAACGTGCCGCCAACCATTCCTGAAACAGTGGTGGCGAGTCTGCTTCCCCCGGTTTTTGCCACCTCCTGTTTTTGCGTCTGACTATCAGCGGGGAGGGGCTCGCTTTTCATCTCTTCAGAAGATTTTTTGAAAGAGTAATCCGGCAGGAAAGAAAGCTTTTTCTGAAACGTCGCCAATGTGCCGTGCGATTTCTGCCCGGAATCCTTTAGCTCCTTCAGGCCGCCGGCTTTGCTGATTGACCATTCGAGCCCGTCTGGAAGCGTTGATGCAAACCAGGCCAAAACGCCGCCGCAAAGAACGGCCAGTGCCAGGAAGATCAGAATGACATTTCTAAACGGGTGAGCATCTGTCGGATCTTCATTCACGGGGCTTTGAAGGATTTCCGGTTTTGCCTTGTAGACAAAAGAGATTACGGAGGCTGTCACCAGGCCTTCAACCATTCCGATTGCGAGATGGATAGGTTGCATGATTCCGGCAAAGGTTGCGAAAGGGAGCGAGGAAATTCCGGACGCAAAAGTTTCCACAACGACTCCGAAGGCACCCAGCTGTAAGCCGATGACGGCAGCGGCCATAGCCGCAAATGATATTCTGGCCGGAGACGGAGTGCTACCGCTGATCTTCCGGTAAATAAAAGGATAGGCGACAAATGCAGGGAAAAATCCGAGATTGAAAATATTGCATCCCAGTGCCAGAAGTCCGCCGTCAGCAAAAAAGAGCGCCTGAACCACCAGTACCGATGCTATGGTTAGAAAGGCTGCGTACGGTCCGAGAAGGATGGAGAGTATCAACCCCCCACCGAGATGGCCGCTGGAACCGGTAACCGGGATAGTGAAATTGATCATCTGTGCGGCAAAGATAAACGCACCCAAGACTCCCATAAGAGGGATTTTGCGGTCATCCATCTCGCTGCGAACTTTTTTGGAGCAGTAAGCGATGGTGAAGGCGGTAATGGTCCACATCGCCCCGCCGACCGTCGGTGATAGTAGTGCATCAGCCATATGCATAAATAACAACTGCCTTTATTGGTAAAGTACGAATCAATAATTAGTGGCACGAATAAAATACAAGAGTGAAAATAAGGAGTCAATCACTTAAATATAAAAAACGTGTTACTGTTGAAAAACTGTTTTTCAGATATTTATTATAGCTTGCCACTTCGCACTCTTGAAGCTATAGTGCCCCGAAATCACCACTCTCCGAGTTGCACACGTCTACCGGGTAAAAATCCTCATGGCCTGCAACCTGCGGGTGTCGCCGGAAACAGCGCCGCCCTCCTTTCGAAAAGGGGACCCAGTGTATGACGTGCCACTTCAGGTGGTTTGTCCGCGTCCCTTTTCTGCCAAGAAAAGGGTTTTTTTGTTCTTTTTTCAGATTCACGTACGGACACCTACGGAAAAACATTCGCACGCTGCATGCCGGGTAACGGTAAAAACCTGTAATCAACTGGTGATTGGATGGAACTTATTATCGATGGAATCCGCACGGCACTGTCGCTGATATTCTCACTTGATCGGGATGTGCTGACTGTGACACTCCTTTCTCTGGGGATTTCCTGCAGCGCTACGTTTGTCAGCCTCTGTACGGGAATCCCGGCTGGAGTATTTCTGGCGTTGTCAGATTTCCCCGGCCGGCGTTTTTTTATAAGCCTGGTCAACACCGGCATGGGGTTGCCGCCGGTTGTTGTCGGACTGTTTATTACGCTCTTCCTCTGGCGCAGCGGGCCGCTCGGTTTTCTGGAAATCCTCTACACTCCAACAGCCATGATTCTCGCCCAGGCGGTGATAGCCACACCGATAGTGACCGGCATTACCATTGCCTCGATACAGAACCTGCCTGCCAATCTCAAACTTCAGGTGCGAGCTCTGGGAGCTACCAGGATTCAGACGGTATGGATACTGGTACGTGAAGCTCGTCTACCACTGCTTGCTGCCGTCATGGCCGGGTTCGGAGGTGTCATTTCCGAGGTGGGGGCCTCGATTATGGTGGGGGGTAATATCAAGGGGCAGACTCGGGTGCTGACCACGGCTACCGTTATGGAAACCGGTAAGGGGAATTTCGACATGGCAATCGCACTGTCGCTGATCCTGCTGACTCTTGCCTTCGGAGTCAATTATCTGTTGACGGTTATTCAGCAGCGGGAGAGGCCGCGATGAGTATTCTTCTTGAGGTCAATGATCTCCGCATCCGGCGCGGCGGCGTGCAGGTTCTTGAGCTGCCGTACTTTTCGATGGACGCCGAGGAAAAGGTCGGCATAGTCGGACCGAACGGTGCGGGCAAATCAAGTCTGCTGCTTGGCCTTGCCTGTTTAATCGAACGAGCGAGCGGCAGGATTCGTTTTCACGGAGTCGAGGTGTCGCCTGATGCTGAAATTACGTACAGACGAAGAATTGCGGTCGTTTTTCAGGAACCGCTCCTGTTTGATACGACGGTACTTGACAATGTTGCTGAAGGCCTGCGGATACGAGGAACCGGACGCAGTGAAGCAAGAGACATTGCCCGTGACGGTCTCGAACTTTTTAAAATCGGACACCTGGCAGGGCGTTCAGCCCACAAGCTTTCGGGCGGGGAGGCGCAGCGCGTCAGTCTTGCCCGTGCCTTTGCCGTCCGTCCGGAGCTGCTTCTCATGGACGAGCCCTTTTCAAGTCTTGATCTTCCGACCAGGATTGTACTGGCAGAGGACCTTGGCCAGATTCTGCATGAATCGGGAACAGCGGCCATAATCGCAACGCATGATCGTATCGAGGCCTTTCACGTAGTGGAACGACTGGTGGTCATGGATGGCGGGAAAATCATTCAGGAAGGGACCCCTGATGAAGTTATGGCGCATCCGGCCAATGCTTTTGTAGCCGCGTTCAAGAGAACAACCGGGTCAGGTTGAACCGGGATTGGAGGCGATATGATACCTGATGCCGTTGAGGTGCTCAGGGGAGCTGAGGTTTTTGTTGTTACCGCCGGGGCGGGGATGGGAGTTGATTCAGGCCTGCCGGACTTTCGTGGGGATCGTGGATTTTGGAACGCGTATCCTGCGTACGCACGGCTGAGGCTCTCCTTTGTCGACTGTGCCAACCCCCGGCATTTTGCTGATGATCCCTCCTTCGGCTGGGGCTTTTACGGCCACCGCACCAATCTGTACCGGGATACGATTCCTCACCAGGGGTTCCATATTATCAGAAAGTGGATTAAGGAGAGGGGGGCTGATTACTTTGTAGTAACTTCCAATGTTGACGGCCAGTTCCAGAAGGCAGGCTATGCCGACGACCATATTCTGGAAGTTCACGGGTCGATTCACTGGCTACAGTGTCAGAAACCATGCAGCGATTCCATCTGGAAAAATGATGAGATAATCAGGATTGAAGAAGTGTCTATGCGGGCCCGTCACCCACTTCCCCGCTGTTCCGATTGCGGCCGGATCAGTCGCCCTAATATTCTCATGTTCGGCGACTGGCTCTGGCTTCCGGACCGCACCCGCACTCAGGAATATGCGTTCGAACGGTTTCTGGCCACTCATAAGAACCGGCGCATCGCCGTGATTGAAATGGGTGCCGGCAGCGCCATTCCCACCATTCGGGCTACATCAGAACGGATCGGTTGGAACTTCGAGTATGCTACCGTCATTCGTATCAATCCCTCCGAAGCGGAGATAACGGCACCTCATATATCGCTCCCCTGCGGAGCTCTGGAAGGGTTGCAGGCAATCGATGCATTGATGTAGCGGTTTATGGTGTGTGTATGTGAAATTACAGAAGCATTCAACAGATCAAATTGGTGAGGGTTCCTGCCCGCGAAAAAACGTTGTATGGATGAGTGAAAAAATGCAGGATCAGCCGGAGTCCCGTCAGTATCCGCTGTAATCGGTAATTGAATTGATATGCGTTGATGTTTCCCGTTCCAGCAGACAGCCGCTGCGCAGGTCGGTGTCTTCGGCGGCGTTGACGAGCCGTTTTGCCGCGTATAGTGCGGTCCGGGGATGGCCGGCGATCCTTTCGGCAAAAGTTATAACCTCCGGCCAGAATTCGTTTTCGACACTTACCCGGTCAACCAGCCCCATCTGCAGTGCCTCTGCCGCGCCGTAAATATCCGAAGTCATAAAAATTTCCCGGGCGTAATTTTTGCCGACGATACGGGGCAGTTTGTGGGTCCCGCAAAATCCGGTGATGATGCCGAGCTTTGCCCCGGTGTGTCCGACGCGCAACCCCTCTGCTGCAAAGCGGATGTCACATGACATGGCCAGATCGCAGCCCCCTCCCATGGTGATGCCGTTCAGAGCCCCGATAACCGGTTTTGTACAGGACTCTATCTGGTTGAACAGGGATTGCCCAAGTTCGGCAAAGTGAAAGGCGTCATGTGGAGAGAAATGCACCATCTGCCCGATATCTGCCCCGACGGCAAAAGACTCACCCGGATAACCGCTGAGAACAATCACATGCGCCGAAGCATCTTCCTCGAGCTGTGAGAAAGCGCGTTTCAGTTCCCTAATGGTGGTGATGGATAACTTGTTGAATCGTGAACCGGATGCGAGCAGGATATACCCGACCCGGTTCACGCATTCTATGCGGAGTTTTTTATAGGGCATCAGGCCCTGGGTTGAACATTGTTTCTCACCCAGGCGACGATATCTTCCGTTGAAGTACCGGGAGTAAATACTTCGCAGATTCCGGCCGCCTTCAGTCCGGGAATATCGTCTTCAGGTATGACCCCTCCCCCGAAAACCTTTATGTCTTCAGCCCCCTTTTCCCTGAAGAGCTGCGTAATCTTAGGGAGTAAAGTGTTATGGGCACCTGACAGAATTGAAAGCCCGACGCAGTCAACATCCTCCTGGATAGCGGCCGAAACGATCTGTTCCGGAGTCTGGTGCAGACCGGTGTAGATAACCTCAAAACCCGCGTCACGAAAGGCACGGGCAATTATTTTTGCACCCCGATCGTGGCCGTCCAGCCCTGGTTTTCCGACGAGTACGCGTAGAATCCTTTCAGCCATGGTACATTACCTCCGGTATGTTAGTTGGTTTGAATTACGTTCATTGTGACTGACCTACATTTCTATGCCGGTGCGTGCCGGAACTCCTGCCTTGTAGTAATGCTTTATCTCCCGCATTTCGGTTACCAGATCGGCGATGTCGATCACCTGCTGGTGAGCGTTGCGTCCGGTCAAAACCAGTTCTGTTTTTTCCGGTTTTACGCGGATCAGCTCCAACACCTGTTCAACGTCAATCAGACCGAAGCCGACGGCGCCGTTAATTTCGTCGCAGATAAAAATGTCGAATTCGCCCGATACCAATAGTTTTTCCGCTTTGGCAAGCGCTTCCTGCGCAACACGTCGGTCTTCGGTGATATCTTTGGTGTTTACCCACCCCGGTCTGCCGGTCTGGATAATCGTCAGCAGAGGTGCCAGCTTTTCGGCGGCCAGGTGCTCGCCGTAGCGCCCCCCCCCTTTGATGAACTGGTATACGCAGACGTTGAGACCCCGGCCGACCGCCCGTAGCGCGAGTCCGAGCGCTGCGGTAGTTTTGCCCTTGCCGTTGCCGGTATATACCTGAACGCAGCCATGTTCGATGGACATGTTCATTCCCCTTTGAACTGCGGGTGGTTTTTGTCCAGAAAAGCCCGCATGCCTTCCTTCTGGTCGAAACTGGAAAAACAGAGTGCAAAGGCATCCCGCTCCAACAGGCACGCGGTCTGCAGGTCGATGTCGTAGCCGGCATTGACCACCTCGCCACCTATGCGGATTGCATGTGGGCTGCGGGTGCAGATGAGTTCGAGCAGCTCCTCTGCTTTTGACAGAGCCTCTCCGGTTGAATAAAGACGGTTTATCAGGCCAATCCGGTATGCTTCCTCGGCGCAGATCAGGTCTCCGCTGTAGAGCATCTCTTTTGCTTTTGATTTTCCTACCAGTCGTGCGAGTCGCTGTGTGCCTCCGCAGTAGGGAATCAAGCCTTCAGCGATGTCGGGAAAACCAAAACATGCACTCCGTGATGCCACTATAAAATCGCATGAAAGAGCAAATTCCAGTCCTAATCCAGAGCATTCTCCCTCGATGGCAGCAATACAGGGCTTACCGATTTTTTCAAGGCCGAACATAACCTGCTGGCCAAAGCCTGACAGCGCGGCAGCTTTCTGAGCTGAAGCTCGAGGTTCTCGCAGGCATTGGCAGAAGCCGCCATCCGAGCCGGTAACAAGCAGCCCTTTTATCTCATGGTTGCCGGCCAGTGTGGCTGTCTGGCGTTTGAGTAATTCCAGAAGATCTGCGGCAGAGACGGAACCGTTGCCGGTAATTGTCATTTTGGCAATGCCGTTTTTCGTCTGCTGAATTGTAAATGCTCTGTCTGGCACCGTTTAACCCTGTTTTCAGGTGGAATAAAAAAACGCGGCGCGACTATAGCAATTCAACGGTATACGGTCAAGAAAAGCTTTGGTTGATTTTACTGAAAGTAAAATTGATATGAAAGAAAAATCGAAAGTTAAAACTTGCTGAAAGCGTAATATGGCTTATAATCCGCGATATGGAAATCTTTTCAGGGGAGAACTCAACATGCACCTGACTTCACTGGTTCGTCGCAACGCCCAAGCTTCCCGAATCGCCGCTGAGAAAAACGCCATCTGGATTCAGGAGCATATGAGTTCCTACTTCTTTCAGGCAATGGCAGATGAAGAGGATGCATTGGCACTGTTGGCCAGAGAGATGGGTTGCCTGCAACACAATCGGCATCTCATTCTCGCCGATCAGGAAAAGCAGCTTGTCGTTGCCTGTGGCAACCGTCCCGGCTCCCTCTATGGTACTCTGCGCAAATTAGGCGAACGCGAGATATCCTATGCCATGTTTTCCCACTCCAACGCAGATATGCCGGGAATCGAGCATGAGCTGGAGGTGCAGCGCTTTGAATTTGACCGCCGCCACAATAAGGATATCGACCTCACTCGCGAGCTTGATATCCCGGCAGCACTGGTGAAAAAGGTGCGCGCAGAACTCCGCTCGTCTTTCCCTGACTTTGACTTGAAAAAGCTCGACAGGCTGCTGAAAATTCTCTGGCTGAATAATGAAAACTATATCCGGATGTCGCCACCCTCACGGACCGCCTACCTCGTCTGGCTGTTTGACTGTACTAACTCAGCGGGCGGGCTGTTTCTAAATATCAGTCAGGTAGAGCGTGACGGACGCACGGAAACCAGGGTCCTGTTTGGGGTCGGTAACCCGCCGCAGAAAGATTTCCTGCTGCAGCTGCTTGAGGTCTTTAATCGTCTTGATGTTGGCATCCGCCGGGCCTATTGCCTGCTGATTTCGAACGGGGTTCATCCTTACTTCCTCGGCTCTTTTCTCGTTATCAGCCGGAAGGGAGAGGATATCTCACCCGATAGCCCCCTTGCTGACAATCTGAGGCGCGAATTATGCACGACTCAAATACTGTCCACTTCATCCGAAGTCTACCACCAGTACGTTGTTGAAGGACTCCTCTCCGGTGAAGATGCTGCTTTGGTCAATGCGTGCATTTCTTTCTGTCACACCAGTCTGGCACATGGTCAACCGGAGCGTTTCGGGCTTGAGGATGTTCAGAGTGCATTTTATGATCATCCGGAAATGGCTCAGCTTCTTATACGACTTTTTCGATTGCGCTTTGATCCTGGGCGTGCTGATCGGGAAACGTTTTACTCTGTGGCACTGGCCGAAGTGCAGGCTGCTGTTGAAGGGTACAACACCGGTCATCGCTGGCTGGATGATATCCGCCGGGCAGTCTATCGCTGCTGCCTGTTGCTGATCACCCATACCCTCAAAACGAACTTTTTCGTGGCCGAAAAACAGGCGCTGGCTTTCCGGCTCGATCCGGGGTATCTGCGGCTTTTGGGACGTGAATTTACCGCAGACCTCCCGGAAACGCTCCCCTTCCGGGTTACGTTTTTTTTCAGCCGTTTCGGCGCCGGTTATCATGTCGGCTTTTCGGATATTGCCCGCGGTGGCTGGCGCACTGTAATAGCCCGCAGCGCCGATGACTTTATAACCTCGGCCAACACCATCTTTCGCGAAGTATATGTTCTTGCACATACCCAGCAGTTGAAGAACAAGGACATATATGAGGGGGGCTCAAAGCTGGCGGTCGTGCTGGATGCCTCTGATATGGAACAGGCAGGGAGTGAAGCGGAAAACTTCCGCCTCTACAAGCTTCAATATGGCATCGCAAACGCTTTTCTCGATATTTTTATCACCGAAAACGGAATAGCCAGAGACCGTCGTGTTGTCGACTACTACCGCGATGACGAACCGATCGAAATCGGTCCTGATGAGAACATGCACGACGGCATGATCGAGGCGATAGCATCTCTGTCAAAAAAACGGGGCTATATCCTGGGTGTCGGCATCATGTCCAGCAAGCGTTTTGGAATCAACCACAAAGAATACGGTGTTACTTCGACCGGTGTGGTTACTTTTGCTGAAATTACGATGGCTGAAGCGGCAGGAATCAACATCCGTCGGGATCCGTTTTCACTCAAGATGACCGGGGGGCCAAATGGTGACGTCGCAGGCAATTGTCTGCGAATCATGCTTGAACGGTGCCCCGGAATGCAAGCCCGCCTGATTTTGGACGGAACAGCTGCTCTCTATGATCCGAACGGCATTCGTCACGACGAATTACGTCGCATAGCGCTCGTGTCAGACCTTGACGCCTTTAATCCATTTTTTCTGGGAATGGATGGCTATATTATTTACCGGACCGGCCGGCGCATGGAAGGGCTGAAGGAATCGCATCGGAAGGTCATGCGTACTGCTGAAGGACTTGTTGAGGAGTGGCTGGATATAGATGACTTCAATCGCCTTTACAACAGCCTTGTTTTTACCGTCCAGGCAGATTTGTTCATTCCGGCCGGGGGGCGACCGGAGACAATTGATGCTCAGAACTGGCAGTTGTTTCTTGGTGAGAGTGGAGTTCCTTCTTCAGGGGTCATCATAGAAGGTGCCAACTCCTTCATCACCCCTGAAGCCCGGATCAGGCTACAGGAGAGTGGTGTTACGCTGATGCGCGACGCCTCTGCCAACAAATGCGGAGTAATCTCCTCATCGTACGAGATTATTGCCAACCTGCTGTTATCCGAACGAGAATTTATGGAACATAAGGAGCGTTATGCCGGTGATGTCCTGGCTATTCTGGAGAAACGGGCAGCCGACGAGGCGCGTTTGATCATTCAGCGTCATAAAGAAGCTGATGGAACCCAGCTTTATAGTGAAATTTCCGAAACTATCAGCCATAACATAAATAACCTTTACACGAGGCTCTTTGACTTCTTCTCGCTCAGGCCAGAGCTTTGTCTGACCCCCCCCTTCCGTGAGGCTGTCATGAGTCACCTGCCGCGCATGCTGCGTGAAACAGCCTTGTACCGGCAGAGAGTCAGTAGGCTCCCGCAAAAATATCTTTGTGCGATTCTGGCGGCTGAGATAGGCTCATCGCTTATCTACAGTGGAAACAGTGATGCCGATTTTGAAGATATGATCCGTCGCCATCTGGCCAGGGTGCTGTAACATTTTACTTTTATATCGGTCAGTTGTTGTGCTAGAAACGGAACTGCCTTCAGATTTAATTTCGATGCCACTAGTAAAAGGAGTCTGACATGTCAACCAACAATGATAGTGCCGCTGCTGCTGTAATAGCCTTTGTTTCCGGTGCCGTAATCGGTGTCGCCGCCGCCCTGCTGCTCGCCCCCGCGCCGGGCCGCGAAATGCGCGGTAAGCTTACCGGCCTGAGTGAAACCGCTGCCGAGCGCATGAGGCGGCTTGCCCGCGAAGCCAAGTTCAAAGTCACCCCCAGAACCAAAGGAGCTGAATACGAGTACGATGGCGGCGATGCCTGGATATAGCGGGTCAATCACTGGTGGGGCTGAAATGCGGATAAGCTGAATTAACACGGGAACTCCCGCTGTCACCATGTCCGGATTAGCCTTGCCCCTCCAGTTGTCATCGGCAAATTCCCCGTTGAGACAGTCGAAGTTGCGCTGGTTACTCCCTGTGGGTGGTGACTGTGCATGAGAACGATTGTCCGCTGTTCACGTCGTTGGCATGTTATCATCGTCTTTGCTGTAAATATTACCCGGGAAGTGACTGAATGAAATTGCACGATCAACTGAAATCCCTCGGCTCCGGTGCCACCACCTATAATTATGACAGACCGGATTCCGGGTTGCTGGAAGCGTTTCCAAGCCCTTTTTCGCGCGTAGAGTTAAACCCGGCCGGTGCTGTCGGGACTTTGCATATTGAATGCCCAGAATTTACCTGCCTCTGCCCGATGACCGGCCAGCCTGATTTCGGGAAAATTGTCATTGATTATCAGCCGGACCTGCTTTGTGTCGAGAGCAAGAGTTTGAAGCTGTATCTTGGCTCGTTCCGGATGCATGGCGAATTTCACGAAGCAGGAGTCAACCGTATCTGCAACGATCTGGTAACGCTGCTTGATCCGATCCGACTGACGGTGCGAGGCGAGTTTACACCGCGTGGAGGCATTCCGTTCTGGCCGACGGCAGAATATCGGAAGAAATAGCAGAACTCAAAAAAATGTTTTTATCCCCTGTATCCCCTTCATCCCTGTTTAATTGATCGATTTTTAATTTATAAAGATTCAAATAAATAAGGAGAATTATCAGCATGTTTTCTACGTCCGACTTTAAAAAAGGGCTCGTCATCCAGTTGGACGGCGCACCCTGCCTGATCACCGATATCAACATCAGCTCTCCCACAGCGCGTGGTGCCAACACAATGGTAAAGACCAAATACCGCAACCTGATCACCGGTCAGGTATTGGAGAAAACGTTCCGCTCGGGCGACAAGGTGGATGAGGCCGATTTCGAACGCCATAAAGGGCAGTTCCTGTACGCCGATGGCGGTAACGGGGTCTTTATGGATCTTGAAAATTATGAACAGTTCGAGATGCCGGCTGAAGAGTTTGAACCGCTTTCGATGTTTCTGCTTGACGGTACGGAAGTCGTTTTGGGGTTGTTTGAAGGGCGCATGGTAAACGTTGATTTGCCGATGACGGTTGAACTGACGGTGACGGAAACGCCGCCGGTCATGAAAAACGCTACCGCAACGGCCGAAACAAAAGAGGCTATCCTGGAGACCGGATTGAAGATAAGGGTGCCTCCGTATCTTGAATCCGGCGAAAAAGTGAAAGTTGATACCCGGGACAGTCGCTTTCTCTCCCGGGCATAACTGCTGAAAATTACTTGACAGGGGTGTGCGCCTCCTCTATTATGCAACTCCCCTACGGGCCTATAGCTCAGTTGGCTAGAGCCACCGGCTCATAACCGGTTGGTCCCAGGTTCGAGTCCTGGTGGGCCCACCATTTCATACATCGAGGGATAAACGCCGGATGCCGGCCAGATATTTGGGAACGCCCCGTTATCATACCTCATCACGAGAGTGCACACCGCAAGGTTGCACTCTTTTTAATTTCCACCGATGAAAATTCCTAAAACGGCAGACATAGTTGGAATCATTAACAAAATAGCTCCGGTGCAATTGGCGGAAGCGTGGGACAATCCTGGTCTTCAGATCGGTGACCCTTCTGCAGAAGTGAACAGTATCTGGGTTGCCCTTGATCCAACACCCGATGTGATTGATTCCGCAATCAAAGCTTCCTGCCAGTTGCTCGTCACCCACCACCCCCTTATTTTCAAGCCACTCATGTCTATTTCAGCAGGAAACCCGCACGGCGCCTCCATACAAAAGGCAATTAGAGGGGGGCTGTCGATCGTTTCTCTGCATACCAACTATGACATTGCCACGGGTGGACTTAATGATCTGCTCGCCGGTAAAATAGGCCTTTCCAGCTCTGTTCCGCTCAAAGTGACGACAACCCGCGAACTGGTTAAACTTGTTGTGTTCGTCCCGGTTGACCATATTGAGAAGGTGCGGTCTGTTCTGTTACCCTTCACAGCATCTCAGGGGAAGTATCAGGATTGTTCCTTTACCGCCGGCGGTGTCGGGACATTTACTCCGCTTGACGGAGCGGTGCCGTTTGCAGGGTCGGTCGGGATACAGGCTGCAGTGGATGAAGAACGACTGGAACTTCTGATACAGCGCACAGAGTTGCCGCGAGCCGTGAAGGCGTTGTTGGCTGTGCATCCTTACGAGTCTCCTGCCTTTGATGTCTACCACCTGCTGAATGAGGGTGAGACGCTTGGGCTCGGTAGAATCGGACGTCTACCGGAAGCGACTTCGCTTGGGGTGTACGCCGCCCGGCTTAGAGAAATCCTTTCGTCTCCAGCGCTGCGTTATGTGGGTGACCCGTCCGCCAGGATTTCAAAGGTGGCGCTCTGCAGTGGCAGCGGAGCATCTCTGCTGCGCGATGCAGCCCGATCGGGAGCAGACGTGCTGGTGACCGGCGATATAAAATATCACGAAGCGCGTGACGCAGAGGATCTTGGTCTGACTCTGATCGATGCCGGCCATTTCCCTACGGAAATAATCATGGTGCATGAAATAACGGAACGACTGGGTCTCGCGCTTAGTGCCGCTGGATATGCGGATTGTCATATAGAATCGTGCCGAACGGAAACGGATCCGTTTCGAATATAGCCGGGAATAATCAGTACTAATTTGCTGCAAAGGGGAATTAATTTGAAAAAGAAACTGGACATGCTGGAAGAGTTGCAGGAGGTCGATCAGCAGATCGATGCTCTTAAGGCCGCTCAGAGCGGATTACAGGCTGAACTAAGTGGAATTAATCAGGGTGTGGATGCTGTCCGGGAAGAGGTTGTCGGCCTTGAAGCCGGCCTGACTCAACTGGAGATGGAAAAGAGTGGTCTTGAGGCTACTCACGCAGCGGAGTTGGAGAACATCGTCAGGTCCGAAACGAATATGAAAGAAATCAAGACCAATAAAGAGTTTCAGGCGGTGGGTCGTGAAATTACCGCTGCCCGTAAACAGGTAACTGATCTTGAGGATCAACTGCTGCAGAAGATCAGTCAGATAGAAGAACTTTCCGGCGCGCTTGCGGCTAAAAAGATCCAGTGTGACGAGCTTGCCGAGAATTCAGCTCAGCGGGTCCTGGCGAAACAGTCCGAAATTGATAAGGTCCAGGCGGATATAGATGCGGATGTTGAGCGCCGGGAAAGCGTGACCAAAGGGTTGCCCGCCAGTCTGGTGAAGAAGTTTACCATACTCCGCGAACAGCGCCGCGGTCTGGCTCTTGCTGTTGCACGTGACGGCTATTGTATGGGATGCAATATGCATCTGCCGCCGCAGTTGTATAACAATCTGTACAAGTATGAGGAGTTGCTGGCCTGTCCTCATTGTCAGAGGATTCTGATTCTCAAGCTGCAGCAGTAGTAGGGCCATGTTTGAATATGGCACTGTAGAAACCGAGCGATTGTAGTTTTGCAGTGCCGCTGATTTGGTTGGAGTAGTCCAGATGGTCGCTGCCGGTTTATCCGGTGGAGGAAAGTCCGGGCTCCATAGGGTACGACGCTGGATAACGTCCAGCGGGGGTGACCCCAGGGATAAGTGCCACAGAGAGAAGTCCGCCTGTTTCGGCAGGTAAGGGTGAAAGGGTGAGGTAAGAGCTCACCGGGTCCGGCGGTGACGCCGGATGCCAGGTAAACCCCGTCGGGAGCAAGACCAAATAGGGAGGCGTTAAGGGCGGCCCGCCCGTGCCTCCGGGTTGGTTGCTTGAGGGTGTCGGTAACGGCATACCCAGATGAATGACCATCGCCCGGGGAGGGGTAACCCGACCCGGGAACAGAACCCGGCTTACGGACTGCTTCAACCAATACTACATCAACACCGGAAGAGTATTTCAGGAATTATGTGGACGATTATCAACTGTGGAATATCGGTACTGAGAAGCTCAATATTCTGTTCGCTGCTCTTTCAGATAAAGACAGACCAGAGTTAACGGAGCTGCTGGCCCGCTATCGGAAGACGAAGGAAGCCCTTGCCGCTGTTGTCGCAGAGGTTGATGCTGCTTCGGTCTGCAATGACTGTAGAGGACAATGTTGTCAGAATGGAAAATACCGGATCAGTGTGCTTGATACCCTTGCCCGCATCTCGGCAGAAATGCCGACGGAGGCAGATTTTTCTCAAAAACCGCTCTGTCCGTACGGAAGTGAAGCCGGATGTACGATGGAGCCGGGATTGCGGCCTTCTGACTGCATATTGTTCATCTGCAGTATTATTGATCAAAAACTGTCTCCAGAGACCAGATTGCTTCTTGCGGGCCTGGAGCAGGTGCTGAGAGGAATTATCCTCGATGCTTCGGCATTGACCGGTGAGAAGATGGAAACTCCGCTGCTGCTTTGGGCGGAAAAATAAGATGATGATAACAAACTAAAATTAACGATATGAAGGCATCTATTAATGGCGACAATTCATGATCTGGTACTTATTCACGTAGACAATAAGCCGGGTTTCTACGCCCGTGTTGAGGAAATACTCCCTGACGTCAAGCCTGGCTGGTGGCAGGTCAAATTGCTGGTACTTACGTTTCCGATGCAGGTTTTTACCTGGATTCTTGATGATAATCAGATTGAAGGAGCGGATTTCACCATGGGTGGCACGCCGCTTCGTTTGGAGGAGATCGAGTCTCCGGTTGAATTGGAACGGGTCGAGAATGAAAAAACTGAGAAAGAGCGCCTGCAGAAGGTTCGCCAGGAAGGTGGGGCCCCCAAGGTGATATCACTGCAGGACCGCCGTAAAAAATAAGTTTCACTGCGCCGTCATACAAAAGAGGGCCCTTCCGGATTTCGCAGGAAGGGCCCTCTTTGTTTGCCATCAGTACTGTATTATTATTCGCAACTGAAAATCGCTTCTATCCGGCGATTTTTTGTTTTCCCGGCAGCGGTTTTATTTGATGCTACCGGTTTGGCTGAGCCATATCCTTTGGCTGAAAGCCGACTGGCTTCGATGCCGAATTTCGTGATGATGTAGTTCCGTACGCTGTCTGCACGGTTCTGTGATAATTTCAGGTTTGCGGCCTTACTTCCATCAGCATCGGTATGTCCTTCAATGGTTCCTTTTGAGTTGGGGAACTCTTTCAGGAAATTGCCTAACGTATCAAGTTCAACGTGGTATCTGGCTTTGATGTCTGCTTTGTTGGTGTCAAATGAAACAGCAATCACAGCCGGTTTGTCGCAGAATTTTTTGGCGACTTCTACGGGGCATCCTTTTGCATCAACAGTGACTCCGGCCGGTGTCCCGGGACATTTGTCGAGATAATCGGCAACGCCATCGTTATCTGAATCAAGCGGGCACCCTTTGACGTCAACTCGCACACCAACAGGGGTATTCGGGCATTTATCAAGGTAATCGACAACACCGTCTTTATCGGTGTCAAGCGGGCAGCCATCGCCGTCAACGGCAACACCTGCCGGTGTCCCGGGGCATTTGTCGAGCGTGTCAATTACGCCGTCACCATCGGAATCCGCCGGAGGGACAACAACTGGAGCGACAACGGCCTGAACCGGTGCCGGTGCCGGTGGTGCAACCGCCTGAACAGGTTCAGGCGCCGGGGTCGGGGCAACAGCTTTCATTGCCGGCTTCGTTCCGCCGAACTGGAAATACGCTCCCAGCGTAAACTCAAAATCATCGTTTGTCTGTCCTGCAGGATATCGTGACATAATGTGGCGGAGGTCACCCCGAAGGGCAATGTCGTCGGTCATAAAATATTTGGCACCCACCCCGTAATCGAAGGCGCCGTGGGTTTTGTTGTCGTAGCCGGTGCCGCCATAATGTAATCCCGAGTAGCCGGCGGCCAGATACGGAACAAAGACGTTATCCGGAAAAAAGTGGTACAGCACCTGGCCGCCGAAACGGTTCACTGAAAGATCGGCCAGCGATGCTGATTTGCCGTCTTTGGGAGTAGCGTAGTCATACACAGCTTCGATACCGATATGTTTGGTAAAATTGTACCCGGCCCGTAGTCCCATTAAAAACGAGGTGCCAAGAGGTTCGCCGTCGTCAAAAACATAGCCACCGATCAGCGGGGTTACCGTAAAGCTGCTCTCCTTTACTGCTCCGAAAGCGGCAGTTGTCGAAACAATCAAGGTTACTGCAAGTGTGAGGATCATTTTTTTTCTCATACACATTCCTCCCTTAAACGAAATAAATAATGTCTGTTGAATACCATTTATGTCCTGTTTGAAGCAAGCGGAAAATAGTGTTATTTTCAGCGGCAAGCGTACCACTGTTTACGGATATTGCAAGCAGGAGAAAATCTTGCATTTAATTCCCGGCTGCATTACTCTCTTCAGGCGTATCGTCGCTACATACGTGGTACGTCTGCACAATATCAAGGAGGACCCACCATGTTTTTTCCACAGTTCCGTGCCCGCAGAATCAGGGGAAGTGAAACGTTTCGCCGAATGGTTCGCGAAACATCCGTTTCGGTAAATGATCTTGTATATCCGATGTTTTCTGCTTTTGGCAGCGGCATCAGAAAAGAGATATCTTCGATGCCCGGAATCTACCAGCAATCGATCGAACATATCGTCGCCGAGGCTCAAGAGGTACAGAACCTCGGGATACCGGCCGTCCTGCTGTTTGGCATTCCCGAGACCAAGGATGCGGTCGGCAGTGATGCCTATTCAGATACCGGCATCATCCAGGAAACGATCCGGGCGCTGAAAAAAAATGTTCCGGGTCTGGCGGTAATTACCGATGTCTGCATGTGTGAATATACCGATCACGGGCATTGCGGAATCATCAAGAACGGGGATGTTGATAATGACTCCACGCTTGATCTTCTGGCGCGCGAAGCTCTTTCACACGTGCAGGCTGGAGCTGATATGGTGGCTCCGTCCGACATGATGGATGGACGGGTTGGTGCAATTCGCGAAAAACTGGATGAAAACGGTTATGATGCGATCCCGATTATGAGTTACGCGGTCAAATACGCTTCCGGCTATTACGGCCCATTTCGGGAAGCGGCTGAGTCTACGCCGCAGTTCGGAGATCGACGCAGCTACCAGATGGATCCGGGTAACCGTCGAGAAGCGCTGCGGGAGGCTGCTTCGGATATTGATGAAGGTGCTGATATCATCATGGTAAAGCCCGGTCTGCCGTACCTCGACATCCTGCGTGACCTGCGCAACGAATTTGATCTGCCGCTTGCGGTCTACAATGTCTCGGGCGAATACAGCATGGTCAAGGGTGCTGCTGAGCGGGGGTGGATAGATGAGGAACGGGTGGTAATGGAAACAATGACCGCTTTCAAGCGGGCGGGTGCTGATATTATCATAACCTACCACGCCAAAGAGGTTGCAAAATGGCTCTCGAGATAGGTTGGCAAAGGGTGAAACGCTGAAATCAGGAGAGAATATCGGGGTGCTTTTGAAATAAGCTCAAAGGCTGAATGAGGTAGTCAATCGGTCCGGTGCGCTTAAAAACTCTGTAGTGATGTTCTCTATTTCACTGCCCAAACAGCTTCAGCGTTTATATGCGTGACGGAGGCCTGTCCAGATAGCGGGGCAGGCTTCCACGCACTTCGACAATCGGTCCGTCCTCCAACTCCTCCGGTCCTCCGCTGTCATCTTCGTACTCTTCCTCCCCGGCAGCCCAATTGTACAGTTTCTGTGAATCGCGGAGCACCGGTTTGAGCGGCGTGCCAAAAACCCGCAACTGCATCTCTTCGTCAAACAACCCGATGCAACCGTGAGATGCAGGCCTTCCGGGGAGGTCGCGGGCATGCAGCCAGTACGAGACGTTGTCCGTTCCGATATGGAAGCGGAGGGCGTTGTCCATCGGATACTGTTCTTCGTCATCAGCCGTTTTATAAAGTGACGATGTATGATTGCGGTCACGGGTCGATACGCGAAATATGCCGACAGGGGTTTCCGTAGTGGCTTTACCGGTTGCCGCGGGAGTTGAAAAGACCAGTTTGCCCTGTTCATAGGCGCCAAGCCACTGTTCGGTTACATCGACCAGTATATATTTCTCGTGTCGGGCAGCGGGCCGGTAGTAAAGCGGAAGTGGCGTGTAGGTGCGAATATCGGCCATGTTGTCAGGAGCTTTAATGGTCATGCCGGGGTAGACGTGCCGACGATCAACCCTGTTAAAGCGGGCCACCAGAATCCAGTCTTTTCCGAATAGTGATTCGAGAGACTGTTGCGGCTCTATGAATCTGGCATGCCATTTAATGCCTGCCAGGCTCGGGTATTCTACGCGCGACAGATCCTCTCTCCCCTTGTCTTCAGGTGATGCGGCAGGATTATCCGTGAGGGTTGGCGACCGCAGTACCGAGAAGACGACAAGAATTGCGGTAAGCAGCGTTACAAGGAATATTTTGTGAGAAAGCCGCATACGGCTGTAGCGCATACAGAAGTGCCCTTCATTCCGAGATTGTGGATAAGTATCATAGCCATTTGTCAAACACTATTCAATAGCTGACATCATAACGATTGGAAATTTCTGGCATCATAACAGGACCGGTGCTAAATTGCAGATACAGTCTGCTTTTTATTACGACGTGGAGAATGAATTGGACGGGACTAATCAGGATCGCACATACAACCAGTTTGCCAGCGATAATTATGCCGGGATCTGCCCGGAGGCCTGGCTGGCCATGCAGGCTGCCAACGTTGGATTTGTCTCTTCCTATGGAGATGATCTCTGGACGGAACGTGCCTGCACGCACCTCCGTGAGGTTTTTGAGACGGATTGCCAGGTCTTCTTCGTATTTAACGGTACTGCGGCCAACTCGCTGGCATTGGCATCTCTGTGCCGTTCCTACCATAGTGTGATCTGTCATGAACTGGCTCATGTCGAAACCGACGAGTGCGGAGCGCCGGAGTTTTTCTCAAACGGCACCAAGCTGCTGCATGTGAACGGTCCTGGCGGGAAACTCGACCTGGCAGAGGTTGAACGCACCATAACCCGCCGCAGTGATATTCATTATCCCCGCCCAAAGGTATTGAGCCTGACCCAGGCGACTGAAGTCGGCACTGTGTACACTCCCGAAGAAATAAAAGCGGCCTGCGAACTGGCCAGAGGCCATGGCATGCGGGTGCATATGGACGGTGCCCGCTTTGCCAACGCCGTTGTTTCGCTGGATGTCGCACCGGCGGAGATAACCTGGAGGGCAGGGGTGGACGTGCTTTGCCTGGGGGGGGCGAAAAACGGTATGGCGGTTGGTGAGGCGGTGGTCTTCTTTAATGCTGAACTGGCCCATGAATTCGATTATCGCTGTAAACAGGCGGGACAGCTGGCGTCCAAGATGCGCTTTATATCTGCACCATGGATCGGCATGCTCGAAAGCGGAATCTGGCTCAAGAATGCCGGGCACGCCAACCGATGTGCGGCTTTGTTGGAACAACATCTGGCAGGCATCAACGGTGTCCGCATCATGTATCCGCGTCAGGCGAACTCGGTATTCGTTGAAATGCCGGAAGCCGCAGCTGAAGCACTCCGGTCCGCCGGTTGGCACTTCTACTCTTTCATCGGTTCAGGTGGTGCGCGTTTCATGTGCTCGTGGCAGACAACTGAGCAGGATGTGCTTCAACTGGTTGCCGCGGTCCATGTGGCCATCTCTGCCAGCTGATTATACTACGGGGAGAAGTGGCATGATTAAAACGGCGACATTTGAATCTTTGCTGAGTGATGCGATCCCGGATGGCCAGGGCGGGTATCATTTTACACTCGAAGGAAAAACATATCAGCTGCTTGATAGGGATGAGGTCCGAAAAATTGCGGAAGCGCATGGATATATAATTATCTACTGATGGATTTTCAATCTGAAATCCAGGTCCATTTTCTCTTCTTGGGGATGGACCTTTTTTGCCCCTTGATGGCGACGTGTCCTCTCAGAACGAATCAATCCGGTACTCTTGCCGGTATATTGGTCTGTCCGCTTTTGATTTTTACTAAATACGTGTTTGCCGCAAGTATTGGCTTGCATTTTCCATATCATTTGTGTAGAGAATGTCAGAATAAAAGACTTACTATGGGTTTGCAGTAGACAGAAACTGCAATGAAGTCGTCAATTTGAACCCGCTAAATTTTATTTTAACTAAATGGTGCCGCCGTGAAAAAGAAAAAAATGATCATCTCCCAGACAACGATGGACGTCGACTTTGTGCGCAAAGTCGAGGCGCTGTCCGGCACCTCGGTGCGTCGTTGTTTCCAGTGCGGTAAATGTTCCGCCGGCTGCCCCATGGCCACTTTCATGGAACATCCTCCCAACCGGGTCGTGCGTCTTCTCCAGCTCGGCCAGTGGCAGCGCATCCTGGCCGGCCGCTCCATCTGGTACTGCGCTTCGTGCGAAACCTGTTCCACCCGCTGCCCCAATAAAGTGCACCTGGCCTCCATCATGGACGCCCTGCGCAAACTCTCCTGGGACGCCGAAGGCGCCTCAAAGGAGAGCTACGTCCAGCTGGCTAACAAACTCTTCCTGCAGAACATCCGCACCTACGGCCGCCAGTACGAGATGAGGCTTGCAGCTGTCTTCAACGTCAAATCCGGTCAGTTCCTGAAAGATTTGATGCTCGGTCCCAAGCTGCTTGCCAAAGGCAAACTGAAGATGTTCCACAGCAAGAACAAGAACATGCCAGAAATCGAAAAGATATTCAGCCGCATCGAAGCGATGCGCGCTAAAGGCGAAGCTCTTTAAAAACAATTTTGGATTTTGAATTAAAAGGCCTTTCAATCCAACATTCAGCATTCAAAATTCAAAATTATAAAAAGGATTTGGCTCATCGCAATGAAAGAACTCAACTACTCCTATTATCCCGGCTGCTCGCTGCATGCTTCTGCCGGTGAATACGACCTCTCAACCCGTGAACTGTTCAAAATCCTCGGCATCGGCCTCACCGAGATACCGGACTGGTTCTGCTGCGGCGCCACCCCCGCGCACAACGTCGACGAACTGCTGTCGCTGTCGCTCTGCGCCAAAAACCTGGAACTTGCCGACAAAGTCGACGGTGACATCGCCGTTGCCTGTGCCGCCTGCTTCTCGCGCCTCAAGACCGCCCAGCATGTCTTAGGCGAAAGCCCGGTCAAACGGAAACAGGTCGAAACGGCACTTGACGCCCCTCTCAAGCTGGACGGCAGCGTCAAACACCTCCTGGAAATACTGGCCAAAGACCTGGGACTCGAGCGCCTCGCCGCTGCTGTCACCAAACCGCTGGCCGGCCTCAAGGTCGCCTGCTACTACGGCTGTCTGCTGACCCGTCCCACCGACGTCCCCAACCTCGACTGCGTTGAAGCCCCCACCATCATGGAAAAAGTCATCGAAGCCGTCGGCGCGACCACCGTATCCTGGACCCACCGTATGGAATGCTGCGGCGCAAACTTCACCCTCTCTCGCCCCGGCGTCGTCATCCAGCTCACCGGTGCAGTCCTCGACTCCGCCAAAGCCGCCGGCGCCGACTGCATCATGGTCGGCTGCCCCCTCTGCCACGGCAACCTGGACATCCGCCAGAAAGAAATCGAAGGAGTCTATAAAACCGACTACAACCTGCCGGTCTTCTACCTGACGCAACTGGTCGGACTGGCTGTTGGGTTGGGCGCAGACAAACTCGGGCTGGACGCCATGATCGTCAACCCATCGCCGCTATTGAAAGAGAAGGGGTTACTGTAGCATGTCCAGAATAGGCGTATTCATCTGCCATTGCGGCGAAAACATCTCCCGGACCGTCGACGTCGAACGGGTGGCAGAGGAAGTCGGCAGAATGCCCGGCGTCTCTTTTTCCACCGACTACAAATACATGTGCTCCGATCCGGGTCAGAATCTGCTCAAAAAAGCGATCCAGGAGCAGAAACTCACCCATGTAGTCGTTGCCGCCTGCTCCCCGCGCATGCACGAAAAGACCTTCCGCAAAGCCGTCGAAGCCGCCGGCCTGAACCCCTACCTCTGCGAAATGGCCAACATCCGCGAACACTGCTCCTGGGTCCATGAAAACAGGGAGGAAGCCACTGTCAAAGCGGTTGAAATCGTCGGTATGATGGTCGAACGTGTCAAAAAGAACCGCGTCCTCCCCACCATCACCGTACCGGTCACCAAACGGTCACTCGTCATCGGCGGCGGCATCGCCGGGATACAGGCCGCCCTCGACATTGCCGACTGCGGTCACGAAGTCGTCCTCGTCGAGCGGGAACCATCCATTGGTGGACACATGGCCCAGCTCTCCGAAACCTTCCCGACCCTCGACTGTTCGCAATGCATCATGACTCCAAAAATGGTCGACGTCGCCAATCACCCGAAAATCAAACTCTACACCTACTCTGAAATAGAACTCGTCGAAGGGTATATCGGCAACTTCCAGGTCACTATCAAGAAACGAGCCCGCTCCGTCGATGAAGACAAGTGCACCGGCTGCGGCGTCTGCATGACCAAATGCCCGCAGAAAAAGATCCCCAACAAATTCGACCAGAACATCGGCCTGCGCACCGCCATCTACGTTCCCTTCCCGCAGGCGGTCCCCAACACCCCGGTCATCGACCGTGACAACTGCACCTGGTACAAAACCGGCAAATGCGGCGTCTGCCAGAAAGTCTGCGGCCCCGGTGCCGTCGACTTCGAACAGGAAGACCAACTGGTTGTCGAAGCGGTCGGCGCCATCGTCGTCGCCACCGGCTTCGACCTCTACACCATCGACGAAAAACCCAAAGGCTCCCCCATCAAAGGGTACGGCGAATTCGGCCATGGCAAAATCCCCGACGTCATCGACGGCATGACCTTCGAGCGGTTGGCATCAGCATCCGGCCCCACCGGCGGCAAAATCCTGCGCCCCTCCGACGGCAAGGAACCGAAACAAATCGTCTTCATCCAGTGCATCGGATCGAGAGCCAGAGAAAAAGGGATCTCCTACTGCTCCAAAGTCTGCTGCATGTACACCGCCAAACACACCATGCTCTACCACCATAAAGTACACGACGGCCAGGCCTACGTCTTCTTCATGGACGCCCGCACCCCCGGCAAAAGCTACGACGAATTCTGGCGCCGTTCCATCGAAGAAGAAGAAGCGGTCTACATCCGCGGCATGGTCTCACGACTCTACCAGAAAGGTGACAAAATCGTCGTCATGGGGAGCGACATCGCCGTCGGCGTCCAGGTCGAGATCGAAGCCGACATGGTCGTCCTCGCCACCGCCATCCAGCCGCAGAAAGGTGCCGAACTGCTCGCCCAGAAACTCGGCATCTCCTATGACAAATACAACTTCTACTCCGAGGCCCACGCCAAACTGCGCCCGGTAGAATGCGCCACCGCCGGCATCTACCTTGCCGGCGCCTGCCAGGGGCCCAAAGACATCCCCGAGACCGTATCCCAGGCAAGTGCCGCCGCCGCCAAAGTCATGACCCTCTTCTCCAAAGACCAGCTCGAGCGGGAACCGATCGTCGCGCGGGTCAAGGAATCGGGTTGTGTCGGTTGCTTCGCCTGTAAAAAGGTCTGTGCCTACGGAGCCGTTGAAGAAAAAGAAATCCGGGACCGCCAGGGGAACCTGATCAAGACCGTTGCCTTCGTCAACCCGGGCGTCTGCGCCGGCTGCGGCACATGCCAGGCCACCTGTCCGTCGAAGAGCGTGGAGCTTGATGGATATACCGATGAACAAGTAATTGCCATGATCGAAGCGCTGTAAAAACACAACTTACCACTAAGGCACTAAGGACACTAAGAACTGCTAAAATCTTTCAGGTTTAAACCCCCAAAGCTTTTTAAGTTTTGCCTTCCTTAGTGCTCATAGTGTCTTAGTGGTGAAAACGGTTTTAAGGATTATACATGCACCCAGAACAACAAACAAACACCTTCGAACCCAAAATAATAGCTTTCGTCTGCACCTGGTGCACCTACGCCGGGGCCGACCTGGCCGGGACCAGTCGCATGCAGTACCCATCAAACGTACGGGTCCTGAAATTCCCCTGCACCGGCCGAATCGACCCGGTCTTCATTCTGAAAGCCTTCCAACAGGGTGCCGACGGTGTCCTGGTTTCCGGCTGCCATCCCGGCGACTGTCACTACATCGCCGGCAACTTCCACGCCCGGAGGAGATTTGCCGTCTTCCGCAAACTGCTGGAGTTTGTCGGAGTCGACCTGAACCGGCTGCAGTTTTCCTGGGTCTCCGCCGCCGAAGGGGGCAAATGGGTCGAAGTCGTCACCGATCTGACCGAGAAAGTGCGTGTCATGGGGCCGATGACCGAATTCAAGGAACTTGCCATGGAAGAGCAGTGGTCCGGTGCCATCAACACACCGGAATTGCAGGAAGCGTATAATCAAATCTAAAGCTTGTCTCACCACGAAGACACGAAGTAAGTCAAATCAATCAAAGGCATTATGGGGTATAAACCTGAAAGATTTTAGCTCTTCTTCGTGTTCTTCGTGTCTTCGTGGTGAAAAAAGGTTTTTATGACACATCCAATCGACACATCCATCTACGCTGCCATCACAGAAGTCATCCAGATCGAGGCAGCGCGCATCCTCTCTGATGGCACGGTCACGGCAGTCATCGGCTACGCCGCCGCCCGCCGTAAAGGCTCCGTCCAACCGATCGTCATCAGCACTCCCGACGATGCACAAAAACTGATCTTTACCCCGGCCAGCGTCAACAATCTGGCCGTCTACCTCACCAAAGCCAAAAAAGAAATCCCGAAGACAGGAAGGATCGGTATCGTCGTCAAAGGGTGCGACCTGAAAGCCCTCTCCGGCCTGATGGGCGAATCACAGCTCAAACGCGAAGAGCTGTACCTGATCGGCGTTCCCTGCGCCGGAGTACTTGCCTCGACAGTGTATCCCGATCAGGCACTGTCTACGGACACGATTGCCCCCAAATGCACCGAATGCGATGCTCACCTCCCCACCGGCTGCGACTACGTACCGGCTGAAACCCCGGTGACTCCGGAACTGCAGCAGAAATACGCGGTCGAGATCGCCCGCCTCGAAGCCCTGACACCGGCCGAGCGCTGGACCTACTGGAAAGAGCAGTTCGCCAAATGTATCAAATGCTACGCCTGCCGTCAGGTCTGCCCTTTCTGCTTCTGCGAACAATGCCTCTGCGACCGCAACAAACCGCAGATGGTGGACACCACCCCCCGACCGGCCGGCAATACCGCCTGGCACATCGTGCGCGCCATGCACCTCGCCGGCAGATGCGCCGGCTGCGCCGAATGCGAACGGGTCTGCCCGATGGACATCCCTCTGAATCTGCTGAACCGCAAGATGGCCAAAGAGCTCAAAGAACTGTACGACCATGAAGCCGGCTTCGAGGTGCTCGACAAGGGACCGCTGAACATGTTCACCGAGAAGGATGATCAGAGTTTTATCAAATAATCAGAAGCAGGTTTTAAAATGCAAAGACAGATCTCACAACAAAACCTCAATACCCTCCTCGACACCCTCATCAAGGAAGGGATCCGCGTCGTCGCCCCGCAGATGAACGGGGGCACCCCGCTCTACGGACCGCTCATGAGTTCAGCCGACATGGCCACGGACCAGTTGCCGCGCCGCTCCGCCAAAGAAGCCTTCTTCCCGGTCTGCGAAGACATCATGACTTACGAGAAGGAGGGGCAGAAGATCGAACTGAAGGATATCGACCCGGCCCGCTTTCCCGAAACCGTCCTCGTCGGAGTGCGTCCCTGCGACGCCGCTGCCATACCGGTCCTCGACGCTGTCTTCTCCTGGGACTACAAGGATGAATTCTTTCTGGAGCGGAGAAAAAAGACAACGATCATCGGCCTCGCCTGCACCATCGCAGACGACGCCTGCTTCTGCACCGCCGTCGGCCTCTCTCCCTCTGAAGTCAAAGGGAGCGACCTGTTCCTGACCCCGCTGGAAGGGGGAGGGTATGCCTGCGAAAGCTATAGTGACAAGGGTGAAGCACTGATCACTGCCCACAGGGAACTGTTCTCAGAACTCACCGGCACCACAGCGCTTCCGCCGGCGCAGCCGCAGACGGAGAACATCGATCTGAAAAAGGTCAAAGCCTGGCTCGACGACCATTTCGAAGACCCGCTCTGGGAAAGCATCGCCACCCGCTGCGTCGGCTGCGGCGCCTGCGCCTTTGTCTGCCCCGCCTGCCACTGTTTCGATATCGTCGACGAAGGGACCGAGAAGTCGGGCAAGCGGCGGAAAAACTGGGACGCCTGCGGATTCTGGAAATTCACCCACCACGCCTCGGGACATAACCCCCGGGACGGCCAGCCCAAACGCTATCGCAACCGTATCATGCACAAGTTCAAGTACTATGATGACAAATTCGGCCAGACCCTCTGCACCGGTTGCGGCAGATGCGTGCGGGTCTGCCCCGTCGGCATTGATATCGCCGGGATTATTGAAGAGATAAGCAGGAAATAGTTTCATAAACAGCCCACCACTAAGACACTAAGGACACGAAGAACGGCACAGACTAAAAAGCAGGGTAAAATCGGAATCATAAGTTTTAAGGTTTAACCCAAAAAGATTTTTTTGGCTTTGACTTTCTCAGCGCTCTTAGTGTCTTAGTGGTGAAAAAGGTTTTATAACATGTGTGATCACACCAATAAGAACATCTACCTCCCATATCTGGCCACCGTTGCAGAAGTCATCGACGAGACTCCGGACGTGCGTACTCTCAGACTGGTGTTTCAGGACGACACAGTAAAAGAGAACTTCGTTTTCCGTGCCGGTCAGTTTGCCGAATACTCAGCTTTCGGCGCCGGCGAGTCCACCTTCTGCATCGCCTCGTCACCTACCCGGAAAGGATTTATCGAATGCAGCTTCCGTTCTGTGGGGAGAGTGACCGAAGAACTGCGTCGTCTCGAAGTGGGCGACACCATGGGGGTGCGCGGCCCCTACGGCAATTCCTATCCGATTGAAGAGTTTTACGGCAAGAACCTGGTCTTCGTCGCAGGAGGTATCGCCCTGCCGCCGCTCCGGACCCTGATCTGGAACTGCCTTGACCTGCGCGACAAATTCGGCGATATCATAATTGTCTACGGTGCCCGGACGGAGGCTGATCTGGTCTACAAGCGGGAACTGCAGGAATGGCAGGAGCGGGGGGATGTCCGCCTGGTAAAAACAGTCGACCCTGGCGGCAACGGTCCCGGGTGGGACGGCAGCGTCGGTTTTGTACCGACAATCCTCGGTGAAACGGCACCGTCGGCAGAGAACACGGTCGCCCTGGTCTGCGGTCCGCCGATCATGATCAAGTTCACCCTGCCGGTGCTGGAGAAGCTCGGCTTCAGCGACGAGCAGGTCTATACGACCCTTGAAAACCGGATGAAATGCGGACTCGGTAAATGTGGCCGATGCAATGTCGGGAATGTGTACGTCTGCAAGGATGGACCGGTCTTTACCGCAAAACAGCTGAAAGAAATGCCGATGGAGTTTTGACAAAATGTATATGATGGGCTACAAGTGAAGCATGAACGCTCCCAATTCATCATCGGTTACTAAGCTGTTCCTAAGTCTGGTTGCGCTGATTCTGTTTTCAATTGGACTCATCGTATATACAAGTACCCGGTTACAGACCCATAAAATTGATGATGCAACATCGATAGCAACTGCAACCGCCAATCAGATATATAACGATCAGACTCAGTTATTATCCGGTCTGGAGCAACTTGTTACAACGGTATCCTTTCTCCCTGCGGTTCAAAACCATAGCAAACCGGATTCTGAACATCTTCTCTCCCTTCTCGCCGCTGCAAACACCAAAATTACAAATATTCTGATTGCCGACTCGAGCGGGACTGTCTGGGCTTCGGCTCTTCCGTTTCCTGCCGGTCTGTCTGTTGCCGACAGACGCTATTTCAGAAACGCACTTATGACCGGAACGTTTTCTTCCGGTGAGTTCACGGACGGCAGAATAGCCGGTACACCTGTACTCGGTTTCGCATATCCGGCTAAAACCCGCAGCGGCAGGATTTCAGATGTCATTATCGTCACTATGCCGCTTGACATGTATAGCACGCTGTATCAGGGGCGTCTGGCCAGTCCGGTTTCTTCAATACTCCTTGTCGACTACAAAGGGACCATCCTCTACTCGTCGGTAAATATGAAACTGGTTGGAAAACAGGACAAACCGGAACTTTTTGCCAAAATGTCATTGGATGGAGATAGCGGTTCGTTTGTGGCCTCCGGAAATCTCGGTATCGAACGTTTGTTCGGGTATCGTGCAGTACGTCTGAAGCATGAATCGATTCCCTATATGTATATCCGTACCGGTATTGATAAAAATCATATATTAAGAGAAAGTTACCGGGAGGCCGGTTACATGGTGTCCGCACTGATAACGATGCTGCTGATTTCGTTCGGCCTAGCAGTATATGTCAGTAAAAAAAGTGTATTAGCCAAGCTGTCACTCCTGCAGGCAGCCGCGATAAAAATTGTTCATGGGGACTTTTCAGGACGGATATCCGCACAGGTGTCAAATAAAGAATTACGCGGAATCGGGCATGTTCTTGATGAAATGGCTGATAGCCTGTCGAGTAATAAAATTTCCTTGCAACATTCTGATGAGGCATTGCGGCAAAGTGAAAAAAAATATCGCGAACTTGTTGAGAAGGCAAATACCATTATCCTGAAAATGGATGGAAATGGCAGGGTCACCTATTTTAACGAGTATGCAGAATCGTTCTTCGGTTTTTCAGAGCGGGAAATTCTGGGGAGGAGTGTTGTCGGCACGATAGTTCCTGAAACGGAAAGCAGTGGTCGTGACCTGAAGGATATGATCGCCCGACTGACGGAAAATCCTTCAATTTTTGCGATAAACATAAATGAAAATATACGAAAAAACGGGGAGCGTGTCTGGATTTCCTGGAGTAACCAGAAGCTTGCTGACGACGGCGCAGCGTATCAGGGGGTATTGTCCGTCGGTCACGATATAACTGAATTGAGAAGGATGGAAGAAGGTCTCCGCGCGAGCGAGCAACGATTCCGTTCCTTTGTTGAAAACGCCAATGATGTGGTTTTTGTCCTCTCCCCCGCCGGTATTTTCAATTATGTTTCTCCCCGGTGGAAAGAGGCATTTGGGTATGAGCTGTCTGAAACTGTTGGGAAACCATTCGTACCATTTATTCATCAGGATGATGTGCCTGCCTGCGCAGCCTTTCTTGCCTCGGTTCTGGAAACCGGGGAAAAACAGAGAGGTGTTGAGTACAGGGTGCGGCTTAAGGAGGGTGGATGGAAATGCTACACGGCAAATGGTGCGCGTATCACAGACCAGAACGGCTCCCCTCTTTTCATCGGTATCGGCCGGGATATAACCGAACAGAAGCTTATCCAGAAAGAGCTGATGAAAACGCAGAAGCTGGAAACAATCAGCACTCTTGCAGCTGGTATGGCCCATAATTTCAATAATGTTCTTACGGGAGTTATCGGTTATATATCGTTTGCCAGAAAGCAGCTGCCTGCTCAGGATAAAATTCTGCCGCTCCTTGAAGCCGCTGAAAAATCATCATACAGAGCGGCACGACTTGCGCGCCAATTGTTGACATTTTCCAAGGGTGGCGTTCCATTCATGTCACTGGCCACTGCAGAAAAGCTGGTACAGGAGTCTCTTTCGCTGTTTTTGAGCGGAAGCAATATCAGGGGGATTATCGATAATCGAACTTCTCAAACGGTCAATGTTGACAGTGATCAGATTAATCAGGCTTTCAATAACATAGTACTGAATTCAATCCATTCAATGCCTGACGGTGGAACATTGACGGTTCACATCGAAGATCTCCCGCTCGAAAAAAACAATATATATCTCATGCCGCCGGGTCATTACGTGAAAATCACGTTCGAAGACAGCGGAGGCGGCATTGAAAAAGAACATATTCATAAAGTGTTCGACCCGTATTTTACGACCCGGCCCGACGGTACCGGGCTTGGCTTGTCGACAACTCAGTCAATAGTCATGAAACATAACGGCTATATCGACGTCGTTTCAGAAGTCAGCCAGGGGACAGTTGTTACAATCATGTTGCCTGCTTACCGGGATGTGCCTTCTGACGAGTGTGAAGAAGCTGACATAATCGAGCAGAGTCCTGCCGGGATCCCGTTGCTGATTATGGATGATGAACAGGATATTCTGGATTTTGTCTTCATGAGTTTGAGTGAATTAGGGTGCCAGGTTCAGATCTGCAGCAATGGAGAGGCAGCGGTAGAAATATATAAAAACTGCTGGGAATCAGGGGAAACACTCCCGATTGTAGTTCTCGACCTGTCGGTCCCCGGTGGTATGGGAGGTGTTGAGGCCGCAAAACGCATTCTGTCGATTGATCAACATGCGCGTATGATCGTATCAAGCGGCTATTCAGAGGACCAGATTCTGTCAGATTACAAGAACTACGGGTTCTGTGCAGCCCTTTCAAAACCATACAATACTGATTCTCTGTTGCAGGTGATACATCTCGTGCAGCAGAACAGCTGAATGGGAGTCCGTACACGCCCTATGGCTTTTGGCCGAGCGCCTCTTCAATTTTCTTTACATCAAACCCTTCAATAATACGTCCGTTGATCATGAAGGTTGGCGTCGCACTGACCTTGTGTTTTTTTGCCACATTCAGCTGTTCCTCCTGAAGTATTATCCCCTCCCTGGTTGATGCCAGCTGAGGAGCTGCATCCATTCGTCCCGACATGACATCGTGGTAGGCTTTTGCCTTATCCGGCATTGAGAGGATAAAGCGGGCTTTTTCCTTCGCTCTTGAATGACGGGGAAGCGGGTAGAAGAAAATATGGCGCGTAACGTCAGGTCTCCCTTCGAAATACTTTGAAGCTTTTCGGCAGAAAGGACAATCAGGGTCGGTGAATTCGAATACGGTCTTGGGGCCGCTGCCGATGGTTATAGCCTTACTTGTGTCGATATCGGCAGCAGAGGCTGCCACCCCGCATGTCAGCATCGTTGCTGCCAAAAAAAAGATGATGAATTTTATATTCAAAATCATGCCTCCCGCCCGGAATGTGTACTTTTCTCGTTATCTGAATGGCCGGGGAGCAGGATGACGAATTCACTCCCGCTGTCCTCCGCACTTTCTGCCCAGATGCAGCCTTTAAAATCTTCAACCGCTTTTTTGCAGAATGCCAGACCAAGGCCGGCTCCACCCCGACTTCTCCTCGAAGTATTTCCTGCCTGGACATAGCGTTCGAAGATGCGGGTCAAATCATCGGGAGAAATCCCGTTGCCGGTATCACTGACGCTGATGCGAACAAAATTACGACACGCTGAAAATCCGGCCGGTATGTCTGCATAGGCCGGGATTCCAATGCCGCCCATGTCACTGTTTTCAATGCTGCGACATGAAAGAGTTATGGATCCGCCGTCGGGGGTGAATTTGATAGCATTTCCAAGCAGGTTGGCAATCACACGTGTCATAATTGAGCTGTCAACGGTGATGTCTGCAACGATCGATGGTGCATTCACCGCAAGATGGATGTTTTCCCGTGCAGCGGCAGAGGAAAAGCGCCTGGCTGCATCAATAAGCAGTGTGTGAGGGTTGATCGTGCTGATTCTGGTTTGCATTCTGCCGCTATTAAAGCGCTGCATATCAAGCAGGTTGTCGATCATGGTTACAACTTCTTCGCAACTTTCTAAGGACGATTGAAGGTAGTCTGTCTGCTCGGGGTTAACCGGTCCGAGACGCCCCTCGCGCATAATATCGATAGAGCCCATAACCGCTGTAATCGGATTTTTCATGTCGTGGGAGAGCATGAAAATAAAATCCTCCTTTTCCTGCTCCAGAAACTTTTTTTCCTTCATGGTCCGCCTGCTGTCAAGTGCACGTTTCATGCGGATCAGCAGGTCATCAACATCAAACGGCTTGGCAACATAGTCAGCCGCGCCCGCTTTCATACACTCCACCACCAGACTCTCGTTGCCATGCGCAGTCATCATGACCACGGCGGCATCACAATTATCAGAGCGAAGTCGCTGTAATACATCAACTCCGCTTATTCCCGGCATGCGTACATCAAGTAAAACAAGATCAAACCCGTTGGAGTGAAGCAGATTCAGACTCTCTTCCCCGTTAGCCGCCCAACTGGTGATATAACCGGCTTCTTCAAGATGAAGCTTAAGAATCAGAGCAATGTCAGGTTCATCGTCCACAATAAGAATCTTATCAGGCGGCTGTTTGGTCATATTATCTCCTCTCGGTCATCGAAGAGGCAATAAATGCCTCTGCCAGTACAAGGTCTTCAGGAGTTGTGATCTTGATATTACAATAGGTGCCTTGAACAACCCTGACCTGTCCGCCGATCCTTTCGATCAGAGCGGCATCATCTGTTCCCGCAAAATGATCAGATTCGGCGGCCTGATGGGCCGCGTAAATAACGCCGAACCGGAATGTCTGTGGTGTCTGTGCCTGCCACAGTCCCCCCTGTCCGGGGTCCCTGTGACAATGCCGTTTGCCACCGTCTTGAGAGTATCCTTGGAAGGCACGGCGACCACCGCACTTCCGCCTGCCCTGGCAATGTCGATTGATGCCTGCAGCAATTTTTCAGTAATCAGCGGCCGGACGCCATCGTGTATCAGGACAACGTCCAAATCCGAAACATCTTCCCGCATGGCACTCAAGCCGTTCATTACCGAGTTTTGACGTTCCCTGCCACCGGCGACGATTTTGACGACTTTCCGGAATCCGTACGCTTCGACAACATGTTCCCGGCAATAATGGATCTCATCAGCGGGAATAACCAGATAAATGGCATCAATTAAGGGGGACTGTTCAAAAACGGCAATGGTACGGGCGACAATGGGCATGCCGCCAAGATGCAGATACTGCTTGTTGACAGAAGCGCCCATGCGCTTACCCATACCGGCGGCCGGAATCAATGCAATGGATTTTAACGCAGTCATTATTTGTTTCTCCGGCGACGGTATATCAGATGCTTGCTGGGGGGCACCGTTCATGGCAAAACAGCGGTCAGCTGTCAGTTGAAGATGTGGTGCCGTTCATCAGCACCCGTCCGCCGTACTCGGCATTCTTACGGACAAGCGTATCAGCCAGATCGGCATCTTTTCTTCGGAACGCATCGATTATCTTTTCGTGTTCCTGAACCGAAACGGCCATACGCCCCGGGAGACTGAGTGATGTAAAACGGAGACGTTGAAATTTGGTCACCAGTCCGGCTATCAATTCATGCAGTTTTTCGTTACCGGCTGCCTTGATGAAAACCTCATGGAAGTCACTGTGAATTTTGAAAAAATGTTTAATATCACCGATACGGGCCAGTTCAGCGAGTTTGTCATTGATGGACTGAAGGCGATCCAGCTCTTTTTCGGTCAGATTTTCGCAGGCCATTCTGGCCGCATACCCTTCCATTATGCTCTTGATAGCGTAGAATTCTTCGATGTCCTTCGGGCTGAATTCGCTGACAACAGCTCCCCGGCGGGGTATCACCGTCAGGTATCCTTCCGATTCAAGCTGACGAAATGCTTCGCGGATAGGAGTGCGGCTGATACCGTAACGCTCAGCGAGTTCAGGCTCTGACACCCTGCTGCCGGCCTTGAGAGTGCCGGAAACTATGGACTCGCGAATGTTTTCAAGTATTTTTTCACGCAGAGTAAGATGTTTTTCCATAGGCTTTTTCATGAGTGGGTAAAGCTCCCGTGAGAATTTTGTGCATTGTATACAGTATGCAGAATTTGTCAATTAGATCACGCTGTTTTTTAGTCCGTCACGATTGCCACGCCACCGTTCCAACGATGTGAACTTTGGCACCATTTCTTCTTGTGAAAAGAAAGTAACTTGTTTTTTTGAGCCCTTGCAGGTACTCTGCAACGCCTATGGATCCGGTCAGACACCTGAAAATATCGTTTTTTGTCCTTCTGATGCTTATATCAGGGGGAACAATCGGCTACATGTCAATCGAAGGGTGGCGTTTGCTCGATGCCGCCTATATGACGGTTATTACCCTGGGGACTGTTGGATTCAAAGAGGTCCACGATCTTTCCGACGGCGGGAAACTGTTCACGATGGGGTTAATTGTCGTTGGCGTCAGCGTCTTGGGCTATATCGTCGGGAGTCTGGCCCAGATCATGTTTGAGGGGCAGTTCCAGCGGATCATGGGGAGGAAAAAGGTGGAAAAACAGATAGACGCACTGAGTGAACACTACATCATTTGCGGATTCGGAAGGATCGGTTCGCTGATCTGCAAGGAGTTTAAAGCGAACGATCTCAAGTTTGTAATTGTAGAAAAAAGTGTTGATACTCTGGAAAAGCTTGATGAAGAGGGATACCTTCACATGAGGGGGGATGCCACTCTGGATGAAACTCTGCTCAAAGCCGGCATAAAGCGGGCTAAAGGCTTGATTTCGGTTGTAACTTCAGACACGGAAAACGTGTATATAACCTTGACCGCTCGCGGGCTGAATCCAGACCTGTATATCCTCGCCCGCTCCGGCGAAGAGGGCTCCGACATCAAACTCAAACGGGCCGGGGCAAACAAAGTCGTATCACCATACCTTATCGGCGGCAGCAGGATGGCCCAGTCGGTACTCCGCCCCAATGTAGTCGATTTCATTGAAATCGCTACCGGAAGTGAACATATGGATCTGCAGATGGAAGAGATCACCATACCCCGGCACTCGGCTTTTGTCGGAGAGTCTTTGATCAGTTCCGGATTCCGCAAGGGAATGGGAGTCATCATTGTCGGCATCAAGAAGGAGCATGGAAAGATGATTTTCAATCCGCACCCCCAGGCAAAAATGGAAGGCGGGGATACGCTGATTGTTCTCGGAGAACCGCAGTCGATAGCAAAGCTCGAAGACCTCATAGAGCGTACCGCCATGGACTCACTCATCAAACAGCACAGGAAAGAGCAAGATGAAAAATAACATACACGCCCATGTACCGTTTACCCGTTTGGCGGAACACCTGGAATATGCCGTTGCGCATCGCATTAACCCCGAAGTTTTTTTTTCGGCTGAAGCGCTCGATCATCTGGTCTGGGAAGAACTGTATTCACTGGCAGGTGCGCTGCACTCGGCCGGCCTTGCAACGACGATCCACGCACCTTTTCTGGATCTCAACCCGGGTGCGGTTGACCCAAGTATCCGCGCTGCCAGCCGACATCGTATCCAGCAGGTCATGAAGGCAGCCGAACTTCTCCGCCCGTCGGTAATCGTTGTTCACCCCGGGTATGATGATCTCCATTACGGCGACAATCGTCTGGTCTGGTTGAAAAACAGCATTGATTTCTGGCAGGACTTTGTCCCCCGGGCCCGTGAGATCGGCACAATCCTGGCAGTTGAGAATATCTACGAAAAGGAACCTTCCACACTCAAGGCTCTGCTTGATGCTATTGATGATCCCTGCTTCCGGCACTGTTTTGATATCGGGCACTGGAATATGTTTACAACCGTAACCCTTGACGAGTGGTTCAGCGAATTGGGGGGATATATTGTCGAGAGCCATATCCATGACAATCATGGTCAAAGCGATGAACATCTGCCGGTGGGGGAGGGCGCCATTAATTTTGAGCAGTTTTTTCCGATGCTGAATCACTACGCGCCTGATGCCGTCTGGACGGTCGAAGCCCACAATACCGAACATCTGCAGCGGGCACTGAAAAATATTCATACCTACATTTCTTAAGTAAAGGCACCTCTCATGTCAGAAACAATACTAGTCACCGGCGGTTGCGGGTATATCGGCAGTCATGTGGTACGTCAGCTCTCAGAATCGGGGCGCACGGTAGTCGTCTATGATAATCTTTCCACCGGATTTTGTGATGCCCTGATGCATGGTGAAAAGCTGGTTGAAGGTGAACTGGCTGACCGGGAGGGGCTGGAAGAGCTTTTTCAACGGTATCGCTTCACCACTGTTCTGCATTTTGCCGCTGCCATCATCGCCCCGGAATCGGTTTCAAAGCCTCTCAAATACTACGGCAATAATACCCGGAACACGCTGGGGCTTCTTGAAGCGTGCGTGAAATACGGTGTCAAACGCTTTATTTTCTCCAGTACCGCTGCGGTGTACGGTATTCCCGACGGCGGAGTGGCGTCGGAAGAGAGTGCCCAGGCACCGATCAATCCCTACGGTACCTCGAAGCTGATGAGTGAGTGGATGCTGCGTGATGTCGCGTCGGCGCATGACATTCAATACGTTGCGCTGCGTTACTTCAACGTAGCAGGTGCCGACCCGCTGGCACGCATGGGACAGCGCACTCCGGAAGCGACGCACCTGATCAAGGTTGCCTGTCAGGCGGCACTCGGCATGCGTGACTGTGTCAGCATCTACGGCACCGATTATCCGACCCCTGACGGCACCGGTATCCGCGATTACATCCACATCGAAGACCTTGCTTCGGCTCACCTCTGCTCATTGACATACCTGGAGAACGGGGGCGAATCAACCGCCATGAACGTCGGCTATGGTCATGGCAGCAGTGTTCGCGAAGTTCTGGAGGTTGTTAAAAAAGTCAGCGGTGTTGATCTAAAGGTTGTCGAGGCGGAACGTCGCCCGGGAGATCCGGCTTCGCTGGTGGCCAGAGCCGATAAAGTCAGGTCACTGACCGGCTGGCAGCCGCTTTATAACAATCTCGAGACGATTGTGGCGGATGCCTGGCGCTGGGAAAGCAAGCTGGCGGGGAAATAACCCCTGTCTATCCCGGTCAGCCATTCGGACAGGCATCGGCGGCGTCAAAATCAAATCCGTCATCAGTTTCAGACGCTGGACTCGAACTGAACAGGTCTCTGATAGAATCAAACAGCAGATCCTCAATGCAGTATCCTACCTCCAGCAGGAGATTCTTGAACCCGACAGCCGGAATGATCCGGCATAATTCTGCGAGGCTGAATTCTTCAAGTACAACCGGCAGAATTTCCGCCAGCTCACTCTGACTCATTTTCAGTGTAAATACTTTTTCACAGAGGATCGGATCGATGATCCTGAAAAGGTTTATGAAGCGGTCAAGCTCCTTCGTTGTCGCGTTGGCGAGAAAATGAGTTGCTATGACATTCATCATTATTTCGTATTTATCATGAATCCGGTACAGTGACGCATTCAGAAGGCCCTGTTTGTCGAGAGTATCATGCGCCAGACACGTCAGAATGCCTTTGGCAAAGTGCCGGTAGTTATTAAGAATAAACGTCATTCCCCAACCGCAGGGGGTGGTCCAGCAGCCGGAGTCTCCGGCGAAGGCAACCCGGTTTTCGGCGATCTGCTGCGAAAGCGCCCCGGACGGATACCAACCATAGCGATAGCTGGATACCTTCAGATTATGAAAATCCTTCGTGGAATCTTCGTTGGTAATGATTCGTGTGTACTCGGCTTTCATGGTTTCCAGGTCGACCATCTCCTTGCGGAGATAGAGAATCAATGAATATGAACTTTTTTCATCCAGGATCTCATATTCAAAAACCGGTTTTCCGTCGGCCAGCGAACCGGGATCTGCGTCCTTGAACGTTTGCCACATCATATAATCGCCAACCTGCATCTCACCGATGCCGTCCGGGTGTTCGCCAACGGCTCCATACACTGACCACCAGTAGAACTCGCTTTGATCTATTGCGTATTTTTTGACGATCGTCGAACTGTACCCTGAGGCATCAATGAGGAGCCGGGCCCGAAAGTTCCCGCTGCTGCTGGTCACGGAGACGCCGGTATCATCAGTCACGTGATCCATGTAGGTGCAGTTTTCACGCACCTGTGAGCCGTTGCCCCGTATTACCCCGACCCAATGTGTCAGGAGTTCGCGATCCTTGATATACGGATAGCGGTCATACAGTTTTGCCCGCCAGGCAAGATCATTGCCGTTCATGCTGTAGGTTCTGGTAAGGAAGCGGGTCACACCTCCATACGAAAACCGTTCAGTCGTTTCATCCAGCACTTCCGGTGGAACAAACCAGAACCGGTCTGTTGCCCCCGCGATCCCCTTTTCAAGCACCAGTACCCGGCACTCCGCAGAAAGCTCCGAGGCGATACTGAGGCCGGCCGGTCCGCCCCCGATGATTACAACATCGAACATGTCTTCATGCATCTGACGACCCCTTTCGAGCAGCTCTTATCCCCGGATTTTTCTGAACCGGAACCGACAGGAATGCCTCTACTACTGCAGAATCAAACTGGGTGCCGCTGAACCTGATCAGTTCTTTGATTGCAACATCCGGAGAAAGCGCCGCACGATACGGCCGGTCTGTTGTCATGGCGTCAAAAGAGTCTGCAACAGCAATGATTCTGGCGGTGATGTCGATCTCCTCTCCTTTCAAGCCGTACGGATAGCCTCTCCCATCGCAGCGCTCGTGGTGATATTTTATGCCCGGAATGACATCTTCGAGATGTTTGATATGTTTCAAAATCTCTTCTCCATATGTCGGATGTTTCTTCATCTGAGCAAATTCCTCACGCGTCAACGGTCCGTTTTTCAGGAGTACATCATCGCGCACCCCCAGTTTTCCTATATCATGCAGGGCTGCTGCGAGTTCGAGCCTGACGTAATACTCTTTCGGCAGTCCGAGCTTTCCGGCGATGGCAAGGCTGTAATCAACCACCCGTTTGGTATGGTTCCCGGTATACGGGTCGCGCTTTTCAATCGTTTCTGCCAGAGTCCGGACCATGGCGTAGAAGGTCTCTTCCAGCCGTTTATACAGCCGGGCTTTTTCGAGAGCCACTGCGGTCTGATCTGAAAGTGTGGTGAGCAGCTTCAAGTCCCGGGCCCGGTACTCCGTCCGTTTCAGACTTGCCGCACAGACGTATCCTACAGTTTTTTCCTGGATTTTAAGCGGGGTACACATCATGGAGCTGAATGTCCGGGGGAGGGCGGCGGAGCGGGGGTCGGATGCCAGGTTGTTTACGATCTCCGGTGTGGCCGTTATCAGGAAGTTTCCCACCACTTCACCCTCTGCAAGCGACACGACCAGAAGATCTCCTCCGCTCCCGTTATCAGAGAGTATGTCGGTTACAACCTCATGGTCGTCACACAGCAGCACGGCAATGACATCTGCAGCCACCATTTTTCTGATTTCACTTGTTATAATTCGGACGACCTCATTCGTTTCCAGACAACTGCCGATTTTTGCTCCGAAGTCACAGAGCATGCTGATTTCCCGGTACTTTTCGAGCGTTTCGCGCCCCAGAGCCACCCGCTCAGACTCGGCATTTATCATGTATTGCAGCAGGGAAACCACGATGGTGCAGTCATCTCCCCCTTTGACCTCACCGATGATTTTGTCCCCCTCTCTCAGGGGAATCGTACATCTGAATTTTTGTTCGCCTGATTCTCCGAACAGCGGTGTCCCTTTGTTATCAAAGATGCGGACAGGCGTCTGTACTGTTTGACAGCATGCCTGTACAAGTGTTGAAATCTCAGATTTCGCCAGTAATCTTTTGAGTACCGCTTTTGCCATGCGCTTCCCCACCTGTGAATTGATTGATAAAATAAAAAATTACGGCCGTGCTGTTATTTCCCGGGCCTTAGCGAGAACCTCGTCCGGATTAAAGGGTTTTGTCATGTACATGTCAGCCCCAACCTCCCGCCCCTTTTCCTTGTCGAATTCCTGACCTTTAGCTGTTAACAGAACAACGTAGATATCAGTCATGCCCCGTTCGTTTTTCACCACATTGCAGACTTCGAATCCGTTCTTTTTCGGCATCATCACATCAAGAAAAACCAGACAGGGTTTTTCCTTTAGTATCGCTTCCAGCGCCTCATCCCCATTAGTGGAGGACAGCAGTTCCACTCCTTCATCCTCCAACTCCTCCAGCGTCAGTTCAAGCAGTTGCCGGATGTACGGCTCGTCATCAACTATCAGTATTTTAGGCATGATCATTCTCCTCATGTAGTGGCATATCGAGGTTCAGTTGAAATAGTAAAGAAGAACGTACTCCCTTTGCCGGGTTCGCTGTCCACCCAGATACTGCCGCCGTGATAATCCACGATTTCTCTGCAGATCGGCAGTCCCAGCCCAGTCCCTTTCGGCTTGTCAGTCAGGGTGTCACCCACCTGTTTGAACTTTTCGAACACCTTCTCCAGGTCTTCCGGACTGATGCCGATGCCGGTGTCGGTAATGCCGACCTGTATGAACGGATGTCCCTCTGTCACTTCAATCAGGCAGGCATGAATTGTAATCGAACCTTCATTGGTAAATTTCCAGGCGTTTGAAATCAGGTTGATGACTACCTGTATCAGTCGATCCCGGTCGCCTGATATTTCCGGCAACCCGTCGTCGATGGTCGTGATCAATTGCAGATTTTTCTGTTCCAGAAGCGAGGATACCGACGATGTTGCCCGGTCGATGATTTCGGCTATCGAAAGCTGCTGCACATTCCAGGTGATCTTGCCGGCTTCCATTTTAGCCAGGTCAAGCACATCGTCTATCAGTAACGTGAGGCGCTCTCCCTCAATGATAATAATCTCGGTGACGTCCCGGATCTGTCCCAGTGATTTTGCTGCTTTCGTGTCTTCAAGTTTGAGAGCCGGCAGCACCGATTCATCCAGCTTCTTTCTGATAATTCGTGCAAAGCCGAGCACTGAGGTCAGCGGAGTCCGTAATTCATGTGAAACGGTACTGAGAAAATTGGATTTAATTCTGTTCGCCTCTTCGGCCGTTTCCTCAGCTTTTTTTCGAATTTCAACCTCTTCGCTCAACTCCTTCGTGCGTATCTCAACCTTTTGTTCCAGAGTCCGGTTGTACTCCTCAAGCTCTTCAGTCGCACTCTTCAAACCCTCATACAATCGCGCATTCTCAATTGAGATTGCGACCTGTGATGAGAGGAGTTCAAGCACTCTGAGCCTTTGCTTTGTAAAGGCACCGGTTGCAAGACTGTTCTCCAGGTAGAGGACGCCGGTCATCCTTCCCTGATTGACGATGGGAGTACAGAGAATGGATTTTGAGGATTTCTCAAGAATGTACGGATCGTGGGCAAATTTGCCGTTATTGGCGGCATCATCCAGCACCACATAGTCATTTGTCCGCGCAACATAATTTACAATTGATTCGGGTATACCGCGGCAGCCGTCAACCGGTATGGACTGGAGAACGACGGTGCTGTCGGTGTCGGTCGTGCCTTCAGCTTCGATGAACAGCCTGTTATCCCGCTTCAGTACCAGAATTCCCCGGTCTGCCCCGGCGTTCTCAATTACAAAGCCGAGCAGACGGTGCAACAGGCGGTCAAGGTAGACCTCCCCCGAAATAGCCTGTGACACCTTGATGACAGTCATCATGTCCAGCGCCCCGCTGCCGCCGGAGGTGGATGCCGCAGTCGCGGTATGAGTCGTTTCGCCGCTTGAGGGCGATATAACATCCGGAGTCATGAACCATTCGGGGCGGCTCTCCTCCAGGAGTTTCACTTTGGCCGCTGCGCCCCAGACCGAGAAAGCGTTACGGGCCTTTACCATACATGCGCGTGCCGCTGTCTCGGCCCCCTGTGCCAGATATATTTCTGCGGAAAGTTCAGAGGCGATCGCTCCGCAGTGAATGAAACCGTTCTCAACGGCGGCAGCGGCTGCTTTTTCAAACATCCTGAGTGCCTGCGAAGCCTCTCCTGACGTTCTGGCGATTTCCCCTGCTACGAGCAATTCTTTGTGACGGAAGTTCTCCGGGCAGTGCCGCGACCAGGCCGCAAGCTTTTTCAGATTTCTGTTCAGGACAGTTTTGAAGTGTATCTTCCTTCTCCATGGCAGCTCGTGCCACATCGCGGCAATGGCAAGAGAATAATAGAGATAATGATCGGCATGATATGACTGGCAGAGGGCTTCTTCGGAAAGCGCCTCAGATTTCTCGGCCATTTTAAGGGAGTTTTCATAGTCTCCCAGGATATAGAGTGTCATGCCCTTGAACAGGTAAAACCCCTGTAACGGGACTAATGCCTTCTTATCCATCATCAGGTCACGCTGGCGCTCTTCGTCGTACCGGTCGTCTGTGAAGCAGGATATTTCGCGGGTCTTTCCCATCAGACAGAGAGCTGTCTGCTGTACGACCCTGACGAAGAGAACCGCATCCTCGTTTTGCACCCGTTGCAGAAATTCAAGATACCGGTCCCCTTCCGTCAGGAGCGTGCCCAGGGGGGTGCCGGCTGTGGAAAGATGCAGAATGCGCGCCAGGAGTGAATATCCGGCATACATGAGGTCGCCGCAGCGAAGGCACTCCTGAAAAATATCTTTGAGCGCATCACTCCCCTGCGAAAGAGGTTTCTTGCGGTGGGCAATGAAATTATGAAATACAAAGGCGGTCTTGCCTCTTGCAAGGGTGTTCCCGGAATTTTCATTCAGCCTGAGAGCCATGATCCCGAAATCATACCCGCTGTCAAATTCACCAAAGGCGGCGATAATCATCATCCCGTAGAGACTGTATGCGATTGATGACAGTGCGTTGTTGCCATGCTCGAGCGATAGATTGACCATCATCATGGCGATCAGGGCAAACTGGTTCTTGTCATGCAGATATGATGGTGCTCCGATGTTCGACAGGATGCCCATGACTGCCAGCATGTCCGGATCGGACATCTCCGGCAGGCGGATGAGCTCTGCGATTTCGGTGTACCCTTCACGCCTCCTCCGGGCACGAAGCCGGCGGGATTTAAGGTATTGCAGAAGAATTGCCGGTTTGCCGGGAGTGAAAGGAAGCGTAACCCCGAACATCCTCAACGCCTCTGCTCCAAGATTTATGGCCTCACTGAAGCGCCCCAGGTTGGAGCAGAGAACGATTTTAATAGTGTAGACAACAGCCTTTTCTGACGGGGTCCTAAGCATTTTGAGGTTTTCATCAAAAAGCCGCTCAGCCTGTTCAAAATTGTTGCAGAGCAGCTCACACTCAAGCCGTTTGATGTGAAGTGAGCTGGTGAGATGATAATCGCTCCGCCAGGGGTCTTCCTCCAATAGATCCATCGCGGTCGTAAGGTACTTGAGGGCCGATTCGTATGCGTTTGAAGCCAGCGCCTTTTCTCCGGCTTTCAGGTTGAGTCCGGCCACCAGTTTTCGTTCCGCCGGATCGGTTATCATCGCCCTGGTGTCGTCAAGGTGGTTGACAATATCGAACAAACGGGTTTCCCGCTCCTCCGGAGAGGAGTTTTCCAGCAACTGCCGCCCGATTCTGACGTGGGTCTCACGCCGGGCATCCTCGTCCATGAGCGAGTAGGAGGCCTGCTGGACACTGTCGTGAATAAAAGAAAAAAGGACAGAAGTCCGGGATTCATACCACCGGTCGATATTGAAGCTGCCTTCGGTAAATATGAACCCGCCACATACGGCGGGCCAGAGGTCTCGAGCTGTTTCATTCTCTGTGTGTGCCATCACGAGGGCGAGGGTTGCGAGAGTGAATTGACTGCCGATACAGGCCCCAAAACTTAACGCGCGCCGGGTCGTCTCCGGCAGATTGTGCATTTTTCCGGCAATCAGTTCCGCCATGCTGTTAGCAATGCGAACCCGCTCAACCTGTTTCAGATCCCAGTTCCAGCAGCTGTTTGAAGGTTCAAACGTCAACAAGCCGTCGTCATGGAGCTTCTTCAGAAGTTCATTGACAAAATATGGATTTCCTCCGGTTTTGGCGAGCAGCAGCTCTGCCAGAGATTGTGACTCATTCGCAGGAGTGGCAAAAGAGTCACCGATCAACCGGGTGATGTCACCGGCACCGAGCGCGCCGAGCGAGATGATCTGGAGCGCCGCCCCGGAACTTTTAATTTCCTCGAGAGCGTGCATGAGAGGGTGGGTACTGTCCACTTCATTATCGCGGTAGGCTCCAATCAGAAGGACATGACACGTGTCAGGAGCAGAAATGATATTCTGCACCAGTTTCAGGGAGGCGGTGTCGGCCCAGTGGAGGTCGTCGGTGAAAATGACCAGGGGGTGTTCTTTTCTCGCAAATACGCCCACGAACTGTCTGAAAACCATGTTGAAACGATTCTGTGATTCCGCCGCCGGGAGTTCCTGCAACAGGTGCTGCTCACCGATGATCTGCTGCACTTCGGGGATAACATCTATGATAACCTGGCCGTTACGATCGAGGGCCTCCGCCAGCCGTTTTTTCCAACGGGCGATCGCTTCGTCACTCTCGGTAAGAATCTGGTTAACAAGTTCACGGAAGGCCTGGATCAGGCAGACGTAGGGAGTGTCCCGCTGGAACTGGTCGAATTTGCCGCTGATGAAATATCCGTGGTGCCTGACGACCGGCTTGTGTATCTCCCTGACGATCCGTGACTTTCCTATTCCGGAGTAACCGGTCACCAGCACCAGTTCCGAGCCCCCCTCACAGACGCGATCGAAGGCATCAAGCAGGGTTTTAATCTCATCGTCTCTGCCGTAGAGTTTCTGGGCGATCTGGAACCGGTTTGACACATCCTGACTGCCGGGAGTAAAGAAAACAATTTCTCCCTCCGGAACCAAGCTGCTCCAGACACTTTTCCAGATCTGCGACAAGACCATGGGCGCTTTGATAGCGATCCTCTGCGGTCTTTGCCATGAGTTTCATTATGATGGCAGACAGCGCCTCTGGAATCTCCGGATTAACCAGATGGGGATGGAGGGGTGGGCGGGCGATATGGCAATGTACCCATTCCATTTGATCTTTTGCCTGGAACGGGAGTCGACCGGTCAGCAATTCGTAAAAAGAGATGCCGACGGAATAGAAGTCGGTCCGGTAGTCCACCGCGCGATTCATACGGCCGGTCTGCTCGGGGGACATGTAGATGACGCTGCCTTCGAAAAAATCGGAGATCACCGCCGAGTAATATTCCTGTTGCAGACGCGAGGATATGCCGAAGTCGGTGATCTTGGTTACTCCGGTTGAAGGATTAACGATAAAGTTGGAGGGTTTGATGTCTTTATGAATGATCTGGCGGGAATGTAACTCGCCGAGTGCCTTTGAAATTTGTACAGCGCATTTCAAAAATTCGGTCGTATTCATGCCTTCAGCCGGTATTCGGCTTTTCAGGGAGACACCGCCGAAATCCTCCAGTACCAGTACCGGTACCCCGTCGTACGATTCAAGGCCGACAGTTTTTACAACGCCTTCCAGATCGAGCTCTTTGCTTATTTCATATTCATGTTTGAGACGGCCGAAGTTTTCAGGTGTGGCATACTCGGGCTGAAGGGTTTTTAAGACTACCGGAAGAGAATCACGGGTGCGAACCGCCTGATAAACAACCGTCCGGTAACCGCGGTAGAGAAGCGTCGATATGCTGTATCCCGGCATAACAATCATGCAAAACCCTTTGGCCTTGTCGGTGTTGACAATCGGGGTGCGGCTGTGTGGCAAATGTGTGTACAGTCATGGAGAATAGTGGCAGCATATATAACGGTATTATATTGAAAAGCCAACTAAAATTTGCATTATTTAACGGACGGGATAGGCATGAACCAGACGAATTCAATTCTGCGCTGGAATTCTTCCGGTCCGTTGTAAATCACGGTAGACCGGAACCGGTAGCGGTTGACCATCGGTGATGCGGAGAACACTAAAATGCAGATGAGTCGGTGAGCGCCGTTTTGCAGCGTTCAGGCCGCTCCGTCCAATCGTTGCCAATAGATCACCCGGCCGGACTATTGCTCCCAACTCAACAAACAGTTCTTCATTATGGGCGTAGTAGACCAGCAGCTCGTTGGCGGGATCATAGATCCAGATATACTTCCCTCCCCGAAGGGCACTTCCCTGGTGCCATCCCTTTTCGAGGGCAACCACTATCCCTCCGGTCATGGAGAGAACCGACACCGCCTTACCGCTCCGGTCATCACGGCTGTCCTGGTTCCTGTCACGGATAAAGATGTCGTAGGCCGGATGGCCGCCGTGGCGGTTACCGTTGAAGAAGTTATAGCCGCGCGGAATGAATCCGTGGTTCCCCCCCCTGTCGATGGCTTTGAAATCGTAACCGGCAACCGGAAAAATCCACTCTGCTGACGAATAATTTCTGCCTCCGCGCTGGTAATATTCAGCCCGAATCCCGTCCAGTTTCACGGGTAGTTCAGAGCGTGCAGTGACTTTAGAAATTCGGCCGTCGCGAATCATGCTGTTGAATTCGTTGAAGCTTGAGCAGAGCGGACTTATGTGAGTCACTTCCCGGGAGGGGGGTGTTATTTCCGCATGGACTGCCGAAAACTGCAGTAGCAGGCAGAAGAGAACTGCCGGAATCACGTGCCGGAATCCTTTCATACGATGTTCCTTTTGTACGCTGAATAATTCTGCCCAAGTCCGCACGTTACAATTACTGACCGCTCGCATGCCTGAAAGCAGATGAGCCGGCAGAGGTACGCTCTGCCGGCTCATCTGTTCACGTTGCGGCCGGTAGTTACATCTTGTGCTCGCCATGACCTTTGTGCTCGTGGGGCATCATGCTCTTTGACCGGTCAGAAACATCTTTTTCGGCAGCTGTAAGCGCCTCATCGAATGTAGCCAGCTTGCCGCCGTTAGCCTTGATGAAGGCAGCCGCATCAGCTTTTTCGGCGAACGCCCACTTGGCTGTTTTGGTCATAACGCCTTTCTTGCTGCCGCCGATCACCCATGTTGCATTTTTGGCGTCGGTCAGTTTTCTGCTGTTATAATCTGCTGCCTGGAAGGATTTCACCTCTTTTTTTGATTCCTTCATCTCAGTCACCACACAATTAATGCTGCAGGTGCCGGTGCTGCTGCCATCGGTGTATGTCACAATCATGCGGCTGTGCGCGAATTTAGTCCGGTCCATGCCGCACTGTTTACAGGAATCGGGCGCTTCAACCTTGTCAGCGGCGAGACAGAGTGTGCTGAGCGACAGTACGAGTACCAGTGCTATCCAGAGTTTTTTCATGGTGTTTTTCTCCTTTTCCGGTTTATTGAGTTCATTACCTAAACAGATTTATCCCCGTGGCGTCTACATTTATTTTGGTTTTGGTGCGGCATCATTCCGTGATGCTGCTAACGCTTCACCCCAGGTTGCTAATCTGCCGCCGTACATGTCGACAAAATGCTGAGCCGCTTCCCGAGTGCTAAAGGCCCATTTCGCCCGCATTGTCATGACCCCCCGTTTTTTCCCGCCAATGGTCCAGAACGCCTTTTCTGCATCAATCAGTTGCCGTGTGTCGCGATCGGCGACCTTAAACGTGATTATCTCCCCGTTTTTCCTGCTGCTCAATTCGGTAACTGTACAGTGCAGAGAACATGTTCCCGACTGAGTACCGTCTTTATATACCACCAGCATTCTGCTGTAGCCGTACGCCTTGCGATCCATACCGCACTGAGAGCAGTCGCGGTGTTGGACTATGTCTGTCTCTGAATAGGCTGATAATGCCGAGAGAGTCAGTAACAGAGTCACCGCAGAAAAGACCAGAAATATTCTTTGTTTCATACAGTCTCCTTGAATTTCAATTGATCATTACGGAAGAGCAGTAAGGACAGTGCGAAGTTTGGCGCCATCCCGGTAGTCCTCATTCATTCTGACGATTCCGGTGCTGTCGACTACCACGGTTGTTCCCATGGTTCCCTGGAAGATGTTGGTCAAGGTCTGGTTTGTATCCGCCAGCGTGGTGAATACACCTCCTGTGTACCCGTTTGCAGAGGCTGAACTTGCGGCTCCGGCAACGCTGCCGGTGAGGTAATCAACCAGAAAAAAATTGACGTCAGGAAACAACGGAGTAGTCGAAGTACGCATGTTGTTCATGTGGCTGTCGCACACAGGACACCACATGGTGAAGTAAAAGACCGCACCTTTCTTTCCGGATATGGACGAAGCCAGAGTAACAGTCATGCCGCTGATGTCTGAAACCGAAAAATCCGGTGCTTTCTGGCTGACGCTACCGCCACTGCTGTCAGTCTGAATCGTTGGGCGTTTGTCCGTACCCGAAGGGAACAGGTTATCGCCGCAGGCGGTCATACAAACGATGAGTACTAGAAGCCCGGTTATTTTAAAGGAATACATAGCGCACCCCCACGGAGATCACATCGGTGGTGGGAAAGTTCCGCCCCCAGCCGTTCTGCTTGATGGCATGGTTCCATCCGGCCCTGAGACTCCAGTTGTCATCATTATTTGAATACGCAACTGCTGCACCCAGAGACTGTTTGTCAAAACCGCTGCCACTGTCGGCCAACCCGTTGTAACTGGCATTCCCCTCATTCAGGTAGGCGTAGGAGACAGTTGTGGTAATGCTGTCACCTCCGGTTCCAAGAACGAAGGTATAGCCGGTGGAAAGGGATGCAGAAAATCGATCGCCTAAGTCCTTTTTGTATGGTTCCACATATTTTCCATATTCACGATTGATGGAACGTTCAAAGTAGGTGCCGTAGCCAAGGGCCAGCGAAACATTCCATGGGCGGATCGTCTTTTCAATCAGCAGGTTTCCGTCCAGCCGGTAAAACCCCCGCCCGGTGATGTCAAAACTACTCTGCTGATTGTCATACGGTGATATCCCGGTAGGAGCCAGCAAGGACAGCCCGAGCGATATTCCCGGGATCATATCGCCGATATCACGAACTTTCCAAGCGGTGTTGTCATCAAGCAATTCGTATGTCAGGGAGAAAGTTGTATCACCCATCCCGTTGGTTTGAGAAGAAACTCCTGAATAACTGTTGTCATTCCATACGTACGGCAGCACTATGCTTGTCTGCCAATCTTTTGCAAAGCGGTAGCCCATCCCCATGTTTACACGGTACTGATTCAAGTTGGAACCGGGAGGATCGGCAATATGCTTTCTGCTCTGGTTCCAGTAACCGTCGTAAAACTCCGAATCAAAGGAGAGGTCGGCAATGAAAGTCGCATATTTTGGTACGCTCAACGAAGCGGCTGAACCTCCGCCACAGCACGACGCGGCTGTGGAATCGATGGGTGAGAATAAGGCAGCCCCCCACAGGAGGGCTGCTGCGAAAAGTGGAAAGGTTGGTTGTCTCATCGGCATGTTACATTCCTGCGACAACGGTAAATGTCGCGAAATCGTTTGTACCGGCAGCGGCTGCAAGCCCGTCAGTCGTTTTTTGTTCGCTGTCTATTGTTACCCGTACCTTGACCGTGCCTCCCGCCGCAAGCCCGGTCAGTCCTGAAACGGACCAGTGTCCTCCGCTGTTGTCGATCAGCGAGCTCCATGTGGAGCCATTATCCGTGGAGGCATCAACGGTCATGCTTGCTACCGTCCTTGCAATGTTCATCTCGTTATGAAGTGTACTGCCGATAGAAACAGCCGGGAACTGCATCATCATGCTGTCATCGGCTGCGGCTATGAACAGTCTGAAGGTGCTGCTCATGCCGAAGGTCGAGCTGTCATTGAAGAGATAATAGGTGCGTTTTGAGGTTCCCATGCCAGTCATAGTACCGATTACATCTGTTACGCCCTTGAGTGTAGTCCGGTTTGTTGTGCCCATGGCCATGGCGACAGGCGGATAGAATGTCGCAGTCTCCATGCCGATCATCACTTTCAGTTCCCAGATGCCCATGCCCGGTCCCGATGCCATCAGGTAATAAACGGCACAATCATAGGTGCCGGGAGTAGCTGATTCCACGGCAGAATCGACGGGAGCTGAATGAGACATGCTTGCCATGTACATTTTTGGCATTAAGGTGACAGCCTTACCGGTTGCAGCAGACCCGTCAGCGTTCTTGAGCTTTAACCTGAAGGTCGTTTTCCCTTGTGTAGCAGCCATCATGCCAGGCACATACTCTACAGTATAACTTGTAGTCAAAGCCATTTTGGCAAAGGGTACCGCGCCGATTTTGTCAGGGGTCAGTTTGGATCTGTTCAATGCGCTTGTCTGAAATGTCATCAAGGCCTTTGCAAAGCAGTTGGCGATATCGGGTGGAATGGCTGTACCTGATGCCGTAGTGACTGCCGATCCGCCGACCTTGAACCCGTCCAGTACTCCATCCGAGAGATCGTCTGACAGTGCCTGGATCAATTCGAACTGTTTGGCCGGTGTCAGACCCAGGTCTTTGGTCAACTGACTGAAGGCGGCTGCCCTCAGTCCTGTCAGCCGCTGAGTGGTTGTCGAGGCACTGGAAAATGAGGCAAAGGCGGGTTTAACAGATGAATCAGGCGTATAACCAAAGGCGGTACTAAATGCGGTTTCTGCTTCAATTCGTGTCTTTCCGGCTGCCATCAGTTTCTGTATGATTGTGCTGGAAGGGTCGATAGTTACATTTGAACCGCTTGCCAGCGAGCCGGCTGCAGTACGGGCGGTCAGTACCGTGAGCGGTACCCCGGCGGCAGATGTTGCCTCGTCAGGGAAGGTGCCGCCGCTGGCTTCAAATATCATGTCTGATGCCAGAGAAGTTGTGGGGATGGCGATATTGTATGATCCGCCGGCTCCGGTTGTAACCGGCCCGGCAACAACTGCCCCGGATACGGATTTTACGGTTACAGACGTTCCGCTTGCCGGCCCGGCCATTACTACACCTGATACCGATGTCGTTGTAGAAGGAGTAACGCTGCTGATATCGTTACCGGAACTGCTGCAGCCGAATGAGATGATTGAGAGGCAGACGATAACTGCCGCTTTGGAAAGGGTATATACTGTAAACTTCATATAAAAGTCTCCTTGATTGAGGGTTGTGTCAGACGGCGCAATTCAACGGCACCGCATGCAGAACTGTAGAGACCTTCGCTGCTTATATGCCACAGTACAGAACAGCACAGGCGCTGATTAAGCGCGGCTCTGAACGGTAAGGCACAAAACAGTAACCAGGAGGAGTTCTCTTGGAAAATGCGAAGGAATACGTTAAATCAGGAAGCGAATGAAATTATTGGAGGCGGAACTGGAGGATCAATGTAACGGGAGGTCAGACGTCCTGGAGCGACAACAACGAGGGGGCTTTGCTCCGGAGAAGGAGTGTCCCCGGTGAAGACGTACGGCAGATGCTGGGTGGTTTCACTGGATAATACCGCAAACAACGTGCCGTTTCCGCAGGGAGCATTGCCCACAGAATGCTTCTTTGTTTTTTGAGTTGGAAGGGGGGTCGCGGTGTGCGCTGATCCGCTCTTTTTAAGTGAGCCCTGGGCCGGAGCATCACAACAGCCGGCCCGCATTTTAGGTGCTTCTACCATCGGTGCAGGCGGTATGCAGCGGACATCTGAATCAGCATGAAAAAGGTTATCAGCGGCGGCGTGGTTTTTTTTCTGCCAGCAGCAGCAGGTATGTGCAGCACTCCGCTCCAACGAGCAACCGTCCACCTTGCAGTCCCCCGAGCACTCCCCGGTAACGGCATGGGCAACTATCTTCGATTGCATGGCAAGTGGTGCCAGAGGCGTGAAAACGATCAGCAGGTAGATCGTCGTCATAAGCAGTGAAGCCATATAGCGATGAGATTTTCTCATGCCACTCCTGAAAATGTTCCGTTTCTCACGCTGCTGGATGTGTGATAGTATTCCGTATTGGGATTCTCTCACACACTATCCATTATCCATTATCCACCAGAGATGTCAAGTATAACAATCGGATATGGCTAAAGCTTGAAAGGCGGAATATTACCGCCTTTCAAGCAAAAAAACAGGGGGTGGTTTCCTGCCTAATTGACTTTTTTCATCTCAGTACCACAGCCGCATTTACCAGGTGTCTGGCTGACAGTACCACAGTTACAACCATCTCCGCAGCCGCAGGCGTACTTGGCTTTTACCGGGAAGTTAAGATTTTTATCGCCGACTTTAACAACGACTTTATCTTTACTGACACTGCTTACGGTGCCTTTACCGAGATCGACACCGCAACCGCATTTTCCCTCTTTATTAGCCATAGTTTTGCAGTTGCAGCTATCACCGCAGGTGCAGACGTAGACCGTATCTCCTTTTTTGTAGACCGGCAGGTTCTTGTCAGCGAAGGCGACAACAGCGACCAATAGCAGGCTTGCTACGAACAGACTGATGAGGGTTTTTTTCATGGGTGGGCTCCTTTGGATGTACAGAATAATAGGGTACGGTTTGATATGATAGTCCAGTTCTCAGAAAAAACAATTTTAAATACTCAATTCAACCGCTCCATCATATCCGCAGAGCAGTGGACGTGCGAGCATTCCGGGCGCATGTACTGCTGCGGCTTCTCTTGTCCGATCTGCCACAAGTCCCATGATGCCTCGGTCAAAACCGGTTGCAACAGCAATTTCCCGGGCGGTATTAGCGTGCGAAATAATCGACAGATATTCTGAGGATACCTTTGCTTCTTCCGCCCATCCGAGCAATACGGCAAGATCAAGCTCTGAGGCTGCGGCGTGGGTGTTTTCGTAGCCGCAGGCGATTTTGAGCAGCTTCGCAAACTGGCAGGCGATGATCGGGCTGTTAAAGCCGCGCTTTCGGCAGGCTTGAAGAGCATACGCCACGTGATCTCCCATCATGATATAAGCCTCTTCGGGAAGAGGTGAAAGATGCTTCTGTGCCGCCATCTCGCTGCTCCGGCCGGTTGAGAGGACAACTGTTCCACAGCCGCACGCTTTTGCAACGTCTAGGGAGGCGTCAATCGTGTCCGTCCAGGCTTTGGCCGATATGGGGCGTACGATGCCGGTAGTGCCGAGGATCGAAAGCCCGCCGATAATACCCAGTCGCGTGTTGAGGGTCTTTTTAGCGCGCTCTTCACCATCGGGGATGGAAACTTCAATGTTGAATGTTGAATGTTGAATGTTGAATTCATGCAGAACAGCTTCGACCGCTTCAGTGATCATACGGCGTGGGACAGGATTGATGGCCCATTCCCCCGGCGGCATTGCAAGTCCCGGCTTGGTAACTTTACCGATGCCGATGCCTCCGGTGATAAGTATGTTACACCCGCTCCCCCGGGAGGAGCCGGCCGGTGTCACCGTTGCCAGCGCATGCACTTCAGCCCCGTTGGTAACATCCGGGTCATCACCGGCATCCTTAACGACATGACAGGCCGCCTCGTTCACCGAAAATGACTGGCCATGCAGTTGGAAAGTGGCACTGACTCCTGCCGGAAGATCAATTATGACCTCGGAGGCTGACGCCTGCCGTACAAGCATCAAAACCGCCCCTTTGGCTGCAGCGGCCGCGCAGGTTCCGGTGGTAAATCCCGTGCGAAGTTTTTTCTTCATACCATTCTCATCAGAAACATATGCCAGGCATACAGTGTGATAAATGACAGCGGGATGCCGATGCCGACCAGCATGCCGACCAGTTGCGGGCGGAGGTCATGGTCGATGGCGATAATACCGGCTGTAATCATTGGAGCCATCGCCGCTTCAAAGATTGTTACCTGGACCACGGTTCCCGATGCTCCGAGCATTGAGCTGTAGAGCAGAAAGATGAGTGCCGGACCAAACAGCAGTTTATAGGTGAGTCCTGCTGCAAGCGGCTTCAATTCCTGCCGAATGCCGAAGAACTGCAGTTGGAAACCGACTGAAACCAGAGCAAGCGGAGTTAGGGTGCTGCCGAGTTTTTGCAGTATCTGAACACTCCACTCCGGAAATGGAACCGGTCGCAGCAGCAGTGCCAGGATCAACGCCTGAAAGGGTGGAAAAAGCAGGACCTTGAGAACCATCTGGCGAGGGGTCGCCTCACCGGAAGAATAGAGTGACGCAACCAGAATACCGAGCGTCGAGAGCACCATGAAGGAACCAAGCTGATCGGCGATAATGCCGACTCCCAGATACTCTTTACTGAAATACGCTTCAATCATCGGCAGGCCGACAAAAGATGTATTGCCCAGACCGGCGACCAGTATCAGTGCACCGGTCGTACCTCTGTCCAGCTTGAAGAACTTTCCGGCGAACCCGAAAATCACCCAGGCGGTACCGAACAGCAGCCAGGCCATGCCGGCTGTAAGCAGCAATGATGAATCCATCGCGAGATTGTGGATATGCAGGATTGTCAGGGCCGGCAGCGATATATGAATAATAAAGCCGTTCAGTGCCGCGGGGGTTGTCGCGGGAAAACGCCCCGTTTTCCGGAGTACGATGCCTGCCAGGAGACAGATCGCCAGTAGGATGATATTGGTCATGGCATTATTTCATCAGGCGGGCGATGCCAGGATGGCAAGCGCATTCACCACAGCGGCTGCAACATTGGAGCCCCCTTTGCGGCCGATGTTGGTGATGAACGGGATGTCATGGGTGCCCGAGGCCAGAGCATTTTTACTTTCCTCTGCACCAACAAAACCGACCGGCAGGCCGATGATAAGAGCCGGTTTGGCGGCACCGGTTTCAATCAGGCGGAGCAGTTCAAACAGTGCCGTCGGGGCATTTCCGATCACAAAAATACTATTATCCGGGTTGGCCACCGCCTTGCGCATGGCGGTGGTTGAGCGGGTGATATTTCCGGCTTTAGCCAGCTCGGCAACATCCTGATCTGCTACGTGGCAGGTAACCCGGCAGCCCAGATGTGCCAGGCGTGGTTTACTGATTCCGGAAAGTGCCATGTTCGTGTCGGTAACAATGCCGGCGCCGCTTTTAAAGGCTGAGATCGCCTTTTCAACGACGTCCTCTGAGAGCACCATTGATTGGGCATATTCGAAGTCGGCGCTGGTATGGATTGCACGACGTACTATCTGCCACTCATCCCCGGACCAGCCATGATCTCCTGCCTCGTCGTCAATAATACGGAATGATTCCTTTTCAATTTCTACCGGTTTCATCTTCAGTGAATCCATCAGTGCCACCTCAGTTTATCAAGTGATTCGCCAATTCGTTCGGCTTCGATCTCCGCAAGTTTGCGGTGTGCTCCCAAGTGACCGCCCATCTCCATGATCAGTCCGGGGTGACGTTTCTTTGCCTCTGCAACCTCTTCCGGCAGGTCATGCTGGACATGAGCGCCCATAAAGAGAAAATAAGGCATCAGCAGGATTCGCTGCGCACCACGTGCTACGCAGTTGTCTATTCCCTGCTGTATGTTCGGTTCATGCAGCTCTCGGAATGAAACCTCAACGATTTCAAATCCGGTTATCTCCTGCACCATTGTGGCAACCTCCCGCGCCGCGTCGTTTGCTTCGGAAATGCGGCTGCCGTGTGCCATCATCAGAATTGCAGTTATCATGGTTTATGGTCCCCTTCGTACATCATAATTCCGTTGCTTTCCGGGTCAAGCGAGTCGAGCTTCTTCCATTTCCCGGGATACGGGAATTCTTCAGTCTGCTCATCCCCGAGCCGCTTCAGCAGTTCCGAAACAATCACCCATGTCGGAAGCATCTCCCCGCCCGGTGCGTTATGGCGATGTATCCGTGGCGGGTGAAGTTCCGGTGAGTTCCCCGTGATAGGCAAACCCGGCTGCATTACCCGTTTGAAATGCTGGGCGCGCCCTTCATTGTTAATATATGTGCCATCCATCTCTACCCAGGAGGTGACCGGCAGGAACACTTCCGCACGCATAAGCAGGGGTGTCGGCATCCAGTCGGCCGCAGCCAGCACCCGGATTTCTTGAGGCAGATCTACCGGCAGATCTGCCTCAAGCGCTATGATACCTTTTATTCTGCCATCGGCCGATGCTTCGGAGAACGATTTCGCTCCCTGCCCGACGGTCAGCAGCGCGCAGCCGTAGGCATTGGGACCTTCCAGGACGAATGCGAGCTTCACCCCTTTCAGGTCTGCTGTCAAGATGCTGTCCAGCGCCTTCCTGTCTGCTCCGCAGATCACTACCGGTGCACGCGCATTTTCCAACGGAACGTCAGCCAGTGAGTTGACGGTCACCGCCTCATACAGGTGGTGAATAGAGTCTTGCCGGGGGTGTCCACTTCCCACCTGATACACCTTTGCTCCGGTTCGCCAGGCCTGACGAACTGCCATTGCCATCATGGGAGCTTCACTCAGCAGCTCGCACTCCAGCACAACGACCAGATCTGCCTGTCGGACATCTTCTTGTGAAGCGGTATTCTCACCGTTCAGCAGGGAGATCGCTTCAGCTGTTACCGTTGAACGTGCTGACCATCCGGAATAGCAGAGAGTCCCTGAACCGGTTATCTCCCGCAAGCGGGAGGTCAGGATTGCCGCTTCCTGAGACATGCGGGTGGAGCCGACTATGGCCAACGCTTCGGGGCCATACGATCGGATAAACTCGATTATTCGTTCTGTCAGGGTGTCAAGTGCGGCAGTCAAGCTTCCCGCATCACCATCCACCAGTGTCTGTCGAGGACGGTCCTGAGCGTTGACGGCGGCATTCGAGAAACGGCCCCGGTCACAGATAAACCAGCCATTAACCGCATCGTTACGTCGGGCGGTGGTCTTGAGCAGTTCGCGGTAGCGGGCCATGGGGACGGTATTGCAGCCAAGAGAGCACCCGGGGCAGATGGATGGTGCCATATCGTAGTCCCAGTAGCGGGCACGGAAACGTGCCGTCTTGTCGGTGAAAACCCCGGTCGGGCAGATATCGACCAGATTCCCGGAAAAGGGTGATTCCAGGGGGCCTTCCTTCTGCCTTCCAAAATAGACGCCGCCTGCCCGGCCGGTAACTCCGAAGTCGGTACCGCCGGCATATTCCTGATAGAAGCGGACGCAACGGTAGCATTGAATACAGCGGTTCATTTCATGTTCAATCTGTTCACCGAGATACTGATTAACGTGCGTGCGTTTCGGACCGTCATAACGCCTGATACCATGACCACCGGCAATAGTGAAATCCTGCAGCTGGCATTCTCCTCCCTCGTCACAGACCGGACAGTCGTGGGGGTGGTTGATCATCAGCCATTCGATCACAGACCTCCGCAGGTCAACGGCTTCACTGTCTGTCGTCGAAACAACCATACCATCCTGGGCCGGCAACATGCATGACATCTGGATCCCTTTGGCCGGTCCCTCCAGTATTTTGACGGCACAGGCCCGACAGGCACCGGCCTTGCCGAGAGCGGGGTGCCAGCAGAAATGCGGGATAGTTATGCCGATACTGCGGGCTGCCTCCAGCACATTTGTACCCTCGGGTACGTTCAGAGGTATGGTGTCGATGATCAATTGAGGCATATATGCTTACTCGATCCTATCCGGGGTCTTGCGACCACCAATCCAGTCTGAGATGACCTGAACAACCTTATCTTCCACTCCGAAAAAACCATGAGCGCTCAGGTTGTCACAGGGTGCCGAGCGGGGATACGCACCGCCATTGACTTCGGTAAAGTCTACCACGGTGGTGGCACTGAGAGCGGCCTGCGTCAATCGTGCTTCTTCAATTGAACTGACTCGACAGGCATCATCCCGGTGATGAACCATCAACACAGGGAGCCGCAGCTGTTCGAGCGGCAGCCAGCGCAGGAAGTTATCGTACTCAAGCGCCGATGTCAGGATGACCCCTTTTAGATGACTGTCCTTCAGGCGCGTGCCGAGGAAGGTTGCCGAAAGAGTTCCTCGGCTGTTGCCGACAAGAAATATACGCTCATACCCCTGTTTTTCAAGGTAGACCGCCAATGATTCAATGTCTTCAGCATGTTCGGGGGACTCCCGGAAACCTGTCCCCATTCCGGTCGGGTGATCGGAAGGGGGAGCAACGGTGAAAACTGAAAAACCGCTCTGAATAAAGTTTTCTGAACTTCGCACCAGGAAATTCCAGCCGCTGACGACTCCATCCTCGGTCATTTTATACGGCCCTGCGCCGTTCCCGCCCGGGAAAAAAATCAGCGCATCGTTCAGGCCCGTTTTTTCGGGCAGCATGGCAAGAAAGTCCATCGTCACGCCTGGACGGGTCGGAATGGTGCGTATTTCGGTAAGGGCAAACGATGTGCTTGCCAGAGCCAGCAGAAAAAAAACTGTACGAAGAACAAAAAACATCAGCTGATGGGTGCTCCCTTGAACGGGCAGCTCCCTGCCGAGATATGCTCCAGCAGTTCGTCCTCGAAATGGTTCAGCAGCCCGTCAACCGGGCCCATTGCGCCCGGAGCAAGTGCACAGAAGGCGTAATTCAGCATGTGGACATGCTCCCGCAGGATATCAATATCTCTCGCCTCGCCGCGTCCCGATTCTATCCGTTCCAGAGTGTGCTGAACGAAGGGGAGTCCTTCGCGGCAGGGGGTGCACCACCCGCACGATTCACGGGTGAAAAAACGGATCAGATTGAGCGTTACCGCAACCATGCAGGTAGCATGATCGAATATGACGATTCCTCCCGTTCCGAGACGCGAGCCGGCTTGTGCCACCGGGTCGAAATCCATTGGCACGTCACGATGCGCGGCGGTGAAGTAGGGTGTAGAAGCCCCGCCGGGAATGCAGGCTTTAAAAACGCTTCCGGGGCGCATGCCGCCGCAGGGGCCGTCAATAATGTCACCAAGTGTCATGCCGAGTGGCAGCTCAAAACAGTCCGTATTGACGACATGCCCGCTGATGCAGAAGAGTTTGGTGCCTGCCGCCTCAGGAGTGGCGGCCCTGTTTTTCCACCAGAGAGGTCCATAATTGATGATTGCAGGAATATTTGCGAGGGTTTCGACGTTGTTGACGACGGTCGGCTGACCCCAGAGCCCTTTGACCGCAGGAAACGGGGGTTTTGCTCGCGGGTTGGCGCGTTTCCCTTCGAGAGCGTTGATCAGAGCGGTCTCCTCACCGCAGATGTAACGGCCGGCAGATTGATGTACGACCAGCTCGAGGCTGAAACCGCTCCCAAGGATGTTGTTCCCGAGAAAGCCGGACCTGTTGGCAGCGGAAATTGATCTTTTCAGGTTTTCGGCAACCAGCTCATATCCTGAGCGAACGAAAATAAAAGCATGCTTCACTCCGAGAGCATAGCATGCCAGAGCCATACCCTCGATCAGCAGATGAGGATTCCGTTCCAACAGCACGCGATCCTTATAGGTGCCCGGTTCCATCTCATCACAGTTGCAGATCAGATAACGGGGGCCGGGAAGGTCCCGCGGGACGAATGACCATTTCCTGCCGGTCGGAAACCCTGCCCCTCCTCGCCCCCGCAGGCCCGAATCGATCACATTCTGCTGCACTTCAGCAGGCGTCAGATTTCTGAACGCCTTTTCAAGCGCAGCAAATCCACCGGTTGACCGGTATTCGTCAAAAGTAAGGCATCGTCCGGCGAGTGTATGTTTGAACAGGATCTGTTCCATGAATATGACCGCCGGGAAGACAGAATCAGACGTCTCCCCGGCGGATCAGACTACTTCTTGAAGGTTTTGATGATATATTCAGCAACAAGTTTTGCGTCAGCATCAGAAATAGTTTTGACATCAAAGGCGGTCATGCCGCCGCCACCCTTGCGGATTTTCGTGGTGATTTTTTTTGCGTTTTTGATGCCTTTGAGGGTCTCCTTGGGATTAATAATATTGCCGCCATCAGGATGGCAGGCAGCACATTTTGCTTTAAAGATAGCCTCTCCACCTGTCTCTGCTGCAAACGCAGCAACCGACATCAAGCTGAAGCTGACTGCAACAGTTGCCATAATCATACATTTTTTCATCATGTTCTCCTTTTTAATTCAGGTAGTTGTCCTCCCGGTGGAGGAGTGCAGCAAGATAGCACAATAGCATTATGAAAGCATTCAGACAAGTGGTGGATGTAGAGAGCTATTGTCAGCGGAGTTATTCAGCAGAGCAGTTACTATACGCATGCCGGTTTCCGGAGTCATACGGCCATACTGTTTGTCTCCGATCATCATACAGGGAGCTTCGCCACAGTTGCCGAGGCAGGAACAAGGGAGCAGGGTTACGGCGCCGTTAACAGTGGTGGAGCCCGGTTCTGTTTCCAAAAGCAGTGACAGGGATTCCAACAGTGTTTCGCCCCCCGCAGCCCAGCAGGAAATGGAATCGCATACATGTACAACATGGCTGCCAATCGGGCGTCGATAGATCATTTCATAGAACGTGGCCAATTCTTCCACCTGGAGTGGCGACAAACCAAGAAGTTGAGATGCCTCTTCAAGCGCTTCATCAGTCAGCCACCCGTAATAGCGCTGCAGTTCTTTCATGATGTCAACTGCCGCTTCACGATTGGTGGCCGCATCAGCAACACGTTGTTCAAGAGATTCTTTGAGGAGTTCGGGGATCATGGAGTGGTATTATAAATGCTTTGACGGGAGTGGCAAGAAGAAAGAAGGTTGTTTTCTCCAACGTGAATGAACCGTGTATTCAATAGTAATAGTTCCAGCGCAGTGCTACTTCCGAAAGAGGATGGCGGTTCATATATTCCTGAGAAGCCTCGAGAGAAAGACTGTTGTTTTGTGTTAAGCGATGATTCAGACCGAAAGCCGCTTTTATGGACGTACGGTCATCGCCAAGCCCATACCAATAGCCGGACACGTTCAGCAGTATTTTCGAACTGCCGGAAATCTGTTCAGCAACTCCCAGGCTTAATCCAGGTGCTGCGGTTACAAATGCACGAAATTCGGGAGAGGCATTAACATCGAGTTCAGCCATCAGATACCAGATACCCCCGAAGGGTGAGGCATATGAAAAACCTCCTCCGGAATTTATGCGATAGATGAGATGTTCTTCTTTGTTGTGAAGCATCTCACGGTCAAAACCGGTATTGATCTTCCACGATAACGGCTTGAAAAATGTGTCCCGGGGGGAGATTGAAACAATGTCGATGATGTGCAGCGTCTTCAGATAAAATCTTTCATAATCGACACCATAGCGCACGGCTGTATCAAAAAATTTTATCTGGGCACCAGGCAGGTACCCCTGGTCGGGATCAAGAAGCGCATGAAATTCAGGTCGAATGTTCAGTTCACCGAACAGTTCACCACCGTGCACTCCGGCTGCCATGGAAATTCGTGTACTTCCGTGCCCCTCTTCCGGCCTGGCAGGTTCCTCTGTCTCGTACAGATCTTCCGGGGCGGCACCCAGAGTACTTCTTTCACTCAATATTTTGAGAAACGAGCGGGAGTAGACATCCTTTTCAATTTCTTTGCGGCTGTACCGGAACTGCACGAATCCGGTTGCCAGATCAAGGATTTTTATTTTTTCGATAGATGATACAGAACTGTTTTTCACTCGTGCGGGGTCGTCTTTCTGGAAGGAGATATCGTACGCTGTTTTTTGCCCGTCCGGATCAAGCAGCGAGATCATTTTCCTGAGTCTGGTCCCCTGAGAAGCCCGGTATCTGACATCCTCAACGATGCCGCTGTTAATGACTATCCGGACCGTATCCGATGGCAGGACGAATAAGCCGACCTTGTCAGTCAGCTGTAATTCGGGCCGGGCAACTTCTATAAGAAACATCAGGTTATACGAACAATTCTCGTCCATAAAATAGTATGAAGATTCGATGTTCTGGAGCTCCCAGATGTGCTCGAGCATTCGTTTTACTTCCGGGGCAGTAAGATTCAGCCTGTATTCCCACATGTCTCTATGTTCAAGATCGTTATACTCCCGCACTTTGTCATAATACGGCATCAGGGAGTAAAACCCCTTATACATCCCCGTAAGGCCCTTCCAGGCGTAAGAAAGTCCGTTTGAATCGGTATTTGCAGCGGAGTAATTAACTGCATACGAAATAAGGCTGCTTTTACTGCTGCTGTCGATCCGGATCAGGGTATGGCCGAACATGGAGGCCGGACTGTTGATATGCCCAACAGGAAAAACGAGGACGGCGGATTGTGCGTCAATAGCTTCGAATGTTTTATCCCGTTCAGAACATGAAGCGGCAGGAAGCTGTGCTGGATCAATATGCAGACGATCTGCGAGCCAGGCATAACGGGCTGAAAACCGGCAGAGGCTGCTTTGCCCATCCGGGGAACCGGTTAGAAAAAAGCTCCGTAATGTTGATTCCAGCTCAGCTGCGGGATCATTTCTCCCCTCAGGCGAAGTAAAAAACTTCTTGTCATCGATTTTGCTTTTGTATCTTCCCGTAAATGTCTTTCCGTAATGGAGAAGGGCTCTCCATCCTCGTTCTTCGTGAAGTTTGAGTTGTTTCGCCTCACGGATCAGGTTTTCGACATAGTATTGATCCTGGCTGAAGGCCGGAACCGCCGCTAATATGAGCGCAAGCGTAAGCGCTCCAATATGGAATGGTTTTTCACGCATGATTTTTTTGAAGGCATTATGCATCACGATGAGCGGGTTCCTGGCGGTGAAACGAAAAGCAGGCACACAAACGGGTATCTGTGTGCCTGCTTTAACGGTTTGAAAACAGAAATCAGTTATTGGCAACAGTTACAGCATTATCAATAACTTCTGCGAGAACAACATGTTCAGAGGTGAAGATTTTCCCGAAATTTGACTGGAGCTTTGCGTTGAATGCCGCACTCTGTGCGGGAGTTACACCAAGCATCTCAGCAAAAGTGTCAAGGCTCTCACCTTTGCCCATGGCGATGTCTTGTGCCAGGTTGTCCATGTTGGCCTGTACAAAGTTAATCAATTTTTCATTTTGAGCAATCTTCGACGGCTTCTGACAGTTTGAGGTTCCTGAAGTGATGCCGAAGGTCTGATTGCCCGATGTGCCGTTTGTTGTGGCCTGCAATGCCTGAAATATAACCGAGTTGTCTGCCTTATTCTCCCAAATGACAGTTCCAAGTCCGCAACCGGTGTTGCTTGCTGCCTGGCCGGCAAATGCAGTGCCGGTTACAACTACACTCAGCGCCAATCCCAAAAGTACTTTTTTCATACCTGCCTCCTATGGAGCGAATTCCCCCCGCTAAAAAGGGGGTGGTTAAAACCAACAGGTGATGCCCGTTTCTTCAGTGCACCGTACTCATATAATACTTGATCAGGTGTGAGAATAAACCCAAATGATCGAGCTTGTCAAGACGCTATCATCAACGCTCTTTTATTATAAAAATCTTGCAAAAACCTGGTTTGAAAGCAACATCCCTCTGCGTGTCAATGAGAACATACTATCATTTGAAACGAGCAATCCGAGACGGACAAGATCAGCCGTTACTGATCCATACACTGACTCCAGATCCCGGCCGAACTCGCGTTCAAAAGCGTACCGGCTCACTCCATCGGCCAGTCGCAGCCCCAGGAACATAAATTCCGCCATCGCATCACGCTGCGTCAGCTGATTTTCGCCGATTCGTGCCGGCTTCCCGGAACTGACCCCCCTGGTATATTCTTCGAGAGTGTCAGGATTGCTGAAGCGCACTCCATACCCCTCCCTCAGAAAAGAATGTGCTGCAACGCCCAGGCCCCTGTATCCGTCACGCAGCCAGTAGCCGCTGTTGTGCTGAGATCTGAACCCGGGCCGGGCATAGTTGGCAATCTCATAATGTTCAAAACCGGATGCAGAGAGAAGGTCATCGGCCAGTTCAAACATGTCTGCCGAAAGGTCGTCATCGACCAATTCCGGGCTGTCCGGGTGGTAGATGCGCGCAAAAGGGGTGCCTTCTTCCACCGTTAGTCCGTAGATTGAAATATGTTCCGGAGAGAGCTGTATTGCGTACTCCAGGTCTGAACGCCATTGATCGAGGCTCTGACCGGGAAGGGAGTGTATAAGATCTATACTGATGTTAGTGAAACCGGCTCTGCGGGCATCCAGAAAAGCCTGCCGGGACTGTTCTGATGTATGAATCCGCCCGAGACAGTTCAAATAACGGTCTTCAAATGACTGGATTCCAAGGGAAATCCGGTTGATGCCTGAGGTACGGAAATTTTTCAGAGAAAGACGGCTGACTGTGCCGGGATTCGCCTCAAGGGTTATTTCTGCACCTTGAGTAATGCCTGACCGGCCGGCACATTCCTCGAGCAGTCGGGCCAGTTGCTGCGGTTGCAGCAATGAGGGAGTCCCGCCGCCGAAATAGATTGAATCAAGCGGTTCGGAATCAGCTGCAAGAAGCCGAAACTCATTCAAGAGGAAACCGGGGTATTCTGCAAGCTCGTTGTTTTGCGGAGTGGTTGAGACAAAGGCACAATAATGACATTTTTCTATACAGAACGGGACATGGACATAGAGCCGGTTGAACATCAGTACTCCTGTTTTTTTTGAGTGCCGAGCGAGGTGAAATATGATAATGTGCCAAGTATAGCTGGTAAATACAAAAAAGGGGAATTCATGAAAAAGAACCTTATACTGTCACTTTCCTGTGTAATCGCATTAAGTTTAGTAACGGCTGTAATGGCCACGCCGGACAAAGCAGCGGCGCCCGCTTCAGGGGCTGTTTCGCAACCTGCGGCGGCGCCTCTTTCCGGCAAAGTTCTTCAGACTATGGATAGCGGTGGGTATACCTATGTGTATATTCAGAAGAAAGATGGAGAAAAAGTGTGGGTCGCAGCTTCAGCAACTCCTGTCACGGTAGGTTCCCAGGTGACTTTTAAGGGAGGCATGGAGATGCGCAACTTTGAGAGCAAGAGCCTTAAGCGCACATTCGACCGGATTATTTTTGCCGATGCCGTTGTGTCTGACAGTCCAGCAAAAAGCGTTCCTGCCGTTTCGACAAAGGATAACCATAAGAATGTCTCCGGCGGCAGCAAAGCGGCAGCCTCGGACAAGAATGTAAAAATATCCGTCTCCAAGGCCTCCGGAGCGAATGCGTACACAGTTCAGGAAATCTTTGCCAACAGCGGCAAGCTGAACAAGAAGAAGGTTGTTGTGAAAGGTAAAGTTGTCAAGGTCGCTATCGGCATCATGGGAAAAAACTGGATTCATATTCAGGATGGCAGCGGTTCCAATGCCAAAAACAACCATGATCTCGTCTGTACCTCACAGGCAGTGGCCGATGTGGATGATGTTGTGACGGTCAGCGGAGTAGTTGCCAAGGATAAAGATTTTGGCGGCGGATACAAGTACAGCGCAATACTGGAAGATTCTACGATCAAAAAAGAAAAATAGTACAGAAGCTGGAATGCGTCCGGTTTTCTACCAGCTACCGAAGGAGTTCTTACATTATGACGAAAATGTTGTTGTTGACAGTCCTGCTCACCAGCTTCTTTGTTTGTTCGACCGCCTATGCCGGTAGTACCCCCCAGGGGGCCGGTCCTGAAGTCATACATATGAAAATGGGAGCGGTGCAGTTGCCGTTCCAGCACTGGAAGCACCAGGTTAATAACGGCAGCGAATGTTTCCATTGTCACAAAGCTGATGGCGGTAAAATTAAAGGGTGGGGAAAAGAGACTGCACATGAACTCTGCATTCCATGCCATGATTTGAATGACAAAGGGCCTGTAGAGTGCAAGCAATGTCACAAAAAGTGAGTTCAACAGGTGGCTGCATGTAGAATTCTTCAGTAATACGTTTACACGGGCGTCGGCATTAAATGCCGACGCCCGTTTTTTATTCCGGCTCAAATGCCAAACCAGGGTTGCGATTATGCTGACAGATTATTTGCTCCCCAATCCTGCCAGGTTGAAATTCATGGTATACGATTGATTTCCGGCCCGCTGGTGAGCCGTAACGTTTACGCTCCAGCATTTATGGCGGTATTCGGCGGTATATACAGATTCAAGAAAATCATGCTTATCAAACGAATAGCGGGCGGTATAAGACAGGGTAAGCGGTTTGATCAGTTTGGTCGAGAATTTCCCTTCGAAATATTCCACTTCGTTGCGGGCCATCTGATAACCCGCACCGATAGAGTTTCCCAGCTGGTCGTTGACTTCAATGCCTGTTTCTACCGTAGACAGGTGATGCTCGTAGAGGTTATAGCGCGAATCAAGCGTAAGACGAAGCTGTTTGGTCAGCCACGTGTCCGATTCCAGTTTCAGGTCACTCCAGGGGCGCTGACTCTCTACCAGTGTTAACTGGTCCCGCCGCTCCCCGGCGATTTTAAAATCTGCGCTCAGTTTGATTCTCGAAAGATTACGATATTCAGAAGTATCACCGGATACGAACTTGCCGTTTAGCAAGTTCGTAACCGATAGAGAAACCATATTCTGATGGATAATATTGTCGGCATAGTCATAGAAAGGAAGGCGCTGCTGATCACGCGCAGGCACATTACTGTAGCTGATTTCAGGAATTATCTCGTGTCTTATTTTTTTGAGCAGAGAAAAATCGGCGTCGTAGATGCGGACTACTGATGTTGAAAGACGGCCGCCGACCTCCGGTATCAAGTCTCCGTCATTTGCCTGGATACCGGTGCTGCTGTCACGCTTCTCCGTTGTATAGCCCCTGATATGGGCTCCTGCAAACAGTGTTGTCTGAAGATAGGGGCTCTGGAATGGGAGGATGGTGACACGGGGGAAAAGATGAAGACGCTGACCGCTGGGGCCCGATTCGATATAAAGATTTTCTGCAGACCCGTCAAGATCAAAATAGAGCGGCGTTGAGAAGAGCGTCTGTCGAACAGCCGCTACACCAAGTGATGGCAGAGTCTGAAGTGTCGCCCGGTTATCGGTTGCATAGAGATCTTCACTATAGCGAAGATATGAGGTGGCGGCGTAATTCTGCCACGTTTTCAGAGTGTTGATTGTGGTGTCACTCGATTGCCGATTGTAATCGCCGTTCTTTTCACCAAAATCACTCAAAAATTTCCGGTCGCTTGTGGCATTGACAGCCATGCGCAGATTTTCGTCACTTGAAAATATTTCTTTATGTTCCTGGGCCAATTCCCATCGCCACCGGTTCTCCAGCTGATCGTAGATCGGATATGCGTTGACATGCCCCTCACTGCCGCGCGTTCGAATGTAGCGATAATCAAGTCCGGTTCCTATGCCGCGACGTGACATTATGTCCAGATCAAGCTGAAGATCCTGGCTGGGTGATATTACCCAGTAGAGTGGGAGATCAAGCTGTAACCCCTTGCTTTTCGAGTAGCCGAATCTCGGGAAAAGAATTCCCGACCTTTTTTCCATCACGACCGGAAATGCGATCCAGGGGAGGTACAGTACCGGTATATCCTTTACGTAGAAGATTACGTGACGACCAATGGCATACCCCAACAGGTTAACCTTGAGGTTGTCTGCCCCGAATTTCCAGCTGGGGTCCGGCATGTCACAGGTGGTTAGCTCCGTAAATGTTCCATTGAATTCGCTTTCGTTTATTCGAATAAGCTTTTCCGAGGCTATTTTCATGCCTGAATTGGGTACCGTAAGCAGAGTTGAGTCCATTTCGGCCCGACCTGTATCCATGTTCAGAACCAGCTTCTCACCCTTCAGGACGGCAGTATCCTTTGACAGAACAACTGAGCCGTCTGCATAGAGCATGTGAGTTGTAGCTGCGTAACGTACCGTGTCAGCGCTGAGATTCTGACCTTTCCAAAGTACAGTCACATTTCCTTCAGCGGTATAAACGCCATCCGACAGATCCTGATTCATGCGGTCGGCGTTGATACGAATGTTTTCATCGGAAATCGGTGCAGAGGCAGCCCAGGCGGATGGTGCCCAGCAGGAGAGAAGACAAGACAGAATGAGCAGTTTACATGCTATTGCCCGCGATTTTTTATCGAACATACGTCTGATAACGCATATATCCCGATGAGTCGGTGCTGGTGTTGAGATTCGTGTCATTGAAACTATCAGCCCCTGATTCCGGTATAATTTACCTGTTCAAGCCATGCCTTGACTTCGCCGACTACAAAGAGCGAACCACACACCAGAATAAGGTCATTTTCAGATGCGAAGCTGCGGGCTGCAATGACCCCGGCCACTGCAGAGCCGCATGGCCGGGATGCAACACTCGCCTTGCTGAAAAAAAGAGTAAGCATTTCATCTTTCATACCTCGATCAATTGCAGGGGTCACCGTGAAAACTGCGTCGGCAAGCGGTATCAGAGGTGCATATATCCGATCGATATCTTTGTCATCACAGACCCCGGTTACGAGCAGCAGTCGTGAATAGGAATACTCTTTCAGTGCTTCAGCCAGAGCCGATGCCCCGGCAGCGTTGTGTGCTCCATCCAGCAGCAGACGCGGAGATCCGGAAACCAGTTCCATCCTGCCCGGCCAGCATGCCCTGGAAATACCATCCTGAAAAGCCTGGCTGGCGATAGACATGCCTCCTGATACAAGAGCCTCGGCAGCTGCAAGAGCAACAGCGGCATTTTCGGATTGGAAGCGACCGGCCATGCCGGATGTGAGTTGTCGCAAGGTTCTGTCTATGCCATGGTAATCAAAGGAGCCGTTAAGATTCATGGTAGCTGAAAAATCTTTGCCGAGCGTCTTAAGTATACAGCTTTCACTGCGGCTCTGCTCTTCAAGTACCACCCGCACCGCATCAGGCTGATCAGCACTGATAACGGGAGTACCGGGTTTCATGATTCCGGCTTTCTCACGGGCAATCTCCTCGAGGGTTCCCCCGAGATATTCGGTATGATCGAGGGAAATCGGGGTAAGTACCGTCATTTCACCATTAAACGCGGCTGTTGCATCGGAGCGGCCCCCCATTCCGGCTTCCATGACAGCCACCTCAACCTGCTCCTCCCTGAAAATAAATGCTGCCAGAGCAGTTGTTATCTCGAAAAAAGTAGCATCCTCCGGTGCTGCCTTCAGTACGATGCTCAGTCTGTCCGCCAGCTTTTCTGCCGAATATTCATTTCCGTTTATTCTGAATCGCTCTGTGAAACGAACCAGGTGAGGTGAACTGAACTGGGCAACCGTGTGCCCTGCGTTGAGGAGAATCGAGGAGAGAAATGCCGCTGTTGAGCCTTTGCCGTTCGTGCCGGCAACATGAATGGTGCGAAAATGTTTTTCGGGATTATCCAGGCGTCTGAGCAGCTTTTCGACCCTGTCGACGCCTGGTCGTATACCAAAGCGCCGACGGGCGTAAAGCTTTTCCAACACATCTACCAGAGGCATGTCAGGCAGTTGAACGATGCAGCATTTTTAGTATGGATGCAAGTTTGGAACGCATCTCATTACGAGGGATTATCGCATCGATCATGCCATGATCAAGCAGGTATTCCGCTCGCTGAAATCCTTCGGGAAGTTTCTGACGGATCGTCTGTTCAATGACCCGCGGGCCTGCAAAGCCGATCAGCGCTTTCGGTTCGGCAATGTTGATATCTCCAAGCATGGCAAAGCTGGCGGTTACCCCGCCGGTAGTAGGATCGGTTAACAAGGATACAAACGGAATGCCGGCTCTTTTAAGTTTGGCCAAAGCTGCGGATGTTTTGGCCATTTGCATCAAAGAGAGTATGCTTTCCTGCATGCGGGCCCCGCCGGAAGCGGAGATAATGATTACCGGCTGATTTTTTTGCAGACCCCGTTCGATGGAACGGGTGATCTTTTCGCCCACCACGCTCCCCATGCTCCCACCCATGAAGGAAAAATCGAAACAGGAAACCTGCACCGGAAGCTTTTCTATGGCCCCTTCGACGCAAATTACCGCATCCTTTGATCCCCCTTTTGCGAGAGCTACATCGATTCGTTCCTGATAGCTTTTTGCATCTTTGAATTCAAGAAAATCTATAGAGGTTATATCGGCATCAAATTCCTGCCAGGTTCCGCCGTCGAGCAGTGCTTCGAGTCGCTTGCGTGCAGAAATACGATAATGATGGCCGCACTTCGGGCAGACTTGCAGATTGGCTTCGACATCTTTGCTTAACAGTGATTCGGAGCATCCCGGGCACTTGACCCACATACCGTCAGGAAATGTAACTTTATTGCCGCCGGATTTTTCAATACCGACTCTTTCTTTGGTAAACCAGCTCATAATAACCTCGCATCTTTCGTAATATGTAAGTGGTTGTAACTATTCCGTACACTACGATGACTGTCTGTCATCCTTTTGCAGGAGAGACCTAAAACTACCGGAGCGCATCTTTCAAGCTTCTGACATAGCTCCGAAGCTGCTGTTTCAACTCTTCTCCGCTGTACTTTTCGAACAGCTTGACGATGGCACTGCCAACGACCACTCCGTCTGCCAGCTGCCCGACCTCGGACGCCTGCGATGGAGTGGAGATCCCGAACCCGGCCATTACCGGGAGTGAAACAGTCTGTTTCACCCGGAAGAGTTCATCTGCAAGTGTTTCTGAAACCGAGGCCCTTGCACCCGTGACTCCGGTTACGGTTACGTAATACACAAATCCGCTGCCAAGACTCTCTACAGAAGATATCCGTGAGGCATCTGAGGTGGGTGTCAGCAGGAAGATCACATCCAGTCCGTATTGGCGGGCCATGACAATCAGCTCGCGTGATTCTTCCGGCGGCATATCCACCAGAAGTACTCCGTCGACTCCTGATTCAGAGGCGTCCCGGCAAAAATTGTCGTATCCGTACGCATGAACAGGGTTGAGGTATCCCATCAAAATAATTGGAATCCCGGAGCGGGTGCGGACCCTTTTTACGATCTCCAGAATGCCGTGAAGCGTTGTCCCCGAAGCCAGAGATCTCTCTGAAGAAAGCTGAATGGTCGGACCGTCCGCCATCGGGTCTGAAAAAGGAACTCCGAGTTCAATGACATCGGCACCGGCATCTTCAAGAAGATGGATCATTTCTTCAGTCACAGCCAGATCCGGGTCTCCGGCTGTAATAAACGTCACCAAGGCCTTGGCATGTTGCGTCTGAAGGGCGCTGAAGCGGGTTGCAAGTCTGCTCATGGTCATTATCATTCAACCGGTCATATTTTGAAACCGGCCATCTCCTTCTCCAACAGATCAATCTGATGTGTCAAGTCGGCAACGGCAGCATTCATGACTTTTGTTGCCTGACTGTTTGCTACCGTTTGCCCTTCTATGTTGTTAACCGATTTTGATATCAAGGCACTGCTGTTTATCTGTGAACGGCACGCTTCGCGAATCTGATCCACCATGGAGGTAACATCTTCCGCTGACCGGGCTATCAAATTACTTGCCTTACTCTGCTCACGGGTCGAAGTACGGACATGGATAGTGAGATCTTTCATTCGCTCCACCGCTGAAGAAATCATATCGGCGCCACAGGAGTGCTCCCGGGAAGAATTGGCGATGCTTTCGACCATATCTTCAACACGTTCCATCGCTTCCCGAATACTCTTGCTTCCCCGTGCCTGTTCAACGGTTGCCTTGGCAATCTCGCTTACCTGAATTCCCGTGCGCTGGACTCCGGAAAATATCTTCTCAAGTGCGGTGCCGGAACGCTGTGACAGTCTCTCGCCTGCGGCGATACTATCCTCTGCTTTGCTTATTGCATCCACGGCACGTCTCGTCTCTTCCTGAACACCTTTTATGACCGCTGCAATTTCCCGGGTGGAGCTGCTGGTCCTTTCAGCCAGTTCCCGAATCTCATCGGCAACGACCGCAAATCCCTTGCCATGTTCACCGGCCTGAGCTGCAATAATAGCAGCATTGAGCGCAAGAAGATTGGTCTGCTCCGCAACTTCATCGATAACGGAAAGAATGGCCCCGATATCATTTACCCGTACCGAAAGGGTTTCAACAACTTCAGAAGTTATCTGTGACGAAGCTCTGATTGCATGCATGCCGGCAATCGCTTCGAGAACCGCACTTTTTCCGATCTCGGCGTCACTACGAACGGTTTCTGAAATAGCAGCTGAATCCATGGCGTTTTTTTCTACCTGCTTGATAGTTGCGTCCATCTCGGCAATGGATGAAGCCGTTGTCGTTGAAGCGTCAAGTAAATTAATGATGCTCGTACCGATCTCTTTTATTGAAGTGGTCATTTGCGTGATGGAAGAGCTTATTTCTTCAACCGACTCCCCTAGCTTTTCCGCGCTCATCGCGATTTCTTCAATGGTCGCAGCCATTTCAAGTGATGAGGACGAAGTCTCAGTTGCAGATTCCGAGAGTTTGTCTATTCCGGCATATACTTCATGCACAGATTCATTTATTTGCACAACGGCCTGTGATGTTTCCGACACAGATTTTTCCTGCATCTGTGCGGAATTTACTACTTGGCGGGAAGCACTCTCAAGATTGTTATCGATGGAGGTGAGCACTTCCGATGCAGAGCCGATACGCGAAACCATGCTATGGAGATTCTCGGCCATGATATTCATTGCATGAGCCAGATCGGCGGCCTCTCCCCCTCCATTGATCTTCAGTCGGGCATCGAGTTTTCCGTCAGCCATTGATTTGGCAAAATCTACGCAGCTTCTCAGCGGCCTGGTAATCGAGATCGTAATAAAATACGAAAACAGAGCGATCAGGGCGATAACTGCAAGCGTAACTGCTACAGATCCGGTTATTTTTATTTTGATGCTTTCCGCGACCTGCTGCTCGGTGGCACTGACATCCTGTCTGATACGGTCAACCATCTGCACAACGGCCTTGCTGAACAGACTGAATCGTTCCGTCTGGATCCCGGCCATAAGAAGTCTGGCCGTATGCGTGTCACCTTTGGAAGCGGCCGGGAGGACATCATTCAGTAACGTTTTCTGATATTCCTTCCAGATGCTGTTGGCCTTGTTTATTGCCGCATGCTTCCCGGGTGAGTCCACCGACTCAAGGGCGATTCCAAATTGGAGTTCAATATCGTTTGTGAGGTTTATTATGGAGGTAATATTTTTTTGAGTGGTTTCGGGGCGTACTTCAAGCATGAAGTTTTGCATTTCACTGTTTATCTGAAAAAGGTCTGACTTCAGTAAGGCTATGCTTTCGAGAGCATCCTTGTCCTTTTGAATATATCGGTATGCTGAACCGCCGATCCTGACTTCATTTATCATAAACAGGTTGATCATGCCTACCAGCAGGATACCAACAAACGCAGCCGCAGAAAGAAGCACCATCTTGGTGCGAAGCGTGAGGCCGGTTGAACTTTCGGAGTACGTTCCTCTCTCCACATAAACTCCTGTCCTGAAAAGATGCCAACAACAAAAAAGCCGCTCGACTATAGCAGAGCGGCCAGTTTCATATCAAGAAAAAACACCCGTGATGCCCGTTTGATCAACGGATAACGGATGCCGAGTCGGCTAAGGCCAGTTTGTCTCCCTGAAGGTTGAGTTCCGCCATCATCTCCTGCCGGACTGCTCTAATCTTTTTCATATATGCAGTTGCTTGTGGTCCCTGTCCGCAATAATATTTTTTGGCACGTTCAAGGTTTCCCTGCGCCATGTCGAGTTTAGTATAAAGCTCACAGACTGCGGCCTCGGCGCATTTGCGATCGTCTTGCATGTCGTCGGGTGAGTAGCCGTGGCTTTTGGCGCGTCGCGGCATCAACTGCCAGACTCCCAGTGCCCCCCGGGACGAAACGGCACGTGATGAGAGCCGGTGACCGCCAGTTTCTACCAGTGCAATCTCAGCCAGGTCAAAGGGCATAAAAACGGTACCCGCTGTTTTGTCAAAACAGATTACCGCCAGCTGATGAGCGCGCTCAGGTGAAGTTCTGCGCATAAAGGCAGACTCTATAACAGCCTGTTGTTTTTTTCTTTGAATGAGGGAAATGCTGCTGTTGTCGAGAATGGACGGTTCGGTGGCCAGCGATGTGGTCGTTTGGATTCCTTCAAGGCTAAACGGGGCGTTTTCGCATGCTGTCAATAAAAACATGCACATTAGATAGATAATTTTTCGCATAATAATAGAGTAGGGAAGTTGTATCGGCTTTGCCGGAGCGGCGTCGTTGCCCACAAACTGCGAGGGCGTATCTCCGGCGGGATGCTCCTTTCTGAGGTATTTTGTCCCTGAAAACGCCAAAATCCCTTAGCGGGACTTTGGAAATTCAGTAACAATTGGTGCGGACAATACATGGTAAGTTGGAGGGTGTCAATTTAATTTCAATGATAATCAATAAAAACAGATGGTTATGCTCTATTTTTCTCCTGAGGCAAGATCTTTGAGAGTCACCCCCTCCAGAACACCACGAACCTCCTTCTGGACCTGCTTCCATACCGGATGAACATTGCAGTAGCCGGAGCGTCCACAATCGGAAGGCGTTACGACGCAACGGTTCGGAATTATCGGCCCTTCGACCGCTTCGACGACTTCCAGGAGGGTAATGTTTTCGGGGTGGCGCCCGAGCATAAAACCACCACCGGTTCCTCTGAACGATTTGACCAGGCCCATTTTACTGAACTGCTGGAATATTTTGGCAAGGAACGTGGGGGGGACATCAACTGCAGCTGCGATATCACTCAGCAGGCAGACTTTTTCAATAGGTTTTCCCGCCAGGTACACGATGCCCCGGATTGCATATTCACCCTTACGAGTTAATTCCATCATATAAAACCTTTAGTCCTCACAAACAGGATACGTGGCTAAGGCAGGTCTCTAACCGCCCCTGCAAACGGGATACGTACGGGCACAAATTAATTTATGAAGTTAGATTGCAGCTAACAGAAATAAACATACTGAAAACCTCGGAAAACGACCTCTAAAGCACTAAAAGGACATTATATATCCTTTTAGGTGTTTCACTCCCTCTTGTCAACAGTAATAATCGTTTTGCACTGTTGTGTGATCCACACATACCAATCGGAGAACGTTCGTACATGAAATTATCTGCTGTCGATATATCGGAGGAAGCAGTTTCTAATTTGATACGCTCACATCCGCGATCGGAGCTTTTTTTCTGCCGAAAATCAGCGCCACCCAGACACTGATTTCGTACATAAGGTACATCGGGATCATAATGACGAACATGGTGATCAGGTCGGCATGAAAAGCGGCGACGACCGAACTGGCCAACAGTGCGTATTTCCGTTTTGGTGCCAGAAACTGGTAACTCACTAATCCGAACCGTGCCAGGATAAGGGTTAATACCGGCAGCTCAAATATCAGACCGAACATTAGAATCAGCCGCAGGCAGAAATTCACATACGCGCTTATATTGAACCAGCTTTGCAGCCCTTCGGCCTCATACGACAGAGAAAAGTTGATAATCACCGGCCAGATTATGATCAGAAAAAACATGGCACCGATGCAGAAAGTCACAGTGGAAGCCGTAACAAAAGGAACTACCATTCTTCGTTCTCGCCGGGTCAGACCGGGGGCGATAAAAAGCCAGAGCTGATAGAAAACGATCGGCAGAACCATGACAAATCCGGCCAGCATCGAAATTTTGCACTGAATGAAAAAAGGTTCCAGAGGTGCACTGTAGTTAAGAGGCCGCTGTTTCTGGGGGACGTTTATTTCCTGGTCGAGTTTGTAGCGGGTATACATTGAAGGTGCAAGCTCTTTGACTTTGAGATAGATGTCCTTCTTTATCTCTGTCAGATAGGTCTTGCCGGTCAACGGTTTTTCGATGAATTTGAGGAGATCACTGGAGAAGCTCCAGGCGACCCCCATCCCGACTACAACAGCGATAACAATGATTACGAGCCGCTTGCGCAGTTCAACCAGATGTTCAATAAAAGGGGCAACTTTTTCTTCGCTCATCCTACGTACCTATCACAGTGGTGTGCCGGCTTGCAACCTGATTTGCCACAATCTGATTTATCGCCGCTTCCGGGGGGTGGCGTTCCCTTTACCGGATCTGCCGTCATTATTCTCTTTACTGCTTTTGCCGTGACCCTCACCCCGCGGCTGTATTGGTCCCGGCAGCCGTTTTCCGCGCAGGGGAATGCGCGGATATTCTTCTGATCCGGACTTCCCATTGTCTGCCCGGGGTGCGGGGGAGGAGGCTGAGTGTGTCGTCAGTACAAACTCGATACGCCGTGTGCCCGGTGATACCGAAGCAACCATGACCCGGGCCGCATCACCGATCCGGAAGATGGTTCCGGTTCGCCGTCCTGTGAGGGAGTGCTGCTTTTCGGCATGGCTGTATACGTCATCAGTCAGGGTTGAGATATGGACTAATCCTTCTACGAAAAGCTCTTCAAGCTCCACGAAAAAGCCGAAACCTGTTACCCCGGTAATATACCCGTCAAACTGATCTCCCACATGCTGCTGCATGTACTGCAGTTTCTTCATCTCCACCACGTCCCGCTCGGCCTCCATCGCCACCCGCTCACGCTTGCTGGTATGTTCGGCGACCTCTCCCAGTCGTTCGGTGGCAATGGCGAGCTGTTTTAAGGCGCGCTTGTTTCCCCCCTCTTTCTCTACTGATATGGCGAGTGTCGCCTTCAATATCCGGTGCACTACCAGATCGGGATACCGACGGATTGGAGAGGTAAAATGACAGTAGCACTCTGATGCAAGCCCGAAATGTCCGACGTTTTCGGCGGCATAACGGGCCTGTTTCATACATCGAAGCAGGGCATAGTTGATCATGCGCTCTTCGGGGCGGCCGTCAGCCTGAGCCAGAAGTCGCTGTAGTTCTGAAGGCTTTACTTTCTCTTCAACCAGACTGAATTCGTAGCCGAATCCATACACAAACTCCTGAAAAGTATGCAGCTTGGCCGGGTCCGGGTTTTCATGAACACGATACAGAAACGGAATGCTCCGGGCAGTGATGGAGCGTGCCACCGCTTCGTTTGCCGCCAGCATGAATTCTTCGATCAGCTGGTGGGCAAGATTGCGCTCTGCGCGGATAATTCCTTCTGTCCGGCCGGTCAGGCCGATGATGATCTCCGCTTCGGGCAGATCAAAATCGATGCTGCCGCGTTTTTTGCGCATTTCCATCAGAATCAGTGCCAGCTCCTTCATCTCACGCAGCATCGGAGAAACCGGCCGGTATTTGTCAGCCAGCTCGGCATCCTCATCGACAATAATCTGCTTGACAATAGTATACGTCAGTCGTGCCGCACTATTTATGACACTGGGGTAAAAGGATGACTCACGCAGGATGCCGGTTCGATCAAAGAGCATTTCTGCCGTCATGGTCAGGCGGTCAACGTGCGGGTTGAGTGAGCATATTCCGTTGGAGATGCGTTCCGGGAGCATCGGGATGCAGCGGTCCGGAAAGTAGACGGAAGTTCCGCGCAGATACGCCTCGCGATCAAGCGGGCTGTCCTTTTTTACATAGTGGGAGACGTCGGCAATTGAGACCCAAAGCCGGAAATTCTCACCATCGCGACGCAGGGAAACAGCGTCGTCAAAATCGCGGGCCGTTTCGCCGTCAATGGTAACGGTCGGCATCGTGCGGAGGTCAACTCGCCCCCTCAGATCGTCATGGGAGACGGCATCGGTAATCCCATCTGCTTCGGCAAGCACATCCGGGCCAAAGAGGTGCGGCAGGTCGAAGCGGCGGATCACAGACTGAATCTCTACTTCAGGGTCATTCGGCCACCCCAGGACCTCAATAATTTTTCCTTCGGCCGGGCGTCCTCCGGTCGGATATGAAGTTAATTCTGCCACGACCTGATGACCGTCTTCCGCTCTCCCGCGACCTTTAGCAGGGATCGACACCACCAGGTTCAGGCGCTGATCCTCGGGGATGACTATAGCGCCGCGCCGGGTTTCTTCATAGCGCCCGACAATACGGCTGGTGACGCGCTCGGTCACAGCCAGAACCCTTCCGTCGAGCTTGCTCCCTCCCATGCGGCTCGGAGAAGAGCTGGCTTCAACCTGATCTCCGTGAAGCGCACCTTTAAGGAATTTAGACGGAATAAAAATATCTTCGCCGCCTCCTTCGGGCGCCACGAATCCGTAACCATCACGGTGAATAGAAATTCTTCCCCTGATACTCTTCATCTTTTCCGGCAGTGAGTAACTGTTTCCCTTCATCCGAACCACTTCGCCGTCATCGGCCATGTCATCAAGCATATTCTTCAGCTCCCGCTTGACATGGCGGCCGCCTAACTCACGCATGATGCTGTCAAGGTGGACAACCCCCTCATGTCGCCGAAAAAGAGCCAGAATATGTTTTTTGCTGACATTCATCGATCAGTTCCTTGAGTATCTGTTTGGATGTGCTTGCATGTATAGTGTTAAGAGTAACTCCCCGTAAAGTCAACTATGTTTATCTCCGCAGGCTGGTCACGGTTGCACGACAGGGCTATTTGCGCTATATTGTGGAACAAGAAGAGAAGGCGAAAGGAACCATGCCATGAATAAACCGCTTTGTGCCCTGATTGCTGCTCTCTCCCTGACGGTTGGAGGCGGCACAGCAGCGGCAGAACATAAGCCAACACATGCAGATAGTCGTTCGCATGCTGAGATCGCCTCTGTGGAATCCACTCACACCGATGTAATCATTCACAGGGCCTGCCCGCACTGCGGCATGGATCGGGAAAAATTTGCCGGTTCGCGAATGTTGATTACGTATACGGACACCACCACTGTTGGTGTGTGCAGTCTCCATTGCACCGTTACCGAGTTGAAAGCCAGCAGGAACAAGCCGCTTAAGGGTGTAGAGGTTGCCGATCTGATCAGCAGGAAGCTGATCGACGCCGAAAAGGCTGTCTGGGTAGTCGGCGGGAGCAAAAAAGGAGTTATGACACGTACAGCAAAATGGGCTTTTGCCAATCACGAAGATGCAACTGCATTCATCAGTAAGTACGGCGGCAGAATGGCCACCTACAAAGAGGCGCTGACACTCGCCGAAAAAGATTGATATAATAGGAGCCCGTATGAATCGGATTATCCCTGTAGTTGTGCTGTACTGTGCCATCACAGCAGCCACCGTTCTTGCCGGAGTAAATGGAGCCGCCACTGTTCCTCCCGGTTCCAAGTGTCCTGTCTGCGGAATGTTTGTTGCCAAATATCCGGACTGGACGTCGTCCGCCCGGTTCAAAGACGGCACTGCCTTCTTTTACGACGGTCCGAAGGATATGTTCAGTCACTATCTGGATACATCCCGCTACACTCCCGGAAAACGTCAGGCAGATTTTGTTACTCTGTTTGTGAAAGAGTATTACTCTCTGACGATGATCGATGCCCGTACCGCTTTTTTTGTCTCCGGCAGCGACATCAATGGGCCAATGGGAAGTGAACTGATTCCGTTCGGCACGATGAAGGATGCCAAATCCTTTACGCTCGACCATAAAGGCAAGCACATTCTTCGTTTCAACGATATTTCGCTGCAGACCATAAAAACTCTCAATTAATGACACCTACACGACGATCATTACAATTTTTACTCTTTACCGCCGGAAGTCTGACGCTTTTCCTGCTACTGCCGTTGCATGCCCGATATGCACAGTACCTTTCCGGCCGCGAAACAAAGCAACAGGCGCTTCAACTCCGGAATCTGCATGTTACAGATCTCTGCCTTTCGACGGAAGCCCGCTATACCCGGCATCCTGCCATGGCTGACAGTCACGCACCCTTTCAGGATCATCCCATGGCGCTGGAACACTTTCCTTCGGGTTCGCTGATCCTGCCGCCTCTCCCGCGAGAAAAACCATGAATCGAGCCGTTGAGCGACATCTGAATATTCTTGAATTCACCCTGGCATCGTTACTGCGCAGAAGAGGAAAGAACCTGTCTCTTCTGATGATATATCTCCTGGTAATCTTCATGCTGGCGTCGCTGGTGTTCTTTGTTTCGGCGCTGAAGAGAGAAGCCTCACTTATTCTGAACGATGCGCCTGACATGGTCGTGCAACGGTTGATGGCGGGGCGTCAGGATCTGGTGCCAGCCGGATATGCTTCTGAAATCGCCCTGATCAGGGGGGTGACAGCGGTACGTCCCCGTTTGTGGGGATATTATTATGACGCGTTGAGCGGCGCAAATTACACGATTATGGCCGGTGACGATTCCGCCGCACTACCGGGACAGGCCTCCATCGGTTCCCGGGTTGCACAGTCTCGACATCTGTCGATCGGCGATCTGCTTCCGCTGATAAGTTATGACAAGGCACCGGTGATGCTGGAAATAACTTCAATATTTCCGAACGAATCCGACCTCGTCTCGGCTGACCTGATTGTCATATCACCGTCCGATTTTCTTCAGCTCTTCAATTTTCCAGAGGGGCAGGCGACCGATCTGGCGGTATCAGTACGAAATCCCAAAGAGCTGCCGACCGTTGCGGCCAAAATTATAAGCCGGTTCCCCGATTCCCGTCCGGTCTTGAAAAGTGAGATACAGCGCACCTATCAATCCATCTTCGACTGGCGCGGCGGAATGACGTTGATAATCCTGGCCTCATCCCTGCTCTCTTTCATCATCTTCGCCTGGGACAAGGCGACAGGCCTTTCAGCCGAAGAGCGCAAAGAGATCGGTATTCTCAAGTCTATCGGCTGGGAAACTTCCGATGTGCTGCTGCTTAAGTTCTGGGAAGGTATAGTCATTTCATTGACGGCATTTCTGCTGGGGACCGTGCTTGCCTATGTGCATGTCTTTTTCTTGTCGGCTCCCCTGTTCGCACAGGCGCTCAAGGGGTGGTCGGTTATCTATCCCCGTTTTCAGCTGGTGCCGGTTGTCGACGTCTACCAACTGTCCGTACTCTTTTTTCTGACGGTTGTGCCGTATACAACTGCGACTGTTATTCCCTGCTGGCGCGCGGCCACGATCGATCCGGATGCCGCAATGAGGTATTGACGTGATAGAGCTTTCCGGAATTACGAAATCATTTAACAGCGGTAAACCGAATCAGTTCACTGCCGTGGATAATGTCACCCTTACCGTCAACCCGGAGCAGATTACTGTTTTCAAAGGCCCGAGCGGCTCCGGTAAAACATCGCTCCTGACGATGATCGGTTGCATGGCCCGGCCGACCTCGGGGCGGATTTTTCTGCATGGAATTGCCGCAGCTGTACCGTTTCATCAGGGGGGGGCGGATTCTGTTGAGATAACCAGTCTCCCTGAGCGATTTTTGAATGATATCCGGAGATCAACATTCGGATTCATTTTTCAGCAGTTCAACCTGGTCAAGGGCATATCTGTTTTGGAAAATGTTATGCTGCCGGCCTATCCCACCGGAGAAGACCGGACACTCTTCCGGGCCAGAGCCTTGAATCTACTCGAACAGTTCAGTATCTCGCGCCTTGCCGGACAGCGGGTCGAGCTGCTTTCGGGCGGAGAACTGCAACGGGCTGCCATTGCCCGTGCCCTGATCAATAATCCCTCTATCATCATCGCCGATGAACCGACTGCACATCTGGATTCAAAGCTGTCACAGGAGTTCATGGCCATTGTCGGCCGGTTGAAGGGTGAGGGGAAGAGTGTGCTGATCGCCAGCCATGATCCGATTGTGTTTGATTCACCGTTGATAGATGCACTGGTTGAAATGCGTGACGGCACCGTAGTCGCCAGCCGGAGCTGCCGGTGATCCTGCATCCCGCGGCCCTCGCGCTGCTGCTGATCGCGCTGTTGGTATCCGTTATGGGGATCTATGCCGGTTATTACGGTATGCGGATTCTCAGCCGGTGGGACCCGGCCAGCGGCAGCGAGAGCCAGTTGGACCTGGAGCGCAGGACCTACCTGATATCAACAATCATGAGTTATATACTCACTTTTGAGCTCATGTCGCTGTTTCTGTTCATCTACACTGCTGATGACATCCACACGCTGTTTACCGGTGCAATGTGCGCGGCCGGAACCCTGGCTGTAAACTCGTTCGGTTACCCCGTGATGCTGCTCAAAATAGTTAATTTTCTGCTGTCAGGTGTCTGGCTGATCGTGAATTATACCGATAACCGGGGATATGACTACCCGCTGATCCGGGTCAAATATGAACTGCTCAATCTTGTGGTTCCTCTGCTGGTGTTGGAGGGCATTCTGCTGTTCGCCTATTTTGCCGGTGTAAAACCGGATATTATCACCTCCTGTTGCGGCAGCCTGTTCAGCCACGAATCAAGCAGTTTCGGCGGTGATCTTGCGTCGCTGCCACCTCTGCCGATGCAGATAGCCTTTTTTTCCGGTACGGCGGTTACCGTCGTCAGCGGGTTGTTTTTTTATAAAAAGAGCCAAGCCGGGTATCTGTTTTCGATCGCTGCAACAGTAACCTTTCTGGTTGCCGCAGCCTCGGTGGTCTCTTTTATCTGTCTGTATTTTTATGAGCTTCCCACCCATCACTGCCCGTTCTGTCTGCTTCAGAAGGAGTATCATTACATCGGGTACATCTTGTACGCCACTCTCTTCGGTGGTGCCGTGGCGGGTATCGGAACCGGTGTATTGATGCCTTTCAGAAAAGTCGTAAGCCTGAACATTATTATCCCAGGCATTCAACGCCGCCTCGTTCTCGTTACGATAATCTGCTATCTGCTGTTTGCGCTTATTACAGCGTGGGAGATGATTTTCTCGGCTCTAAAACTGATATAAAACCCGGTACATGTTTCGTAGTATATGCCGTTTCAATACGCTCCAATGGTGCAACCGCCGGACTGGAGGGCACAGGATCTCGAAAATCATGGTACAAACATGTTCAAATCTTGTTTTAATTGGTATGCCGGGCGCCGGTAAGAGCAGTGTCGGTGTTATGCTGGCACAACTGACGGCGCGTGACTTTGTGGATACGGACATTCTTATTCAATCCTTGCAGGAGCGGACATTGCAGGAAATTGTTGATTCAGACGGATACACAGCTCTCCGGATGATTGAAGAAAAGGTCCTGATCGGGCTTCACGCCCAAAACTCTGTCATTGCCACCGGCGGCAGCGCAGTATATAGCGACTGCGCCATGGCTCATCTCAAGTCCGCCGGTGTTGTCATTTTTCTCGAAGTGGAACTGCCCGTACTGGAGTCAAGGATTCATGACTTCAGCTCGAGAGGCCTTGCAAAAAGAGCGGATCAGGGATTGGCCGACCTGTACCTGGAACGATTCACTCTTTACAGGAAGTACGCGGATGTCACTATCAAGGCCACTGATCTGACACAAAAAGAAGTCTGTACAAGAATTATTACACATATGAGGCGAATAATCAGCCAGAACCCGAAGGTGGCCGCCTAAAGCGGTTTCGTACAGATGTTGTTGCAAAACAGTCGCGCTTTCCGGTGGTGAAGTAGATCATGGCTTTTGAACCAAAGTGTACATCGGTCGACAGGTTTCTGTTGTACCTACACTGATAGAAGTATTCACACGCTCCGACCGGCCGTAGCGCCCCATATTTTTTCTACCCAGTAGTAAAAAATATGTTAATATGCCCTTTTTTTAGGCTAACCTGTTACACAGTTAGCTTCTAACGTACTCATTTCCGGGAGGTAGTCATGCCGCAATTTTTTGAAGGTAAACTTGAAGGCAAAGGTCAGAAATTCGGTATTGTGGTCAGCCGTTTCAACAGTTTTATCTGCGAACGCCTGCTGGAGGGAGCGGTTGATGCGCTGATCCGCCACGGTGTCGATGACAAAAACATACATGTGGCACGAGTGCCGGGGGCATTTGAAATTCCGCTCTTTGCCAAAAAAATGGCGGAAACCGGCAAATATGATGCTCTGATCTGCCTCGGGGCTGTTATTCGCGGGTCTACACCGCATTTCGACTATGTTGCCGCTGAGGTTTCCAAAGGAGTTGCCGGTGTCTCACTTGAAAGCGGTATTCCGATCGCCTTTGGTGTTCTGACGACCGATACAATCGAACAGGCGGTAGAACGGGCCGGTACCAAGGCGGGGAACAAAGGTTTTGAAGCGGCTGTTACTGCAATAGAATCCGTCAACCTGATAAAGGTTCTGAAATAATGGGACTACGGCGTGAAGCGCGCGAACTGGCTCTGCAGATGTTGTACGCTCTTGATTCAAACAGCACGGTCGGTCTTCGCGAAACGTTGCAGACCTTCCGTGAGGAGCAGGGTGAAATAGCAGGCAGGGTTCGGGAGTTTGCGGAAGAACTGGTGCAGGGTGTACAGACCCGGCGTGCAGACATTGATGAAGCGATTCGGGCGTGTTCAAAAAACTGGTCGCTGACGCGAATGCCGCGGGTGGATCTGAACGTCATGCGTCTGGCAGCATATGAGCTGATGTTCCGTCCCGATATTCCAAAAAAAGTCACAATAAACGAAGCGATAGAGATTGTACGCCGTTACGGTGACAAAGAATCGCCGGCATTTGTGAACGGCATTCTCGATGAGATAGTGTCCTGTGTAAAGTCGGACGTTGCGGGAGAAGAGTAAATCCAAAGCCTTTAGCCCGCCACGGAGTCACAGAGAAAGTCTAAAACAAAAGGGTTTATGGTTTACCTCAAACTCTTTGCCGGGGTTATCCTGGTTTTCTCCGTCTCTCCGCGACAGGGTTTTGAAGTTTTATTCAGAGGATATTACATGAAAGATATACAGGTAGGTCTGATAGGTTTCGGCAATATCGGGGCGGGGGTCGTTAAACTGCTACGTGATAATGCGGACGTTATTCGCAGCAAAGTTGGAGCGGGCATCGTATTGAAGCGCATTGCAGATCTTGATATTACCACAGACCGTGGAGTTTCAGTTGCTCCTGGCGTGCTGACAACCAGCGTTGATGACATATTCAACGACCCTGACATATCAGTTGTCATTGAACTGATCGGCGGGTATGAACCGGCCAAGAGTTTTGTGTTACAGGCGATTGAAAAAGGAAAGCATATTGTTACCGCCAATAAGGCGCTCCTGGCTCTGCATGGTTCCGATATCTACGCCGCAGCTGTCCGTAATGGTGTCGAAGTGCAGTTCGAGGCCGCCGTCGGCGGCGGAATTCCGGTTCTGACTGCTATCAAGAGCAATCTGGCCGCCAACCATTTCAGCAGTGTCTTCGGCATCATGAACGGCACCTGCAATTACATTCTGACCCGCATGACTCAGGAAGGTGCCGACTTTGTCGACGTGCTTCGCGCCGCACAGGATCTCGGCTACGCTGAACCCGATCCGACATTTGATGTTGAAGGGGTCGATACCGCCCACAAGCTGGCCGTTCTGATTTCCCTCTGTTTTGGCACCCGGATTGACTTTAAGGATATTCATACCGAAGGGATTGCCAATATCAGCGGTCTGGATGTCAAATACGCCGCCGAATTCGGCTATCGCATCAAGCTGTTGGCGATTGGAAAGCATGTTGACGGCGAGATTGAAGCCCGCGTGCATCCGACCATGATTCCGCTTGACAGCCCACTGGCCGATATCAACGGAGTGTTCAATGCCATCCGCCTCACCGGAGACTTTGTCGGCCCGGTCATGTTCTCCGGGCGTGGTGCGGGACAGAACCCGACCGCCAGTGCAATTGTCGGCGACCTGATCGGCCTGTCACGCAGCATGAAAGCGGGCGCCGGTCGCCGGATGTCGCCCCTCGGTTTTCTGGACAATGAGATCGTTACCATACCGGTCAGGCCGATGGCCGATATCCTTAGTAAATACATGCTCCGGTTCAGTGCCCTGGACAAACCGGGAGTACTGGGGGGGATTGCCGGCGCTCTGGGCAAGCACGGCATAAGTATCGAATCGATGGTTCAGACAGCCCATGAAGTGGATGACGCCGCTCCGGTGCCCATTGTCATCATGACCCATGAGGCTCGTGAAGGCTCGATTCAGGAGGCTTTGTCAGAAATCAACCAACTGGACATTATATGCCAGAAAACCAGTTTTATCCGTATTGAAGACAATCTGGAGTAACGATATTCCCTTTCAACCGGAGGAATCATGACCACCAAAATCCTGCTGCCAGAAGACCAGATTCCGCGTCAGTGGTACAATATCATACCGGATATGCCCGGCCCGTTGGCGCCCGTTATCAGCCCCCGGACCATGCAGCCGGTCACTCCGGACGAAATGCTGGCTATTTTCCCGATGGCCCTTATAGAGCAGGAGATGTCGATGCAGCGCTGGATTGATATCCCTGATGAGGTCCGTGAAATATACAAACTCTGGCGGCCATCGCCGCTGTTCCGCGCCCACCGCCTGGAAAAGGCGCTCGGCACACCGGCAAAGATATATTACAAATATGAAGGTGTCTCGCCGGCAGGATCGCACAAACCGAATTCAGCGATTCCCCAGGCCTACTACAATAAACAGGCAGGTATCCGCCGTCTGGCTACCGAGACCGGAGCCGGGCAGTGGGGAAGTTCACTTGCTCTCGCCTGCTCAATGTTCGGTCTGGAATGTACGATCTACATGGTCAAGATTTCCTGCAGCCAGAAGCCGTACCGCAAGAGCATGATGCAATTATGGGGGGCACAGGTCATCCCTTCACCTTCGGAGTTCACCAACTCGGGCCGCTCGATCCTGGCCCATGACCCGGACTGTCCCGGCAGCCTCGGCATCGCCATTTCGGAAGCGGTGGAGGATGCCGCCACCCATGCCGATACCAACTACGCCCTTGGGAGCGTACTCAATCATGTCTGTCTGCATCAGACTATCATCGGTCAGGAAGCCCAGGCGCAGTTCAAGATCGCGGGTGACTATCCTGATGTCGTCATCGCCTGCTGCGGCGGCGGATCCAACTTTGCCGGTCTGGCATTCCCTTTCATTGCCGATCGCGCCGCCGGTAAGAATGTCCGCTGTGTCGCGGTCGAACCGGCATCCTGTCCGACCCTGACAAAAGGGGTGTACGCCTTTGATTACGGTGATACTGCCAAAATGGCACCCATTGCCATGATGTACACGCTGGGGCACGACTTTATGCCTCCCGGCATACACGCCGGCGGTCTGCGTTATCATGGTGAATCACCGCTGGTCTCGCAGCTGTACCATGCAGGGCAGATCGAAGCAAAGTCCTACAGGCAGAATGCCTGTTTCGAGGGGGCACTTCTGTTTGCCCGCAGCGAAGGGATCGTGCCGGCCCCCGAATCTTCCCACGCAGTGAGGGCGGCCATTGACGAGGCGGTACTGGCGAAGGAAGAGGGTAAGGAAAAAACCATTCTTTTCGGTCTTTCCGGTCATGGTCAGCTTGATATGGGAGCGTACGATTCATATCTTTCCGGCAATCTGGAAGATTACGAATATCCGGATGCAATGGTAAAAGCCGCTCTGGAACGGCTGCCGAAGATACATCTGTAAATTACATATCCACCACGGAGACACGGAGGCACGGAGAAAGACAATAAAGGGAGTATCAATGCCGTTTATTTTGAAAACCAGGAAGCCGTATCAGCTGTTCCCCCCGGTTTTCTCAGTTTCTCCGTACTTCTGAGGTGAGGCATTTCAGTGGTAAAAATTAAAATATGCGGCATAACCAACCTTGAAGATGCCCTGATGGCGGTCGAAGCCGGAGCTGATGCTCTCGGCTTCGTCTTCTTTCAGCGCTCTCCCCGCTTCATTTCTCCCGAACAGGCTGCTGCCATCATCCGCTGCCTTCCCTCTTTTGTGCAGACGGTCGGACTGTTCGTCAACGAGGAGTCGGTAACGGTCAATTCAACAGCTGACCGGTGCGGTCTGGATCTGGTACAGCTCCACGGCGAAGAATCTGCGGATTATTGTTCTGCCGTTAATCGCAGAATTATCAAGGCGTTCCGGGTGAAAGATGCTTCCAGTCTGGATATCATACCCGATTATCAAGTTGCCGCCTGCCTGCTGGATGCCTGGTCGCCATCGGCACATGGCGGTACCGGTACGACCTTCAACTGGGAGATCGCTGCCAGGGCGGCTGCATCAAACTGCATCATTCTTGCCGGAGGGCTGACTCCGGAAAATGTCGCCGAGGCGGTAGCTACTGTCAAGCCGTATGCGGTTGATGTTTCCAGCGGAGTGGAAAGTGCGCCGGGGAAAAAAGATGCCGGGTTGGTTAATTGTTTCATCAGAGCGACAAGGAGTCTGCACCATGAAATTACCGGATAAGCAAGGCCATTTCGGCCAGTATGGCGGGCGTTACGTCCCGGAAACCCTCATGCCTGCGCTGCTGGAACTGGAAAAAGCCTATCTGCAGTATCGCAATGACAAGGAGTTCAAGCAGGAGTTTACGTATTATCTGCGCCAGTATGTCGGCCGCCCCAACCCGCTCTATTTTGCTGAAAAACTTACAAAAAGACTGGGGGGAGCACGGATCTACCTCAAGCGCGAGGATTTGAACCATACCGGTGCACACAAAATAAACAACACTATCGGTCAGGGGCTTCTGGCCAGACGGATGGGAAAGAAACGGGTCATTGCTGAAACCGGCGCAGGAATGCATGGTGTGGCAACCGCCACGATCGCTGCTCTGTTCGGAATGACGTGCGAAGTTTTTATGGGGGAAGAGGATACCCGCCGCCAGGCGCAGAATGTGTTCCGTATGAAGCTGCTGGGGGCCACAGTGACGCCGGTAACCGCCGGTACCGCTACGTTGAAGGACGCCATGAATGAAGCGATGCGCAACTGGGTCACCACCATACATGAAACTTTTTATGTGATCGGCACTGTGGCGGGACCGCACCCGTATCCGATGATGGTGCGTGACTTTCAGTCGGTGATCGGCACGGAGGTAAAGCGGCAGCATAAAAAAGTCGAAGGGCGCCTCCCCGATTACCTTGTGGCCTCAGTCGGCGGCGGCAGTAATGCCATGGGGTTGTTTTACCCGTTTCTGAATAACCGCAGCGTCCGGTTGGTAGGTGTTGAAGCCTCCGGCTATGGTATCGAGTCCGGCAAACATGCCGCTCCGCTTTGTGCCGGATCGCCCGGCATTCTTCACGGCAACAGGACCTATCTTCTGCAGGATCGCCACGGGCAGATTACCCACGCCCACTCCATCTCGGCCGGGCTTGACTATCCAGGGGTCGGTCCAGAACATTCATGGCTTAAGGACAGCGGTCGTGCTGAATATGTCTCTATCACTGACGACGAGGCGTTGGAGGGATTCAGCACGTTGACCCGTGAGGAAGGGATTATCCCTGCTCTCGAATCTTCTCACGCCATTGCGCAGGTCATGAAAATGGCTCCGATGCTGAGTAAAGACACGACCATTGTCGTTTGTCTCTCCGGTCGCGGTGACAAGGATATGCATACGGTTGCCGAGGCGTTGGGGTTTGAATTTTAGCTCTGATATAAGACATTAAGCATCGCTAAAAGCCTGAGAAATCAGGCTTTTTTTATTGACCGGTGATGGATCTTTCAGTTATAAGCACACATCGTTTTATATTTTGAGGAGGCTGAATATGCACACCATGCATCTTGTTGACCAGATCAAGGAAAAAGCCAAAAGACATCAGCAAATCGTTGTGCTGCCTGAAAGTTACGATGAGCGGATGTTGTACGCAGCAGAAACCATTATCAACGAAAAGCTGGCAAAGATCATAATTCTTGGCGACCAGGAAAAAATTCTGGCCGAAGCCGCTGAAAAAGGAATAAATCTCTCCGGCGTCGAGCTGATAAATCCGGCGACATCTCCGAAACTTGGACCAATACGTGTCCGAATTTGTTGAGCTGCGCAAAAGCAGAGGTAAAGTCATAACCACCGATGAGGCCCGTACCCTGTTGACCGCACCGGATAACCTCTATTATGCCGGTATGATGGTACATTCCCGGGATGCAGGCGGAGAGGTTGCAGGTGCCACAAACACCACGGGAAACGTGCTCAAGGCTGCCTTTCAGACGGTTGGCCCTGCCGCCGGTATCAAGACGGTGTCCTCATTTTTTCTGATGATCACCAAGAATCATTTCTTCGGTGAAAACGGCATCATTCTCTTCGCAGACTGTGCCGTCAATCCGGATCCGGATGCCCAGGCGCTGGCCGAAATCGCCGTGGCCACTGCCGGAAACTGCAAGGCGTTTCTTGATGTTGAGGCCCGCGTGGCGATGCTATCCTTCTCCTCCAAGGGGAGTGCCTCGCATCCCGATGTGGATAAAGTGACCAAAGCCATGGCAATTGCCAAGCAGCTGAAACCTGATCTGCAGATCGACGGTGAACTTCAGGCTGATGCCGCTCTGCTGCCGAGTGTCGGCGGTAAAAAGGCCCCCGGCAGCCCGGTAGCCGGCAAGGCAAATGTCCTGATCTTTCCGAATCTCGATTCGGGGAATATCGGCTACAAGCTTGTTGAGCGTGTCGCCGAAGCCGAAGCGGTCGGCCCGATCATCCAGGGTCTTGCCAAACCGGTCAACGACCTCTCGCGCGGCTGTTCGGTGGATGACATCGTCAACGTGGTTGCAATCACAGCGGTGCAGGCGGCACAGGGGTAGCTCCAATAGTTGCATTAACGACAAAAGGCGCACTCTTTGCGGAGTGCGCCTTTTTTATACGTATATGAGTATGCCGCGCTTGGTTGAACTATAGTTTTGATATCATGACAGAATCTCTTTATGTTCAGCGGTTCATAAGGCTGACCCGTCCGACCGGTTCTTCGGGCGGTCGGGTCGTGCCGCTAGTTGGAAGTTCGGTATTCCTCACACTCTGTTTCATTTTCTTTAGGACTTGACCTGCGTAAACAAATTGTTTATATTGTGTTCATGATTTCGTCATTCGCAAACAAAGAAACTGAAAAACTCTTTACGACAGGGAAGTCTAAAAAACTTCCTCCGGAAATCATCGCCCGTTCGATCATGCGTTTGACGCAATTAGACAGTGCATGCGAAGCTACGGATTTGCTGACACCTCCGTCCAACCGCCTTGAAACTCTTTCCGGTGATAGGGCGGGGCAGTGGAGTATCAGGATTAATGACCAGTGGCGAATATGCTTTCGATTTGTCAACGGTGAAGCATCCGAAGTTGAAATAACCGACTACCATTAGGAGAAACATTATGGCTATCAAAAACGGGCTTCCCCCTATTCATCCCGGAATATTCCTGAAGGAAATACTTGATGAACTTGGCATGTCGCAAAATGCTTTTGCTCATGCAATTGGCGTTTCACCCATGCGAATATCTCATGTTATCAAAGGCTCGCGGCCTGTTACTGCAGAGCTGGCTGTTCTTTTCGGCAAAGTATTCGGTCAGACACCTAACTACTGGATGAACTTGCAAACCAGCTATGACCTTAAGACCGCTCAAAAAGCGATGGTACAGAGGATGCAACAAGTACAGCCACTTTTGATGGCTGCATAGGATTTGTTCACCAAGATAGTTTTCTGTGTTCAAAATCAATGACTACGGCGTATCACTGCTTACGGCGTAAATTCCTATATGAATAATAAATGCCAAATGCCCCTATACCAACAAATAGTATGATTATTATCAATGCCGGGTAACCGTATATTTTGTAACCACTTTTTCCTGAAACAAAACCTTCTGAATAATATTGTGTTGCCGCCACAAACCCAAAAATTAAAAAATAGCTGAAATAATTATGTTCAGTTTCATGCTTTCACTTGCCTCTGTAATTATCCGATTAATTTTCCAGCGGTTCAGCGCCTCACGTGACGCGGGCCTTTGCGGGCACGTGCAGGCGCGTGTTAGCCGCTCTGTTATTGAACTGCTCATAAAGCAAGGTGCTTTTCGATGTAGGGGATTATTTCATTTGTGCGATCGGAGACGAGATCATGTGTTCCGTTTTTGACTATGACAAGTTCTGCTCTCGGAAGTAATTCAGCAAGCCGCCGTCCGACCGCGACAGGACTTATCGGGTCCGCATCTCCCCAGAGCAACAGGACAGGAAATGGAAGCTCTCCAAGCCTAGTGGTCAAGTCAACTCTCTCATTTTCAAACCAACTGGGTAGTGTTGAATTAAGCTCCCGAAATGTGTGCCGCCAATCCGTGGCCCCTAAGGACGCAACGTCAAGCCCTCCAGATGTGACAGACAGTACCATGTGTTTGACCAAGGCGGGTTTCTGAAGAGCAGCACGTATTGCGATGATGCCACCCATTGATTGGGCAAGCAAATCAACTGGAACTGAAATCGATGCCGAAACTCGCTCAACCAGATCATCAATGCTATTCACGTCTGATTCCGGAGGCACTCCACCAAAACCCGGCCAGGCAAAGAACTCGCGTTGACCCGGATGATGCAAGCCATCGCTTACGGGCTTCCAGAATTGGGTATTCCCTGATGCCCCTGGCAGGAATAGTAATTTTTCTGCTAAGGAGTTGTTTGTCAGCGTGCGCATCGACATACACCTCTGGATTTCATTCATCTGACTAACGTGGTGAGCCTTCACCGGCGGTTTTCAGGCCGGTGCAAGGCGTTGGTTATACTTGTCTTTTTCGTTTTAAAGGCTAGTGTAACCTCATCACTTGGCCACCCTCTCGGGTGAGATCAGGAGGATGAAATGAGATTAAACGAAACCGGTAAAACTCTACGAGATGCTGTCAACAAAGCACACGAGGACAATCTTAGGCTCACGCTTGACCCCATTATTATTGTCGATACTCATGGTGTAGTAGCCTCTGAAGAAACAGCAAGAATCGCCGCATTACAGGCAGAATTATTGGCAAGTGCAAAACCACTCTATGATTTGGTTAACTCTGATTGGCTTTATGAAAACTTTCCTTCCTCTCCATGAGGTCCATTTTTCTATTATGCGCAGCCGTCATTTCTTTAATTTTCGAATTAAGCAACTCATTGTCCTTGCAGCCGCTTGCAGCCAGCTCCGACAATACTTTGATCGCTTTTTCTTCTTCTTCAACGGCTGCGGATAGTTCGGCTACGCAGGCTTTTACATCGTCAGTAATTGTGATCATTTTGGTTTTCTCCTCTATTCAGTGCGATGTTTTTATTTATTGGGTGATGGGGATAACGAGTTATTGAATCGCCTGTATGTGACTGGGATGCTGTCTGGGTTGTCCATTGGTCGTTCTTCCAAATATGTTTTATAGAGATAATCGGAGGCTAGTGCGCCAACTAATCCAAAATACATACCAGCACCTTTGGTATCCATGTCACAAGCGAAGTGCCGAGTTTCACCTGCTCTGAAAGTGAATGGACGTTTTTCGGTGTAAATTTTATCTGAAGCTCTTGGAGTCCAAGAGAGATCATATGTACCTGGAGATAAATCGATTATGGCATATTCATCTTTAGCCGCATCCCACACAGACTGGCCATTGACAAAGACAGGGCCGAGTTGTTCAGTCGTCCACAACCTTGCCCAACTTAATTTTCCAGAGGTTATCTTCACTCGGCTCAACCCATTCTCCAATGGTGGTATGTCTGTGAGCACAGGGCGTGGCACGGGTGCAGAAGCGCAACCTGCCATAATTAATGCAACAATCAAGAGTGCTACTAAACTACTGATTCGCCCAATTGTACTTCTGTTTGATTTTTTCATGCCGTTAATCCTCCTCTTTCTTTTGGTGGTATAACTCGTTAATCACCGGTTTCCGTATATAAGGAACATGTTCCTTATATAAGTAATTGGCTACCTATATAGGGAACATTGTGGTTGCTTATATAAGCAGCTTTTGCCGGTTTTTTCTGTCTCAATCTGTTATCAATAAGTTACTTATATAGGTAACTTATTGCAAAACTGCTCGCTGCTAGTCCGGCAAAATCCGCTCTTCCAATTCTGCATCGCCCCGGATTGCGCCAAAAGCAACCCGCCAGAGTTTTTCTTCAGGATCCCAACGCCCATGCGCTGCCTTCAGCTTGCCCCGAATCGCATGCCCGGTAAACTGCACCATCACGGCAACAATGTCCTGGTCTCGATACCGCACGGGTGGCTTGCACGGTCGTTCATCCACTATAATTTCGACAGTCTTCATTCCGACCTGTCGAATCTCGTCGTACCGATACCTCACACATAGCAGCTTGTCTCCGAACTGCTCCACCAATCTCCTGGTACCTTTCTGCCCCGGCTTCAGGTGGGTGTGCGCTTTCATATCCTTTAGCATGGCATTACCTCATGGAAAGATAACAAAAAAACCACCCATCAGCTGGCTGCCGGTGTGAGTGGTTTCGGATCTTTGTCGGGCGCTGTGATCCATGCTTCAACGCCCCCTCAAGATGAACATCCATTAAATTAAAAAAACAAATCCCATATACAGTGCAGCCAGATAAATAGCAACTGAATTACCGATTAAAGCAACAGGAGGTACCGAAAGTCACCACGAAGAGACCTGATTAACCGGACAATGTGAACATGTTATGGTGATCTTCCGGCTATGAAAATATCAAGCTCTACACATACCTGAGCGGGTCGCTCAACCCCGCCTCGGCAAAACCCTTTCAGGCGCAGACGGCAGGAGTCGCACCGGCCGCATGAGAGCCCGTCCGGGGTCGGATCGTAGCAGGAATGAGTCAAGGCGTAATCCACTCCCAACTCCATTCCGCGCAGGATGATATCTGCCTTGCTCATGTCGATCAGCGGAGCATGCACTTTGAACTTCGATGTCCCTTCAACACCTGCCCTTGTCGCAAGATTTGCCATCTTCTCATACGCCTGAATGTACTCAGGCCGACAGTCGGGATAACCGGAGTAATCGAGGGCGTTGACGCCGATAAAGATATCGGAAGCACCGAGTACTTCGGCCCAGCCGAGGGCAAATGAGAGAAAAATTGTGTTGCGGGCCGGCACGTAGGTGACCGGTATATCAGAACCGATGCCGTCTTTCGGTACCTCTATATCAGCTGTCAGGGCGCTGCCGCCCATGAGACGAAGATCAAAATCGACCACCAGATGTTCCTCTGCACCTATCCTTTTGGCATTCTGCCGCGCAACCGACAGTTCGAAGCTGTGTCGCTGGCCGTAGGAAAAACTGATGGCGTAAGGGATAAATCCCTCCGCTCTGGCGATTGCCATACAGGTTGTTGAGTCAAGTCCGCTGCTATACAAAACTACCGCTTTACGTTGCATGATTAAGGTCTCCGGGCAAATGCTGTGAACTTTATGGATTGCAATTCTACGCATATTGAGTACAATAAGTCCACTTTTCTCATGGATATCCGCCGGAAAAAAGTAACATCATCCCATCGATGAGGCCTGCCGGATAGCAGGCCTTTTTTATTTGAGGCTCCATGCGACTAAAAGAAGAACAAATACGCGGATTGGCAGAAAAGGTATACAATGACCTGGCGGCAGAGAACCTGATAACTCCGCGCGGTGAACGCGGAGCGGTTGTTGCGGGGATCGTCCGCGCAATTTCGCAAAACTTCGCAGCCGAGCAGAAGCTGGAACGGGATGCGGAGAAGCTGCTGGATGAAACTCTTGATGCCATGGGAAGCGGTGCCGCCCAGATAGACCGCCGCAGAATGCTGAAGATGGTCAAGGACAAGCTGGCCAAGGAACGTAAGATAGTCCTCTAAAGGGGTGAACATGTCGTTATCAGAAGACCGCATTTCAACGATGGCCCATGAAATAATCACCTGCATCTGGCGGGACGATTTGGCAGACGTCTCTGATGACAGTCGGGTGCTGAGGCGGGTCAAACAAACTCTGGAAGCCTTTTTTGGTTCTGTGGAAGAAATTGAAGAAGCGGTCAAGGCTAAACTTCGCAACAAGGCGCCCGGCAGTCGGGATTACGATGTCCTCTATCAGAAGTTCTACCATGACGAAATGTCACGGAGAAATCTGTGAAGTCCTGTCGGCTTGTTTTGCTCCTATTTGCAGCATGTATGCTGCTGTCCGGCTGCGCCGAGGTTTCTGTGACGAAAGAATATGCCGTTCTCGACCCACAGCTGGAGCGAAAATCTGTATATATTGTGCCGTTTGACGCAACTCTCGTTCCTCCCGATTTTGGAGATCCGATTTTTAACCAGTTTGTTGATATACTGAATTCCCGTAGAAAACAGACAAAGGTGGGCCGGTTTGTAATCCTGAAAGAGGAGTTGAAAGAAGTCGAACCGGTCTGGCTGAACAAGCAGGTTTATATTTCGGGAGATATCTGGGGGTATGTGGAGAAATCCGGCTGTTGTTCAACTGACATGAAGGTTAAATCGAGGATATACCTGTATGAACCGGGCAAGAATTCCCCGACGTTCGAAGTTTTTGTTCCGGTTGAGCACTATTTCGATCATGATCGTGGCGATGTAGCAGTAGAGAAGGAGCGTCTCGGTAAAAAACTGGCTCAGGATCTGGCTGAAGCGGTCATCAGGAAGCTGACACCATGATGTTATAAGTACGCTGCCGGTCGCCAGTACTCATCTATTTCGGCCATGAGCAGAAGCTCACGGCTTTTTTTATGAAAGGAAGATTGTATGTCACATTGTTTCAAGCCGGTTCTACTGGCTTTAGTCATAATCAGTGTGTGTGTGTCCCCCACGTTTTCGTCACCTGCCGATGACAATTTGAATCGTGCCGCCGCCCAGTACCGCGAAAAAGATTATGGAGCCGCCTATGCGTCAGCCGGCAAATCTTCGGATCAGACGCATCGTACTTTCGTCCGCGGCATGGCAGCATTGCGTATGAACAACTTCGAAGAAGCGGCAGTGCTTCTTGCCGATGCGGAGCAGAAACTGCCTCTTATTGCCGATTATGCTGCGTTATTCCAGGCAGAGGCGCTTCTGAAATTGAAACGGTATCCGGCAGCGTCTGCCAAAGCTGCTTCAATTCTGGCGTCATTCCCTTTCTCAAAAGCCGTACGTCGTTCAGAAAAGCTGAATGCCGATATCTTGTATGAGGCCGGTAACTACAAAGAATCACTCAAGTCATATCATTCATTTATAGAAAAATATCCTTCGGGTGGCGATTCTGTTGACGCAAGTTATCAGTCAGCGCGATGCCGGGAAGAGCTGAAAGATGCCGGGGGGGCTCTGCTGATCTATCGGGGTATCTGGCTTAATAATCCGGCGTCGGCTTTGGCCGCCAGCTCACAGGAACGGCTCAGGCAGCTAGAAAAGGCAGGTGTCATGGCTACTCCGTACACGACTGAGGAACTTCTGAAACGGGCATCCACACTCTATGCACAGAAAGAGTACCGCACGTCCCTGCAGACCCTGGAAATGATTCCAGAGGCCTCTCAGTCCCAACCGGTTACAAACCGGATTGATCTCCGGGCCGGTATGGCCCGCTATCGGCTGAGGCAGTATACACAGGCAGAAAAACATTTTGTCAAAGCAACCGCCAGTCAGCTGCCGTTGGTCAGATCCGAAGCACGTTTCTGGCTGGCCAAGACTCTTGATCGGCAGGATTTGAAAGAACGTGCTCTCGCATTATACCTTGAGCTTGCCGGTGAAGGTAAGAATCAGGAATTTGCTGATGATGCCGTGATTGAAGCGGCAAGATTAAAGCGGGGCCTCGGGCAGTATGCTGAAGCGGGTCGCTTGTTTGATCAGGCCGCCAGGCTTTCTACCGGTCCCAGAACTATTGCCGCATTGGTCTGGGATGCTGGTTGGTGCCGGTATCTTGCAGGCGAATATACTGTCGCCGCGGATACATTCAAAAGGCTGCTTGCCGATGAAACCCAGCGCGAGAAAGTGCTCTACTGGCTTGGGAGGACGCTGGAGATGAACGGGGATACTGCTGCTGAGGCCGCTGTGCAGTATCACAATCTGCTGAATGAATACCCGGCCGGTTTCTATGCCACCTGGTATCGTGACCAAAGGGGGGTGAAAGACAGCCGGGAGCCACTTGGAAATCGTGATGCTCTGGCTGAACTCCCCGTTCTGGCGGGGTTTGAAAGACCGCGCCTGTTGGCATCACTCGGGATGATTGATGAGGCGCGGTCAGAAATGACGGCGGCCCGTAAAAAAAACGACGCGGGTAAAGGATTGTTCCCTGCACTGGCCAGAATCTATCTCGAAATGCGGGACTATGGTTCGGCGATATCGCTGTTTATGCAAAACCGTCCGGTAGTATGGGAAAAAAGAACGTTGCCGGTCTGGACGGCCGGTTATCCGATGGTGTACCCGGAACTCGTAAGCCGGAATGCCGTTTTAAATGGATTGTCAGAAGGACTGATTTACGCTCTGATGCGTGCAGAAAGCGGTTTTTCCCCTGCCGTCAAGTCGAGCGCCGGAGCGATCGGGTTAATGCAGATGATGCCTGCGACAGCCAGGATGACCGCTCATGAAAAAGGAGAATTTAATCCACTGCTTTTGACCGTGCCCGAATACAATATTCGTCTGGGTACGAAGCATCTTAATGACCTTATGAAAGATAATAATGGCGACGCCGTCTATGTGACGGCAGCTTATAATGCAGGATCAGGGGCGCTGCAACGATGGAAAAAGAGTTTCAAGGGGTTAAAGAAGGATGAGTTTATTGAAAGTATCCCGTATCAGGAAACCCGGGAGTATGTGAAAAAGGTATATGCTTCGGCTGCTACGTATCGACAGCTGTACGGATTAAAATAGTACAGCACGCTTTTCGGCTCCGTGGCCTTTCTACACATACACCACCGACACCCGCTCCAGATAGCGTGACAGCTGCAGAACCTGATTGCTGATAGTCTTCTTGTCTTCGGTCAGGGCGGCTTCCTCTATGATCTCGCCAATCTCGGATATACCGTCAAAGCCGTAGCTGCCTCCGGCACCTTTCATCCGATGCCCCAATGTACGGATTTCGATGAACGAGTTTATCTCCAGCAAATTGCTGATAAGCTGGCAGTCTTTTTTCCGGTTCTCAAGGAACTCGGGAACGATTGACTGTACTTCGCTGTCGATCTCAACCGTGATGATATCGTTCATGTTACAACCCCTGTAGATGGTGTGACAGACAGTTCAGTAATGTCCGCTTTTTGAACGGCTTTGCTATATGGTCATCACAACCGGTATCCAGACATTTTTGAATATCTGACTCATAGGCGTGGGCAGTGAGAGCGATGATAACAGTTCTCCGTTGGCCGGAGCGCTCTTCATGACTCCGTATCATCCGGGTGGCCATATAGCCGTCCATGATCGGCATTTGAATGTCCATAAGGATCAAGTCGTAACGGTGCGCAAAAAATAAATCAAGAGCTTCCTGGCCGTTGCCCGCTTCATGCAGTTCCATGGCGAGAGGGTGAAGCAGAAGCTTCATCAACTCCCGGTTTTCAAGTGAATCATCCACCAGCAGTACCCGTTTGGAGATTTTCTGCTGGTCAAGCGGTACAGCTGCCTCGATATGTTCTGTTACCGCCACTGCTGTTTCTATGGCCGGTTCCGGTTCCGGCAGGGTACTTGAAAAAGGTACGGTGAAACTGAAGGAGCTTCCCACACCCGGTATACTTTCTACCTTCATGGAACCGCCCATAGCTTCCACCAGCTTGCGGCTGATGGCAAGACCGAGCCCGCTTCCACCAAAACGGCGTGTGATGGAAGTGTCTGCCTGGGAAAAGCTGTCAAAAATCATTTTAAGTTTATCAGGGTCTATTCCGATACCGGAATCTCTGATGACAAACGTAACCGGTACCTGATCATTTTCAGGCGGAGCAACTGACGTTGTAACCGAGACCGAACCGCCACCTTCTGTGAATTTCACTGCGTTAACGATCAGATTCACCAGAACCTGCTGCAGCCTGGTCTGATCGCCCATTACAACCTGCGGCATTGCGGGATCACTGCTCAGTGTAAGTACCAGTTTTTTGCGTTCTGCTTCCTGTCCAACCATCTCGACAGACCGCTCCAGAGAGTGGAGCAGATTGAAGGGGCGGCCGGAAATTTCAAGCTGACCTGCTTCGATTCGGGAAAGGTCGATCAGATCATTGATCAATACAAGCAGGCTGTCTCCGGCATGGTGTATCATCGCGAGACATCGATGCTGGTCATCGCTTAAACCGGCCGCATCAAGATATTCGGTTCCTCCGATGATCGAATTGAGAGGGGTCCGCATTTCATGACTCATGTTAGCCAGAAACTCGGATTTGGCACGATTTGCTGATTCGGCGATATCTCTGGCGGCCCGTAATTCTTCAGTCTTTTTCTGGCGTTCGGCAACTTCAGCCCGCAACCCCTCATTGCCTATTGCCAGTTCTGCTGTACGCGAGGCAACAATTCCTTCCAGGTTTCGATTCATCTCCTCCAGCTCTCCCTGCTTCTGTTGTAGAGCCTCCTGGATTTTTTTCAGGTTGCTGATGTTCTGGGCTGCGCAGATTACAGCTTGTGGTTGACCATGGTCGTTTTTCATGATCGCAAGTGAATAGAGCATCGAAACAATTTCTCCGCTTGCCGTGCAGCACTTTGTTTCAACACCATAAATAGGGCCATACTCCAGGGCGTGCAAGAACGGTGCATACATGCATAAAGGTGCCTCGTGCTCCTCGGATTCCGTCAGGCGCAGCCCCACAACTTCATCGCTCCGGTATCCGAAAAGCTCACAATAGGCGAGATTTACGCTTTGAATCACGCCCTCCGGAGATATGACAATCAGCACGTCGTTCATACTGTTGATCAGATTTTCCATGTATTCACGTGAAACGGTTGTCGTGCGTAATTTGTCTGTCATGCTGTTGAAAACAGTTGCCAGATGTCCGATTTCATCGTGTGAAGTAATTGGAATAGGCGCGTTGAGCTCGCCATCCATGCTCAAACGCTCAATACCGGCGGTCAAAAGCGCGATCGGGCGGGTAATTGCAGAAGCAAAAATGATAGCTGCGATTATGCCGATAATCATAATCACGAGAAGAAACGGCAGCATTCGCATCAAGACACCTGCAACATTCCTGTCGGTCAGCGATTGATACAGACCAATGTGAACGGACCCGAGTGCACCCCCCTGGATAGGGATAGAAATATCATAAATCAGGTTCCCATCCTCAGCGAGATTGGCTGTATGGTTTTTGTCCCGGGGCGCCTTAAGAGATTCATCGATCAACTGTTCGGGTATGGTCGAGCCAAAAGTATGGGCTGAAATGGTGTTGTCCGGAGCCTGGATAAAGATGTATTCGATATCCTTATCCAGTTTCCGGTAGTCGTTGACGAGCAGTTCAAGGCTGAACTTATTCTCGGTGATAAGCGGTATTTCAGAAGCTTCTGCGATATAGCGGGCAACAGATATACCGCGCTTTATCACTTCGTCTTGAAAACGGGAGTGAAGCTCGTGTTTGACCAGGAGGGCGAGCGCGCTTCCGATCAGCATGATCAGGAGAGCAGTACCGAGTATTAATTTTTTACGTAGTGAGAGGGAAACCATCTTCTGGGGGGAACGCTCCTTCTTCAATCGCCTTGCCGCACTATTCTAGCACGAATGTAACCAAGTGCAAGCGGCAGAATAAATAATCGCATATCGCCCGCCTTGAAAAGGCGTGCCCTGTGTGCTACAACCAGACACTCATTCAAGCAGACGAAAGGCTTACCTTCCATGGCAGAACAAACCCCCATGATGCGGCAATATCTGGAGATCAAGTCGGGCTATCCTGATGCGATCCTTTTCTTCCGCATGGGGGACTTTTACGAGATGTTTCTGGACGATGCCCTGCTGGCATCCCGTCTGCTGGATATCGCCCTGACTTCACGCAACAAGGGGAGTGGCGACGAGATTCCCTTCTGCGGGATCCCATTCCATTCAGCCGCACCTTATGTTGCCAGATTGATTGAAGCCGGCCACAAGGTGGCAATCTGTGAACAGGTGGAAGATCCGAAACAGGCCAAGGGAATTGTTCGGCGCGAAGTCGTCAGGGTCGTTACACCCGGGCTTTTGATTGAATCCGAAAGTCTGGTCCCGGACGAAAATAATTATCTGCTCGCTCTCTGCGAAGCGTCAGACGGCAGCTGGGGATGCGCCTGGCTTGACGTTTCCACGGGAGAATTCCGTGCAACCGAGCAGGCCGGAGCTGCAGCCGCGCTGGCTGAAGCGGCCGGGGTTAACCCCCGCGAGATTCTGCTCTCCGACTCCCTTGATCATGCGTCTCTCACACCTGATCTGCGCTCGTTTTTGAGCGAACGGATCATCTCCCGTGCTCCGTCCTGGATATATGATCGTGATTATGCCACGTCATTGATCTGCGGTCATTTCGGGGCAGCTTCAGTAGAGGCGCTCGGGCTGGAGGGGACACCAACCGCACTGCTTGCCGCCGCAGCCGCTCTCTATTATCTGCGTGAAAACCGCAAGGCGGCACTGCCGCATATCCGTGACATCATTGTCTCCCGGCGCAGTCAGCATCTGTCCCTCGACCCTGCAACCCGCCGCAATCTGGAAATTACTTCCAGTATGGCGGAGGGTAAGCGCTCCGGTTCACTGCTGGGGTGTCTTGATCGCACCGGAACGGCTATGGGCGCCCGACGTCTGAAACAGTGGCTCAGTTATCCTCTGGTCGAGCCAGAGCCCATCAGGCAGCGGCTGAATGCTGTCGAAGAACTGCTGGAGTCGCCAGATCTGCGGGAAGAGCTGGCCGCGCGCTTGAAAAACGTCGCCGATCTGGAGCGGTTAAACGGTCGTATCGGGATGGCCAGCGCCGGCGGGCGTGACTTGAGGGCGCTGCATGATTCGCTGATCCATTTCCCCCCTCTGCTGGATTTGTTGGCAGATGTGCAGAGTCCTCTGCTCCGGTCGCTGAGATTCGCCATTGACCCCCTTGATGATATCTGTCTGTTGGTGTCGCGCGGGATTATCGAAGTGCCGCCATTTTCTCTTCGGGAAGGCGGGATAATCGCGGCCGGTTACAATGCGGATCTGGACGAACTGCGTGCAATCAGCAGCGAAGGAAAAGGGTTCATCGCCCGCCTGGAGGCTCAGGAGCGGGCCCGCACCGGAATCTCGACGCTCAAAATCCGCTACAACCGGGTGTTTGGCTATTCGATTGAAGTTACCAAAAGTAATCTGGCGGCCGTACCTGCTGATTACATACGCCGCCAGACTCTCGCCAACGCCGAGCGCTATATCACCGAGGAATTAAAAAACTACGAAGAGAAGGTACTGGGCGCCGAAGAGCGCATCTGCATCCTCGAATTCACTCTGTTTCAGGAGATTCGAGAGCTGGTCGCCGGCCAGGCCGAACGGATTTCCCGGACCGCAGACGGAGTGGCGATTCTTGATGTGCTGCTCTCTTTAGCGACCGTGGCCGGAGAACGCAATTACTGTAAACCGTTTGTGGATGATTCGGATATAATTGAAATCAGTGATGGTCGCCACCCGGTGATAGAAGCCATGAATCTGGGGGAACGGTTTGTTCCGAACGACACACTGCTGGATGGCGAATCCAACCAGCTTCTGATGATTACCGGTCCCAATATGGCGGGTAAATCGACCTATATGCGTCAGGTAGCGCTGATAACCCTTATGGCCCAGGCCGGCAGCTTTGTCCCTGCCGCTAAGGCCCGCATCGGCATCGCCGACCGTATTTTCACCCGCGTCGGTGCGGGCGACAACCTGGCCCGGGGGCAGTCCACCTTCATGCTGGAGATGATGGAGGCGGCCGGAATCCTCCGCAATGCTACCCCCCGGAGCTTGATTGTCATGGACGAAATCGGGCGGGGTACTTCGACATTTGACGGTGTCTCCATCGCCTGGGCGGTTGCGGAGTATATTCACGACACGCCTACGTGCCGCAGTCGTACGCTCTTTGCCACCCATTACCACGAACTTACTGAGTTGGCGACAACCCGGGAGCGGATCAAAAACTTCACAGTTGCGGTGCGGGAATGGAACGACCAGGTGATCTTCCTGCGTACCATAATACCCGGCGGTGCGTCTCATTCCTACGGTATTCAGGTAGCACGCCTTGCCGGCATGCCGTTCGACGTTGTTGAACGGGCCAAGGAGATCCTACACAACCTGGAGAGCGGAGAATTTGAGGAAGGGGCCCCGCGGTTGGCCAGGAGCAGCAAGAAACCGGCCCGTGAACCGTCCCCGCAGTTCTCGCTGTTTGAAACCAGTGAGGATCAGCTGCGTCACCGTCTGAAGAAGCTCAATATTGCCACTCTGACTCCGCTTGAGGCGCTTAACCTGCTGGATGATTTGAAGCGGATGGTGTGAGGGGGTGATCCGGCCCCGAGAATTAGAGTGACTGCGTGAAAAGGAAGCCATAATGGGTGTTGAAATCTATGTGGGACACATCTCCGGTACAGTTACGGAAGACGAAGTGCGGAGGCTGTTCTCCGTGGTGGGTACGGTTACGTCTGTCCATCTTGTCATCGATCCCGGATCCGGAGAGTTACGGGGATGCGGTTACGTCAGGATGTCGACCGAAGAAGAAGCCAGAGAAGCGATTGACTTACTGAACGGAGCGAGGCTTGGTGACCATCTGATAGTCGTAAAAGGGGCTCCGCCCAAAAACTTCAAGAAAGCGGGCGCTACTATCGGTAAGAGTGGGCAGGGCAGCCGTGGCGGCCATTCTCCCAAGGGGCGGTAGCTTCATTGCTCCCAATCGGTTGTTATACCCAGAGATTTCTGCTACAAGAGACATCACGTTTTCTGAAGACGCAGCACCATACAAAGCGACCACTATGAAACGATACCTATACATACTAATCTGTCCCTTATTTCCTTTTTCTGCATCCGCTTCCGGCTCTTGCAGCCAAGAATAAAAAAGTTGCGTTCAGCGAACAAACGTCGGTCACCAACCGCCCTTCTGCGGTTCTGAATGAGATGAAACACTGGTCAAACCCCGACTACACACGGATTTCCCTGGAACTTGATCGGGACGTTACCTGGGAGACACACGAACTCGGTAAAGGTTCCCCCGGCAAGCCGGGACGAGTCTATATCGATCTTAAGCGAACCCGACTCGGAAAAAGTGTCAAGGACATCACCATCGGAGACGGCCTGCTGAAAGGTGCCAGGGTGGGACAGTACAAGTCTGATGTGGTGAGAGTGGTACTGGATACTGAAAACATAAAAGACTACAACATTTTCCCTCTGTCTGATCCGGCGCGACTGGTGATCGATGTTCGCGGTGAACGTCCGGCAGAGATATCGCGTCTGGAACCATCAGTGTCTGCCATGCCCCAGCGGATGGTGGTGCCGAAGCTTGAAGCACAACCTTCAGTTTCAGAGAAAAGGTCCAGGGCACCTAAAAAACCGGTCATATCAAAGATCCGGCGGATTGTGGTTGATCCCGGTCACGGTGGGCACGATCCTGGCGCGGTCGGTCCGACCGGTGTGCAGGAAAAAGACGTTGTACTGGCGATCGGTCTCAGATTACAGGAACTGTTCAGGGAAGAGCTTGGTGTCGATGTTGTGATGACACGTTCGACAGATGTTTTTATCCCGCTGGAGGAGCGTACCGCCATTGCCAACAAGGTCGGTGCAGACCTGTTTCTGTCGGTTCACGCAAACGCTGCGCCCAACCGTTTGGCCTCAGGAATTGAAACGTATTATCTTAACCTGGCCAAGACTGAAAAAGTAGCGCAATTGGCCGCCAAAGAGAACGGTACGTCACTTGAAAAGGTCAGTGTACTACAGGCGATTCTGTTTGATCTGATGGCAAATTATAAATTGAACGATTCGGCCCATCTGGCTGATGAAGTTCAAAAATCCCTCCATAAAAAAATCCGCAGCGGCTACAGCGATGTAAGAAATCTGGGGGTCAAGCAGGGGCCTTTCTATGTTCTGGTTGGAGCATCCATGCCCAGTATACTTGTTGAAACAGCCTTCCTTTCTAACGCCACTGAAGAGTCCAGGCTAAAAGACCCCGCATACCAGGAGACAGTCGCTTCAGGCATTCTGGACGGAGTCCGCAGCTACATAACAAGTCTGAAATAGCTTGCCCCGGTTTTACCTCTGTTTTCCGGTAAGTGCTGCGGCGATCGTCACACGCAGCTCTGCACCTGAAGTTTCGGTCTGTGTCAGATAGATGGAATTGACCGCTACAAGCAGCGTATTGAGCCTGTCCAGATCCACTGCGCTTGAGCCGGAGATAGATTCGGTCTCGGTCAGGTTAAGCGGGCAACAGTCACTTTTGTGCTCACCGTCTGTCGTATAGATGATTGGTAGTCCATGAGTCCGGCAGATAATCGGGCGGGCTTCATACAGCAGGCAGTGGTGATGGAGCAGGAGTGGGCAGCGTTCATCATCGGCATGGTCGGAAATATGCCGTCGAATCTCTTCAGCCTGATGATCAGGCAACTCTTCCAGCGCGTTCCTCAATGCTTCAGCTTCTACAGGGAACAAAGTTATTGCGGTACAGCAGGCACTGCAGCCTGCCGAGCAGGTTATCTGCTCTCCGAGTGCTGAAGCTATTGCCTGGCAGAGTGCATCTATTCGTGCGGTGAGTTGCCGGTAGTTTTCAAGTACGTGTGACATGGCGTTACGTTAGCATACTTTTGATCCAAAAAAGTAAGAGTGCCCTCGATAATCAGTTCCCCTCGCCCTGCGCCTTCAATGCTTCCATCTGGTAATACGCTCTGAGAGCATCAGTGATTTCAGCGATATCGCCGGTCATGATTGAATCGAGGCGGTACAACGTAAGCCCGATTCGGTGATCCGTCATTCTACCCTGAGGAAAGTTGTAGGTGCGGATTCGTTCGCTCCGGTCGCCTGATCCGACCTGTTGTTTGCGGTCTGCGGCCAGTTTTGAGTCCTGAGCCTGCTGAATGGTGTCAAGGATACGCGTTTTAAGAACCTTCATGGCGGTAGCGCGGTTTTTTATCTGGCTTCGTTCTTCCTGACAGGCGACAACTGTGCCGGTCGGCAGATGGGTTATGCGAACGGCCGAGTCGGTAGTGTTGACATGCTGGCCGCCGGCGCCGGAAGAACGATATACATCTATCTTCAAATCATCCGCGCGAATGTCTATGTCAACATCTTCTGCTTCCGGCATGATTGCCACTGTACAGGCGCTGGTGTGGATGCGTCCCTGCGCCTCGGTTTCAGGCACCCGCTGAACGCGATGTGTACCGGATTCGTATTTAAGTTTGGCAAAGACCCCTATACCTTCGACGGATGCGATGATCTCTTTATATCCACCCCGCTCGGATTCGGAGGCGGAGACGATCTCAACCTTCCAGCGATTGGTGTCTGCGTAACGGGAATACATGCGGAAAAGGTCACCGGCAAAGAGAGCGGACTCGTCGCCGCCTGTCCCGGCACGAATCTCCAGGATGACACTCTTGTCATCATTTGGATCCTTGGGGAGGAGCAGCAGCCGGATGTCGGCATCAAGCTGGTCTTTTTCATTTTCAAGAACCTTCAGATCATCTTCAACCATTTCTTTCATGTCCGGGTCGGACAGCAGTTCCCGGTTGTCGGTAATATCTCCAAGCACTTTCCGATACCGACGATAGGCGGTCACCAGCCCACTCAGATCTGAATGTTCGCGGGAAAGTTTGCGGAACTCAGGCTGGTTGGAGATTACAGTCGGGTCGGAGAGCAGTGCTTCAAGTTCCTGGTAGCGTCGCTCCAGTTCTTCAATCTTGTCCATCATCATACGTTGTATTCCAATCGTTGTCGTTTAGCTGACAGCGTCTCTCTTCAGATTATCTTGTTAAGCGGGTACTCAATAATTCCCTCAGCCCCTAATTTGATGAGCTCAGGCACAACCCTCCGCACCTCTTTTTCGGACAGGATGCTCTCAATAGAGAGCCAGTCTGAGTTATAAAGGTTCGAAACTGTCGGATTTTTGAGGCTGGGCAGTAGTCTGGTGATCGCATCAACGGTATCTGCCGGAGCATTCATTTTCAGGCCGACCATGCCTTCGGCTGCCAGCGATGATTTCAGTAATGTTGCGATCTGGTTGATCTTTGCCCGTTTCCACGGGTCTTCCCAGGCGGCCTTACTGGCCAGCAGGACCGGTACGGATTCCATAAGTTCACAGACGATGCGCAGCCCGTTTGCTTTTATGGTCGAGCCGGTTTCGGTGACTTCCACAATCGCATCGCAGAGTCCATCGACGACTTTTGCCTCGGTTGCGCCCCAGGAAAATTCAACAGTAACCGGAATATTCCGTTCGGCAAAATAGCGCCTGGTAAATCCGACCAGTTCGGTGGAGATCGTGGCGCCATGAAGGTCTTCCGGCTTCTGTACCTTTGAATCGCCATTGACAACCAGCACCCAGCGGGCCGGGCGCCGTGAAACTTTAGAATAGACCATTTCACAGACTTCAACCACATCTGAATCATTTTCACGAACCCAGTCGCGGCCTGCGATGCCGGCATCAATGGTCTGACGTTCGACATACCGGGCCATCTCCTGTGGGCGGATCAGCTTGCAGTTCATTTCGGTGTCGTCAACTCCCGGAAAATAGCTGCGGGAGGAGATGCTTATCTGCCAGCCGGCTTTTTTAAACAGGCCTACAGTGGCGTCCTCGAGACTCCCTTTGGGAATACCGAAATTCAGAATATTGGACATATGTACCCTCTCTTTGAACGGAATAATGAATTGTCAGGAGTAAATGAACATTTTCACGAAGTAACACCGGCTATGAAGTGCCGCGAAGATGCCTTCTAGCAGGGTTTCTCACGGCATCCGAAAGAGCGGAGTCCGAATTGATGAGATGCTCCTTCATTTTTTTTTGTAGACCTCATCCGGGTCGAACAGCGGGTTCGAATGTTCCACCCACTGCCCGTTTTCCCATTTGACGTAAAAGCAGCTGCGGTTTCCGGTATGGCAGGCGGCAAGTCCGTTCTGCTTTACCTTGATTACAACGGTATCGGCATCACAGTCGGTCAGCACTTCCATAACTTCCTGGGTATTGCCCGATTCCTCACCCTTCATCCAGTACTTGTTGCGGGTTCGGCTGAAGAACCAGGTTTTGCCGTCTTTCAATGTCAAATCAAGTGTTTTTTTATCCATGAATGCAACCATAAGAACTTCACCGTTCAGGTAGTCCTGAATAACGGCAGGGATAAGTCCACCCATTTTATCAAAATCGATATTAATCACGTTATGCCTCCATGAATCTGATGTTTAAATAAAAAAACCCTGAAATACTCAAGGCTTTTAGAAGAATGGTGGCGGTGCAGAGCTATTGAACTCCGTACCTGGCTAATATGAACCGTTTACTCTTTAGCCGCCTGAAATTACTATGCGTTACATGATGTCCACATCAGTTGCATCCCTCAACCGCAGGAGTTTTAATTAAAAATTGATGGACACTTTATGCTACTATGTAATTACTTAACAGAGTACAGATACACTACATATGCAAAGTTTGTCAATCATTCCAAATCCTTTACAGTTGGCACCAATCTGTCAGGAATCCAGTATATCTACTGTTAAACATGCGGGATTAAATGGAGGTCAGTAGTCTACAAAGTGAAAACCATTTGTGTGATATAAGTAATACCAATTTAAGATCTATCAGGAGCGTTTTTTTGACAATCGAACAGGCTTTCGGAGCCGTTGTACGCAGATTAAGGAAAGAGCGCCTGTTTTCTCAAGAGGGACTGTCAGAAATAAGTTCATTGGACAGAGTATTTATCTCCCGGCTTGAACGAGGTTTACAGCAACCAAAGCTGATCACTATATTTCAGCTTGCTACTGCACTACACGTTTCAGTTGCACAAATATTCACTGAAGTCGAGTTGCTGCTGCGTCTTAATAATTCAAGCGTTTGCAAGAACAGTTTTGATAAAATAGATTTTAATATATTCTGGAAACATTTTAGGGGCAAGCCCATGAACAGTGATCCTGGTCTGAAGGGTAATGAAACTATTTTGCTTGTAGAGGATGAAGATCATTTAAGGGACTTCCTGTTTCATGCATTAACTGCACAAGGATACAAAGTCATTGTGGCAGAGGATGGCCAGGATGCAGTCAATAACTACATAGAATTTATGAATGACATTGACATGGTGTTGATGGATGTAATGATGCCCCGTAAAGATGGTATTGCTGCTTACAAAGAGATTAGAAAGTTGAATTCAAAAGCCAATATCATTTTAATGAGTGGTTATTCTTCGGTATCTTTGGGCGGTCTCGACCATCTCAACTTCATTCAAAAACCGATGTTGCCAACCCAGTTGTTCTCAAACATCAGACAGCTTCTTGACTGTAAAGCAGAGATTGTAACAGCATAAATTCAAAAGTCGCTGGTTGTGCTGCAACGATACATTACTGTTTTGAATCTTCCCTTTAATTGTCCTGATACCTGCAGAGTGTATGCTTACAAGCCGGTTCAAAGAGGCCTCTGGGTAGTCCTCTCGTTGAGGCCGGAATGTATAGCAAAATTCGACGCATTTTTTAAACCCGCGTAAGCTCCTGCAAACCTGCCTGATGAAAAGCCCATAGTCAATTCTATCAGAACCTCCAGCAATACTTTTGTTAATCCCGCTGCCGTACCAGACTCTTCTCATTAGAACCAGTGTTGATGCCTTATGGAACGCGCTGTGGAATACGTGCCGTAGGTGTAAACAGATAGAAAAAGAAAAAGAAAAAGCCCTGTAGCTAGAGAGCTTACAGAGCTTGTTCATGTATGGTGGCGGTGCAGAGATTTGAACTCCGGACCTAGCGAATATGAGTCGCTTGCTCTAGCCAACTGAGCTACACCGCCATTTGAAAACGCCCCTTAGGTTGGTAATACCAAAGGGGCGATAATGATTTTGGTTGCGGGGACAGGATTTGAACCTGTGACCTTCGGGTTATGAGCCCGACGAGCTACCAGACTGCTCCACCCCGCGACATGAAGTGAACCGAACTTATAACAGGAGAGTGTGGAAGTTGTCAATAAAAACTTTCGCTACGGCATAATTTATTGGTCCGGAAATAAAGTGGCGCCCATTTTAGGCCTGATTTTGTTGCGTTCGCACCATGTTTGTACGGTTTGTGGGGGATGCGGCAGAAATATTATTCTTTGTCTGGGATTGCGATCGCCCCTTTGCCGAGCTTCCCGGCCAGCTCTTTCGCCGCTTCCGGATCAAGACGTCTGCCGACACGGACACGATACCAGGTTCCCTTATCACCCAAATGAGATTCTACAATATTGACGTTATATCCTTTGGCCGCCAGTTTCCCCCGCATTGTCTCGGCCTCTGACTTGAGGCTGAACGAAGCGACCTGGACCGTGAGGCCGGTCGCATCCGGACGAAGAGCTGCCGCCGGTTTTGCCGGTACGGGTTGGACCGTCGTGTCATAGTTCTGATTCGGAGCCGGCCTGGATAAGTTAGCGGGCATGGCAGCCTGGAGAGGCTGTTTTGCCGGTTTGTCCTCTCTTGAATTGATTCCGCTCCCCATTACATTGCTCTTCTGGCCGCTTGGAAGGGATTTGTAAAAACTGAGTGGTGGATCGACCGCCGTCTGCGCTCCACCGGGTTTTGCCGGTTGCGGGGTAGAACCGGCAGGTTGTGACTGAGCTGCGGGTGGCGGGGATGCCGGCAGTTGCGATGATTGCAGGGTCTTAGCGTCTTGTGGAGAATTTTCAAGGCTTTGTTGTTCCATCGCAGCCTTGAAGCCTTTTTTGGCTGAGCGCTGGGAAAACATCCAGCCACTGGCAAAGCCGATTCCGAGGCAGATAATGCCGGTGAAAAAGGCAACTATAAGTATCCCCCCTGAAGATTCCTTTCTGGGGCGATTCTGGCTCCCCTGGGGGGAACTGCATGATTTTTTCGGTTCACTGTAGTCTATGCGCATGGTGGTCTCCGCTACATCCGTTCCGGTGCAGATATACCCAGGATAGAGAGGGCGTTTTTAAGAGTCTGGGCGGTACGTTTCAGAAGGTAGAGGCGGGCTGCCGTTAGTGTTTGATCTTCGCTGATAACGCGGTTTTTGTTATAGAAACCATGAAAACAACTGGCAAGTTCACTCAGGTAATATGTCAGGCGATGAGGCTCAAAATGAACGGCACAGTCATCTACCGTGTCAGGCAGTGCTGTCAGAAGCTTAATCATCTGCAGGTCCTCGGGAGTTGAGAGGCAGGCAAGATCCGCTGGAGCGGGTTTTTCCGGGGCGATAAAACCCTTTTCTACAGCGTTCTCAAAAATGCTGCAGATACGGGCATGGGCATACTGGACGTAATAAACCGGGTTTTCGTTGGTCTGCTGCTTGGCAAGGTCGATGTCGAATACCAATTGGGCATCCGGTTTGCGCATCAGAAAAAAGAAGCGGGTTGCATCACGTCCTACCTCGTCAATCAGGTCGCGGAGGGTGACATAACTGCCGGCCCTTTTGGATATTTTTACCTCTTCGCCGCCTCGCATGACTGTCACCATCTGGTGCAGCACATATTCAGGCCATCCCTGCGGAATTCCGATGTCAAGAGCCTGAAGCCCGGCGCGGACTCGGGTAACCGTGCTGTGGTGATCAGACCCCTGCTCGTTGATAACTCTGGTAAAACCGCGCTCCCATTTGGCCTGATGATAGGCGACGTCAGGTACGAAATAGGTATAACTGCCGTCAGCTTTGCGCATGACGCGATCTTTGTCGTCGCCGAAATCGGTAGAGCGGAGCCAGAGCGCGCCATCGTGTTCGTAGGCGTGTTTATTGGCGATCAATCTCTGGACAACTGCATCAACTCTGCCCTCGCTGTAGAGTGCCGATTCAAGCGTATAGACATCAAACGCGACACCAAAAGCTTCAAGATCAAGGTCCTGTTCGCGACGCAGCCAAGCGACGGCAAAATGGCGTATATCCTCAAGTTTTTCAGTGTCTCCAGAGGCTGTCGTCTGCTGGTCAGTGGCTTCCACGGTTTCGCACGCGAGATAGGCCCTGGCTACATCCTTGATATACTCTCCCTGGTAACCGTTTTCCGGCCACCGCGGGTCATCCGGTTCAACGCCAAGGCAGCGCAGCTGAACGGAAAGGGCAAGGTTGCTGATCTGAACGCCGGCATCGTTGTAATAGAATTCGCGGGTCACGTCCCATCCGGCAGCATCAAGTACCCGGCAGAGAGTATCGCCGATTGCCGCCCCGCGACCGTGACCGATATGCAGCGGTCCGGTCGGATTGGCACTGACAAACTCTACCTGAACCTTTTTTCCTGCTCCGCTTGAAGTGCGGCCGTACCCGTCCTTCTCTGCCTCAATCTCAAGAAGGGAAGCCTGCCATGCCTTTTCGGATACAAACAGATTGATGAAGCCGGGCCCGGCAATTTCGCTTTTTGCCAACAGGCCGTCACCATCACCAAGATGTTTAATGATGATTTCAGCCACCTGGCGTGGCGCTTTGCGCTCGCCTTTGGCTATCTGCATGGCGATATTGCAGGAAAAATCTCCATGTTCAGGGTTGGCTGGATGGCCGATGATGATGGCCGGTCGGGGAAAAGTTGTCAATTCTAGAGCCGCGTGGGCTTTGATCAGTGCAGATTCAAGGAGAGGAGCTATTCGGTTTCTCATCATGTTAGGGGCTGTACTTTCTTGTCGTTTGTATTGTTGATATCTTCTGCATCACCCTTGATGCTGACATCCCGGGTAAAATCCGGGCATCTGGCGCCTCCATCAGGTATGCAGAATCGTTTTGAACAGTTTTCGCGCCAGGCACAAACAGCGCATTTTTGTCGCGTCATGGAGTACGTCCTGGAACTACGGTTGCTTCGTTTTCTGCGGGAATTGGTAGATGACTTCATTGCTGCGCACAAGGCCGAAATCTTTGCGAGCGATACTTTCAAGGTAGCGGCGATCTGATTTGAGAGCTATTATCTCACGCTTAAGTCTTTCATTATCAGTCCTGCTTTCAGATAAACGGGATTCAATTTTGTTTTTGTCCTGCTTGAGTTCAAAAATACGCAGGAGACCTTTGTCGCCAAAAACAGTGAAAAACAGGATGAATGCCAGGCATCCTGCCGGAATGATATACATCTTTTTTTGAAGGGGCAGATTGATCATTTACCCTTTCCTGATCCGATCAGCAAAATATGCCGACGTTAATGTAAGCCCGTCATCCAGCATAACAGCCGGTTCCCATGCCAGTTTTTCACGAGCAAGGGAAATGTCAGGCTGCCGCTGTTTCGGGTCATCCTGTGGCAGCGGCTGAAAGATGATCTTCGACTTTGATCCTGTTATTGTAATGATTTTTTCAGCAAACTCAAGGATTGAATTTTCGACCGGGTTTCCGATGTTCACCGGACCGATAAAATCCGGGCATTCCATCATGCGTACCATCCCTTCCACCAGGTCAGAGACGTAGCAGAACGAACGTGTCTGGGAGCCGTCGCCATAGACGGTGATGTCGTTGTTTCTGAGTGCCTGCAGGATGAAGTTGGATACCACACGACCGTCATTTTCCGCCATACGCGGCCCATAGGTGTTGAAGATGCGGATGATGCGGATGTCGACCTTGTTCTGGCGATGATAATCCATCATCAGGGTTTCAGCGACACGTTTCCCTTCATCATAGCAGCTGCGTATGCCTATCGGGTTGACGTTGCCCCAGTAGGACTCGGTCTGCGGATGAACATGTGGGTCGCCGTAGACCTCGGAGGTGGAGGCCTGCAGGATGCGCGCTTTGACCCGTTTGGCGAGTCCGAGCATGTTGATGGTTCCCATGACGCTGGTTTTGGTCGTTTTGACCGGGTTGTACTGGTAATGTATCGGGGAGGCGGGACAGGCCAGATTGTAGATGCGATCAACTTCCAAAAGAATCGGTTCGGTTATGTCATGACGGACAAGTTCGAAGCGGTGGCTGTCCATCAGATGAATGATGTTGTCCTTGCTGCCGGTGAAAAAGTTATCAAGACAGATGACATCATGCCCTTCGCCGAGGAGGCGTTCGCAGAGATGTGAACCGACGAAGCCGGCACCGCCGGTTACCAGTATCCGCATGCTATTTCACTCCTCCGCTGCTGCTGCGTCCGAGCGGGATGTAGGTGAACCCGTCGGCAGCCATGCGATCAGGTTTGTACAGGTTACGTCCATCCACGACATTCGGTGATCTGAGCGCGGTTTTGATGCGCTCAAAATCCGGGTTGCGGTACTCGCTCCAATCAGTGATGATAGCCAAGGCATCGGCTCCGTCCAGAATATCATACTGGTTGCTGCTGTATTCTATCCGGTCACCGAAGATTTTTCTGGCCTCCTTGATCGCCTCCGGGTCATGGGCCCGAACTGTTGCGCCGGCGGACAGCAGGTGTTCAATGATCGTAATGGCCGGAGCTTCGCGCATATCATCGGTGCGGGGCTTGAAGGAGAGCCCCCAGCAGGCGACGATGCGACCGGTCAGCGGTTGCTCCTGACCGGAGGAGCCGAGCAGCTTGATAAGCTTTGCTGCCAGGATATCCTTCTGGAGTTCGTTGACCTCTTCGACGGCTTTCAGCAGCAGGAAGTCATAGTTTGATTCTTCAGCGGTTCTGATCAGGGCTTTAACGTCCTTGGGGAAACATGAACCGCCGTAGCCGGGGCCGGGAAAAAGGAAGTCGTAGCCGATACGTGAATCTGAGCCGATTCCCTCACGAACGGCTTTCACATCGGCTCCCATTCGTTCACACAGATTGGCAATCTGGTTCATGAAGGAGATGCGGGTGGCGAGCATGGCATTGGCGGCGTATTTTGTCATCTCCGCGCTGCGGATATCCATGACGATCATGCGGTTCTGTTTGCGCATGAAGGGATCGTAGAGCTCTTTCATGATTTCGGCGGTGCGGACGTTGTCGCAGCCGATAACGACCCGGTCCGGTTTCATAAAGTCGTCAATGGCAGCCCCTTCCTTGAGAAATTCGGGGTTGGATACGACGTCGAACTCCGAGTCAACGCCGCGCACAGCCAATTCATTCAGTACTGCGTCGCGGACCTTGTCGGCGGTGCCGACCGGAACGGTCGATTTGTCGACAATGATTTTGAAGCCGTTCATGACCCGGCCGATATCGCGGGCAACACCAAGGACATATGTAAGGTCGGCGGAGCCGTCTTCTCCCGGAGGTGTTCCAACGGCGATAAAGCAGATCAGTGACGCTTTGACAGCCTCTTCCATATCAACAGTAAACGAGAGCCGGCCTTCAGTCTGATTGCGCAGGATCATCTCTTTGAGCCCCGGCTCATAGATCGGTATGACCCCCTGTTTAAGGCCCTCAATCCGTGCACTGTCGATGTCAACGGCAATTACACTGTTGCCGCTTTCGGCGAAGCAGGCAGCGGCAACAAGGCCGACATATCCGGCACCAAATATACAGATTTTCATTCACTACTCCAGATTTGAAATTGTATCGGCTCTTTATACCACACTATCCAGCTGAAATTCCATGATTTCAAGTTCAATCAGTATTATTTCTTAATCTCAATGCTTCACTATACGCCTCGCTGCGAGACACTCCTGAAATTACGGCCGCCTGTTTTGCTATGTCTTTGATGGAGAGCGATTCGTCGCCCATCAAACGGCGAAGTACACGCTCCAGCGGCTCACTCTCCGGCTGCGTTACTTCGCCTGGCGCAATTAAAACCACCACTTCGCCGCGTACAATGCCCTGTGAAACGGAAGCGATTACTTCTGATACCGTGCCGCGGATACACTCTTCATACATTTTGGTGAGTTCTCTCGCAACAATCACCTGACGTTCTCCGAGTACTTCGTGAATGTCGCTCAGCGTTTGCAGCAATCGGTGGGGAGCCTCGTAAAGTACCAATGTCCCGGGAAGGTCGCTCATCCCGGATAGAAAAGTACGTCGCTTTCCCTGACGTGATGGAGGAAACCCGGCAAAAGTGAAGGCATCGGTCGGCAGTCCCGATGCTGAAAGAGCTGCTACGGCGGCACATGCCCCCGGGACCGGAACCACCGGAATGTTTTCGGCGACCGCATCGCGAACCAGCTGGTAGCCCGGGTCGGAGATGCAGGGGGTCCCGGCATCTGAAATCAGCGCAACCGACTTCCCCTGTCGCAGAGCATTCAGAATACGTTCACCCTTGAGCTGTTGATTGTGGTCAAAATATGAGGTCAGCGGTTTGGATATGCCAAAGTGATTGAGCAATTTGAGAGAATGCCGGGTATCTTCGGCGGCGATCAGATCAACCTCTCCCAGAATCCGTACAGCCCGGTAGGTTATGTCTTCCAGATTGCCTATCGGTGTGGCGATGATGTACAGGGTGGCGGTAGTCATCCCCGTTGCACCAGTGCCAGCTTGGCTGCCAGCCCGGTAAAGATGACTGCGGCCGCACGATTAAGAAACTTCCTGGCAAAAGCTGATTTTCGGAACCGTTCACCGATGACCCCGGTCAGGATGCTGATCGTGCCGAAGACAATAATTGTAGCGACAATAAATATTCCCCCCAACAGCAGAAGCTGCACGGCCAGGGAACCTTTTGACGGATCGGCAAACTGCGGCAGAAATGCGAGGAAAAAAATCGACACTTTGGGATTTGTGATATTCATGATGATGCCGCGGCGGTAAAGTGCGGCAGAGTCAAGCCGGCCAGCTTCAGTTGCCGGTCCAGTTTCAACCCCGGCCCGGAAAGATACCCATGCCAGGTAGAGCAGGTAGCCGGCCCCGGTAAATTTCAGGGTTGTAAAGGCCACCGCGGAGGTTTTGAAGAGTGCGGCCAGTCCGAATGTAACTGCGGCCGTGTGGAACAGCAGTCCGGTGCAAAGCCCCAGTGTGACGAAAAGGCCCGCTTTTTTACCCTGCTGTGCGGCCTGTGTCATGACAAACAGATTGTCCGGACCGGGCGAGAGAGCCAGCAGAACCGAGGTGGTAAAAAACATGATAAGTATTCCAGGATCCATCATGTATATCCTCTGATGTTTGTAAAGTAATTTCCGCCATAATGGTGTACAAGGAATTGGCTGTCAAGCATGACGGCCGAAATTAAATCAAACCTTGCAGATAGTTGCGCAGGCAGAGGACTTTAACATGACCAGAATCACCCTCAACAAAAACGAAGATCGCCGTATCAAGTCCGGACACCCCTGGGCATTCAGCAACGAGATCCGCGAGATAACAGGAGAGCGTACCGCCGGAACTGCTGCGGAACTGTATGACGCCGCTGGCGGCTTTATCGCTGTTGGCCATTACAATCCGCATTCACTGATTGCCTTCAGGGTTGTGTCGCGGGTTCGGGAGGATATCGATACGGTGGGGTTTTTCGAAGAGCGGATTACGGCAGCACTGGCTCACCGTCAGGCCCGCTACCCTGGATTGACCACCTACCGCGCCGTCTATGGCGAGAGTGATTTTCTGCCGGGACTGGTGGTGGATAGATACAGCGACTACCTGTCGATCCAGCTCCTTTCCGCCGGTATGGATTGTCGTCGCGAGCAGATTGTGACGGCCCTCAAGAACGTATTCAACCCGCTCGGCATCATCGCCCGTAACGATGTGAGTGTCCGCAAGCTGGAAGGGCTGGAGGAGCAGGTGGAGCTGTTGTGGGGTGATGTTCCGGAACGGGTCGATATGGATGAGAACGGTCTCCGCTTTCAGGTAAGCCTGCGGGAAGGGCAGAAGACCGGGGGCTTTCTCGACCAGAAGCAGAACCATCTGCTGCTCAGGGAGATCAGTGCCGGGAAAAAAGTGCTCGACTGCTTCTGCTACACCGGCGGCTGGGCGGTGCATGCAGCAGCGTTCGGGGCACAGTCGGTACTGGGGGTCGATATTTCGTCCCGGGCCGTGGGACAGGCCAGCAGCCATGCCAAGCTGAACAGGATGTCCGATCGGGTGCGTTTTGAGGAGTGCGATGCCTTCGAACGGCTCCGTTCGCTGCACCAGGAGGGACAGCGTTTTGGCGTGATCGTGATGGACCCCCCTGCCTTCGTCAAAAACCGCAAAAACATCGCCGAGGCGACCAAAGGGTACCTGACCGTCAACCGCCGTGCCCTGGAACTGCTGGAGCCGGGCGGCTACCTGATCACCTGTTCCTGCTCATATCACATGGGGCGCGAAGCGTTCCGCGACATGCTGATTCAGGCCTCGAAGCTGGCGAAGCGCGAGGTGCGACTGGTGGAAACCTGCAGCCAGGCGGCGGATCACCCGGTACTGCTGTCGTTTCCGGAGTCGGAATATCTGAAGTGCTTTGTGCTGCAGGCGGTGTAACCGTATTGTCTTTGGCTGTTGCATTACTGCATGACACATTCTGTCATGCAGTATGCAGTTCTCATTGCAGTGACGCCTGACGAAGATGTCGATCTGACCATGAACTTTCTGACATCATGGCGGCTGATCAGGGACGTCTAACTGTCCGCCCGGCCGGTACTCACCGCGACAGAACACGACTATGCCGCTCTGTGGCCGCGCTGTTTTCAGCGCCACGCAATCACAGAACGGCATAATCCAATACTGCAGCAGAGCTTGTCCCGCTGCGTTATCGCAAGCATCTGACCGAGTTTACATACCGGTGATTTCTTTGTCTTTCGGGTATTCCACCAGGATGCCAAAGGTCAACTCCTTCTTTTCTCCCGCCATCAGCTGCGTCTTCCAGACCACCGTGCCATCGCCCTTGATCTCCGCCGGCTTGAGGGACGGATCCTCCAGTGATACCTTGATCTCCTCTTCGCCGGCTACCGGTAACTGGTCTTGCAGGGAGAGGGTCAGCGGTTCCTTGCGGAAATTGTTCATCTCGATGCGATAGCGGTAGCTGATGCGGTTTTTACCGAACAGCCCCGCCTCCTTGTGCTGCTTCAACTCATCCCGTTTTACCGATACCTGGTCATCATTGCCGAAAAACAGTTCGAACTTTTCCCCTGCGGCGACTTTTTTCAGCTGGGAACTGCCGGTGAAGCTGGTGCCGATAAAGGTGTTGACCTTACCGGGCAGGAACGGGTAGGGGGCGCGGTTGACAAACTCTGATTTGAGGAATACCGCTGTCGACAGTTTTGGTATGGCAAGGTATTCGATACTGGCAGGCAGCTGTTCAACTGCGACCACGGTGCCGTGGCGGTTGCCGTCGGACGGGATGTCGAGCGGGCGGGGAACGTGGAACGAAACCGAGGACTGTTCCTCACTGATCCTGGCAACGGAAAATTCGGCGGCGGCTTCTTCGGCCGCTACCATATCTGAAGCACCGGAATCAATCTGGCCCCTGCTGACCTTTTTCGCACTAGCGGAATACGCCGGTGCTGCAGAAGGGTAGACCCTTTCCGTCATCATCGGGCGGGGGCGGTAAAATGAAACATTCCATTGAGTCAGCTCCGGCGGCGCACCGCCGATGGCGGGGCGAGCGGTGGAAAGGGTCAGGTCGACGTCATGCCACTCTTCACCGGTCTGTTGGCGGATATTTGCATGAAAGACAAGATCAGCTGTTTTGCTGTCTGAGGCGAGACGGACATCGTAGGCCGGTTCCCAGCTTGCCCGGGAAATCATTGATGTCAGTTCAAGTGTCAGGTTCCCTTTGCCGGTGACCTCAACTGCCACCTCGACTGTTTTGACCTCTTTGCGACCCGAACCGGTTGCCTCATTCTGCTGACGGTGAAGGGCGTCGATCCTGTCCATGATGATCTTCTTGTCAAACTCGATTTCCCTGCTCTGCTCTTCTGCCCTGGCTATACCGTTGCCGACAAACGTGGAGGCATCCTGAAGCTCTGCTGCGGTCGGGCGGCCGACAGCCAGTTCCTTCGAGATGCGGTCACCCCAGGCGACCCGGATTGATTCGAGAAAGGCTTTTTGCGCGGTGATGCCGGCTTTTTTTGCATCCAGGCCGGCGGAGCGTTTTTCCAGAGTACGGATTTCCTCCTGCAGCTCCTGCACACGTTTCTCGCCCCGTTGTTCCAGAAAAACCCGTTTTATTTCCAGACCCGTTATTATCGTCGCTGCGGTTCCTTTGCCATCAACCCGTACCGAGTCATCCAGTATCAGTGCCGGCAGAGATTCAAAGGTGATCAGGTAACTTCCCGGTTTGAGAGTAAGTGTCGTGCTGCGGGTGGTCAGTGCCCGGTCGGCGTAGACGGTGACGGCTGTTATGCGGGACGGTGCGGGAATACGTTGCGGTTCTGCTGAAAATGCGAGGACGGGAATGTTCAGGAGGGTCAGCAGTAAAATGAAGCTACAAATCTTCATGGCGTGCTCCTTGAGGTGGACTGAAATCTGTCGATTGCAAGAATAACTCATATTACCTTCCCTGCGGGCTGCCTGAAGCTCACAGGGAAGGATGAACGGTTCCGTTTCCCCTCTGAGAGTGCCCAGAAGGAGGGTGGGGCGACGCTGCATGTAACTGTTTATCTGCGCCCTTTGGCCGGTGGGCGTGAACCCTCTCCCTGCCGTTTGCCGGCTGCCGGGCGTCCGGTCCGTTTGGAAGCGGGCGCGGGACGTTCACTTGCAGAACCATCTTTAGTCACTTTGGGGCGGTATTTTCTCACCGCCTCTTTTGCTGCGGAAGAACGACCTGTCTTTGTTGCCTCTTTAACGATAGGACGGGCACTCTTCGCAGGCTTTACCGCAGCAGGTCGCGTACTTCCGGCGGTGCTCTCAACCGGCGCCGGACGTGAGCCAGTGGATCGAGCTCCGACAGGACGGGCACCTGCAGCCGGCCGGGCGGCAGGCAGCGGACGAGAACCCGTTCCAGGTTTTTTCTTGACGTACGGTGTCTTTGCCGGACGATCTTTCTGCGGAACGGCAATGCTGACGACAATACAGCGGTCAATCAGGTATGTGCCATCCAGCGTTTCAACTACCTCATTCAGGTTGACTTCCGACAGCATCCTGACATATCCGCAGCGTTTGAATTCACCGGTCTGCTCATCTACGATCAGGTGTACTGAGGTGACAACTCCCATAATCTCAAAAAGTTTGCGAAGATCTTCTTCGGTTGCCTGTTCCGAGATATGTCCAACGTAGAGCTCTTTTGCCATGTCTAATATCCTTATGATTACAGTATGCGTTTTGGGGTGTCAGAATTCAGATGACCGGCAGGCGGCGAGAGGCAAACGACGCAGACATAGCATCTGACTATGTCGAGGAAGTTTGCATCGAGGCAACGAACCGGGGGCTGAATTATGGCGTCCCTTTCCGGTGAATAGCGAACGGGCCCCAGGCCTGATCAATGGACATCAACTCCAGGGTGTTGACATTAACATGAGGCGGTTGGCTGACAATCCAGCGAACCGTTTCAGCGATATCTTCCGCCATCAGAGGATCTGTCCCCTGGTAAACAGTGGCGGCAAGTTCGTCATTACCTTTGAAACGCACCTTTGAAAATTCAGTTTCAGCCATGCCGGGCTGAATACAGGAAACCCTCACACGGGTCCCGAGCAGATCGCACCGCAGGTTTCGGGAAAACTGGGTTACGAAGGCTTTGGTGCCGCCGTACACATTGCCTCCCGGATAGGGCCAGGCACCGGCAGTTGAGCTGATATTGATGATGTGACCACGATTACGGGCCACCATTCCTGGCAGTACGAATCGGGTGCAGTACATCAGGCCTTTTATGTTGGTATCCACCATGGTCTCCCAGTCATCAAGATCTACCCGATGAGCCGGTTCCAGTCCTAAAGCCAGTCCTGCATTGTTCAGCAGCACGTCGATATTCCGGAAGCGCTCCGGTAGAGACTCAATCGCTCCCTGTACCGCCTGACGGTCACTCACATCAAGCGGGATTACCTGTATTTCTGCATCTGACGATAGTTCCTCCTGCAGCTTCAGGAGCGGATCAATTCTTCGGGCTGTCAGGATCAGCCGGTTGCCATCGGACGCAAACATGCGGGCGCAGGCAGCGCCGAACCCGGCAGACGCGCCGGTGATGAAAATAGTTTTTTCTTTCATGATGTCTCCTTTTGCCGCAGACAAAACATCCCGAAGCACGCAGGATTATTTTAAACCAGACGATATACCGTTTCCAGTAATTTGTCGCGCATGATCCCTCTCAGTTCGCAGAGATTCAGCATTTCATCCGAGACCGGAGCACATACTGTGAGTCCCCCCGATTCAGCCAGTACAAGTGCTGTCCGGAATGAGTGCAGCGCGAATCCCGACAGTTCCGGCATATCTCCACCGCCGTATCGTTTGTCACCAACAACCGGACGTCCTATTGATGCCATATGACGGCGGATCTGATGCATACGCCCGCTGATCGGGGTAACGGCCAGCAGAGAACAATTGTCTCCTGCAAGAAGTATCCTGAATCGGGTTTCGGACTCCTTGTCATCCAGCGGTTCGTTGATAACGCCGGTGCTTTCAGGAACCCCCCATACCAGAGCCAGGTAAAGCTTGTCCAGGCCCGTCTCCTTTACCTGACGGCCGTAGATTGCCGCAGAGCTGGAACTTTTGGCCATAATAACCGCTCCGGATGTGCCGCGATCCAACCGGTTGACCGGGTATAATTTACAGGGCGACGCGCGCTGAATCATATAGTCCTGGCCAACATCCACCAGGTTGTCCTCAAATTCTGCGGTTCGGTGCATCGGCAGCCCGGGAGGCTTGTTGGCAACCAGGATCTGGCCGTCTTCGTACAGTATGTCAAGATCCGGTCGGATCGCTGACAGGTGTGCGACCGTAACAGCGCTTTCTTTGAGCGTGATGGTGTCATGGACGTTTAGAAATACATCGGCTGAAGCCTGAGCGCCATTGAGTACGGCTGCACCGCTTTTAATCAGTTTACGGGCATAGCCGAACGGGGATTTCGGCATCAGTGTCCGCAGATAGCTTTCCATTCTTCGGCAGTGGTCCTGGTGGGTTATTACATAGGAGAGCATACGAGTGACAGATCTGAGAAAGCCGGCTTATACCACTAACCGGTCGTCCTTGTAGCCTGCATTTACCTCCAGTGCTTCATTCATGGCACGAATGGCAACTTCAATCTGACTGTCGTCAGGCTCTCTGGTGGTCAGGCGCTGCAGTGCCAGGCCGGGGGTGATAACCATTTTGACGAGCGGGTGGCTGTCGTGCGTTGCGCTCCATTTGAGAAATTCATAGGAAATGCCGGCGATCATCGGTAACAGCACTATGCGCGATCCCGCTTTAAGATAAAACGGCCAGAGCTTGGGAATCAGGGAGAATACGGCTATGCTGACCAGCATAACGATCAGCAGAAAACTGGTGCCGCACCGTGGATGGAGACGGTTGTAGCGTCGAACATTCTCAACCGTCAACGCAACTCCGGCTTCAAAGGCAAAAATAGATTTGTGTTCGGCTCCGTGATACTGAAAAACCCGCTGAATATCTTCCATTCGTGAGATGGCCCAGATGTAGAGGAGGAACACAAACACCCTGATGACACCATCCACAAGATTAAAGATGAGGTTGTTGTCGCCGATGACCGGCGTCAGCAGCTTGGTCAGGTAAAGCGGGAACAGGAAAAACAGGCAGATACCAAAACCGAAGGCCATAGCCATAGTCCCGGCCATGGCCCACGAAGAGAGATCGCCCCCCTTCTCTTTCCCGGCGTTCTTTTTCGTTTCAATCTCTTTTTCATCTTCAGTCATCGCTTCATTGGCTGAGAAATTCAGGGCCTTGATGCCGATGATCAGAGACGAAACGAGTGCCACCGCACCGCGCACTATCGGCAGTTTCACTACCGGAAAACGCTCGGAGAGCGGTACTACAAGCTCTCTTTTGACTACGATTTCACCATCGGGCCTGCGTACAGCAATGGCGACCGAACGGGGCGCGCGCATCATCACCCCTTCAATAACGGCCTGGCCGCCGACATGTATCTTATCCATGGAACCTCTTTGGTTTTATTTCGATTTTAATTTATTACAAAAATATGAGTTAAATGCCCGGAAAAGCCTAACGCAAAGACGCAATGGCGCGAAGACGCAAAGTAAACAAAATCATGAATCAAACTTTTATAAAACGCTTTTCTCTGCGTCTTTGTGTCTTAGCGTCTTTGCGTTGAAGATTCTGATTCCGGCTTGCCCTGCTCAGAACTATTGCAGATTTTTGTAAAATTCCCTGATTTCGGCCGTCTTCCCGCAACAGAACTTTCCTTCCGGGCAGGGGCCTCCTACGCATCCAGGACCGGCCTGGCGGAAGAGAATCGGCGCTGTTTTTTTTACAAGGCGCAGCATCTCATCACTCATAGCCCGGATTTCCCACTGAGCGCGTTGACAGCAGCGCAGGGCAAAAAAGTGCAGCAGTTCCCGGGCGTTCATGGTCATAATAATCTTCGTCTCGGCGGCATTGGGCAGGATGTAACGGGCATCCTCGGCCGGAATCCCCAACTCGATCAGCTGACCATAGGCCTTGTGAATGGTTTCCGACATACCGGCAAAAATCTGCCGTGCTTCAGCATTTTCGGCAATGGTGTCCGGCATGATGGAGGCGAATTCCTCCTTATGTGAAACGTAGCGCTGGGATTGCTGAGAAAATGAGGCGATGCGGTGACGTACCAGCTGGTGAGTGGTGACCCGCGAAACCCCCTCGATGCCGAAGGTAAAGGAAGCGTGTTCAAGTACCGAATGGTGGCCCAATGACATGATCTTGTCCAGAAACGACTCGATGTCAGATGCCGCCAGTTTTTCCCGTAAATCATCAATTGAAGCAGGCGAGTAACAGAGACGGGCGGCCAGTGCTACGGTACGTTCAGGATTGGGGGTGTGTTCGATCAGGGTAACGTTCATAGTGTCCTGTTCGAGCCATGCTCGGGTAAGCAATGGTCATGTAAGCCGGCATGCTCTGAATTGGTAGTAGGTGCCCCGGAAGCCGGCTTGGTGGAAGCAGGGGCACCAGGAGAAAAAAAAGGGGATTTGCCTCGCGACAAAGCCCCTCTCATGTGGCTACGAAATGATCGATCAAATCTGGCCGTAACGCTTTTTGTAACGATCAACACGTCCGGCTGTGTCAATTAACTTCTGCTTTCCGGTGTAAAACGGATGGCAGGCAGAACAGATCTCAGTGCTGATCTCTTTTTTTGTGGAGCGGGTCTCAAATGTATTACCGCACAGGCACTTAACGGTAATTTCGGAATAATCCGGGTGAATACCTTCTTTCATCTCTTCCTCCTTCAGTAGTGCTTTGCAGCGTAACGTAATCAATTATGAACAGTAAAGAGTCATAGTATATATTTTGAATATTTTTTGCAACAATTTATTTCGACATCGAATCCAAAAAAGCCTGATTTGTCTTGGCTTCTGAAAGTTTGTCCAGCAGAAACTCAATACTGTCAACCACGTTCATCGGGTGAATAACCTTGCGCAGAATCCAGATACGGTTGAGAGAGCTCTTCTCTATAAGCAGTTCTTCCTTACGGGTTCCTGATTTGTTGATGTCAATGGCCGGGAAAGTGCGCTTCTCAACCAGTTTGCGGTCAAGATGCAGTTCCATATTGCCGGTGCCTTTGAATTCTTCAAAGATGACGTCATCCATTTTGCTGCCGGTATCGACCAGTGCAGTGGCGATGATTGTCAGTGAACCACCCTCTTCAATATTACGGGCCGCACCGAAGAAACGCTTCGGTTTCTGAAGGGCGTTGGCGTCCACGCCGCCGGTCAGAATTTTGCCGGACGGCGGCAATACCGTATTGTAAGCCCGGGCCAGACGGGTGATGGAATCAAGAAGAATGACAACATCTTTTTTATGCTCAACGAGTCGCTTGGCCTTTTCGATAACCATCTCGGCAACCTGAACGTGGCGGGTGGCAGGTTCGTCAAACGTGGACGATACAACTTCACCATTAACGGAGCGCTGCATGTCGGTTACCTCTTCGGGACGTTCGTCGATCAACAGGACAATCAGATAGACTTCCGGGTGATTGGCGGCTATCGAGTTGGCAATGTTCTGGATCAGAACGGTCTTGCCGGTACGTGGAGGCGCAACAATAAGGCCTCGCTGCCCTTTCCCGATGGGAGCCACCAGTTCAATGACGCGCATCGGCATATTTTCCGATGTTGTCTCGAGGGTGAGTTTTTCCTGCGGGTAAAGCGGCGTCAGGTTGTCAAAGAGGATCTTGTCGCGGGCAATTTCCGGCGATTCGTGGTTGACTGACTCAACTTTAAGCAGTGCGAAATAACGCTCGCCCTCTTTAGGAGGTCTGATCTGGCCTGAAACGGTATCACCGGTGCGCAGGTTGAAACGCCTGATCTGACTGGGAGAAACATAAATATCATCCGGGCCTGGCAGATAGTTGTAGTCGGTTGCGCGGAGAAAGCCGAACCCGTCCTGAAGTGTTTCCAGAACACCTTCGCCGAAAATCGAACCATTCTGTTCTGTCTGGGCGTTCAGGATCGCAAAAATCAGATCCTGTTTTCGGAGACTCGACGCCCCTTCGATGTTGAGATCCCGTGCAATAGTGTTGAGGTCACTGATCTTCTTGCCTTTAAGCTCCTGTAAATTCATCTGTTCTCCTGCGTCGTGTTGTTCTTGGTATGGGGATTTAGCATAGATGGGCTTAACTCTTCCGGGGAAACTATGACGTGGCTGTTTTTAATGGTGTCTGTCAAAGACGGGAGCTTTTGGCTCATGCAGCAGAATATGATTTTTCCAGTAGATACGAATTTGTGTACGTTTGAAGAAGTCTAGGGATCTGTACGGATGCCAGGATGTTCAGTCTGAGGTGGATGTGACGTTACCCTTTATTTTCAGGGCTTGTCAATAAAAAACAGCACGATATGTCGGTAAATGCTTAATCTTTTTTTGCCGGGCTGTTATTCAGGCTCAAAAGCTCATTAACGACAAATCCTGCCATCGTCAAACCGAAGATCGATGGGATGTATGAAATGCTGCCGAGAATCACCCGCCGATGTTCGCAGCTGAACGTCTGTTCTGATCTGTTGGGGCAGATACAGTCAATGCCGCAGGCACTTGAAGATGCGGGATCAAGTTCACGGTGCAGTTCGGTTGAATAGACCACCTGCACTCCCGTTGTGACGCCGGCATTTTTCAGAATTCTCCGCATACTGCGGGCCATGCGGCAGTTTTTAGTGGCTGAGATGTCGGAGACCAGTATCTTCGTTGGATCGAGTTTGTTTGCAGCCCCCATGCTGGAGATGACCGGAATTCCCTGCTGCCGGCAGATTGTTATCAGCGACGTTTTGGCGGTGAAATGGTCAATCGCATCCAGTACATAATCGGGACGGGGGGTAAGCAGCTCTGCGGCGTTATCCTGAGAGAAGAATTCTTTGACCGGTACGATCTCTGCCCCCGGATTGATATCGCGCAACCTCGCCGCCATTGCTTCAACTTTCTGCTGTCCTACCGTGCTGGACAGAGCATGGATCTGTCGATTAATGTTGGTCAGGCAGATGTCGTCAAAATCAACCAGAGTGATTTTCCCGACACCGGCCCGCCCCAGTGCCTCGGCTGCATAGCTGCCGACCCCGCCGATACCGCAGATCATGATGTGTGTAGCGGCCAGAGTTGATAAACCTGCAGTTCCAATCAGAAGCTCGGTGCGGGAAAAACGATGAAGTGCCATGGTGAATGTACATCCTGTCTACTGAATGAATGGGAACCTAAAGAAACATCACTACACAATAATCTTAGCAAAATCGACATATTCGGTTATACGTGCCGGCCCATAGCCGACGAAATCACCATCTATCTGGATGGGGTGCTCCCCGCGGATTTCAAATATTGAAGAGTCTATCCGGCTCAGTTCGCTGTTTGTTTCCGTCCTGTTTTGGAGCAGATCCAGTGCGCAGCTCAGATACGTGCTGCGCCTGTTACCATTTACGCAGACGGCAGACAGTCCCGACGAAAAGGGGCTGAAACCGGGTGACAGGATAAAATTACCACCATAGCGGGAGGCATTGCAGATAATAGCGGTATGGCACGTAATATCTCCCCCAGGTGTGCTGACTTCAAAAAAAGTGGAATCCCATGAAACTGCACTTTTCAACGCAGACAGGGCATAGGCCCCCTGTCGCAGGAACTTTTTTCCCAGGGGCCACACATCTCTGACGACGGCCCCGTCAAGTCCGATTCCGGCCATGAGTACGAATCGGAGTGTTCGCTCCTTAAGTTCAAGGACTCCTACCGACAGAGATTGAGTTTTCCCGGCGTTAATCCGGTCAAGAGCATCATCAATCGATGTTATTCCGATCTCCGCTGCCAGCACGTTGGAGGTGCCGAACGGCAGGACTGCCAGCGTTGCGGTGCCCGGTTCCAACCCGTTGACTACCGCATTGAATGTCCCGTCACCTCCGGCGACAATCACCAGAGGTGATTCTTTCTCCTTATTGATGACATTACAACAGGCAAAAATTTCAACCGGAGTACGGACCTGGAAAATTACCGGAATCACTGAGTGCTCGCGTAATCGCTCCAGTGCAAACTGCAAATGCTTGTTTGAGTGACTGCCGGATGCGGGGTTGACAAAGAGGTACGCTTTCATGGTTCGTTTCGGCCCTTCATCGAGCATAAAACCGCCCCATCCCTTCCATTGCACTTTTCGAAATTTCAGGCCGTATTTTTGCTCCGGGTAGTGGCCGGTAGGATGTGTCAAGAATATCAATCTCGCCAGACTTCTGCACGACGGTTATTCTGTCAGGCTCGTTGGTGCTGAACGTGTCCCATGAACTTATCAGTACATACGGGCGGGGGGATGTGTCCAGTAAATATCTGCCATTACTGAATTTCGATGCCTCGGTCTTACAGGCAAACAGGTCTTTCATCAGTGTAGGGACAATATCCAGATGACTTGTCGTATGGGTATACACTTCAGGCTTCTTCCCCGGCCAGTGAATAACCAGAGGTGTTTGTGTCTGAAAATGAGCAAAATTACCGATATGCCCCCAATAGTTCAATTTCAGATCATTGAACTCTTCACCATGATCGCCGGTAATGATGATTACTGTATGTTCCAGAAGCCGGCTTTTCTTTAGTTGACTCAAAACCTCCCCGACCAGAATGTCATTGTAATACACGGCATTTTTGTATTTATTAAAGTATGGCACCTGATCGGTACTGCTGTTCAGGGTGAGATGATTTACGTCCTTTAACGCCGGTTGAAACGGGGCTATTTCTGCAGGGTGGCCTGCGACATGCGGTGAATCATAAAACATAAAGCCAAAAAAAGGCTTACTCATTGGGGATGAAGCAATATAATCGACCATCTTGTTTGTGATAATCCGATCATTTTCAACGGAACCAGCTCCTGTTTGGCGCAGTTCGATTGTGTTCCGTATGTCAGAAAAGACCGTGCGGTCAAATTCCGGATTAATGAGGGGGGCGCTGGCCAGTATTTTCATCCGGTACTGCTGTTTTTCAAACTCCCTCATCAGTACGGGACTTTTTTCTTCTGCCAGCAGAGAGTGCCAATAGGTGCCGTAAAGCCCGTAGAAGAGTCCAAATATTCCAAAGCGTGTCGTATTGCCGGAGCTGAAGTGATTTTCAAAGCGCCAGCTCTCTTGAGCCAACCGCCAGATGTTGGGGGTTATTTCAGGTGACAGCATATCAGAACGCAGGCTGTCGATTACAATCAGGAGTACATTCTGCTTCACCTGCTTGTCAGGACAGGAGATGGTTTCCATCGGGTATCTCAGCGCACTGTTCCCGGCTCCCATGTACAACTCGTCATTCTTTGGTTCTGAGGCAAATCCCATTCTCGCCATCATGTGTTTCATTGTGAGGGGTTTGTAGGCGGGGAGGTACCGTACCTGCTTTGTTATCTGTGTATAGTGATGTGCATCTGCCCACACATGCATGCTGTGGCCGGCAATGATAACCAGTACGGCTATCGTGGCAATGACAATTCCGAACCGTGGCGGGTTCTTTTGTGCCCAGTACCAGGCTGCATACGCGAGCGCCCATTCAATAAAAGCGATGACGGCGATTGAAACCGCAAGGACAAGCCAGAGCATATTGGTTACCGGGAGTATGTCCTTTGCCGCGCCGCCGGTCAGAAGATTCCATACCATGCCGTTAAGATGAAAACGATATTGGGCAAAAACAAGACTGTCAACGATAACAAGAAGAATTACAGCAGTTTCCAGGCATATCGACAGGCTGAATAAGAATCTGCGCACCGGATGCACGAGAATAGCCAGCGAAATGACGGGGAACAGATAAAAAGCCAGAGATATGAAGTGGCCGGGGTAGGCCAGGAGAAGAAAAACTTTCGCTAACGTCGTGTCAGGAAAAGTCATTGATTTCAGGAAATTCAGAGAAACAAGCATAAGTATGACTGAATTTAATGCAAGAAACCATGCCGCCCATCGGAACATCACCCCCCGTGGCAGTTTGCGAGCGGCGGTTTTACCTTTTGCCATAAATATTAAATACCTTTGCGTATATCGTCATCTGTTTGGTTGGTAATACGTATCGATTTCAGCAACATACTATCGACACACAGCACTGTCAGCTTTTATTTTTGCCAATTGTTCATCGATGGTCTCTTTCGTGAGAAGTATCCCGAAATCAACCGGGGTATTGTCATCAGCCATTCCGGTAAGACGGTGGGCGATCATCGTCCCGACCGGGGGGAAAAAATGGTGGCTGTCGCTGAAGTTCTTGTCATAATTCAGGGTAATGGAATTCAAATATTCGAAATGCCATACCTGGCCGAACACCCCGACCATTTCCCTCAGCCATCTTTCGTACTGAGGGAATCTCCCTTCCAGCACCATTGCGCAGAAATAAGGCTCCGATACCGGTGTGGTGAACGGAATGAATCTTGTGCCTGAATTCTCCTGTTTGAGTTCTGTCAGTGACTGTGCCAGATCCTCCCTGTAAGTATACCCGTTACGGTAGGATTTCCGAAGATCAGCTACTTCATCCCTGATAGAATTCTGCCTCTTTGTTTCATTAGCCTTGAACAGCGTTGCAATGTTGTCATGATCATATAAATAACCACTGAAACTGTTTTTACGGATACCTCTATCTAACAGCAGATTCTCGTAGGAATAGGTGAACGTATCTTTAGTAAACAAAATCTTGAACCGGTACAAAGGGGATTGAGCCTTTTTTATATAATACTCAGGCGGTTCGGCAGCAGCCTTCGACTCCTCGTTGGAGTTCTGGAAATGCAGCCCCAAAAATACGGTCCCGGGATTCCCGACGGTCTTCTTGAAAAAGTTAAGATACTCGCGGAATTCGTAGGGGGTCAACCCTGCAAGAGAATAATTGTACGCCTGCACCCCTGACAGATCATTTTGATTGATCATACAGGCGCGGCTGTTACCAAGAAGCAGTGCGTCATACTTCCGGGTGTTGACATGCTCCAGATAATCGGTCTTCTGCTGCCGCTCATTAGACGGTTTCTGGTACTTCGTGAACCTGATGCTGTGGGAAAAACACCAGAGCGGATCGATGGCATAATTAAAGATTGCCAGCAGGATCATCGGGACTGCGACGGACAGAATCAGTCGGATCAGCCATTTTTTATATACTCTGTATGCATGCATAGTAATCAGAAAAACCACCTTTCACATATCTTCAATGAGCCTTCCCTCCACATGTGAGAAAGGCCGGTTCTGTAAACTGCCTAAAACTGGAAGTAGAGAAATTCGCTGACCTTGTTCATATTGATAAGAGCGTAAAACCCGATCACGACCGCGAATGCCAGATTTTTCCAGGACGGTTTGAAATTCTGTTCCAATTGGATGGAATTTTTGCATGTCAGAGTGAAGAGCATGATGACGACTAATATCCAGATCGTGGTATCGCTCCCTTTAACACTCGACATAAGAAGTCTCCAGAACTGTCCATGACCAAGATCCGCAAAAGCAAAAGAGGGGTGGGTTGCGGGCAGAACGCCGTTCAGTCCGAGCATTCCTTTCAACACATTTCCTGCGTCAACTACATTAGCGGCACGAAACAGGACGAAGCTCGCATTTACGAAACCGAACGTAAGCAACCAGCCCAGCGCGGGCGGCATGGCGAGTTTTCGCCTTTTCCAGAGATGATTCACCACGAGCGCACCGCCATGAAGCGCCCCCCACAAGATGAAGGTCCAGCCGGCACCGTGCCAGATTCCGGCGATGAACATGGCCGTAAAGGTGGCCACCATGGATTTTGCAAAGGTGATTTTGCGAAATGACCGCATGATTGGCGAATAGAGATAGGTGGTGATGAAGCTGGTCAGGGACATATGCCAGCGTTTCCAGAAGTCGATGATATTGGTTGCCTTGTACGGACTGTTGAAGTTCACCGGCAGTACAATATTGAACAGAAGGGCGACGCCGATGGCCATGTCGCTGTATCCGCTGAAGTCAAAATAGAGCTGAAACGTGTATGAAAGACTGGTGGCCCAGGCTTCCACCATATTCAGGTTGGCAGCGTTGCCGAACCCGGCCTTGACTGTCTTTGAAAGTTCGTCGGCAATAACGATTTTTTTGAAGAGCCCGATAAAAAACAGAAACAGTCCGTGGGACAGGTTCCTGTAGTTCAATACCTTATTCCGCACCGATTCAAACTGGGGCATCATTTCCTTGTGATGCAGGATAGGCCCGGCCAGAAGGTGAGGGAAAAAAGTGACAAACAGGGAGTAGCTGAGCAGATTCCGGTCTTCCACCAGACCTTCATAGCAATCTACCAGGAAAGCTATCTGGGTTATGGTAAAAAAGCTTATTCCGAGGGGGAGAACGATCTGCAGCAACGGGAAATCCGTCTTGAAGGCCGCATTTATGTTGCCGATGAAAAAATCCATGTATTTAAAATAGGACAGAAAAACTATGTTCCCCGCCAGCCCGCAGATGAAAATACTCCGTTTTGAGACGATTCTTTTTTTGAGTGAATCATACTCTGCCAACAGGCAGCCAATGGTGTAATTGAACAGGATAGAGAGCAGAATAAGGGGGAGATATTTTACATTCCACCAGCTGTAGAACCCCAGTGACGCTACCAGGAGCCAGGCATTGGAGGCCACAGTCAGCCGTTTCCTGTTCAACTGGAAATAAATCCCCACCGTGACAGGAAGAAAAAATAATATAAATTCGTACGAATTGAATAACACGCTGCAACGTCTCCTTCGTCAGTCATGGTCACGCCGCGCATCGCCAGGCGCAGGGTTCAGGACTGTTTTTTTGCCAGTCTCTTCGCTGTCAGGTCAACCAGGTCACCCACATTCCTGAGAGATGGCAGTTCTCCCAATGCAAACCTGATACCGAACTTCACCTCTACCGCCATCACCATGTTCATATGGGACAGGGAGTCCCAGGCATCAATGTCGTTAGCAGTAGTCTGCCGGGTTATGACGATGCTGTCATCATCAAAGACTTCTCTGAAAATCGGGGTCAGTTCTGCCAGAATATCCATTTTAATCCTCCAACGTTGAAATATCACCGACATCTGTTCCCAGATACCTGGCTTTAAGTACGCGTCTCATTATTTTGCCGCTCTTGTTCTTGGGAACGGACTCCACACAGATGATTTCATGGGGTGTCGCCACAGACGACAGCTTGTTGGTTACGTGAAGCCTTATTTTCAGTTCCAGCTCCCGGGTGAAGGTCGCCTGCCGGTGAAGCGAAACGAAGGCTATGACCTTTTCATACAGTAGTTCGTCGGGTGCTCCGATCACCCCCGCCTCGGCAACTTCCGCCACCTCGATCAGGGTGCTCTCTATTTCGAACGGGCTGATCAAATGCCCGGCGGTATTAATGACATCGTCGCTTCGCCCCTGAAACCAGTAATAACCGTCGGCATCGCGGTAGGCGGTGTCTCCGGTGTAATAATAACCTTCCTTCATCCTGCTCGCATAGACTGCAGGGTTGTTCAGATAGGTAGTGAACATGGAGGACCACCCCGCCTTCACGCAGAGATTGCCGGGTGTCCCGTCCAGGATGATTGTGCCGTCATCGGCGATAACAGCCGGCTCAATTCCGGTTACCGGTACACCCATTGATCCGGGGCGGATCTCAAGCCCTGGCCGGTTTGCTATCATGATCGCTCCGGTTTCGGTCTGGAACCAGGTGTCGTATATTTCCTTGCCGATGGTCCTTCTTGCCCAGTGGATCACCTCAGGGTTAAGCGGTTCGCCGACACTGCAAATATGGCGCAAGGCCGAAAGGTCAAAGCGCGCGAAGAGTTCGGTGTCCTCTCTCATCAGCATTCGTAATGCGGTCGGGGCTGAATACCATACCGTTACTTTTTGCTCCTGCAGGATATTGAACCACTCCTCCGCATTATACCCGCCTCCAAAGTGTACCTGAGTGACGCCGAGACTCCAGGGGCCGATAATGCCGTAGGAAGTGCCGGTCACCCACCCCTGGTCGGCAGTACACCAGAAAATATCGTCCGGAGCCAGTCCCAGAACAGTTTCTGAGGTAAACCGCTGCATGAGAATGCTGCGATGGGCATGCAAAACCCCTTTGGGCTTGCCGGTTGAGCCGGAAGTGTAATGCAGTACCGATGGCGTCTCCGGCGGAGTAGGGGTGACGGTGAAACTGTCTGACGCCTGCTCCATCAAACGGGAATAGCTGAGTATGTCCTCCGAAACATGCTCCTCTGCATCTACTACAATGACAAAGCGGAGTGCCGGCAGCCTGTCTCTGATCCGGGAGATCTTCTTCAGGAACCCTTTCTTCGTGATGATCACCGTGGCACCTGCATCTCCGACCCGGTCCAGAATGGCTTCCTCGCCGAAATTTGAAAACAGTGTGCCGACAATTGCCTGAAGCTTGAGAGCTCCTAAAAAGGCGAAGAACTGTTCCGGCATCTTGGGGAGGAAGGTGAAAAAAACACCCCCACGTCCAACCCCGAGACCGCTGAGCACATTGGCAAAACGTGCTGAATCACGATCAAGCTCCTCAAAAGTGTAATCCCGTTGTTCCTGATGCGGCGACAGCCACCGCATGGCCACCTTGCCGCCAAGACCGGCCTCGCATTGTCTGGTGGTACAGTTCCAGCCGATATTGTATTGGTCATTGATGATGAATTGCTTCATGGAAATACCTCCTTTTCCGGGTCATCATACGGGTAACAGCCACTTGAAAATGCATTGTCAACCCGGCAATACGATCGTTTTCTGCGGAAAATATAAATGCAGAAACGCATGCCACAACAAACACACAGCTATTTGTCCGAACTTCTTCCGGCTGCATACATATGCCGGTAACATTTTATGGTTAAAATAACCGGTCACCCTTGAGATATGTGGAACCTGTCAGATGAAACGGCGTCACTGCCGGTAGAGAGCGTAAAAAGCGGTACTGAACCATAAAATGACGCCCATGTCGTGTACGTGCTCGGAGGTCCAATCAGGAAATCGCATCGGGCAAACGCGTACATATCTTCAAGCTGGTGGTTGTCACCCATAACATAATTCAGATCTTGAAATACACTTTCATCCTGCTCCTCGTTTGAGCATATCAGGAATTTTATTCGTTTTTCCGGCATTGTCATTGCGAAGCTTTTCATAACGGCAGCATATTCGGGTGTCGTAAAATAGTATTTACCACCTTGCCAGCGTTTGTAGTCACCCTGTCGGATATGTATGCCGACCAACAGTTCACAGTCATGGCGGGCACGGGAAATAAGATTAGAAACGGCAGACGAGTGCCTTTCAACCGGTGTGAAAAAAGTACGAACCTGGTCGGCATGCCTGTTTAAATTGACAAAATCCCTGAATAACCAGGCGTCTTTTATTATGAGCAGACGGTTCGAAGTCGCCAGGTGAATATAATCCGGATTGTTCATGTCATAGCAATCTGCCTGATGATTTTTAGGGGTTATATCCAGAAATGCAATGTTCAAAAGCCTGGATATCGTGCGGAACCTGGAGAGGGGGAGCACCGCCTTGTTGATTAGCCTGTAGAATAAACCCTGCAGTGCGGGGCTGAGCATATTGGATATCCGGGAAGGATACCTGCAGAAAAAGTCGTTCCTGGTACCCATGAAGTATTGAGAATACCCGTAGAAGCTGGGATTTTGCACTTCATACCCGTACTCAATTGCATTTGCAATAATGTGGGCAAATACAAAAAGCCGGTTCCCCAGCTGTCCGGCTCTTTTACCGATAATAACCATTACTCTGACCTGAAATACTTCGTGGCGTTATTTTTTTTCGTTCTGTATCTCGTACAATCGCATGAATTTCAAAAATGTACCAATTGCACCTATGACAGCAATTACAAATCCCTGAATTCCGTCGAGAAAACCGAGTCTGATGAAGTAGCGCTTGAAAAATGTGATCAGGGGGCGAACGGCTACATGGTACCATGCCGCCCGCTTCCCGCCGGCAAAGAGATCGGCGGCGGACATGTGTGCATACCGTGCAACCCGCTGCAGATAGGTATGCAGGTCAAGATCCTGCTCATGAAGGATGTCGCCGGCAACTTTTTTTGTCAGACCGTCCGGAATGAACCGCTCATGCACGTTGACATCGTTCCAGGCTCCTCGCGTCCGGCAGTACATCCGGGCCTTGTAATCCGGGTAGAAAGAAGAGTGCATGATCCATTTCCCCCAGAAGCGGGTTTTCCGCTTGAACTCGAAACAGTCGTACCTTGTGTAATCCTCTGCTGTTAACGCCTGAATGGCGCTTCTCATCTCATCGGAGACCCTCTCGTCGGCGTCCAGTTCCAGCACCCAGTCATTGGCCGCCAGTGTCATGGCATGGCTTTTCTGATCCCTGAAGCTGGTGAACCTGTGCTGATGAAAAGACACTCCGGATTCTCTGCAGATATCAGGAGTGGCATCGGTGCTGAAATCATCGACAACGACAATTTCGTCAGCCCAGTCCAGAGAGGTAAGGCAATCCCTGATTTTTCCGGATTCGTTTTTAGTGATGACAAATGCTGATATTTTTGGTGTTTCGGAAGGCACGGTACGAACCTCTATCAGATGTTTATTTATCAGGAATCCTGCCGGGTGAATTGCGAAATAACCGCAGCAAAGGGTATTTTATCTTATATTTGAACAGCGCGTTAATATTTTTGATCGTGATGTAATAGGATTTACCGACACTTCTGAAAAAAATATTTTCTTCATCGCGCAGAAGCTTGAAAGGGTAATTCCCGCTGAAGCCGCCATCAAAATAGTTCACAAAAATACAATTAATAAATCTGGTAGCGGCAAGACCATGTGTCCTGACGATGTGATATGTCAAAACCCGGTCACTGATAACTTTAAAGCGGAGATCGTACTGGAGCATGGCATCGCGGCGATACAGAATGGCCTGATGACATACCGGCATTCCTTTCAAAAAGCGTCGGAGGCTCTTAAGGCGTTTCCCCTGAATATACCGGATTGTGCCGTCCGGTGCTATCATGTTTGCACGGCCGTAAATGAGAACAGGCGAGTCAGACTGCGCCGTGACGATCTGCTCAACATCGATCAGCAGCTCGTCGCCGGCATTCAAAAACAGCAGATATCTGCCGCGGGCGAGCGCAATCCCTTTATTCATGGCATCATAGATACCGTGATCAGGCTCGCTGGTGACCCTGTCAATCAATCGGGTGTTGGAAGCTATGACATCACACGTATCGTCGCTTGACGCGCCGTCGATAACGATGAATTCAGTCTGTGTGCCCTTGAATCGTGAAATACTTGCTATCGTTTGCTGCAAACGAACGGCATCATTCCGCACAACGGTAATTATGGAGACAGCGGGAGCATTCATGTCTGTTTCAACTCACGGATGGTGTGACGATACACTTCAAGCGTTTCCCGGGCTGTTTTCTCCCAGCTGAAAAGTCCGGCTCTCTCAATTCCTTTTGCTCGTAACTCAAGGAGTGCGGCATCATCATTCCAGAGTTTTATGACGGTATCTGCAATCTGTTCCGGAGATACCGGATCAAAATAGCGGACCGCATCCCCCCCGACTTCGGGCAGGGAGGTGACGTTTGAGCAGGCAACGGGGCACCCGCATGCCATCGCTTCAAGTACCGGCATGCCGAACCCCTCGAACAGTGACGGGAATACCATCACACGGGCCAGGTTGTAAATCACCGGAAGTTTGTCGTAGGGAAGATATCCAAGAATGCGAACCGTGTTCTGAAGCCCAAGCGCCTCGATTTTTTTCAATAAATCGTCTCGTGCCGAAGTGGCGACTCCGGTTAGAACAAGCTCGCCATCGAACGTGCCGTTGTTTTTGAGAATTTTTACTGCTGCCAACAAATTCGCATGATTTTTGTGAAGCCATGTAGCGGCAGGATAATACAAAAACGGCCTGGATAAACCCAGGAGATCTCTTTCCCCGTCCAGAAAATCCTGATCATCAATCCGTTTGTATTCGCTGTCCACCCCGAGCAGCACCACTTGTACACGGTCTCCGGAAACATTGTACCTGTCCAGAAGAGTCTGTTTCGTATGTTCAGAATCGGCAATCATTCTGTCTGCATCAAGAACGGCCCTGCGATAATTATTGTTTCTGCTCTCTATCTCCCTGGCCTTGAAAAACTCCGGGTAATAATGGTGCTGGAGGTCATGAAACGTCACGATTAAAGGGGTTTTTGATCTGCTGTCACGGACATAGGTGAGCGGGTTATGCAGAAGATCGAGGCCGAGACGGTCAATACCGGTCTGGATCATATCCACCCGGAAAACCTTTCTGACAAGGCTGCGCGTAATTCTGCGCGGGGAATTTTTGCCGTTTTCAAATACCAGCGTATTGACGCGGTCAAGAATGTCGTTAAAATAGGCAACATTGTGATCCGTGCAGATCAGGGTGTACCTGTTCTCGTGGTCATTTGCCACGAGCCACGAAACCAGATTGCGGACGTAGGTTTCGACCCCGCCCATGCGACCCGGTGTAAAATCAACCAAACTTATGCCGATATTCACGTAATCATCCGATCAGGACAGTGGAAAACAAATTACTACACTCAATTTATGCATTAAGTCGATCATTCGTCATCATTCTCACAACCTCACGCATACGGAATTTTGCACTCCATCCGAGTAAGGTCTTAGCTTTGCCGGCATTACCTCTGCTTACCATTATTTCCGAAGGCCTGATCAGTGACTGATCACTGATCACATGCTCTTGCCAGTTGAGGCCAAGAGTTAAAAATGCTTCCTCCACAAAGCTGGCTAGCGTATTGGTTTCAGCAGTGGCAATAACAAAGTCATCACACTTCTCCTGCTGAAGCATAAGCCACATTGCTTCAACATATTCCGGCGCCCAACCCCAATCCCTGGAGATTGAGATGTTACCCAGATTGAGTTTTTCCTGACTACCCTCAGCGATACGGCAGGCCGACTTAACGATCTTCTGTGTAACAAAGCGCTCTGGTCGCAGAGGAGATTCGTGGTTAAACAGGATCCCGGTGCAGGCAAAAAGGTTATACGCCTCCCGGTAGTTGGCCACCTCCCAGAAGGCGGTCGCTTTGGCCACTGCGTACGGACTGCGGGGACGGAAGGGGGTATCCTCATCAGCCGGTTCCCCCCCGGTGTTGCCGAAGCATTCGCTCGACCCGGCGCTGTACAGTTTCATGGGGGCGGCGATAAAACGCATCGCCTCCAACAGGTTCAGGGTGCCGACGCTGATACTTTCCAGCGTTTCAACCGGCTGATCGAAGGAAAGTCCGACGGAACTCTGCCCGGCCAGATTGTAGATCTCATCTGGCTGGACCTTTGCCAGCACCTGCAGGACGCTCCTGAAATCGTTGAGTGCCATGGAGTGAAAGGTCAGCTTCTCCTTGATGCCCAGCGTCAGCAGGTTGTAAAAGGTGGCCATCTGGGCGTCTCTGGCCGTCCCATGGACATGATACCCCTTTTCAAGCAGGAGCCTGGCAAGGTAGGCTCCGTCCTGGCCGGAAATGCCACAAATCAGCGCAGTTTTAGCCATCCGCCCGTTTCTCCCGTTCGGCCATGGTGAAGTCGGCATCGGTCATCATATTCACCAGTTCCTCAAAGCTTGTCTTCAGTTCCCACCCCAGCTGCGTCTTCGCTTTGGTCGGGTCGCCGAGGAGCAGGTCGACTTCTGCCGGACGGAAGTATTTCGGGTCGATCCGGATGACGGTCCGGCCGCTTGTCGTGTCGATCCCTGTTTCATCTACTCCGTTGCCCTGCCATGCCAGCGGCATGCCGAGACGGGCGAAGACTTTTTCGGCAAAGGTCCGTACCATGTAGGTCTCGCCGGTGGCGATGACGTAATCGTCGGCTACGTCCTGCTGCAGCATCCGCCACATGGCTTCGACGTAGTCGCCGGCGAAGCCCCAGTCTCGTTTTGCGTCGATGTTGCCGAGGTAGAGACATTCCTGCAGACCCAGTTTGATGCGGGCGGCGGCGCGGGTGATTTTGCGGGTGACGAAGGTTTCGCCGCGACGGGGCGATTCGTGGTTGAAGAGGATGCCGTTTGAGGCGTGCATGCCGTAGCTTTCGCGGTAGTTCATGGTGATGTAGAAGGCGTAGGCCTTGGCGCAGGCGTAGGGTGAACGGGGGTAGAAGGGGGTTGTTTCCTTCTGGGGGGTTTCTACTACCTTGCCGTACAGTTCGGAGGATGAGGCCTGGTAGAAGCGTGTGTTCAGGCCGGTTTCCCGGATTCCTTCAAGGATGCGTACGGCGCCGAGACCGTCTACTTCTGCGGTGTATTCAGGGACATCGAAGGAGACGCGGACATGGCTCTGGGCCCCCAGGTTGTAGATCTCCTCGGGCTGGATGGCCCGCAGCAGCATGTTGATGGAGCTGGCGTCGTTCAGGTCACCGTAGTGCAGGAACATGCGCACATCCTTCTCATGCGGGTCGCGGTAGATGTGATCGATGCGGCCGGTGTTGAAGGAGGAGGAGCGCCGGATCATGCCGTGGACTTCATAGCCTTTGGAGAGAAGCAGTTCTGCCAGATACGATCCGTCCTGGCCGGTTATGCCGGTGATGAGTGCTTTTTTCATAGATTGATTCCCTTAACCTCTCTGCAATGATTTGCATACATGATATTTAGTCGTCTGTGCTAAAGCGTAACATCCTGAAATTATATGTTTAGTATTACATTGAAGTCCATTTCAGGGTGTGGATTTAACGTTGGTAAGTCCATCGTATTGTATTTATGTTCCTTCTCAAAGAGCGGGTCAGCGCCGGCGTCTCCCAACTTTATTGAATTGATACCGGTGGCCGCATAATGCCTAGTGGTGCTACGTCGTCAGGAAATTCTGCTTTTTTCAATCCGGCAGTTTCTTTAGCTGCGAATAAAAACCATTGGAATCCCCTTACAGTAGGAGGGATTATTTTATAAATAACAAGACCCTGCTCTGCATATTTTTGTTGAATATAATTATAGTCGTAGATAGTAGCATTAGTTAGATCATCGGGATTTATGTATAAACAGTTTTGAAACTCTTGCATCATTGGGAACCCTTTTTTGTCAAACAAGAACCATGTTGCTCGAAAAATTCCGTCTTCTTCGAGCACCCTTGCACTTTCAGATAAATAATATTCAATTTGGTTTTCAATAATGTGAGTAAATACAGAGTGCGCATTTACCAATGAATATTTAGCAGAAGTAGGAAAAGCTTTTATTGCAAGCCTGCATTTCGGATTAAACTGCGCGTTAAATACATCATGATGTAAAAATGTATAATTTTTATCAATCTTGGTTAAATTTGCGGCACACCACTTTATTGATTTATCAAACAAGTCGATACCGACGTAGTGTTTCGGCCTGTTTTCTTTTTGGCACATTAGTTTGCGCGCGATACGACCGCAACCACACCCGAAATCAAAGATTCTCTCGTATTTCTCCGGAGGTATTTCATCTAAGAAGGTTAATTCTCCTGTGGGGTTATCAAAGAAACTTTCATCATCTGAACCTACTGATTTCATGAGTTCGAGTGGGGGAAAAGGGATAGCCATACTGACTCCATTAAATTTTAGTGACGGATTATCTTGGTAATTGCATAAATAAATTATGCATCCTTGGCAGCACAGGGGTCTTTGAATAATTTATTGTTAGTCGTTTGATTTGAAGGCGCCAGACAAAATAGACAAAAGCTTCTTCTTAAAACGTCTTTTATGAAATTTGAACTTTTGCTTCATGTGGCGTTTTACGACCTTGTTTCTAAATTCAACCGGATGACTTTCCCAATTAAACGGATTATCAATTTCGTGACAAGACGGGTCTTTTCTGAAAGCGATTCTGTCGGTATCTTCAATGATTCTGCCATTTGAATAGCACAAGTAGTCATAAGGCCATTGCTTTGTCGTTTCATATCCATTCTGCTTCAACAAAGCGGTATATTCGAGAAAGAGTTCATGCAATCCGGTTAAGTCTTCCAGATTAAACCGATTTTGATGGCCTGACATTGTATCTGGTTTGTCAGGTTTGTAATTGCTAAAATGATAGAAGTATAAAATACCACCATTGCACATCCAGGAGTTGCCTTGTTTGTATATACTTCTACTGTGTGCATTCCAATAAGCCGCGTTGTATCCGGTATCATAAATGATCTTGATGTTTGGGAAAAGAACGAACGCAAGATCAATGAATTTCTGGTCAACAAAATATCCTGCACCTGTTTCAATTACACATTTATTATAGAGTTTGCCTTGCCACCACTTTAAAAACTGATTTGTATTATCACAATGTCTTATTCCGATAAATCCAAGATTGTAAATACCGCTTCTCATAATATGACTGTCATCCGGCATGAGGCCGTCGTCCGGATAATCCTTGTCCAAGTGTGGTGTAATTATTATGTCGCTAAGTTTTAATTCATCATACAAATTAGTAAGTGGGTGGGTCACAAGAATGTCCGGATCAAGATATAGAATACTTTCCAAACCCTTTGTATCAAGTAGATAACTTAATAAATACGGCTTAAACGCTGTTGCCAATTCAGTGATGTTGTATTTATAACAGAAAGAATCTAGTTTATTAATGTTAAGAACTTTAATATTTATAATCTCAAAATTTTCCTGTTCTTCGTGGATATAACCTTCAAAGTCATCAATAATTAATACATAGCATTTGCCATCCTGATGGTGCTCGGTAAATGAAGAACAAAGAGTACGTGCAAATGAAATATAGTTTTTTGCTATTATCGTACAAATATGTTTTGACATTTCAACTCATCCTCTCTTCTTTGGGGTGCATTATTATTTATATGCGATGACAGCATATTCACTGGAATCATCATATTCATCCTCTTTAAACCCGCCATGATTAGGGTAAAATATACTGGCTTTATTGAAACCGGCGATCATGCAATAGTAAAGTAACACTTCGGGATAAATGTTCTTCTGGTGAGTAAGATCAACATGAAATGTCCGAAATGCCTCAATACAATAAGGATTAACGGTTTCAACTGCCAGTACCCCCCCAGGTTTGATTGACGAATAACACAATTTAAAAAAATCCATAATTTTTTCTGGCGCTATGTGTTCAATGAATTGTGCAGAAAATATCCCGTCAAAATTTGACGAATCCACTCCTTTTAAGTAGATCTCGAAATCAGACTTTACAACTGAACGTAGGTCTTTTTCAAGACACCTCTCAATCATTGATTCATCTAAATCCACACCGACGTAATCTACATTTTTTTCTTTAAGTATTTCTAGAAATTCGCCACGCCCACAGCCAATATCGACAACACGCGAATCTTTAGCAAAGAAAGGGCTGTATGCACGTAATCTTTCCTTGATGAAGGACTCATCTCCGCGAAAAATATTTTCAAAATCCCTATAACTCGAATTGACGTTTGATTTCTCGTATCCGTATGAAAGTTTTCCTCGCTCTGGAGAGGGTAGCAACAAATCTGAAGACATATAGACTCGCGTACGGAACCGATTGCGAAAATGCTGAAGGGAGGCAATGTCATCTCTCATACGATAAAAATCATCTATACTAATTCCATTAAATTTTTTGAACAAGAATCTGGATAAAAATTTAGATAGTCCCATCTATGCTCCTGTTAAATTGTATTTATTGCTACTGTTTGTTGCAGAAAGCAGTTAATTATATCGAGAGTTAAAATAAACTGTTAACTTTAAAAGTAGCTTATCCTTCTGAGGGTTTGACTAATAGTCTGTTGTCAATTTGAACAAGCCGATCTTTCATGATGGTTCCGACCTCAGTATGTGAATGATGCTTCTGTATATATTCCTGACCGTTACGGGCAATTGTTTCACGAAAAATCTGATTCTCAAATATCTCCTTCATATAATCTGAGGCTTGGATTATATTGGGCTCTGCCCAGACCTGCCCTTTCCAGTGAGGATAAGCACCTGGTTCAACATCGACAAGTGCGAAATCTACAACACACGAATTCTTTGTGTTCATAAAGTCCATATTCCCAGAATAGCCGGTGGCAATAACAGGTTTTCCCAGAAGCATGGCCTCAGCCATGCCCAGTCCGAATCCTTCAGATCTATGAAGGCTTAAAAATGAATCAGAGACGCTGATTAAGCCATACATCTCATCACGGGACATTACTTTATTGATAATTGTAATCCGGTCGTCTCCCTCTACTAAACTCAGCAGTTTTGCATATGCCAGCGGATGTTTTTCCGCATAAACTGTTTTAATGACAAGGCCTACTCGTGAATTGGTGGTGTCAAAGGCTTCCTTAAAAGCAGCAACACATGCTTCCGGGTTTTTTCGTTGAGAGTATGAGTGAAAATCATAGCTGAACAAGAATAAAAAACAATCTGCAGGAAGGGAGAAAAACTTTCGCGAGTAAGCTGATTTTAAAGCAAAAGCTACCGGTACCGGCATATGAATAACCGGTTTTGGCGAGACTTTCAATAAAGTCTCGGCAATGAATTTAGTGGGGGCCCAAATTTCATCGACATAGTTGAAGGCGTGCAGCCAATCGTTCGGAAAATTTGATAACTCCCAAAACCAATATCCGATTTTGTATCTTCCTGCAGTTTTATTATGTCCAAGTGTGTTTTGAATTTGAGCTATCTGGTCAGCATTAACACAATATATTTGAATGGCATTTGCGCTCTCTGACACGACAAAAGTATCAAACCTTTCATCAGACTCACCATAAACACCGTCCGTTCCGATTTTGTAAATATCTACTGGCAGCGAAACTGCTTTTATTGCACTGCAAGCCATTCGAAGATTTTCGGCTACTCCAAATTCGCCTGATACATATCCAACCAAAGTAACCCCCGGTTCAAATATATGTATACTTGGTTCAATGGCCGCGTACAATGTCCCGGATGGATTGTTAGATGACACCGGCCGGTTTTTTTCCCCTCTCGGTATTTTAACAATAATGCTTAGTACGTTTATCAGTGTGCTACATGTGGCGGATACGCATTTTTTTGCAGCAGACAAAAATTTAGCTATGCCAAGCCAGTCACTCACGGAATCCCTCCAGTGTTGAACTTAAAACACAAATATACGATAACACGCGTAAAAACGGTTTTCATTCCACTTCTCCCCAAAGTAAATTGCTTTAGTGATGAAGTCTCATTGCTTTACTGTAATGACATATCGTTTTTTCAGCACATGCATCCCAGGAAAATTTTTTTGCTCGGTCGAAAGAGCGTCTTGACAAATCCTGTCTGAAGGGCTCGTTTTTCTGCATTTCCAGCATCGCCTGGCACAGCGCATCATTGTCGTTAGGATCCACCTGAACTCCGGCATCCCCTACAACTTCTGGCAATGATGATGTATTTGACGTTATAACCGGGATTCCGCACTGCATTGCTTCTAAAGGCGGAAGGCCGAACCCTTCGTAAAAGGACGGATACACAAATGCAAGGGCTCCTGAATAAATTGGTGCCAAGTCCTGATCGTCTACATAACCTGTTACAATAATTCGGTCGGTTAGTTCTTTAGATGCCGAGATTTGATCAAAAATAGTAGTATAATTCCAGCCTGTTGCTCCAACTAATACTAAATTAAGATCAGTTATATTTTCTTGGCGCACCAATTTCACAAAAGATCTAATGGTGGCTTCAATATTCTTTCTTGGTTCAAGGGTAGACAAACTGAGAAAATATGGAGCTTCCGGTATGCCATATTTAGCTTTCACAGTTTGTAATTGTAATGGGTCAGTGCAGTTGTAAAAAAGATCTGAAGCTCCGAGTGGGATGACCGCGACCTTGTCTGGATCAACGGATTTATTATAATTAAGGAGATCATTTTTTGTCGCCTCGGATATGCAGAAAACCCATGTTTCAGGATTAATACCATTGATTATATTGTGTAATATGTGGTCTTTTTTATAACCAAAATACTGGGTGTATAAAATCGGAATGAGGTCATAAACAGTTATAAAGTTATATTCAGATTTTAATCCCTTTGGGATCGGGAAATACGGTGAATGGAAGATGCCGCCGACTGGACATTTGATATTTTCTTTTCCTTGGGAACAATAAGATAATACCTTTCTTGCCCCATTCAGAAGTTCCCTGGACGCCTTCAAAGTCTGTTTAACGGGGAAATCACTATATTGAATTCCGTTTGATATCCGATATCGGAGGTCATCCAGAAGAAATGGAAATTTTGTGTAGGAGAGCTGGGTATGATTTAAGTCAGGGTGTTTTTCAATATAACTGAGACACTCTCTCAAACCGCGCAATGCCGTAAAGTGGAGGTTTATTTCCGAATGTTTGGACAGTTGGATTGCAAGATTTTCAACAACTCTAAATATGCCGGTTCGAGCACTGTTATTACCAGCAGCCCTGCCCAAGACAGAAATGTCATAGCAAACATTCATAAAATAATCTTTCTATCTATTGGTACGTCTGTTTTCCCGTTTCACTGTTAATCAGATTCACTTCCAAACTGTGCCGTACAAAGTCTACTGTAAAGCCCGTCATTCTGGATTAATCCGTTATGAGTTCCGCTCTCTGCAACACTTCCATTTTCAATGACAATAATTTTATCCGCATGGAGGACCGTTGACAACCTATGAGCTATTACAAAGGTTGTACGATTGCTCATAAGATTATCGAGGGCTTTCTGAACCATCTGCTCACTTTCGGTGTCTAGAGCGCTTGTGGCCTCGTCAAGAATTAAAATCGGGGCGTTTTTGAGTATTGCCCGGGCAATACAGATTCGTTGACGCTGCCCTCCGGAAAGCCTGACACCGCGGTCACCGATGCTTGTCTCATAGCCACCGGGCATTTCCATTATAAAGTCATGCGCATAAGCCGCTTGTGCGGCCTTTTTAATTTCATCATCAGTCGCATCTGCTTTTCCATAGCGAATGTTGTTTGCGATTGTGTCGTGAAAAAGGATGGTTTCCTGATCAACCAGTGCGATATGATTCATGAGGCTTGTTTTTTTGATATCGCGAATGTCGTGCGATCCGATAAGTATCTGACCTTCATTTATATCAAAAAAGCGGGCTATCAGCGATACAAGGGTGGTTTTACCTCCGCCGGAAGGACCTACCAGTGCGACCATTTCACCTTTTTCGGCTACCAGGCTGACATCGTTTATGATGTAGTCATCCTGATATTTGAACCGGACATTTTTAAGTTCAACCCGGTTGTCGTCCTGGGAGAGAATATGACCGTTCGGGTTATCAATAATCTCAGGAACCGCATCAATGATTTCAAACACCCGTTCAGACGCTCCAATGCAGCGTTGCGTCTCGTTGTACGCCCCGATCAGTTTCTTGAGGGGCGAATACACAAGCGCCATGGCGGTAATAAAAGAAAAGAATTCAGGGGCCGTCATCTGGCCTGCCATTACTTTTCTGCCGCCATAATAAATAACCGCAGCAATGCCGAGCGACGTAATTATTTCCATGATCGGAGCTGATAAGGCACTGTACTTAATCATCTTCCGGATGAAATTATAGTACTTCAGGTTGGCGCGGGCGAACTGGTCAACCATTACCTTCTCAAGGGAGAATGCCTTCACGACTTTGATGCCACTTAATGTTTCCTGTAGAATGCTGGCGAAATAGCCGGCCTCCTCCTGCCCCTTGCGAGCCGTCTTTTTAATCTTAGAACCGAGTATGTTTGCGGGATAAATTGTAAGCGGAATAACAAGAATTGAAATAAGTGCCAGCTGCCAGTCACGATAAAAAATGACTCCCAGAAGGGTGACCAGGCCGACGAAGTCCCTGAAAACTCCCGTAATTATCCCGCCGACACCATCTTGCATCATGGCCACATCATTAACTATCCGCGACATCAGTGAACCGGTCTGGTTGCGATAGAAAAATTTCAAGTCCAAAAAAACATTTTTTTGAAAGATTTCGTTACGAACATCCTGTACCGCCAGTTGGGCCGCAGTACGCATGAAATAGTCGTTCAGGTACCGGCAGAGGGCCCGTAATGCAAAAATAAGAATAATGGCAAGTGGCAGTATCGAAAAGATAAACATGTCTTTGGTGACGAATATCTTTTTTAAAAGAGGTGCGACCATATATGCGAAAGCCGCGTCGAATCCCCCATATGCTGATGAGGCCAGTCCGGCAATCAATATCCGCCACCAGTAGGGTTTCATGTACAGCATCAGTCTTTTGAATATGGGCATTTAAATGGTCCTTATAAAGTTAGGTAACAGGTATGTCACGGAGTGGTGACTGATTGTTCCGACAGCAAAACCGGGATACCTTCGACAACGGGATAGTCCCTGCTGCAGGGTTGGCAGCGCAGAGAGGAACCCTCTTCGTTCTCAATCAACCCCCCCTTGCAGACCGGGCATGCGAGTATCTGTAGTAAATCCTGTGGCAGCATAATATCCGTGTCTAAAAAATTGGTTTGCCAATATGCCATAATTGACATCACTTTTGAAGTAAATTACACATCCTGTCGCTGATATTGTTCCAGTTTCAGGTTGACGATACTTTGATATGAATGATATTTACACGTGTCGAATAAAATTAAGTTTCAACAGCCCGTTACATATTCCACCTCTTTGAGACGATGATGCCTGCAATTGCTCCTTCCAACATTCGAAATTCCGGTGCACTCCGGCAAGGGTATACTCAGCTTGCCGTGCATGAGTTTCGCGCTGTTGCCCTTGATCCGGCGGCATCATCGGTTGCGCGGATTCTTGAGTCGGGAACTCTCCATGAGTGGGCGTCACTGCAGCCTGTGCGAGAAGAGATGCGGGGCCGCGGAGTAATATACTCCGTGGATCTGCCGTCAAATCCGGTAATTCCGGTCGTCGTCCGTAGAAATTGTCACGGGGGACTGCTGCATGGTCTGACGGGAGAGTATTTTCTGAATCCCACACGGGCTCCACTCGAACTGGCAACTTCACTACGACTGACTGCTGCAGGAATTCCAACTCCGGAAGTGATCGCGTACGCCGTCTATCCTGCTTCCGGGATTTTCGCCCGGAGCGATGTCATGACGCGCCGCCTCCCGGAGGGGGATGATTTCCCCGCCGCGTGGACGAAACGGAACGGAGTGGATCGTACACCGCTGCTTGTGGCTGTGGCCCGGTTGCTTGGCGCACTTGCACGGGCGGGAGCGTGGCATGCCGACCTGAATCTCAAAAATATCTACATTGCCGGCAGAGGGTATTATCTGACCGCATACCTGCTTGACGTCGACCGTGTGACATTCCCGGGCGGAAATGGCATAGCCGCCCGGAACTTCAAACGACTGGAACGATCTGCTCACAAGTGGCGCGACCGATGGGGGCTCGATTTATCCGAAGAATCATTGTCACAACTGGCAGCCCTCGCACGGGAGAATAATTGATGAAAGTTGCATCAGATCGTGTATGTATCGTCATGATGAGTGCCGTGGGTGATACGGTGCATGTACTGCCGGTGCTGCACGCCCTTAAGAAAGCAAACCCGGCCATGCAGGTGACATGGGTATTGCAGCCGGGCCCGGCCATGCTGGTACGCGGCCACAGGTTGGTCGATGAAATTATTATTTTCGATCGGACTCAGGGGATTCGCGGATTCCTTGCAGTTCGCGAGGAACTGCGCAGCCGCAGGTTTGATCTCGTCATTGATCTCCAGGTGTATTTCAAAGCTAATATAATCACTTCATTTATACATGCAACGGTAAAGCTCGGCTTTGATTTCGCCCGTGCCCGTGATCTTAACTGGCTGTTTACCACTCACCGAATTCCTCCTCATGCGATGCAGCACGTACAGGATCAGTACCTTGAATTCTGTGACTGGCTGGGAGCTCCGACCGAACCGGTTACCTGGGGGCTCGGACCGTGGAACGATGAGGAACGCGCCTGGCAGAAAAGTTTTTACTCCCGCCTCGAACGCCCGGCAGTACCGATCGTTGTGGCGACCAGCAAACTGCAAAAAAACTGGATTCCTGAACGGTGGGCAGAGGTCTGCGATGCGCTTTATTCTGATTTCGGAGTCCAGCCGGTGCTGGTAGGAGGGCGCTCGCCGGCAGAAGTCGAGTGTGAACGGATCATCCTGGAAAAGGCGAAACGTCCCCCCTTGAGTGCCTTGGGAAATGGTGGTTTACGAGGTCTGGTCGGAATTCTGGAGGGGGCGGCACTGGTTATTTCGCTCGATACGGGGCCGCTTCATATCACGGTGGCGCTTGATCGCCCGGTCGTGGCCCTGATGGGGTTTTCCAACCCGAAGCGGGTCGGGCCGTACCGCAAATTCAACGATCTTGTGATTGATGCCTACGGTGAGCCCGGCGAAGATTATCCGGTCTCGATGGAGAATCGACCCGACCGCATGGGGCGAATCACGGTGCGTGATGTCCTTGAGAAAGTCCAGATGTGGCGGTCAGAGTATCTTTAAAAAAAGTGGACAAACCGCTTATTTTGTTTGAAGCAGTTTGTTCAGTTTTTCTTTCAGAAGATCCGGGTTGCTCATCGTCAGATCCAACCGGGCGAGTAGTGTCCGGGCTGCATACTCCTCCGGTAAACCCTTCAGTTTCACCCCGTCTTTTTCCGTTGTTATCAGAATATCCGCTCCGCTTGTCCGCATGGCATCGGCAATTTCTTTATACCGGTTACTGTCGTAAACGACATGATCCGGGAATGTGAGGCAGTGAACCAGATTAAGCCCACGTTCGCGCAATCCTGCAAAAAACGAGTCAGAGTCTGCAATGCCGGCGAATGCCAGCACACTCTGCTCTGCGAGCGTATAAGCCGGAACGGCCGCACTTCTGTTGAAAGGGAGAAAATCACCAATTGTGTGGCACGATACGCAACCGGGAATTCCCCCCGTCTCGCTGTTCATCGTCGTCTCTTTAGGGGCGCGCGTAAATATCACCAGGTCAGCCCGACGGACAGCGGTTGAAGGCTCCCGCATCATTCCGGCCGGCAGTGTCAGCCCGTTCCCGAACGGGCGGGAGAAGTCCAGCAGCAGAATATTAAGGTCGCGATGCAGGCGGAGGTGCTGGAATCCGTCATCCAGAATGAAAATATCCGGAGCAAGCTGCTGTAGTGCCAATAGACCGGCAGCATACCGGTCCGGGCCGATCACAACCATAAGTCCAGGGACTGTTGATGCCAGCAGATACGGCTCGTCTCCGCACTCCGCAGCGTTCAGCATAATCGTGGTGCCGTCGCTGACGACGCTGGTTTGCCCCTCTAACGCCCCTCCATACCCGCGTGAAAGTACCGCCACCCGGTACCCCTGCGCCAGAAGAATCCGGGCAATGTAGGCGGTTACAGGAGTCTTGCCTGTCCCCCCCACGGTTATATTGCCGATAGAAACCACCGGGCGGGGGAGGTGGTGCGTCTTCAGAATGCCGCTCCGGTACATCTGTGCCCGCAGTTGTAGAACGTAGGAATACAGCCATGCCACCGGCGTGAGAATCAGCAGCCCCAGATTGTCGATCAATCCGGTGCGACTGCCGGAGGCGATTCCTCTCCAGTACGTGTGAATCGTTGAGTTCATAAATATCCTGCTATGACCTGCATATGCCGCTCTGTTGCGCCACCGTTGTCCCGCAGCAATTTGAGGCCGTTCTGCCCCAGTACTCTTCGCAGTTCCTCACTCGTAATTAATGCCCGACAGGTAGCGGTCAACTCTTCAGGAGTATGGATCTGTATTCCGGCGCCGTATTGCAGAACCAGTGCTTCGATTTCACTGAAATTGGACATATACGGGCCAAAAACCGACGGCACTCCCACTGAAGCCGGTTCCAGCAGATTGTGCCCGCCGAGTGGTACCAGGCTTCCGCCGACAAACGCAATATCTGACAATGCATACAGGTTCATCATTTCACCGACGGTATCCACCAGAAGCACTTCACCATGCAGAAGCAGACTGTTTTCCTGAAGTTCCGTACGTTTATGGTAACGCAGTCCGGCATTTTCAAGCAGCACTGCTATTTCTCCCGTTCGTTTCGGGTGTCTGGGAACGAGAACGAGAAACAGGTTACCGATCTCTTCAGCCAGTTTCCTGTAGGCGGAGATGACATGTTGTTCTTCTCCGTCCCTGGTGCTGCCGGCAGTCAATACACATCCCTCCTCCGGGATCGAATACCGACGGCGCAAGCGCCTCCGTTCTTCTTCATGTACCTGATGAGACGGAATGTCGTTTTTGAGGTTGCCGGTGATTCGTATTGTTTCCGGAACAGCCCCGATAGCAGCGATGCGCTGGCGGCCGGTTTCCGACTGCATGCAGATCGCAGAAAAACAGCGCAGTGCGGGGCGGAAAAACCAGCCGAATGTGAGATAGCGGTTGAAAGAACGGTCTGAAATGCGGCCGTTGGCCAGAATCAGCGGAACATTATGCAGGGAGGCCTGACGGCTGAAATTGGGCCAGATTTCGGTCTCCATCACGATTATGATCTGAGGCCTGACTGAGCGCAGCAGGGATCGCACTGAAAGGAGAAAATCGAACGGGAAGTAGAGGCAGAGGTCAATCTCCGGGAAACCGGCAGAAGTCGTTTTACCGGTTTCGGTTGTATTTGTTACTACGATTGCATGTCCGGGATACCTTTTCCGGAGAGCTTTAAGAAGGGGTCTTGATGCAATTATTTCACCGACCGAAACGGCGTGCAGCCATATAACCGGTCGACCTGCTATTATTGCCAGCCTGTCCTGACGGACAAACCCGAAACGCTCAGCAGTCGCCAACGGCCACCCGAGATTGAAGGAACGGAATATATTGAACAGAAAGACCGGAATCAGCAGGAAGAGGGAGAGTATGTTATAGGCGAAAAAAAACATACCCCGGCTACGAAGCCGCAGAAGGTGTTTCATCATGATGGAGGCGCAGCAGGTAATAAAGCGCCACCGCCAAAAGGTGGACCATCCCCCACGCCCAGAGAGTATCACTCAGGAAGTGTCCTCCCTGGGATATGCGGGCAATACTCATCAGGATGCCGAAGAGGAGCCCACCCGCCATCCACCACGCGGCCATTCGCGGCTTGCGACGTCTAAGCACAAAAAAAGGCGCAGACAGATAAAAAGCTGCTGAAGAATGTCCTGAAGGGAACGAGCGGCCGCCATGAGACACCCCTTTCTGCCAGGGTTGTAAAAAATCCTTCGTGCCGCCAAACTGGACTATTTCCCTCGGTCGCGGCCGCCCCCAAAATTCTTTGAATACTGAATTTACAATCAGTCCGGGGCCAAGAGCCAGGAGGATAACGAGAAAAAGTCCCGGCCTGACCCAGCTGCGCCGCCGCTTGCTGAACCAGCCGATGAGAGCGGCAGCCAGACCGGAACAGGCAAGCATAACCGCGGGCCATCTATCGAACTGATACAGCATATGCCACGGCTGCAGTTCCCCTACCGGCCATTTTCCGTTGATGCAGAACGGTGCGGAGACGAGAAGGTCGGCACCGGTCGCAGCAATAGCGATGGTGGCCAGAATGAGGAAAACAACAGGAAGTGCGAAATCACGCGTTTTAGGACTCATACCGGTTCTCCTGCCCGTTTCCAGCGGCGATGGACCCAGTACCAGTCTGCAGGGTGGGCGCAGACAAACTCTTCCAGATAACGCGACAACGCCTGAATGTCCTGGTGGATACCCTCTTCCGTGCGGTCACCGCACAGTGTGTACTCCGGGAGAAAAGTCAAAATGTGCCTGCCATTTTCCCTGTAGCCGAAAACGGGGACAATCGGAACTCCTGTTTTGTGAGCGAATATAACCGGAGCTTTGTTAGCCCATGCTTTTCTGCCGAGAAACTCAATCAGGGCACCGTTGTCGGCAAAGACCGCCTGATCAACCAGCATGCCGATGACACCCTTGCTTTTTATAACGCCAAGGATCGGTCTCGTGGCAGCTCTGGTGTAAATCACCTTATTGCCATATCCCATCCTCATCTTTTCGACGATAGTATTGAGATATGGATTGTTCTGTTTTCTGGCGATTGCCCATACATTCGCATTCAGGTGCTGTTTAAAGGAAAGGGATATCAGCTCCCAGTTGCCGCAATGCCCGCTGATACAGAGTACGCCGTTATTCTTGTCTTTTGCGTGCCGGAAGTTTTCCAGGCCATGCACTTCCATCGAATCAATAAGCTTATTTCCTTTGCCGTGATACAACCGGCATACTTCAACTATGGAGATGCCCAGATTGATGAACGTCGCCAGAGCAATTTCATCAGCAGTTTCAAAGGCCCCTGTCCAGGAGGGGTGGCGCTTCATGAAGGGGAGGGCCCTGTTGATATTGTCGATCGCGATTGACCTGCGGCTGTGGAGAATATTAAACAGAAATATGCCGGTCTTTGTGCCGATCCGGATTGATTGTGAGCGTGGGAGGGTTGCTACAAAAAGTGTGAATAGATAGAAAAGTGCCGCCTGTATCATCCAGATAACTTTTTTCATGAGTGCAGCTCAGGGACATCTGTAGTTGTATTTACGCTCCGGCCGCATAACGAGAGAGCGAGACGGGCGACGTTAGCCGATGCACCGCCACGGCCCAGCCTTGAACGCACGGCACCAAGCTTGTCAGTAATTGCGGAATGGTAATCAGAGTCGGTAAGCAGCTTTCCGACCTCCGCCGCAACTGCTTCAGGGGTCGCTTCGTCCTGTATCAATTCACGGACAACGGTTTCACCTGCCACAATGTTGCAGAGACCGATGTTGTCGATTTTTATCAGTCGTTTAGCCAGCTGATAGGTAACCGGTGAGAGTTTATATATGATCACCATCGGTGTCCCTACCAGAGCGATCTCAAGGGTAACCGTACCGGAAACGGAGATTACGGCGTCACAGGCCCGGATCATGTCGTGGATGCGGTCGCGTGTTATCGTGACGTCAAGATCCGCGGCAGCAAACTGTGAGACTATGTCATCTCCCTGTAAGGTGGATGCCAGCGGTACAATAAACTGAATATCCGGAAACTGTTCTTTAAGTTTACAGCCGGAAGCAATTATAACCGGCAGGAGTCGCTCAATTTCGTTGCGCCGGCTGCCGGGAAAGAGTCCGACAATTTTACGTGATGGGTCGAGATTAAAACTGGCTGCGGCAGCAGAGCGGTTAAAAATGACATTGACCAGATCAAGCATGGGGTGTCCTACAAAAGTTACCGGTACTCCCGCTTTCTCGTAGAAGGGTGCTTCGAATGGGAGGATAACCGCCATATGGTCGACCAGCCGGGCGATCTTATGAACCCGTCCTTTCCTCCATGCCCATATCTGAGGGCTGATGTAGAACAGCACCTTGACGCCGGCTTTTTTGGCGATTTTGGCCAGACGAAGATTGAATCCGGGGTAATCTATCAGGATCAGCAGATCCGGGGGGAATTCAGGATGATCTGTTTCAGTGTGCGGAAGGCCGTTGAAATTACATCAAAGTGCTTGATTACCTCTACCAATCCGACAACGGCCATATCCGCAGAGTCCACCAGAGTCTCTACTCCGGCTTCACGCATGCGGGCCCCGCCGATTCCGGAGAAATGCAGATCAGGGGCATGCTTTAATGCCTCCTGAACGAGGGCTGCTCCATAGATATCTCCGGAGGCCTCGCCGGCCACGATCATTATGCGACGCGTATTCATGAGTAGGCTGATGTGGTTATCCAACCAACGCCTCTCGAATGGTCTGAGCGACCAGACGAACCGACACTTCAGACATTTCCGGGTAGACCGGGAGTGACATGCAGCGGCTGGCAACATTTTCTGCAACCGGGAGAGCGATGCCGGCGTACGCTTCAGTAAAGACATCCTGCTTATGGAGGGGAATGGGGTAATAGACAGCGGATGAAATCTGTTTTTCAGATAGTTTTGCCATGATAGCATCACGACGATCAGTCAGCACGGTATACTGGTGATATACGTGAACACCTGTGCCATCCTCATACGGCACGGTCACGATGTCGCCAAGCAATTCTGAGTAAAGGTGGGCGACGCGCCGGCGGCCGGTGTTGAATTCATCAATTTTCCGGAGTTTTACCCTCAGAATGGCCGCCTGAATGTCATCAAGACGACTGTTGAACCCGATTACGCTATGGTGGTAACGAACCCGGCTGCCATGGTTGCGAAGCACCTTGATCTGCTCAGCCAGTTCATCAGTAGCACAGGTGACAAGGCCGCCGTCACCGTAGCAGCCGAGATTTTTGCTGGGGAAAAAACTGAAACAGCCCAGAGGCCCGAGGGTTCCGGTCATTGCGCCATCAACCGCCGCACCGAATGATTGAGCACAGTCTTCAATCAGCATCAGCTTGTGCTTGAGGCAGAGTGCTTTGATCGGAGTCATGTCGGCCGGTTGTCCGAAAAGATGGACCGGAACAACAGCTTTAGTGCGGGGTGTAATGGCTGCTTCAATCAAGGCAGGGTCTATGTTGAAGGTCCGGGGATTGATATCGACAAAAACCGGAGTGGCCCCCGCGTAACAGATCGCTTCGGCGGTTGCGATGAATGTGAAGGGAGTGGTAATTACTTCGTCACCCTCCTTGATCCCTGCAGCCAGGATGGCAAGATGCAGCGCATCAGTGCCGGACGCACAGGAAATGGCATGTTTTACTCCCAGATACTCTGCTGTTTCCTTCTCAAAGGAGGAAACATTTGGCCCCAGAATGAACTGGGTACTCTCAATTGCATCGAGTACTGCCCGGTCGATCTCCGTTTTTAGATCGTGATATTGGGTTTTCAGATCCACCATCGGTATCATGAAGGTCTCCTGTAAAGACTGAGATTGATTTTGAGCGCCGTTTCCAACGCCATTCGGCCATCGCGGCCGCTCACTTCGGGTGCTTTCTTCTCGCGAATCGCGTTCAGGAAGGACTCGATCTCGTTCCGCAGCGCATCTGCTTCACCCAGTTCACGCTCTTCGACTTTCACGTTGGGAATTCCCGGAAACAATTCGCCGACCCCCTGTTGGGCTACCAGCATCTTCCGGTTTTGAAAGTCGAGGGTAATGTATGCGTTGCGCTGGAAGATACGCATTTTACGTTCGCTCTTCAGGCTGATGCGGCTGGCGGTAACGTTGGCAACGCACCCGTTCTCGAAAAGTATACGGGCATTGGCGATATCCTCTTCGCCGGTAAAAACCGGTGCACCGACGGCGTCGACCCTCTCTACGGGAGATTTGACGATATGCTGGATAATCTCGATATCGTGGATCATCAGGTCAAGAACAACGTTTACATCGGTACCGCGTGGTTTGAAGGGGGCAATGCGGACCGATTCGATAAAGAGCGGTTCCTGAAGAACTCCGTTTAGCGCCTGCAGAACCGGGTTGAAACGTTCCAGGTGGCCGACCTGAAAAACCAGCCTGTTTTCATCCGCCAGTGCAATCAGTTCATCCGCTTCTTCAATCGTGACGGTAATCGGCTTTTCGATCAGGACATGCACCCCCGCAGCAAGAAAATCACGCGCCACAGTGTGATGGAATTGTGTTGGAACTACAACGCTGACAGCATCTACTTTTCCTATCAGTTCACGATGATCGCTGAATGCCCGGGTTCCCAGCGCTGCGGCAATCTCAGCCGCACGTTTTGGATCACTATCCACGACCCCGACCAGTTCGACATCCTGAATGGCGGCATACTTCTGGGCATGAAAGTTTCCAAGGTAGCCGACACCTATAACGGCCGTTTTCAGGACACTCATCCGCGACAGATTCCGCGTTTTGAATTTTCAATAAAGGCAAGCAGATAATCGACTTCAGGGCACCCGGTTATTTCAGTTTTAATGCGGGAAACAGCCTCTGCCTGCTTGAGGCCGGCCATGAAGAGAGTCTTATATGCTTTTTTCAGATTGTTGATTGTCTCAGCGGAGAATCCGCGCCGCTTGAGGCCGATCAGGTTCAGTCCGCGCAGTTTGGTGTCACGACGTCGGGCGGAGGTAGCTATCGCATAGGGGAGTATGTCCAGACTAACCATTGTACCGCCACCAACCATTGCATTCATTCCGATGGAAGTAAACTGGTGAACGGCAACCAGACCGCCGATGATGACGTTGTCCTCAATGGTAACGTGTCCCGCCAGGGTCGCCACATTTGCCATGATTACGCCGTTGCCGATACGGCAGTCATGAGCCACATGAGAATAAGCCATGAACATGTTGCCGTTGCCGATGACAGTTTCTGCGTGACCGGTAACGGTACCCCGGTGGATCGTGGCGAACTCACGAATGATGTTGCTGTCGCCGATTCTGGTCCAGCACTCTTCACCACGGTACTTGAGATCCTGCGGCGGTGCTCCGACCGATGACTGGTGAAAAATCTGGTTATTCTCACCGATTTCAGTCCAGTTACCAATGATAGCATGAGCGCCGACAATCGTCCCTTTGCCGATCGTCACATGTTTGCCGATGATGGCGTAAGGGCCGACTTCTACGTCTGTAGCCAGGTTGGCTGTTGGATCGATTATCGCAGTCGGGTGGATCATGATGTTTCTCCTGTCAGTCCCCCTTCACAAAAGGAGGGATCAGAATGTTATTAGGTTCGTTACAAGTTATTTTACTTCTTTTACTACTACGTGCGAAACGGCTCTGCTTTCCAGAGTTCATGTATTGAATATACGAACCCTTGTTATCGTGGAGGGCGTACACTATTTATTCATATGCCCTGTTTACCTGAGGCCGGTGATTACGCAAACGTAGCCTTAAGATCGGCCTCGGTTACCAGTGCATCGCCGACAAACGCTTTGCCGGATACTCCCCAGATACCTCTCCTGTTCATTGTTGTTGTTATCTCTATGCGCAACTGATCGCCGGCAGACACAGGTTTGCGGAAGCGGGCGTTGTCGATTGCAAGAAAGTAGGTAACCTTGGAGCGGGTTGCTTCATCGGATGCCAGATATGCCATTATGCCGGCAACCTGAGCCATCGCTTCGATGATCAGAACCCCCGGCATGACCGGGTGGCCGGGAAAGTGCCCCTGAAAAAACGGTTCGTTGATCGTAACATTTTTTATGCCGACACAGCGTTTCCCCTGCTCCACTTCGATTATACGGTCCACCATCAGAAATGGATAGCGGTGCGGAAGGATTTTCATTATTTCATTGATATCCAGTTGCATGTTAATTCTCCTGACTGTTAGGGTTTATTTGGGCTTCCAGCTCTGCAACACGTTTCTGAAGGGCTGAAACTGTTTTTTTCAATTCCGGCAGGCGGGGCATAACCATGGCAGATTTCAGCCATTCTTTGTGCGGCATGGTAGGAGTCCCGCTATATGCGGCATTTGCCGGCAGAGAACCTGATACGCCGGACTGGCCGCCAACAAGGACATTGTCACCGATGGTGAGATGGCCGGCTACGCCAACCTGGCCGGCAAGAGTGACATGATTCCCTATTTTTACGCTGCCTGAAATGCCCACTTGAGACACGATCATGCAGTTTTCGCCGATCTGGCAGTTGTGGGCGACCTGTACGAGATTGTCGAGTTTTGTGCCGCGACAAATGCGAGTTACTTCGATAGCGGCCCTGTCTACGCAGCTGTTCGCCCCGATTTCCACATCATCTTCCAGTACGACAATGCCGATCTGCGGGATGCGGTAGTAGCCTCTGCCGTCAGGGGCATATCCAAAACCGTCAGATCCGATCACCGCACCGGGTTGAATGATGCAGCGGCTGCCAATGCGGCAGCGTTCGCGAATAACGGTATTGGCGTGGATGGTGCAGTCTTCACCGATAATGACATTGTCGTAGAGCACAGAGCCTGAATAAACCACCGTTCGGTCGCCTATGACAACATTCCTGCCGACGCAGGCTCCCGGATAAATGCTGACACCGGTGCCGATGACGGCCGAATCACTGACAATGGCTCCCGGAAGAACCCCCACCGGTTCGTGAGGGGTTGTGTAGAAGAGTGTCAGCAGTTTGGCGAAACCGAGATACGGGTTGGCTACTTCAATAACGGTGCGACCGTAACGGTCACCGCCAGGTGCCATAAGGACGGCCCCGGCGGATGTTTCTGAAACTCTGGAAGCATATTTCGGATTTGCAAGAAATGTCAGGGTGTCCGGGGTGGCTGTTTCAAGGGCGCCCAGACCGGAAATCAATACCGATCCGTCCCCCTGCACAACGCCGCCAAGATACTCAGCCAGTTCTGAAACTGTTCGTGACTGTGTCATGATTTATTTCTTCCTGTTCATATTAAATAATTTCAGGACTTCTCCGGTCAGATCAGCTTTCTCATCGACGAACAGCATGCTCTCGTTTTTCACAAAAATGAATGTATATCCATTCTGTCGTCCGTACTCCTGAATGATCTTCTCCATCCCTTCAAGAATCCTGCGGGTCAGTTCTTCGTCTTTTCCCTGCAGCTCGTCCTGTGCATCCTTGGTGAATCGTTGGAAGTCCTTTAACTTGTTCTGATAATCCTTCTCTTTGGAGGAACGGGCGGAGTCGGAGAGCAGTATGCCCTGTTTTTCCAGCTCCTCTTTCAATTTTTTCAGTTCATCCTGTTTTACATTGATCTCGTCCTGATACTTTTTGACTTTAGCTGCCAGCTGTTCCTTGGCTTCTTTTCCTGCCTCGGAACCGTTCAAGGCACGCTGCATATCAATATATCCAAATTTCTGCTCTGCGGCAAAAACAGAAGTTGACATAACGCATACCGCTACGATACCTGCCAGAATGATGTGTTTCATGAATACGTCTCCTTTAATTAATTGTGTGGGCGATCACGCCCCTGATCTAAAACATTGTGCCGATAGAGAATTCAAGTCGTCCTTTTGTGCTGTCGATTACAGGCCGTGGATTGATCGGTATGCCGTATTCGAGACGAAGCGGTCCGATGGGTGAAGCCCAGCGAATCCCCCAGCCATAGCTCATCAGCATGGTATCGATTACGGTTGTCCTGTCGTTAAAAGAGTTGCCGTAGTCGAAAAACACGACCCCTTTGATCCCGACTTCAGCAAGCAGCGGCAGCGTCAATTCAACATTTCCGTAGATCTCCGTGTTACCACCGAGGTAGACTACGGTGTCAACATTAGTCGGTATGGTGGGTTTAGTCGGTGACACGGTCCTGGTCTTGTAACCGCGCAGCGAGTAGATACCGCCCAGATAGAACTTTTCATCAATCGGGATCTGCTGGCCGACTTCCATAATATACCCTAAAGACAATTTAGTTGATGCGACTAATTTCTTGTAGAGCGGGTGAAAGTAGGTGTGCTCTGTAATGAAACGGGCATATCTATTGTCACCACCCAGACCGGCGTACTCCGCCGACAACGAGTTGATCATGCCGATCGACGGGTCAAGCCGGTAATCGGTATTATTGTGGGTGATGCTGCTCGTTACGGCACTGGTGGTTGTCGTGCCGATCGGGTAGTTACCGGAATCTGTCTTGTTAAGCGCCGTGTATGCAACACTTGGCTTGAAAATATCCTTTATTTCATACTTGTACATCAGGAATGTGCCGAGGGTGTCGCTAATCGGATAACCGCCTTTGATGTCGGCACCGACGAGACGCTTTGTATAATCTGTATATTCACGCTCTGAACGGTAGATGTCTCCTCCCAGTGACCATTTCGTATCCATGAAATGTGGGTCGGTTAACCCAAGAGAGTATGTCTGAGACTTTTTGCCGACGGAAGCAGACAGGTTCGCTTTCAATCCTAAACCGAACAGGTTTGACTGCTGAACGGAGCCCTGGGCGATGAAGCCATCAAGAGAACTGTAGCCGCCACCAATACTGAACGTTCCGGTCGGTTTTTCTTTGACTTCGACATTCACATTAAGTTTGTTACTGGCGCTCCCTTTCGCGGTTGCAATATTCGCCTCTTCAAAGAAGCCCAGATTCATCAGGTTCTGCTTGCTGCGCTTTAAACCGGAAGCACTGTACAGTTCGCTTTCTGTTACGCGCATTTCTCGCCGGATAACCTTGTCGCGGGTTTTAGGATTGCCGGAAACATTTATCCGCTCGATTGACACCAGTTCACCCTTTTCAATGTCAAAAGACATATCAACGATCTTTTTGTCGTTGTCCAGGTGGGTCTGTGGATTAATCGTAGCGAAGGCATACCCCTTGTCACCGTACACATCGGTCAGAACGCCGATATCGGTGCGCAGAATGGAACGGTTGAATATTTCTCCAGGCTCACTTTTCAGTTTACTGCGAAGAGTGGCCGCCGGTTCCAGCAGTTCTCCCTTAAATCCGATTTCACCGATCCGGTATTGTTCACCTTCGGTAATGCCGATGTAGACATCCAATGAGGTTTTTGCATCGTTCAGCTTTACGGTAGGCTCACCAACCTTGATATTGATATATCCGTTGTTGAGGTAATGGTCGGCAAGCAGCAGCGCATCATTTTTAAGTACCTCTTCCTTATACGCACCCGCTCCTGTCAGCCAGGACATGAACCATTTCTCTTTGGTCTCCATTACACCCTTCAGTTTGCTGTCGCTGAATGCCTTGTTGCCGTCAAAGTGGATCTCTTTTATAAGGATCTTTGCCCCTTCAACAACCTTAATAATAACCGACACGTCACTTGAAGAACTTTTCTTCGTCTGAGTCTGGATGTCTGCGAGATAATATCCCTCGTCGCCATACATTTTTTTAATTTTGGCAGCGCTCTTGGCAAGATCTTTAGATGAAAAAACCGAATTCTGCCGGAACTCGAGCGCCTCCTTCAGCTTCTCTGTTGTAATTTCCTTGTTGCCCTCAAACGTAATCTCCCGAACGATAGACTTTTCCTGAACGGAGTAGACCAGTATAACCCCTTTGTCCGATTCTTCCTTCAGGGCCTGAACATCCTGAAAATGCCCCAGCTTGTAGATAGCTCTGATATCCGCATCAGTTTTGTCGTTGTAGAGGATATCGCCGGCGTGCATCTTGATTACGTTCAGAATTGCCGCGGATTCAATGCGACGGTTCCCGTCGATTCTGATTTCAACCAGCTTCTCTCCTTCTGCATGGGCGAGTGCTGTGCAGAACATCGATGTAAACAGTACGGATGATATTATTGTTTTAAAACTGGGCACGCTTCCCCCGAATAACTTGTAGTTTTGTCCAGTCTGCCGTCTACCAGATGAATGGTTGTTCCCATTGCCGCTGCCAATCGTTCATTGTGTGTCACTATCACCAGAGTTAATCCCTTTTTCTCCTGCAGTTCTGCAAGCATGGCATGAATACTGTCACTTGTTTTCATGTCAAGGTTACCGGTCGGTTCATCGGCAAGCAGCAGTTCAGGCTCAAGAACTAGCGCGCGGGCGATGGCAACCCGCTGCTGCTCACCGCCGGATAATTCCCCCGGTCGATGTGTCATGCGCTGCGCAAGGCCCACATCAGCCAACAGTCCCTCCGCAATGGAGATGGCCTTGCTGCGAGGGATTCTGGCGATTAATGCCGGCATCATGACGTTTTCAAGCGCAGTGAATTCCGGCAGCAGATGGTGAAATTGAAAAACAAAGCCGATGCTTCGATTCCTGAAGGCCGCCAGATGGCGCTCATTTTTTTTGAAAATATTTTCCCCGCGAAAACAGACTGTTCCGGAAGTCGGGCGGTCAAGCGCCCCCAGGAGATGCATCAGTGTGCTTTTCCCGGCGCCGGAGGCGCCGACGAGTGCTGTCGTGGTGCCTATCTCCAGGTCAAGATCAATTCCGCTGAGCACCTCAAGCGTATTCGCACCGGTGGAGTACGATTTACTGAGACCTCGCACCTCAAGCAGGTTACTCATAGCGAAGTGCCTCGGCCGGCAGCATCCGGGAAGCCTGCCAGGCCGGATAAAGCGTTGCAAGAAATGAGATCAATACGGCGGTGACGGAAATAAGCACAACATCAGACGGCACAACCAGCGAGGGGAAGTGATCAAGATAGTAAATGTCCTTGCGGAAGAAATTCTGCCCGGTTATCTTCTGGATTACGTTGATGATCGGTTCCAGATTGAGGGCGACCAGCAGTCCCGATGCGACACCAACGAGTGTGCCGATAACCCCGATAATCAATCCCTCGAGTACAAAAATTTTCATGATACTGGCGGCAGTGGCGCCCATTGATTTAAGAATAGCGATATCCCGGGTTTTTTCCATGACAACCATAAAGAGTGTTGAGGCTATTCCAAAGGCCGCCACAAGCACAATCAGGGTCAGGATTACAAACATGACAATTTTTTCAGTCTTCAGTGCAAACAGTATGTTTTTGTTCATCTGCATCCAGTCCCGCGCGTAGAAGTTCATCCCCATTTCCTGATTGATACTCCTGGCCAGTTCATCGGTGTGATATACATCGTCGACCTTGAGCTGTATTCCGGTGACAGTATCCCCGAGATCAAAAAAACGCTGGGCCTGATCTATGCTTACGTATGCCAGAGTCGAGTCGTATTCAAACATGCCGGTGTTGAATATACCGGTAATCCTGAACGGTTTCATGCGCGGCATCATGCCGAGCGGCGTAATATTGCCCATCGGCGAAATGACGTTTACCTTGTCTCCCAGGAACAGGTTGAGATGCTTGGCCAGTTCTTTTCCAACCATCAAGCCGGGTGTTGTGTCAGTCCCCTGTCCCATTTTTGGATCGAGCCCGTCAATATTTCCTTCGACAACCGACTTGCTGAGGCGTGTAACCAGACGGTCAGTAGCGACATCAATCCCACGCAGAACCACGCCGGATACATTCTTGCCGGAAGAGAGCATGACCTGGTTGTAGATAAAAGGAGTCGCGGCCTGGACTCCCTTAAAGCCTTTCAGCTTTTCAATCACCGATTGATAGTTTTCCATCGGCGCACCGCTTCTGATGACTACTATATGAGCGTTTGTACCGAGAATCTTATCCTTAAGGTCATTTTCAAAGCCGGTCATTACTGCCAGAACCACTATCAAAGCCATGACGCCGAGTGCAACTCCGGCGGTAGAGATAAAGGTGATGATCGAAATGAAGGTCGATTTGCGTTTGGCTTTCAGATATCGCAGTCCGATAAAGAGTTCAAATGGCATCGTCTATTTGACTTCCTTGCGAAGTTGCGGGAACAGGATGACATCCCGTATCGAAGGTGAGTCGGTCAGAAGCATTACCAGACGATCAATACCGATACCCTCTCCTGCCGTAGGCGGAAGCCCATACTCCAGAGCGCGGACATAATCTTCATCCATATAGTGCGCTTCTTCATCTCCCTTGTCTTTTTCGGCAACCTGAGCCAGAAAACGTTCTTTCTGGTCCACCGGATCATTTAATTCCGAGAAGGCGTTGGCAATTTCACGCCCGCCGATAATCAATTCAAAACGATCGACAATTTCGGGATTGTGGTCGTTCTTGCGCGATAACGGTGAAACCTCGGTGGGGTATGCGGTGATAAAGGTCGGTTGAATCAGTTTGTGTTCGGCCACCTCTTCAAAAATCTCCATAAGGAGTTTTCCATAGGTGATGCCATCCGGCAATGGCAGCCCGATACTGCGGGCGTACGACAGAGCAAGATCACGATCGTCCAGTTGTCGCGCTTCTATGTCACCATATTCCAGTATGGCATCACGGACAGTCAGTCGTTTCCAGGGGCGCTGAAAGCTGATGGCAAGGCCCTGATTGGTGATCTCCAGAGTGCCGAGGATCTCCTGGGCGATGTGACAGAACAGTTCTTCAGTGAAATCCATCAAGTCTTCGTATGTTGCATACGCCTGATAGAATTCCATCATGGTAAATTCCGGGTTGTGACGTACAGAAATGCCTTCGTTGCGGAAGTTGCGGTTTATCTCGAATACTCTCTCAAGTCCCCCGACAACAAGCCGTTTCAGGTACAACTCCGGAGCCACACGGAGGTACAGTTCCATGTCAAGAGTGTTGTGATGGGTGATAAACGGCCGTGCAGTAGCCCCGCCCGGAATCTGGTGCATCATAGGGGTCTCAACTTCGAGAAAATCGCGGCTCGACATGAAGCTGCGGATCAGGTTTACGATCCGCGAGCGTTTGATAAATATTTCACGGGCTTCCGGATTCACAATCAGGTCAACATAGCGCTGACGGTAGCGGGTTTCAACATCGGTCAATCCGTGGAATTTTTCCGGAAGCGGCAGGAGCGATTTAACCAGTAATCGTATGGAGCGGATGTGCAGTGAGAGTTCGCCGGTTTTGGTGCGAAACGGATGTCCTACAGCGCCAACGATATCACCGATGTCGAATGAATCAAAAACGGCAAACGCCTCTTCACCGATCTCTTCTTTTTTGACATACAGTTGAATGCGCCCTTTTCTGTCCTGAAGCTGTATAAAAGCCGCTTTTCCAAAAGATCTGCGTGCCAGAATGCGTCCGGCGACACTCAAACTGGTATCCGTTGCTTCGATCTGTTCAACGGTGCCGTACATGGCGATAATGTCGGCTGAAGTATGCTTCGGTTTGAAGTCATTGGGGTAGGGGTTTATACCCGCTTCCCAGAGCGCATCAACTTTGCGGCGCCTTTGGAGCAGGAGTTCGCTGAGTTCTTCCATGATTGAGGTTCAACCTTTCACGTCAAAAATAAGTTTTAGAAAATTAGTTTGATAACGCATGAAAACTGTCTTCGGAGTTCGAAAACAAGCGTTTATAAATATCGTCAACCACCGCCCAGGTCAAGAAAAAAGGACTATTTCCAAGGTCGGCGGTGGTGTCGATTTACGGATTCTCAGGTTTTTCTTTGGGCCTTTTTGGAGCGGTTTTCCGTTTGGCCGGCTTCGGTTTTTCTGAAAGTGCATCCTGGTGCGCTTCAGAGGCGGGCGCATCGATTTCAGGACCCTTTTTCGTTGCAGCCCGTCGCGGTTTCTTCTGCGCCGGAAGCGGCGCGATAATGGCGGCTGTTTCGGCAACAGGCACAAATGATTCAGGTTCTTCAACAACTGGTTTAGGGCTCTTCTTGCGCGGTGCCCGGGAAGGTTTCTTCTTGATTTCTGACGGGACTTCAACTGTTTGTGTCACAACAGCATCAGAGACCTCCGCCGAATCAGGATCAGACGCAGGCGCTCCAGGTGCCGCCTCCAGAGACAGATCATGATCTTTATGTGCTTTGCTGCGACTACGTCTGCGCTTTCGCTTTTTTGGTTTCACTGCCTGGTCTGCTGCCCCGTCACCTGCTTCCCCTGCTTCCATCACGGAGTTGTCATCTATTTCAGGAGCATCTCCCGCCGGAGCAGTACTGTCCTGTTCCATCTCCGGTTCACGCTGGCCGGTTTCCGCCGCTTCCTGGTGAACGTCACCGGTTGTTTTCTTCTTCTTTTTACGCCGCTTCCGTTTTTTGCCACCCTCGGCAGGAGCGCCTGCTTCGGCCTTGTGCTCCTCATCTGCAGGAGAAAGCGATACGTGAGCGTTTGCAGCGTCAGGTTTGTGGGCTTCTTCCGCCTCGGCTTCACTTTTGAGTACATCCTCAAGATGCGGCTTTTCGCGCTTTACAGTTTCAAGTTCCAACTGATTGAGCAGGAAAGACGTTTTGCCTTTGACGGTTACTTCGATCTCATAATCATTCTCAATCTGGGTCAGTTCACGCTTTTTTCTGTTGAGGAGGTAATACGCAACCTCCAGCGGCAGTCCGCCGCGTACTTCTGCAACGGTTCCTTTGGCGGCGGCGGCATGGACCTTGCGCAGGAAAGAAACCGCCATGGCTTCAACAGATTTGACTTTGCCGCGACCTTCACAATGCGGGCATTCAAGATGGATAGCGTCATTCAGTGTCTTGGCTATCCGTTGGCGTGACATCTCCATAATCCCGAATTGTGAAATGCGTCCGACGTTGACCCGGGCCTTATCCATTTTGAGAGCATTTTTCAGTGTTCTCTCAACCTCACTGTTATGCTTGTTTTCTCGCATGTCGATGAAGTCAATAACAATCAAGCCACCCAGGTCACGCAACCGCAGTTGACGGGCGACCTCTTCAGCCGCCTCCATGTTGGCCTTGTATGCCGTATCTTCGATGCCACGCTCTCCGCTTGATTTTCCCGAATTGACATCAATCGAGACCAGCGCTTCCGTCGGCTCGATGATCAGTGACCCTCCGGAAGGGAGTGGTACCCGTTTTTCATAGATCTGGTCGATCTGCTCCTCAAGCTGAAAGCGGGAAAAAATCGGCCGTTTTTCCTTGTGCAGCTTAACCCTCTTTTCGCAGGACGGCATGGTGTCGCGAAAAAACTCCTTGGCCTCCCGGTAGGCATCCTTGCTGTCGACCAGGACCTCATCGATATCATCCGAAAAATAGTCCCGTATTGTACGAATGATCAGGCCGCTGTCGCGATAAATCTCACCCGCCCCTTTTATTTCGGAAGCCCCCTGTTTGATTGACTGATAGAGTTCGGTCAGATTTGTGAAATCCTTCTGCAACTCTTCAGCGGAGCGTCCTACCGCTTCGGTACGCATGATATAGCCGGTTCCCTCAGGTATATCCATCCCGGCTACAATCTCTTTCAGTTTTTTGCGGGCACCTTCCTGCTCAACCTTTCGGGAGATACCGGTGGAGTCGCTACCCGGCATCATCACCATATAGCGGCCCGGCAGGGAGACATAGGTCGTCAGGGCTGAACCTTTATTATCCCGTTCATCCTTTTCGACCTGCACCAGCAGCTCCTGACCACGATGGAGAACCTCCTGGATGCGTGGGTGGCGTTTGCGTTGCTCCTCAGGGAGATCTTCGCGCCATTCCCAGTAATCGGGATGCAGCTCACCAATCTGGAGAAATCCGGGTTTGGCACGGCCAATATCGACAAATGCGGCCTGTAATCCAGGTTCAACCCGCAATACAATCCCTTTGTAAATATTCCCCTTGATCTGTTCTTTGCCGCTGATTTCAATGTTTAACTCCATCAGACGACCGTCGTGAACAATTGCCACACGTGTTTCCTCGGGGTGCATAACATTAATCAGCATCTTTTTGCTTATGGGTGTGCTCATGTAATTGATAACCTTTCAGGTGGACGATACGGGTTTAGATGTAAAATAGACGAACTATATCCCTTTTGACGCTGAAAGCAAAGAAAAAGGCGGTACGGGGTAAATCCCCGCACCGCCCGAACGTGCATTTAACGCAGAAACAGAAGTTATCGTAAGAGTGGAGCGATAATGAGAGAAACAATGCTCATCAGCTTGATGAGAATATTCATTGCAGGACCGGAGGTGTCCTTGAACGGATCGCCGATAGTGTCTCCTACGACCGCTGCCTTGTGGGCATCGCCACCCTTCGCCTCCCCGGCCAGCTCACCTTTTTCAATCAATTTCTTGGCGTTATCCCACACGCCGCCCGCATTGGCCATAAAGAGTGCCATCAGGACGCCTGTCACGGTTGCGCCGGCCAGCGTGCCTCCCAGCGCTTCTTTCCCGAGGCTAAAGCCGATGATTGGTGGTACAAGGATTGCTATGACAGCCGGAGCGATCATCTCCTGAAGTGAGGCCTTTGTTGAAATATCCACGCAGGTCTGAGAATCCGGCTTGACACCCGGCCTCCCTTCCAGCAGGCCGGGAATCTCCCGGAACTGGCGGCGAATCTCGTCAACCATCTTGCCGGCTGCCTTGCCGACTGAAGTCATGGTCATGGCGGCGATCAGAAACGGTACAAAACCGCCGATAAACAGGCCGATGACGACCTTCGGCTTCGTAATATCAATGGAGGATATGTCGGCGCTGGCGGCATACGCTGCGTAGAGTGCCAGTGCGGTCAGTGCGGCAGAGCCGATGGCAAACCCTTTGCCCATGGCGGCGGTCGTGTTGCCGAGAGCGTCAAGGCTGTCGGTGATTTTACGCACTTCTTTTCCAAGACCTGCCATCTCGGAGATGCCGCCGGCGTTATCGGCGATCGGGCCGTAGGCATCAACGGTCATGGTTACGCCGACGGTAGCCAGCATGCCGACCGCAGCAAGGGCAATGCCGTACAGACCGGCATTCAGGTTGGAAACATATATGGCGAGACAGATCATGATTACCGGGGCGACAACGCTCTCCATGCCGATGGCAAGACCATTAATGATGTTGGTCGCTGCGCCGGTACGGGACGCTTCAGCGACACGCATGACAGGAGTGGATGAGGTATAGTATTCCGTTATCAGGCCGATGATGATACCGGCCACGGTACCAAGCAGCACGGACCAGAAAACCCCGGTACTGATTCCGAAGGCTGACACTGCGAACCAGGCGCCGATCAGAAACAGGCCGGCACCGATAAAGGTGGAATTACGGAGTGCAGCTGCCGGATCACCATTTTTCAGTACGTTCATTGATGCTATTCCGACGAGTGAAGCAAGCAGTCCGACTACCGCCAACAGGATCGGCAGGAACATCAGGTTGGACTGGGTGCCGCCAAGTGTTGCCAGGGTACTGGCACTTGCCGTTGCGGCGATAGCGATGGTGGCGATAATCGAGCCGACATACGATTCAAAAATATCTGCGCCCATCCCGGCGATGTCGCCGACGTTGTCGCCGACGTTATCAGCGATAACGCCCGGGTTACGGGGATCATCCTCAGGAATGCCGGCCTCGAGTTTGCCTACCAGGTCGGAACCGACATCAGCAGCCTTGGTGAAAATGCCGCCACCGACGCGGGCAAAGAGGGCGATAGAAGACGCTCCCATTGCAAAGCCGTTGATATAGACGGTAGTCTGAGGATCACCCCAGATAATGAAGCAGATGCCGACTCCAATAAGGCCAAGACTTGCTACGGCCAGTCCCATAACCGAACCGCCGCTGTAGGAAACCATCAGCGCAGCCGCTATCCCCTTACTACGTGCAGCTTCAGAGGTTCTGACATTGGCTTTAGTGGCGGCCTGCATGCCGAAATAACCGGCCATAATCGAACAGAGGGCGCCTCCCAGGAAGGCAACAGCGGTACGCCAGCCAAGGGAAGGGGTAAAAAACATTAAACAGAATACAACAAAAATGAAAATGGCAAGAACCCGATACTCGCGCTTCAGGAAGGCCATTGCTCCCTTCTGAATCTCTTCGGCAATCTCGATCATCTTCTCGGTGCCGGCTGGTTGGGACTTGATGTAGTTGTAGATCACAAAAGCGATCCCTAAACCGATTATCCCCAGAATTGGTGCTGCCATCTGCAGTTGCATGGACTGTTTCCCCTCTTTCGCTGATTTGACCCCGCATAACGCAAGGTATTAAATTATGGTGCCGTATTTTAAGTGACCGGATTATAAACCCCAGTTTTCTATTAGATGTGGTCATATATGTCAATAAAAAATCTTTCATCGACGTAAAAATTTGCGTCAAAGATGTTTGCAGATGCACTCATTTGTGTGACAGGGCAGGTCGACTACTTGTCAACTGAATTTACACGTGATATACGTGCATGGTATGTCTATGGATGGAAAGGAGAGTGTATCTATGAAGTATCTTAATGCTGTGCTGTTGGTGATGGTGATAAGTTTGCCCGGATGCGCCACTCAGAGTTCCCTTGATAATGTACGCAATGATGTTGACTCTGTAAAAACCCGTCTTTTCTCCATTGACAGGGATCTCGCCACTGCCAGGGAGGAATCGAAAGTCAGTGTCGGTGCCATTGAAAAGGGTTTTAAGGAAGATGTGGCTGCCGTTCGGAAAATGTCTGCTGACATTCAGGCCACAATTGACAGCACAAAAAATGAGATGCAGTCACTGAACGGAAAGCTTGACGATACAACTCTCGCCGTTAAAAAACCTGCCGAGGATCTGGCCCGTTACCGCGAGGATGCTGACAAACGCATTGCCTCTCTGGAGGGAAATCTCCTGAAACAGCAGTCAGTTCTTGATGCTCTTTCGAAACAAATGGCCGACATGACCGCGGCAAAAAAAGATGAGGCCGTTTCTACCCCCGATTCCCTTTATCTGAAAGCTCTTGATTCTCTTAAGGCCGGTGATGTTGCAACTGCGAGGGAGCAGTTCTCCAAATTTCTTGAGCAGAACCCCAAGCATGATCTGGCTGCCAATGCTCACTATTGGATCGGTGAAACCCACTACAGTGAAAAGAATTATGAAGCAGCGATATTGTCCTATCAGGATGTCATCAAAAACTATCCCGGCAGGGAGAAGGTGGTTGCTGCCATGCTGAAACAGGCCATGGCTTTTCATGAAATAAAGGACAACAAGAGTGCCAGATATGTATTGAAAAAACTGATTGAGGGATTTCCAAAAAGTGAGGAAGCAAAAAAGGCTAAGGAGTTATTGAGAGTAATCAAGTAAAACTATACTGAACCAGACGGCAAAGGGCGGCCCCGGTATTCGGGCCGCCCTTTTTTTGTGGGGAAACGTAAAAAATCAAAGTACCCCTTTTGTCGACATAACCCCTTCCACACGTGAATCAAGCTGAGTGGCGCTGTCCAGAGCCCGGGCAAATGCCTTGAAGCAGGCCTCGATGATGTGGTGGACATTTTCGCCGTACATCACGTTTATGTGGAGGTTCAGCCCACAATGGTTGACAAAAGCCTGGAAAAATTCCCGCGCCAGTTCTACATCAAACTCGCCGATTTTTACCTTCGGCAAATTGACATGATATACGAGATACGGTCTTCCTGATATGTCAACCGCTACACTGGCTAACGTTTCATCCATCGGTACGGTCGCCTGACCATAGCGGCGGATGCTCTTTTTTTCTCCCAGTGCCTGCTTGAATGCGTCGCCTAATACTATCCCGATATCTTCAACCGTATGGTGAAAATCGATGTCGATATCTCCGCACGCTTCAACGTCCAGATCAAAAAGCCCATGGCGAGCAAAAAGATTGAGCATATGGTCGAGAAATGGAACTGAAGTGCAGATTTTCGCTCTCCCGGATCCGTCAACTGACAGTGACAGTTGTATTCTGGTTTCTTTCGTGATCCGTTCAATTGTCGCGGTGCGAGACATATTTCCTCCCGGTTTTCTTTATCCGATTTCTGCCATTGCAGCCAGCGTTGTGGTCATATCTTCTTTCGATCCGATCGAAATTCTGAGCCCGTGAGACAGCAGCGGGCCGGAAAGGAAACGAACAAGAATTTTGCGGTCATACAAGCCGTCATACACCCGTTTTCCGTTTTTATCCGGTGGTGATGCGAATACGAAATTTGCCTGTGATGGTATCACGTCATATCCGATCGCCGTCAACTCCCTGGAGAACCATTCACGGGTTTCAACTATTTTGCGGCAGGATTCGCGGAAGTAGGTCTGATCCTTCAAGGCTGCGACACACGCCGCCTGGGCAAGCCGATCAAGGTTGTAGTGATCCCGGATCTTGTCCAGTGCAGCAATGATTTCGGGGCGGGCGATTGCCAGCCCAAGGCGCATGCCGGCGAGGGCGTAACTCTTTGACAGGGTGCGGGTTACAACGACATTTTCGCACTTTTTTACCAGGTCGAGAGCGTTCCAGTCGGAAAAGTCGGCATACGCCTCATCAATCACCAGCAGACCGCCGCAATTCTGCGCCAATGCCTCGATGTACGCCGGCGGAAAAGAAAACCCCAGTGGTGAGTTAGGGGTCGTCAGGAAGAATACTTTGCCGTGGTAATTTTCGGGGAACGCTTCAATAGAAAACGAGTCAGTCAAACCGTAGGTGCAGACGATTGCACCCTGGATCTCAGCCAGTGTTGAGTAATAGGAGTAAGACGGGTGCACGTAGCCGATATCCTGCCCCTCTCCTGCGCAGGCCCGTATAAGATTATTAAGGACTTCATCGGAACCGTTGGCCATTATGACCCATGATGGATCAAAACCGTACAATTCACCGGCCGCTTCCCGTAGCTTCAGGCTGGAGGAACTCGGGTATGTCCGAAGGGAGGCCCCGTCACTTCCCATCTCAGCACGTATCGCTTCTACAACCTTGGGTGATGGTGGATACGGGTTTTCGTTGGTGTTAAGCTTGATCCACGAAGCTGCATCATCCGGTTGGAAACCGGGGATATAACCATTCATGGACGCTATGTTGGGGCGAAGGTACGTCATCTACGTCTCCTGTCGAATTGTTACCGACCGCCCGTGAGCTCCCAGTCCTTCAAGTCCGGCGATTCTGACAATGTCGGCACTCAGTCGCTGCAGGCCACTCTGCGAAAAAAAGACGATCGAGGATTTTTTAACAAAGTCATCCACCGAAAGCGGGGAGAAGAAACGGGACGTGCCGCCGGTCGGGAGAGTGTGGTTCGGCCCTGCCAAGTAATCTCCCGCCGCCTCGGGGGTCCAGTGCCCCATGAATATCGCGCCGGCGTTGGTAATCCGGGATAGAATCGCAAACGGGTCCGCCACTGCCAGTTCCAGATGCTCCGGTGCAATGCGGTTGGAGAAAGCAATCACCTCCTCCAGAGTGTCGGCTACGATGATAGCGCCGTACTTTTCCCAGGAAGCGCGGGCGATCGTTTCGCGAGGCAGTGTTGCCAGCTGCCGTTCTACCTCAACAGCCACTTTATCTGCAAAAGAGCGGTCAGTTGTTATCAGGATTGAAGAGGCCAGTTCATCATGCTCCGCCTGGGAAAGGAGGTCGGCGGCGATATGGGCCGGGTTGCCGCTGCCGTCATTGATCACCAGAATTTCGCTCGGTCCGGCTATCATGTCGATGCCGACCTGTCCGAACACCAGTTTTTTTGCGGTGGCGACATAGATGTTTCCCGGCCCGGTAATCTTGTCTACCCGCGGGATTGTTGCCGTGCCGTATGCCAGAGCCGCAACAGCCTGCGCTCCGCCGATCCGGAAAATGCGATTCACGCCGGAGAGAGCGGCAGCCACAAGCACGTGGGGGCTGATCTCGCCACCGGGGGAGGGCACCACCATGATGATTTCTCCAACACCGGCCACACGGGCCGGTACGGCGTTCATGATGACACTGCTCGGGTAACTGGCCTTGCCGCCCGGGACATAAATACCGACCCGTGACAGCGGTGTGATTTTTTGACCCAGCATAATGTCGGGCTCTTCGGTTGATAACCAGGTCTGCTGTTTCTGCTTTTCGTGGAAACGGGATACCCGTTCCACGGCCAGTTTCAGAGAAGCAATCTCATCCCCTGATACCTGTGCAAAAGCGTCGTCGATCTCCGTTGCAGAAACTTCCAATTCTGCCACAGAAGCGGCTTCCAAGCGGTCAAAACGGCGGGTCAGCTCCAGTAGTGCTGCATCACCACGCTGGCGGACTGCGGCGATAATATCGAGCACGATGTGCTCAACTTCCTGCCCGCTCTCTTCCCCGCGCGAAAGAATTGCGTCGAACTTTTGCGAGAATCCGGAATCGTTGATGTCGAGAAAAAGCATAATCTACCTTGCTCAGTGCAACTGGAGCACATGCTCCAATCCCTGTATAATGTGTGAAATCCTCGCATTTTTTGTTTTCAGGCTGGCCCGGTTGACTATCAGGCGGGTGGTAATCTCGGCAATGGTCTCAACTTCGACTAATCCGTTCTGGCGCATCGTTTCCCCGGTTGAAACCAGATCGACTATCCTGTCCGAGAGGCCGACAAGCGGCGCCAGCTCGATTGAACCATAGAGTTTGATGATTTCAACCTGAACACCTTTGGCGGCAAAATAGTTTTCAGTAATATGCGGGTATTTGGTTGCGATGCGAATATGCGACCAGCAGGAAGGGTCGTCAGCCTTTGCCAGATTGGCCGGTTCGGCGACCATCATACGGCAGTAGCCGAATTTAAGATCGAGCGGTTCATAGACATCCTTGCACTGTTCCATCAGCGTATCTTTGCCCACAATACCAAGATCTGCACTGCCGTACTCGACGTACGTTGGGACATCGGTCGCCCGAACAATCATATATCGTATCCGCAACTCCTTGTTTTCAAAAATAAGCTTGCGGGAGTCGGAAAGCAGTTCGCGACAGTTGATGCCGATCTGACTGAACAGTTCGACGGATTCTTCCAGAATACGCCCCTTTGGAATCGCTATGGTAATCCAGTCAGTCATTCTTTTACTCTCACGATATCCGCACCAAGTGCGGCAAATTTCTTTTCTATCGACTCGTAGCCACGGTCCAGATGATAGATGCGGGTGACTTCGGTCACCCCTTCCGCGGCAAGTCCGGCAAGAATCAGCGAGGCCGAGGCCCGCAGGTCGGTGGCCATGACCGGGGCACCGGAGAGTTTTTTGACCCCTTTGACCGTTGCAGTACTCCCTTCAACCGTGATGTCAGCACCAAAACGCTGCAACTCGGACACGTGCATGAAGCGGTTTTCAAATATGTTCTCCGAAATGACGCTTGCGCCCTCCGCCACGCACATCATGGCCATAAACTGGGCCTGCATGTCGGTAGGAAATCCGGGGTAAGGGCGGGTCTTGATGTTGACGCTCTGGACCCGTTTCGGCCCTTTTACCCGTACCACTCCATCGCGGCTGGTGATTTCAACTCCCGCATCCAGCATCTTGAACGACAGAGCGTCGAGATGTTCCAGCTTCATACGGTGGATACGGATGTCACCACCCGTCATTGCAGCCGCAATCATAAACGTGCCTGCCTCGATCCGGTCCGGCATGACCTCATAATCGGCAGCAACAAGTTCGGAAACACCCTGAATCCGGATGGTATCGGTTCCGGCCCCCTCGATCTTGGCGCCCATACGGTTCAGGTACTGGGCCAAATCAACTATTTCCGGCTCGCGAGCGGCGTTTTCCAGAAGGGTTTCCCCCGTGGCGGTTGCAGCAGCCATCATCAGATGTTCAGTGCCGCCGACGGTCGAAATGTCAAAGTTGATCCGGGCGCCCTTGAGGTGTCGGCACTTCGCTTCGACATAGCCATGCTCAAGCGTTATTTCAGCGCCAAGCGCCTGAAGTCCCTTCAGGTGCAGGTTGATTGGACGGGCGCCTATGGCACAGCCTCCCGGCAGAGATACCCGCGCTTTGCCGAAGCGTGCCAGGAGCGGTCCCAGAACCAGTACCGAGGCCCTCATCGTTTTAACCAGATCGTAGGTAGCCTCATGACTTGTGATACAGGTCGTGTCAATTCTGACTATATTTCCGTTGCCTTCGACATGGGCACCAAGTGATTCGAGTACCTTGATGGTGGTGTTGATATCACGGAGAAACGGTACGTTGCTGATCTGGTTGATACCAGGTGCCAGAATTGTCGCAACAAAAATCGGGAGTGAGGCATTTTTGGAACCGCTGACAGTTACGTCGCCTTTAAGTTTTTTCCCGCCATTGATGATGAGTTTGTCCAATCAAATGCTCCTCTTATAACTGTTAAATTCGAACATATTACTGTATGGCCCGGCTCTTGTCCAAAGAAAAGTTGCCGTAAATTCTGTCGCACTCCGCTTTAAAATCAATCGGTGGTCTGCCCCGGAGTTATTATCATTCGAATCACATTTGATATAACTAACTCTGTAGAACTGTGTTATTGTACCGGACACGTTTGCAAATAGACACGACATGATCAGGTGTGAATATGCAAAAGTTTACTCTTAAAACCAAAGTCACCCTCTTTTTCCCGATGGCCATAACGATTCTGTTCGCCTGTCTGCTCCTGCTGATACATTCATTCCTGCAGGAATATATCAAAGAGACAATTTCAAATCAGCAGTTCCAGATCATTTCTGTTCTTGCGGAGGATATTGACCGGAATGTTGCGCACAATTCCGATGTTCTTGTTGGAATCGCCGAAAAAATATCCTCTGAAATGATGAAGGATCCCAAAAAAGTCCTGCGGTACCTGAAACAGCAGAGCGAGCATTTGCAGGACTTCGATAACGGTCTATTCGTATTCAATCCTGAGGGTCTGATAGTGGCGGAACTTCCGCTTGAACTGGAGCGGGTCGGCAAAGATTTTTCTTTCCGCGAATACTTCAAGCAGACCATAGCGACCCGGAAGCCGTTAGTCTCTGATCCCTATATCTCTTCCCAGAAGCAACATCATCCTGCCATCATGTTCACCGCTCCTATTTACACCAGCAGCGGCACCCTGCTGGGGGTCCTGGGAGGGAGTGCCGATTTGAGTAGTTCGGCTTTTGTCGGCAGCATCTCAAGTGTTAAAATGGGCAAAAAAGGGTATTCGTTTCTTTTCAACAGCGATCGCCTGATGCTTATCCATCCTGATACATCCCGCATCATGAAATATGATATTCCGCCCGGCGCCAATAAGCTTCTGGATCGAGCGGTGACAGGATTTGACGGTAGCGGAGAAACCGTAAACAGCCGTGGTCTGAGAGCCCTGTCTACGTTTAAGCACCTTAAAACAAAAAACTGGATTCTGGGCGCGAATTATCCACTGGATGAGGCGTATGCAGCAGCGAATAAAATTCGGGCCGTTTTTCTGGTGGTACTGCCGGCCTTTTCATGTGTACTGTTCTGGTTCATGCGGCGGTATCTGGGCAGAATAACGGATCCGATCATTGCGCTTACCCGTCATGTGGAAGAGCTGCCTGCAAAGAGAGGTGAGGCGCGGGTATTCCATGTCCAAGGGAGGGATGAGATCGCCACGCTGGAGGATGCATTCAATCAACTCGTCCAGCAGAGTGATGTTCAGCGGATAAGGCTGGAAAAGGATCTCGAAAGACAAGAGCTATATGATGCCCAGCTGCAGCGTCAGAATGAATACCTTCAGGCACTGCACGAGACCACGCTCGGTCTGATCAAGCGACTGGAAGTTTCCAATGTCCTGCAAACGATTGTCACCCGTTCGGGTAGACTGGTCGGGACGGAGCACTGCTTTCTCTATCTGGTAAACAGTGACGGAACAGAATTGGATATGGTCTACCAGACTGGCATTTATGACGCTCTGATTCATCACCCGGTCAAGTGTGGTGAGGGGGTTTCAGGACGTGTGTGGGATTCGGGTGAATCAATAAAGGTTGATGATTACTGTAACTGGGAGGGGCGGCTCCCGGACCGGGATCGCGATGTCCTGCATGCCATGGCGGGTGTGCCTCTCAAGGTGGCTGATAAAGTGGTCGGGGTGCTTGGGCTTGCCTTTATTGAAAGTGGGGTTACCTTCAGCGATCAGCAGATGGAGCTCCTTGCCCAGTTTGGTGAACTGGCTTCGCTCGCGCTTGAGAACGCCCGGCTCAACGAGGAATCCCAGCGGGAATTAGCGGAGCGAAAGAGGGTCGAAGAACACCTGCGTAAGCTATCGGTAGCAGTTGAGCAGAATCCCGCTTCAATTGTGATTACCGATACCTCCGGCACCATTGAATATGTCAATCCGCACTTTTCCCTGTTGACCGGCTATAGTTTCGAAGAAGCGGTCGGCCGGAATCCGAACATTCTCCGGTCAGGAGAAACGACCAACGACGAATACAAACTGCTATGGGATACAATTCTCGCCGGTGGCGAATGGCGCGGTGAATTCCACAATCGCAAGAAGAATGGCGAATTTTACTGGGAGCAGGCTCTGATTGCGCCCATCAGGGATGCCAGCAATGCTATTTCCCATTTCATTGCCATCAAAGAGGATATCACGGCCCGAAAACAGTTGGAGGGGCAACTCCGGCATTCACAGAAAATGGATGCGATCGGACAGATGGCGGGGGGCATCGCCCACGATTTCAATAATATTCTGACGGCTATTGTCGGGTACGCCAGTATCATTCAGCTCAAGCTTCCTGACAACAGCCCGCTGCATAAGAATGCCGAGCAGATTACTGTTACCGCTGAGCGTGGAGCAAAACTTACTCAGGGGCTGCTGGCCTTCAGTCGGAAGCAGTCGTCGAACCCGGTCGTAGTAAACCTGAATGAAATCATAAATCGTGTCCATCAACTGCTGCTACGACTAATCAGCGAGGACATCCTCCTTGAACTGAACCTCCAGCAACATATGTTACCGGTACTGGCAGACAGCGGTCAGATCGAGCAGGTGCTGATGAACCTGTCAACCAATGCCCGTGATGCAATGCCGAACGGAGGGGCGATGGTTATAACAACTAAAGTCGTCACCTTTGACGCCGGCTCTGCTCTCACCAGAGGATTGGGTCTTCCGGGTAAATACGCGCTCCTGACCATTTCCGATAACGGTACCGGAATGGAACCAGAGGTTGTGAAGCATGTCTTCGAACCGTTCTATACCACAAAAGAGGTGGGCAAGGGAACCGGCCTCGGCCTCTCAATCGTCTACGGTATCATCAAAGAGCATAACGGTTATATTTTTTGCGACAGCACTGCAGGGATCGGTACGACGTTCCTGATTTATCTGCCGTTGCTGGATGCAGTCACTGCCGAAACAGAAGAAAAGGAGCAGAAGAAGGTGACGGATGTCCCGTGTAAATACTCTGTCCTGCTTGCAGAAGACGACGAACAGACCCGCGTTGTTGGCAGAAATATATTGGAAGAGTTCGGCTATTCCGTTATTGAAGCTGTTGATGGCGAGGATGCGCTGGCTAAGTTCTCAGAACAGGGTAGTGGCATCAACTTAGTGATCCTTGATGTCATTATGCCAAAAATGAATGGCCGGGAGGTATATGATGAAATACGAAAGAATGATCCGGGCATGCGGGTCCTTTTTTACAGCGGCTTTGCAAAGGACGTGGTCATCGGGCAGGGGAGGCTGGAAGAGGGGATGAATTATCTGTCCAAACCATTTTCTCCAAAAGAGTTGCTGATGAAAATTCGTGAGGTTCTGGATGATGAACAATAAGAGCGGCGGGAAAATATTTGTGGTCGATGACGACCGCTTTGTTCTTGAGAGCGTATCGGCACTTCTGACTGAATTCGGTTTTTCGGTGAGCCACTTCTCAAATGGTCAGGAGGCCATCAGACAGTTTGTCATGGAACCGGTAGATCTTGTGCTGACCGATATCAACATGCCGATCATGGACGGGCTTGAGCTGCTGGAGAAGATTCGCTTTCTTGACAGGGAAACGCCGGTTGTACTTATGACGGCGTATGCGGACCTGGATGTGGCGGTCAAGGCCCTTCAGAAGGGAGCGTTCGATTTTATCATCAAGCCGTACCGCCCTCCGTCACTGATCCACACGGTAGAGAAAGGGGTTAATTTCAAGCGCTTGACACAGATTGAAAAAAACTATAAGGCAGAATTGGAACACACGGTCGAGGTCAGGACAGCCGAACTCAATAAGGCTCTTGGTGAAATTACCCATATGAGCCGGGAAATCATCGAACGACTGACAGCGGCTGCCGAGCTTCGTGATGAGGATACCGGCCTCCATATATCACGGATCGGTATGTACGCAGAACGACTGGCTCAGCATATGAATATGCCTGAAGAATTTGTCAGTGACATCTCTGTTGCCAGTTCCATGCACGATGTCGGCAAGATCGGAATCCCCGACTCGATTCTGCTGAAACCGGGCCCCCTGACGGCTGAGGAATTTGCTACTATCAAACTGCATACCACCATCGGCGAACGTATCCTGAAAGGGTCTCCGCACCGCATGCTCCGGATGGGGGCTGTCATTGCCGCAACACATCATGAACGATGGGACGGGACTGGATATCCTGCAGGTTTGCAAATGGAGGAGGCTCCCATGGAGGGCCGGATTGTTATGCTGGTTGACCAGTATGACGCCTTGCGTAACAGCCGGGTTTACAAGCCGGCGTTCGACCACGCCAAGACCTGCGGTATCATTTTGAATGGCGATGGTCGCACATCGCCGCAGCATTTTGACCCGAGGGTTCTGGCGGCATTCGACGAAATAAAGGATGAGATGGCAGATATCTTCGAGAAAAGTCAGGGGTGAAAACAGCGTGGGCTCTTATAAACCCGGACGCGTGCATTAGCAAAGCTGTTGCCCCGCAGAAACAATCAACGGTCAAGGTCGGCCAGGACGAAATCAACCGAGCCGAGTATCGCCAGAAAATCGGCAAGCAGCCAGCCGCGACTCATAACGGGCAGTGCCTGGATATGGGGAAAACTGGGGGTCTTGATACGGAGTCGGTAGGGGATTGAAAGACCGTCTGATACGGCAAAGTAGCCGTTTTCTCCCTTAGGAGCCTCTATGGCGCTGTAGTTTTCTCCCCGGGGAGGCGACATGCCGCGGGTGCTGTTGACGAAGTGGTGGATCAGTGATTCGATATTCTGCAGCGCATCCCGTTTTTGCGGAAGAACGTAGCGATAATCGTCAGTCATGAAACGTCCTTCCGGCATCCCGTGCATCGCCTGTTCAACTATCCGGAGTGATTGCCTTATCTCCAGCATCCGCACCTGATAGCGGGCCCAGCAGTCGCCACCATCTGCAGTTGGAACCTCAAAATCAAAACGCTCATATCCGCCGTACGGTATGTTACGGCGCAGGTCCCACTCCATTCCGCACGCCCTCAGGTTGGGGCCTGACAGGCCCCACTCCCGGGCATCCTGCAACGAAATTGCCCCGACACCTTTTAAACGTGCCCGGAAAATCGGATTGCCATCGATAAGCTGCCCATATTCCTTCAGGCGCGCCGGCATCCAATTGAGAAGGGCGCGCACCGGAGCCTGCCAGCCGTCGGGCAGATCTTCAGCAACACCGCCGATCCGGAACCAGGCGGGGTGCATTCGTCCGCCGGTAATCATCTCAACGATATCAAAAATCTTTTCCCGGTCGGTGAACGTGTAGAAAACAGGGGTCATAGCTCCGACGTCTGCTGTGAACGTGCCCAGCCAGACCAGATGACTGGCAACGCGAAACAGTTCGGCCAGCATGACGCGGATGTACAGAGCCCGCTCCGGGACATCGATACCGCACAGTCGCTCGACGGAGTTGACGTAGGCCAGATTATTCTGAACTCCCGATAGATAATCGATCCGGTCGGTATAGGGGATGAACTGATTCCATTGCTGACGTTCAGCGATTTTTTCCGCTCCGCGATGGTGATAGCCGATGTCGAAATCGATATCACGGATCTCCTCACCATCAAGTTTGAGGATGCAGCGGATAATTCCATGTGTACCAGGATGCTGTGGCCCCAGGTTGAGTATCATCTCTCCCTCATTGACCCGCTCAAAAAAATCGGCGGCGGGGAGGGGAGCGTGGCGGCGGGCATCCTCGATCGTATATGGCTTCATTTCAGTGGCGCGGAAAGGGTGACTTTTTCTGAGCGGGTGACCTTCCCAGTCGTGCGGCATCAGAATCCGGCTCAGGTTGGGGTGACCGCTGAAGCGAATGCCGTACATATCGTACACTTCTCGTTCATACCAGTTGGCCGCGGGAAAGACTGTGGTGACAGTGGGAATCTCAGGAATGTCACCTTTCAACTCGACCTTTACACGGAGGTATCCGGGCTGATCAAAAGAAAGAAGATGATAATTGAGGGTGAAATCCTGATAGCTGGTCCGCTCCCGGCGGCAGGAATCATCGACTGCAGCGATATCTTCCAGGCGCTTGAATGAAGGTCCGGTACGGGTTTTTAGATGTTTCAGCAGTTCAGGAACTTGATCCGAAGGAGCCCGTAGCGTCAGCATGTCAGTTGCACTCGGGTCAACGGAGACCTGTCCGTCAAATAGCTGCGCAATTTCTTCCGCCAGTCCGAAATCCGGGAAGTCATGTCGCGGAGCCGGAGGGCGCCAAAGCTCGTCAGAGCGGGGTTGAAATGCTTTCGGATGACCGGCTGCCGCACCCCGGATACTGATCCTCTCCATTCCCGGCCCACGGGTGTCATTGGATTTGGTTTCACCCGGCACCAGCACCGGTACGGTCGTCCCCTGCCAGCCACCCTGCATGTGAAGCACCGGACGGGCGGGTCGCTCTCCGGTTCTGATTTTTTCCTGCAGCAGCATCAACCCCTGAAGAAAGGCTTCAGGTCGCGGCGGACAGCCCGGCACATACACATCCACCGGCAGAATCTGATTGATCCCCTGCACAACGCTGTACACATCATACATGCCACCCGAGTTTGCACAGCTTCCCATCGCCATGACCCAGCGGGGTTCAGCCATCTGCTCGTAGAGATGGAGAATCGAAGGGGCCATCTTGACAAAAGGGGTGCCGGCAATCACCATCAGGTCGGCTTCACGAGGAGTACCGCGTAGTACCTCCGCACCGAAGCGGGATACATCATGGCGAGAGGTGAATGAGGTCATCATTTCGACAAAACAGCAGGAAAGCCCGAAGAACATCGGCCAGAGCGAGTTTGCACGACCCCAGTTGATCAGATCATCGAGGCGGGTGAGGATGACATTTTGTGGGATATCGTTATCCACGCTTTGTAATCCTTTCACGGGAAGGACCCCAATCGAGTCCACCTTTTAACCAGAGCCATGCCAGTCCGGCAAACAGGATACCAATAAACACTGTAATCTGGATGAGCCCGGCAATACCTAACAGATCCCAGGCCACTGCCCAGGTAAAGACAAAGGCAGCTTCGACATCAAACACTATGAAAAAAATTGCTACCAGATAGAAAGGAACCGGCCAGGCCAACCGGGCGGAACCACTGGGGGCGACTCCCGACTCGTACGGCATCTGTTTGGCGACGGAAGTGCGTTTGGCTCCCAGCCACCATGCAGCAAGCAGCAACACTCCTATCAGGACTACTGAGACAAGCGAATAAATCGCAATGTGGTAGAAAGAAGGGGAGATCATTCTGGTACTATAGCAGAAGAGCCCTCCATGTAAAAGTTTTTGAGTTCATACATACAAATGAAAAGCCCGCCAATTATTTCGGCGGGCTTCACGTATCATTTCTTATTCGATTCCATTTTCAAGGAGTATTCCGATCCAAGCTACCCTCGGAGTAGTGCTAAAAAGCTATGTGACCTACTTTCAGGCGGAATATCTGCGATAATAATCGCCCCCCTTTTAAATATTCACATCCACGTACGGTTCATTGAAGCGCTACTGACTCCAACATCCGGTGCTGCTCAGGTGGAGTGTCTTCCATAATAAAAAACCTCCAAAACGATTTTCCCTTCTACTTCTTGATCAAACTATACCACCGTCAAAGTAAAATAACAGTCTGTTTAATTTTTTTTTAAAGGAGTAAAATGGGAAAGTTGAACTGCTTATTTCATTACCCACCGACGACGTCCTCACCTTTTATTCACTCAGAACAGTTAATGGGCTACAGGCATCACCTGTAACCCATTAACTGTGGAGTTCGTTTTCTCTCATGCATAAAGCAGATGCCAGGAGCATTCAGGCAATAAGGCCCAGGTATCTGATTTTGTCCATAATAATGTCCCTGGAAACCGGTTTTGTCACATACACATCACACCTGCTATTATAAGAATTCAGTATGGTATCCACATCAACTGCTGAAGTAATCATGATTATTTTCACAGGGTCAGAGGTTGCTGTTCCCATGCCATCTTCGATGGAGCGGATTTGTTTGAGGACCTGTCGCCCATCCATCCCCGGCATTATGATGTCAAGACAAATGAGAGTATAGGGGACCCCTTCGGATATGGCTTTTTCAAAGAGGGCAATCGCTTCGGTTCCATTTTTTGCGGTATCACAGGTGCCAAGTGGCGAAAGAATATCCGATATCACCGTGGTATTAAATAAATCATCATCAACAACGAGAATCTTCATACTAACTCCTTCAAAGATGTTTCCTTTAAATGACAGAAACACCGGTTCAAGTCGTACCGTCAGGTGTTCATGCTTGTGATGTGCATCCTATCAGAGGTTGACCCGGAGTCAACCAGAGAATAATTAAAATGTAAAACCATTACGTGTGAATTGCCTCCATATATTTTGTTGACAATAGCCTGACACAGGTCCATCAACGAATTTAATATGAAAGAATGAAGTTAATTTAAAGGAGGGGATTGTAATGAACAGTTACAGCAAAAGGTCCGTCAGTGCCTTCGTATCCATCATCCTTCTGTCCCTGATGTTTGCCGGTTGCGCTGTGGCCCCGCGGACTCAAACCGGCCCGATTATGATTCCCGGCCGTATGTTTAACCTCAAGGACGGCACGGAATTCGTCCTTGCCATTGAACGTAGCGCCGGCACCGGTATTATGACCGCTCGCAACCTCTTGACAGGAGAGCAATTCGCAGGGAACTATACCGCCATGCTTACAGACGGAGGGGTCTCTACAAGTACCTACAACAGCACCTGGGGGTTTGATACCGGCACAGTCACTACAAAAACGGCCGGTACCAAAGCGGTCGGAAAGGGCATTCTGCGTGGAGACAAGGGGACAGTCATCAGCGTCACGATGGACATTAAACCCAGTTACAAAGCCCGCATCAACCCCTCCGGGTTCGGCGACGGTACCGACAACAATGACATCCACTATCAGTTGCAGTTCGGAGGCAATTGAATGTTTTCTGGCTTGATGTTGTTACATGATGATTTAAAGCAGTATATTATTTCACCCTACCTACCGCTTTTTTGTTTGTCAGGTAACAACGTATAAAACGCTCTTTATGTCTACATTCCTGATGGATTACATTATGCTTCATACAGGCGGCAGTCGTTATTCATGTTGTCATTGTCATTGTGTAACCTGATTTGAACGGGCCTCCGTCGCAACGCAACAGGGCCTCAGGACGTTTTCCAGCCAGAGCAAGTGCTATGACCAGCCGAGAGAGTATTGGGGCCATATCGAAGCGCCGGCTGAAATGATGCTGATGCTCATCAAGTTACCGGTGAGCGTATTTTTCAAAATTGAAGACATGGTGAATTCGATGGGGCTTGGCGGTTCCCAAAAAACCGGGGTGAGAACAGGACTAAATTCGAGAGGTTAGTATGTTACCCTCACGTAGTCCAGCGACAGCGTCTGTGGCAGTGTACTATCGATAATGGCACCTCCTCCGACTCCGCCCATCGCTGTGTTAACCATGAGAAACATTGGAGTTGAAGGGACTCCGTTGGTAATATTGCAGGTGGTCACACCGTCGATCTGCCAGATTAGGGAGCCGGGGGCCCATATAAGTTTGTATGTATGCCAGTTCTGGCTCACGTCGGTCGTGCTCACGGTGCAACCGGTATTGATACTGCCAGAGTGAATCTGCTGGTTTACAGTTGTGGTATTGCTGTGCAAAATCTCAGTGATATCGATCTCGTCGGACCCGACTTCAGGCCAGTTGCAGGGCGGGACGTTGTCGGGAGAATTCACGTTCGACTGCTGGCAGTTGGTACCAAGCAGCCAAATGGCAGACCACGCGCCTTGGCCCCCGGCCAGCTTTGCCCTGAATTCGATCGTGCCATAGGTAAAGTTGAAGGACTTCCACTGTACCATTTCGGAGGTGTAGTTATACCCGGGCACTGATTTATCAACCTTGCTTGTGATATGTAACCAGCCATTTGATACGGCGACATTTGTCGGAAGATAGTATTGCTGCTCATTGTTGCTCGAATCCCCCGGACGGTTCATGGAAACCCACTGTGTCGCATCCAATGTGTTACCGTCAAATTCGTCGTCAAAGGCGAGAGTTGTCGGAGGAGTCGATGGCGGCGAGGATTGCTTCGAAATATTTCCCGAAGTATCGACCGCGCTGACAGTATATATGTGGGTCGTGCCGGCGATGAGGCCGGTGTCGGAATAAAATGTCGTGGATGTTGTCGCAACCAGCAGGCCATCCCTGAATATCCGGTATCCAGCGATTCCAACGTTGTCGCTGCTGGCACTCCACGAGAGATCTATTTGAGACGATGAGATGGCTATAGCGGAAAGATTGTCGGGAACAGAAGGCGGGATACTATCCGTTGAGAGTGTTGTGGCATAAACCGTCGCTGATTGCAGTGAGACATTTCCCGCAACGTCAAACGCATTAACACTATAAAAATGGGTCGTTGATTCCAGAAGGCCGGCATCGGAATATGTCGTCGCCTTCGTAGTTGCAATAGGTGTCTCGTTCCCGTCCCTGAAGATCTGGTATCCCGCTACTCCCGAAGTAGTCAGCCCCGCTATGGCGGGGTCAGAAGACGCTGTCCATGATAGATCGATTCGTGCCGATGAGAATGGCGTTGCGGTGAGGCCGTATGGAACAACAGGCGGAGTGACATCTGTACCTGCATTTACGGTTGTCTGTGGTCCATTGCCGCCTCCGCAGTTGACCACCCCAAGGAGAAGCACCAATAAAATAATAGCGTTACTGAATTTCATAGGCAGTAGCCCCCGCCGGAATCAAACCCGGAACATACGCTTTTCCCTTTTAAATCCTGAAGTTGTCACCATGTTTCAACTACGACATTCCTTGTAATTATCTTCTGACGCCGTCTTTTCATATTCCTGCTGGTTTTGCTCAGTGATGCCGCATAAACAGAGGAAAAATTTCAGAGGCGTTGCTAAAGATCCAGGCAGCATACTTTTAAAAAAGGGTAAATCTGCAACATCTGAAATTATAGCAGGAAAATGTTTGTTGTAAAATATTTGCGGGGGGAAAAGTGATGGCGATGTTATCGGGAAAAGTAACAATCTGATACAGAACAGGCACCTGCAATTTATCATTGCAAGCGCCTGTTTTTATTGGCGTCCCCGAGTCGATTCGAACGACCGGCCCCTTCCTTAGGAGGGAAGTGCTCTATCCTGCTGAGCTACGGGGACGTATGTGAAAAGCTGTTGTGGTATAGCAGAGATGTGGCTTCTGTTCAACCCCTTTCAAAAAGAGAGCCGTGCACATCCGGGTATAGATGATAACGTCTTGCGCACTAAAAGTTTAGAAGTGAAAAGACTTTTCCTTCCGGCAATCGCTTGCGTCCTTCCAGAAAATCCAGTTCCGCCATGAAACAGCACTCCACGATCTCCCCTCCCATGCTCTGCACCATGTCGACAACTGCTGCCATAGTGCCGCCGGTGGCGAGCAGGTCATCAGCTATCAGAATCCGTTCACCCGGCTTGATGGCGTCCTGGTGAATTTCCAGAGTATCTGTGCCGTATTCGAGGTCGTAGGTTTTGCTAAAAGTGTCGGAGGGTAGTTTGCCCGGTTTTCGGACCAGTACAACGCCTGCGCAGAGTTTATACGCCAGCGCGGAACCAATAATAAACCCTCGTGCTTCAACACCGACAACTTTGTCAATTCGTGTGCCGATGTAGCGATGAGAAATAAGGTCAATCATTTTCTGGTATGATTGAGCATCCTGTAATAGCGTGGTGATGTCTTTGAAGATAATCCCTTTTTTGGGGAAATCATGGATATCACGGATAATGTCCTTAAGGTCGTTCATCTGCGGTACTCCTCGTGCCATCTTGGTTTATGTCTGACTGTGTAGGTATAACGCCCGCAGTTTTTCCAGGCTTTTTGCCTCGATCTGGCGAATGCGCTCACGTGTGACTCCGAACTGTTGGCCGATGACATCCAGCGTCTGGGGCTCATGGTCGTCAAGGCCGAAGCGGAGAGTCAGTATTTTTTGTTCATGCTCCGTAAGTCTGCTGAAATGTTCGGAAATCAGTTCAAATATATTGATGTTCTCAAGCTGGTCTGCCGGAGGTGTCATGGAACAGTCTTCAATTGTGTCGATGAGAGCAAAGTCGTTGCCGTCACCGATCGGAGCCTCTATTGAGCATGTGTGACGCAGTAGTGTCATCAGCCGGCGTACATGCTGGATCTTTGCATTCAGGGCGTCAGCTATTTCCTGGATTGTCGGTTCCCGGTTCAGCTCATGGGAAAGTTTGCGGGTAACCCGAATCATGCGGCCGATGTCGTCTGATACATGGACAGGCAGGCGGATCGTTCTGGATTGATTGATAAGCGCACGTTCAATCGACTGGCGGATCCACCAGGTCGCATACGTCGAAAATCGGCATTCCTTTGCCAGATTGAATCGCTCCACCGATTTAATCAACCCCAGGTTGCCCTCTTCAATCAGGTCCAGAAAGGGCAAACCCCGGTTTATATAGCGCTTGGCGATTTTAACAACCAGTCGCAGATTCGACTCGATCATCTTGTCGCGGGCAGCGTCATCACCCGTTTCAATTTTTTTGGCAAGCTCCTTTTCTGCGACGGCACTCAGGAGAGGTGTGCGCTGGATGTCCCGCAGATAAATTTTTATGGCATCATCATAACGATCAAGTTCAACCAGCGGGATTTCTTCTTCAATTTCTTCTTCAATTTCATCTTCAATGAATTCATCATCCGGCAACAGAAGCGGCTCTTCAATATCGTTAAGCGTCAACGCCGAGAGACCGACAAGCGGGGCCTCGTTACTATAATCGTGCTCTGGAAAGGTGCCGTTTCGCATTTGCAGGTTTTCTCCGGATGTATTTGCTATTAAGCCTGCCAGCCCTGTTTGCCGATCAGAGGGACAAAACGGCACTCAGCCGAGGGTTCGTGGTACAATTCACCATCTTCATTTTTTATTATTGTATACAATTGCTGCCGTTCATCTGTTCCAACCGGGATTACCAGACGACCACCGGAGGCAAGCTGATCCGTAAGTATAGCGGGGATTTCCGGTGCCCCGGCGGTAACTATAATTGCATCAAATGGCGCCTCTTCCTCCCATCCGATTGGACTCCCTTCGTTATCATTAATACGTAGTTGGACGTTGAAAAGCTTAAGAGAATCAAGGCATTTCCGGGCACGCAGAGCTAATGGGCGAATTCGCTCTGCCGAGTAGACTCTGTCGGCCAGGGTGGCAAGAAGGGCGGTTTGATAGCCGGAGCCGGTGCCAATTTCCAGTACCTTTTCTGTACCGGTCAGTGCCAGTTTTTCGGTCATTAATGCGACGATGTAGGGTTGTGAAATGGTCTGTTTCTCGCCGATCGGGAGGGCCTTATCATTGTAGGCCTGAGCGGCGAAAGCCTCCTGAACGAAAATATGGCGGGGAATCTTTATCATTGCGTCAATGACCCGGCGGTCACTTATGCCGCGCGACACGATCTGCTCCTGCACCATTTTTTTTCTCATGATATCAAAATTCACAGCAGACCCCGGATCCCATATATTCAAATTGTGTTCACATGATAATCGAAAAAATATTTTCAGAAGAGCAGGCACGATACACTGAATCAAATACGATAACGGGACTATGCTTCCAACGAAATGCCGTTAAAAATTGTTCTCGCATACTAAAACGGGCGAGACTATAGCAGGAGATAGTATGATTGTCCATATATGTCAAAACGACCATTTGGCAAGAATCGGCAACGATCTGTGGTTAGTCAGATCGAGATGGAGCGGGGTGATGGAAACGTGATGCCGGTTGATGGCATGAAAGTCTGTTCCCGGCTCATCGTTTAAATGCGGTTCTTCACTGCCGATCCAGAAATATTTCCGCCCGCGAGGGTCGGTTTTGTCGACAATTTTTCCGATAAAAGAGCGCTTACCCTGGCGGGTTATCAGCGGAAGCTGCATTCTGTCCAGCGGGCAGTCGGGGATGTTGACATTCAGGAAGGTGTCTGCGGGGAGGCCATGAGTGATTACCTGGCGGGTAACCTGTACGGCAATCTGTGCTGCATCGGTAAAATGGTTACTCGGTTCAAAGGTCGCCAGCGAAAAGGCGATCGCTGGAATGCCCATCAGATTAGCCTCCATCGCTGCCGCAACAGTCCCGGAATAGGTGACGTCGTCACCAAGGTTAGCCCCGTGGTTGATGCCGGACACCACAAGATCTGGTGTGATAGGAAGCATATTGTGGATACCCATGTTGACACAATCAGTCGGGGTGCCGTCAACAGCGTACCACCCTTTATGCAGCTCAAAAATGCGCAGCGGAGAGTGTAGAGTCAGAGAGTGGCCAACGGCACTTCGTTCGCGGTCGGGCGCGATAACGGTAACCGTTCCCAGTTCTGCCATCGCTTCGGCAAGTGCGCGTATACCGGCGGCGTGGATGCCGTCATCGTTGGTAATCATTATATTCATGGGGAGGTCCTTGCCGTCTGTTATGAAATGACCCTGTTATCGCAGAAATAAGGCGCTAAATCAAGCGGTTCACACGTTTGATTTTGTGTTTACAAAACAGGCGTAAGTCGCTACATTCGGTGCCGTATATCAGAGAAACAGGTCGAGCCTGTTAATCAAATAACCGCCGGGAAAGTTCTTTACACGTACTGACTTGATATGTACGCATAGGATTTTTACCGCAGAAGGAGCAAATATGAAGGCCGTTTTAATGGATGCTTTTGGCAGTGTGGATGTACTCAGGATCGGTGAAGCTGAACAACCGGTGCCAACCGAGGGACAGGTGCTGATAAGGGTTTTTGCATCATCAATAAACCGGCCCGATCTGGTCCAGCGTGAAGGGAAATATCCGCCCCCGGCAGGAGATTCCGAGATTCTCGGTCTTGAAGTCGCGGGGGTTGTTGAGGCCTTGGGAGCGGGTGTTACCGGATGGAAGATGGGGGAGCGGGTTATGACGCTGGTCGGCGGTGGCGGGTATGCCGAATTTGCTGTTGCATATGCCGATCATTTGATGCGCATACCGGATAGTATGAGCTTTGAAGAAGCCGCGTGTGTTTGCGAATCATATATTACGGCCTTTCTGAACGTTTTTATGATCGGCGAATTCAAGGATGGGCAGACTGCCATCCTGCACGGCGGCGGCGGCGGGGTTAATACCGCCGCTATTCAACTCTGCCGGGCGCTTACTCCTTCCAGCAAACTGATTGTGACCGCTTCTCCGGCAAAAATGGAGCGGGTCAAGGCGCTTGGCGCCGACTTTCTGATAAACTTCCATGAGACTCCTGATTTCACAGAGGAGGTGAAGGCTTTTACGAACAAAAAAGGGGTCGATTTAATTCTGGATCATGTCGGGGCCAAATATTTGGCTCCAAATATGAATTCGCTTGGCTATAAAGGGCGTCTGGTGATAATCGGCGTTATCAGCGGCATCAAAGCCGAGCTTAATCTGGCCCTGATGATGGTGAAACGTCAACAGATTATCGGCAGTGTCCTTCGTTCTCGCCCGGTTGCTGAAAAAGGGGAAATAGTAGCTGAATTTACACGCCGTGCCCTGCCGAAGTTTGCCGATCGCAGTGTCGTCCCGATCATTGAAAGAGTCTTCAGCATTGATCAAGTGGCCGATGCGCATCGGATGATGGAGGAGGATAAACATTTCGGAAAAATAGTCCTGAGAATTCAGTAGTCGATTTCTGCCTCAGGATGCAGAAATAAAACAGGGGCCGTCGTAGAGCGGCCCCTGTTTTATTGTCCCCTATGTTTCATGGGTCACTTTTTCAGCACCTTCTCTCCCGGTTAGTATATTGTTACCGGTACATTTGCGCAACGGCAGTTTCTTGGCACCTCTTTGACAATTTGGGTTTAATTTATCTTCGTACTATGATACTAACTTAGGATATTTTTCCGGCTCATCAGAATTCTTATCAACTATACAGTGGAGGAGACAGATGTCAGATCAGAACCCGCAGGTCAAGCTGGAAACGTCGATGGGTACCATCACAATTGAACTATTCAGGGAAAAAGCCCCGATAACCGTCAGAAACTTTCTCTCCTATGTCAAGGACGGGCATTACGACGGATTGATATTCCACCGTGTCATCAAGGATTTTATGGTGCAGGGCGGCGGCATGAACGAGAATATGGAGATAAAAAAACCGAAGTTCGCCATCAAGAATGAGGCGACCAACGGCCTGCTGAATAAACGCGGCACTCTGGCAATGGCCCGCACGGCGGTGATTGATTCGGCTACCTGCCAGTTTTTCATCAACACCGTAGACAACGCGTTTCTGGATCATAAAGGGAAACATCAGGACCATTTCGGCTACTGCGTCTTCGGGCAGGTTCTGGAGGGGATGGATGTGGTTGACCAGATCCGGGCGGTGAAAACAGGAAACAAGAACGGTCATTCCGATGTGCCGGTTGAGCCGGTCTTCATGACCTCTGTCCGGCTGATCGAGCAGGAGGCGTAAACATGGAAAATGATCAGGTCTGTTATACCTTTGATGCCGCGCTCGAAATGGCGATTTCGATGGAAGAGGAAGGGTTCCGTAATTATCTGTATGCTATCCGGCAGCTGTCTCATAAAGGGGCGAAGGAATTGCTACGTGAAAATGCGTTGGATGAACTGGATCACAAACACCAGCTTGAGAAAGCGCTGCTGGATGGGCGAATGGATGGCGGCACGGACCTTGACACACCTATTCCTACCATGCACCTTGATTACCTGCTTAAAAAAGAGGAACTCGGTCCAAAGTCCGGAGTGCGTGAGGCTCTAATATATGCCATCCACCTGGAGAAGGGTGCGGTGGACTTCTACAGCAAAGTTTCAAACGGGTGTTCCGGAGCTCCGATGGGAAAGCTGTTTGCACAGCTTCACCAGGAGGAAAGCCGCCATTTGCAGGCTCTTGAAGATTTGTATGAACAGCACTTTATGACCGAAAATTGATTGTTTCGGGCGCTTAGCTCAGCGGGAGAGCACTGCCTTCACACGGCAGGGGTCGCAGGTTCGAAACCCGCAGCGCCCACCATTAAAAAAGGACTTAGCCGATTGCAGCTAAGTCCTTTTTTTGTATCAAAGCAGTGATGAGCCTACTTGAAGTTAATGTGCAACCCATGTTCTGTGTTGGAAATTGTATATGCGGGAAATCCGGTTTTCGCGGAATCAATAACGATGCGAATATTTTTTGGCGATACACCGATTCGAGCCTTTGAAATTCCGAACTTGTTGATTGAAATGGATTTAGCTTTCTGGTCTGTCTTTTCGCAGGCGATGTCAATTACGAGTCGGGACGGACCGGATAATTTCATGGTTTTGTAATGCAAAACTGGCTGGTTGGCGTGTATTTCAATGTACGATGCACCAGCTGTAATTTCTTTTATAGTCAGCGATGTGGCGGATGCTGACGCAACAGAGATTGGGACGACCGGTTCAAGTTTCGGTATCCGCATTACAGTTGGTGTTGCCGCGATAGCGGATTCGCTTGCCACCGCCATCTTAGCCAATGGGGCCGCAGACTTAGCAACAGGCTCATCGAGTCCGAGCGGATCATCTTCGAGAGCAGGATCAGGAGCAGGATTTAGAGCGGCAGGAGAAGCGGGAGGTTCAACTTTGGCAACAGGCTCGGATGCCGGCACCGGCTTCGGTTCAGGCTTGCCCGCTGCAGCAGATGAACTGTTGAATGTTACCGTCAGTAGTTTTCGATCAGGGGCGGCGCTCACAGAAATGTCGGATTCGGAAACGAGATTAAAAATAATTCTGCTGACAACAATGCCCGATATTAAGGCTTTATCTACACTGATACTGGATACTGCACCTTTATTGACGACTATTAAGGGCTCGACCTTTTCCGGGTCAGCTTCGGCGATATCTACGACTGCCCTCGCCTGACCTGGAACTTTGTAAAAGGTATACGTCATTGCAACGTCAGCCGAAATTTCGATTGATACGGCATTTCCGGTGACAATCGGTTTGACGTCAAGCAGTTCTGCTGCAAGTGCAACAGAATTCATACAACCCATCACCACGAAAAGCATAATGGCAGCGAAAGTCTTGTTCATGTAGTCAACCTCCTTGGGGTCTGGTCTGAAATTGTAACTGGTGCCTGTTTTTCGTTTTGTCATATGCTTGTATGGCGGGAAAAGATATTTTTGCGCTCATCGGCGGAGAATAGTCTCGCTAACGCGCGTAGTATGATTTTTCAGAGCCGGTACGTCAAAAATTCTTTAGTTCATCATCAGAAAAAACAAGCGACTCCGACAGATTTGCCGCGTTAATGCGCGAGCTGATATCTCTAAAATCCGGATTTGTTGCACTTATTTCGTTGAGAAGAATGTTAGCCTCTTCTTTGTTGCCTGCAGCTTCGTATGATAATGCCAATTCGTACATTATGACACAGTATTCTTCTTCGTTTAGCCCCGGCTTTAATAGCGCCTGCAGCATAGTTATTGCTTTTTCGAGTTCACCGCGTTCCCTCAGACACACGCATTGCATTATCAGGCATTCCACCAGACGTGACGGATCCAGCGAAGCCTGCCGGAACTCGTTAATAGCTTCATCAAATAATCCCATTTCCTTGAATGCCTGACCCAGATCGAAATGTGACTGAGCATCGGAACTTTCCATCTCGTTGCCGAACTTCACCCCGCGCGGAGCGGTGTTAATGGAGTCAAACAGGTCACCAACAGATTCAAGCCAGTTGTCATGGGTTGATGCAGCATCAGTTAGTTGATCCAGAGAACCGAAAGGGGAATCAATATCGATTTCAATATCGATTTCAATCTCCTCTTCAGATGGCGGAACCTTATCTGCAGTTGCTGTATCAGTTGGTTCTGTTTCTGGCTTTGGCGCGGCGGATATTTCAACCTTCGATCCGCTTAAATCGGTCGGAGTTGGTTTTTTCAAGGGTTTCTCGCCGAAGAAAGATTCAGCTGAGGGCACCGGGCCGCCCTTGGGTTGTTCATCAACAAAAACGGCCGCTGATTCCGGCGCGGGGATATCGCTCTGTAAAACGCCGGTGACAGAACGGAGTGACTTCAGTTTTGAAGTGAGCGCTTGAATCTCAGCCTCATTGCCCCCAGCGGTGACAACCCTGATAAGGCCTTCCATGATTCTGATATTGATGGGGTCCAGCTTGTCAAGAGAACGGTATACCTGTTCCAATTGCTGAAGAAATCCTGCTGAAATAAGGGCGGCTTCATGTTTGTCAAGTAGCTCAAGTGCCTCGGAAATGTTCTGCTCGGCTACGACAGACAAGATAAGGCCAAGCATCGCCTCTGGTTCAGAGGGGAAAAATTTCAGATAATGCTGGTAGGCAACCTTGACTTTCTGAGGTTGTTTGAGCAGTTGATACGCCTGCACAACAAGATCCCATGCACTTTTGTCGTTAGGGTTGCTGCGAAGAAGATTCTGGATGCCTTCAATAGCAGATGCGGCATTGCCCAGACGGAGTTGCTCTGTAAGTATTTCACGCATGAAGTCCGGCTTGTCGGGAAAAAACTGCTGAATTCGAGCACAGACTTTGGTAAGAGTAGCGTTGTCACCACGTTCCATCAATAATGATGCTGTTTTTGTGAATACTTCGTATGCCTCATTCTTTTTACCCTTTTGAATGTAGGCTTCAGCAAGTTTTATTTTTATCGGAATACTATGGGGATCAACATTTTGCATTCTGTCGAGAATGTTGAGCGCCTCAGGAATATTACCAGCTTTTTCATGAAATTCGTATACGAGTTTGTATTCGGAAAGGGAGTTTGCGATGAGGCCATGTTTCTCGTTAAGTTCAGCAAGTATCAGGGAGATTGAAATGTCTGCCGGAAAAAGTTTTTGAAGCTGTTTGTAAACCGCTATTGCCTTAAGATAAAATCCGTTCTTTGAAAAATGCTTGCCGATGGTCTCAAGCTCTTTGCGAGCATCATCACTCCGTTCGCATTTAATTAACAGTTCTGCCAGTTTCTGACGCAGGTTAACAGCAGCAGGTTCTGAAGCGAGAAGCTGCTCGTAGATTTTTGCGGCTTTATCAAACTGACAGCGCAAAGTAAGCTTTTGAGCGTCTTCGATCAGTTTATCTTTTTTTGAACGGACGGACATCAATATCCTCGAGAGGTGTTACCTGAACCTGGTAAACATGGAAGCGCGAGTTAACGAAGCTTGTTCTGCCGATCTGGTCCGTGAAATATATTTGCCCGCGAACCATTTACGAAAAACCTCAGAAATCATTTTTGTAAAACTACAAGCGAAAAAAACACGTCCACGAAATAAATACCTGAGTACAATCAACTCTAAAAGGAGTAAAAGCTACTGTAACAGGGTCGGTTTGTCAAGCTTAATATCTTGGTTATATTAGGGTATTCAGCATTTTATGCGGTTTCATTTTGCTTTGACATGATCTCTAAAATCCTTTACGTTGCTTGAAACCAGATGTTGATATTTGTTCGTTTCTGGTAGAAAATTTCGCACTTGTCATGCTGCCGCTGTGTAAATGAGTTGTATTGATATTACGGCTGAATAACTGAATCAAAGCAGATACATGTACGTACAATAGGGAGGATGTGGGATGCGTTTCCTGCCGAGAGCAAATCCGCTATACGAAAAAATGCCGGCCAAGAATATTGTTATTCCTGATGTTCTTGGAAAACTCGGCAATGGTGGTTTTACCGGGTATTTCCACTATTCGGTTTTAAACTTTGACTTCTATGGTGTTTTTGCCAAAGGAAAGCTCCTGTGCGCCCTCAGTTGCACGAACGGACGCGACAAAACCGGCTTTGAGGCAATTAATCTCATGTTTGACCAGGTGATGCTGGCAGATGGTCACATAGATGTATATCGTATGACGGTTGATCTTGCGGTGTGTGCCCATGCTCTCACGATAGGGCCGCGTCTTTTTAACGGTGAAGAGGTTCGGCAGGTTGATGTCAAGGGGGTGCTGTCACGGGTGAAAGGGTTGGGTACCAACGGTGTCGTGAGGTTTTATACATCTGAACGTTCTGCCATGATGTTTTATAAGGACGGCTTGCCGATTGGCTTTTATCACGATGGTGCCAGCTCGATTGATACCTCTCCTGACGAGGCCCGGAAAATTGCAGCTCTGTCCGGTGCGCGTATTGAAATATGTTCAACCAAACCGCTTGAAGAGCTCATGCAGTATGATTTGCTGCAAATGGTCAACCTCCAGAAACTATGGGAATCTGCCAGAACGCGGAATGCTGTGGCACTCCCAAAAGAATTTCCTGTGGCTGCCCCTTCTCTTTCAACATTCAGTGACAAGAAGCTGCTCGAACTTGTTGATGACATTTCAGAAGTGGCAGCAGCATATTTGTCTAGAGCGGGCCGTACTATTGTAGAAAAGAGAATCAAAGAGCATGGCGGTCCCTCGCAACTGCTTGATGACAACGCACGCTCACTCTTTCTCTCTTTGGTGGAAACCGATGCCATGGCGAATGATTCCCATGCCCGTATTGACGAAATGATTGATCTGATGAAATCTGAAATAGCAGCTCGCCTTGCGGTTTAGTAAGTTCCACACCAGAGGCTGATTGTGTATATTCAGCAAATACTTAAAGAGTATCTGGAACTTCACGGATACTGGGTGCTTTTCGTCGGGACATTTCTGGAAGGTGAGGCAATACTGCTCCTGGCCGGTTTTCTCGCCTTTCAGGGGTATCTGGATATTTTCGGAGTTGTTTGTACCTCCTGGGCCGGATCGTTCTTTGGAGACCAATTCTATTTTTACATTGGTCGCTCTAAAGGGAGGGGGTTGCTCAAACGTTTCCATTCCATCGCCCGAAAATTCCGTGAAGCTCTTAAGCTGATTGAAAAATACGGCAACTTTGTCGCATTTATCTCACGATTCACTTATGGATTCAGAATCGTTCTGCCTATTATTCTCGGCATAACCAATCTTGCCCCCCGCACATTCCTCTGGATTAATCTACTCAGTGCCTTCGCCTGGGCAGTCGTTTTTTCTCTGGGAGGCTATCTGTTCGGCAAAAGCGCTTCGCTCGTGCTGGACAACGTCAGCAACTATGAGCAGTACCTTGTACTGGCCCTGTTTGGATTCATCTTCATTGCGTGGTGCATTCATGCCTATCATGTCTGGAAACTCAAAAAACCTGCAAGAGAGCGACTGGCACGGATACGGGCTGTACATGATTCGCAAAGGATATCCTCTTGAACAAAGACATTGTCATTATTCTGGTTGAACCTCAGTCTCCCGGTAATATAGGTATGACCTGTCGGGCTATGAAAAATATGGGTTTTCACCAGTTGAGAATCGTAAAAGGGTGTGATCGTTTTGATGCGGAAGCGCTCAAATTCGCCGTTGCAGCCCGGGATGTGCTCGAATCCGCCCGGGTATTCCCCGACCTGGCTTCAGCCATGGCAGATTGTACTCTGACTGTCGGTACAACCCGACGTCATGGTAAATACCGTCAGGAAATCCTTTCTCCCGCTGAGGTGGCCTCCTGCCTCAGGGATCAGGTCTCTCCCGCATGCCGGGCGGCAATCGTTTTCGGGCGTGAAGACAACGGACTGACGACAGAAGAGCTGTCCCTCTGCCGCTGGCATGCCACTATTCCTACTTCCAATGAGTATGGTTCGCTCAATTTATCCCAATCGGTACTGCTAATTTGTTATGAACTTGGCAAGGCCTCTGAGTCAGCAGGGGGAGGGCGGCAGCTTGAACTGGCGAAATCCGAAGAGATGGAAACGCTTTTTGCGCACTTTAATGCCACTCTGGACAAGGTAGGTTTTCTGAACGAGCAAAATCCGGCGCATATGATGCGTTCGCTCCGGCGCATCTTCTTTCGTGCGAATCTTGACAGTCGTGAAGTCACCGTGCTGCGCGGTATGCTGACACAGATTGACTGGGCCAGTTCAGCGTTTGACGGGAGGAAACGCTCGTGACTCCGACGACAATCGGCCTTATCGCCGGCACACTCACTAGTATCGCCTCCATCCCGCAGGTGATTAAAACGCTGAAAACCCGCCATGTTCGTGATATTTCCATCTGGCAGCCGCTCCTTCTGGCGTTCGGAGTTGCACTATGGATGTTTTACGGTATACTTATTAGTGATTTACCGTTGATTCTGGCCAACATTACGCCACTTATTTGCAATGTGGTTCTGACCGGAATGAAAATTTTTTATGGTCCGGAAGATTGACATATATAATGCAGCATACACATTCCACGGAGGAAATATCATGAAAAAGCTTGTTGCATACCTTTCGTTAGGTGCAGTTATCGCACTGCTGTCCGGATGCGGCTATAATACCATGCAAGCCAACGAAGAGGCTGTTATTGCCGCTTGGGGCAACGTCGAATCATCCTATCAGCGCCGGTCCGATCTGATACCCAATCTTGTTGAAGTAGTAAAAGGGTATGCAGCTCACGAGGCTGACACCCTCAAAGCGGTCACGGAGGCGCGCGCCAAGGTCGGTTCCATGCAGGTGTCAAAGGATGTTCTCAATAACCCTGCCACTCTGAACAAATTTCAACAGGCACAGGGGGAGCTTTCCGGCGCGCTGTCACGGCTGATGGTTGTCGTCGAAAAATATCCTGACCTGAAAGCCAATCAAAACTTCCTGGATCTGCAGAAACAGCTGGAAGGGACTGAAAACCGCATCAATGTCGCCCGTGAACGTTACAACGCATCTGTTCAGGTGTTCAACACCAGTATCCGTACCTTTCCTAACTCTCTGACTAATTCAGTGATGCTGCACCTGCAGCGCAAAGAGGCGTTCAAGGCTGAAGAGGGGGCCAAGGTGGCACCCAAAGTCAAATTCTGATCGCATCGTTTATTATGTAATGACCATGAATTACGTTCACCATATTTGTTCTCGGTGCTCCGACCGTTTCAGGCCAAGGTCTGGAATTTCACCGTTTGACGGGACGAGCGAACGATCCTTGTCGTATGCTGTTGCCTGAATCACATAAGCGACATGGCCACTTTAGAGTGTGAGAAACACCGCCAGGTAGCCGCTTAACCGTGCCGTCTCTCCGGATATTTTTGATATGTATTCATTTAACCCTCCTCTCCGGGCGGGAAAAAATAGACACCACACTGCTGAGTACCCCAATTGAATATTTTTTCTGAAAAAACAATTCTCACAGTCAGCCGGTTGACCGCACTGCTGCGTGGCGTGCTTGAGGAAAATTTCGAACATCTCTGGGTGCAGGGGGAGGTATCCAATGTATCCTACCCCTCTTCCGGGCATTGTTATTTCACCCTCAAAGATTCCGGAGCGCAATTACGCTGTGTGATGTTCAGGGGGGCGGTAAAAAATCATACATTCCGGCTGACTGACGGTATGGCTCTCATCGTGCGTGGTCGCATATCTGTGTATGATCAGCGCGGAGACTATCAACTGGTCTGTGAATACGTTGAACCGTCAGGAGTAGGCGCCCTGCAGACCGCCTTTGTACAGTTGAAGGAAAAGCTATCAGGCGAAGGTTTGTTTGCCGAAACGCACAAAATCAGCCTGCCGACCTATCCGCGCAATATCGGTGTGATTACCTCGCCAACCGGAGCAGCCATCCACGATATTCTTAATGTCTTGAAGCGCCGTTTTGCCTCTCTGAAGGTTTCACTTTATCCGGTACGCGTACAGGGTGAGGGCTCTGCGCTGGAAATCGCCAGGGCCATTGACGAGATGAATCAGTTGGCAGAGGCCGATGTGCTTATCGTCGGGCGCGGCGGGGGATCGCTCGAAGACCTGTGGGCTTTTAACGAAGAGGTCGTGGCCCGGGCGGTCTACCGGTCAAAGATACCTATCATCTCGGCGGTGGGGCACGAAACTGACTGGACCATATGCGACTTCGTGGCTGATTTGAGAGCGCCGACACCGTCTGCTGCTGCCGAGCTGGTAATTGCGAGCAGTGACGAACTTCGCAGCCGGATTGACACATTGTCCGGGCGCTTACGGAGATCGGTTGTGAATCTTCTCGCTGTTTGCGACGGTCGTCTCGAAAGTCTGCGCAGGTTACTGCGCGAACCGCGTACGATGTTGGGGCATCTGTCTCAGAGGATGGATGATCTGACCGGGAGGCTCGAAACAGGTCTGGATGTTGCTGTATCCCGTCGTCGCGATCGGTTTGAACGTCTCCAGGATGCACTGCGGCATAACGATCCGAAAGGAAGGGTCAATGTTCTGCGACACCGGATCGCTCTTCTGTCAGGCAGGGCTGAAGGTTCGCTGGCCCAGCGGTTGGAAATATCCCGGCAGGAATTCGGCGACAATGCCGCGCGCCTGGAAGTGCTCTCTCCTCTGAAAACCCTTGCCCGCGGCTATGCGATTGCAACACTTGGCAGTTCCGGAATGGTGGTGACCGACACAGCAGTGTTGGCAAACGGCGATCAGCTGCTGCTCAAACTCCATATGGGAAGTGCCAGATGCCGTGTAGAATCGCTTGAAACCGGCAACACTTGACGCATTCCTTCATACCTGTATACAATTACACATCACATCTATGCGAGAGACCGATTATGGCTGCTGACAAATTTGAACTTTCCCTGAAAAAACTGGAAGAAATAGTAAAGCGTCTGGAAAACGGTTCCCTTTCGCTGGAGGACTCTCTGAAAGCCTTTGAAGAGGGGGTAAAGCATGCTGCTTTCTGCTCCGGCAGGCTTGACGACGCTGAGCGGCGAGTCGAAATTCTTTTGAAACAGAAGGATGGGTCGCTCAAACGCGAACTCTTTGAGTCAGGAGACGATTAACAGGAAAGGAAAGATCGATGGATCTGAAAGTATATTTGCAGGAAGAGTGCGCCAGGGTTGATGCGGCACTTGACCGTTTTCTCCCGAAAGAGACGGAACTTCCACATTCGGTTCATAAGGCTATGCGCTACTCAATTTTTGCCGGGGGCAAACGGGTGAGGCCGATTCTGATGCTGGCAGCCTGTCAGGCTGTTGGCGGTGAGAAAGAGAGTGCTCTCCCGGCTGCCTGTGCTATGGAAATGATTCATACCTATTCGCTGATTCATGACGATCTTCCGGCCATGGATGATGATGACTTCCGCCGCGGTAATCCGACTAATCACAAGGTTTTCGGCGAGGCTATAGCTATTCTGGCGGGAGATGCTCTTCTGACCGAGGCTTTCAAGCTCGCCAGCGACCGCCGCTTTTCCGAGGGGTGTGATCCGGCCGGTCTGCTTGCAGTAATTCATGAAATTGCGACGTGCGCCGGCACCTACGGCATGGTTGGCGGTCAGGTTGTTGATATGGAGAGTGAAGGGGCGCATGATATTGATCTGGCGACAGTTCAGTACATTCATACTCACAAAACGGGAGCTCTTATTAAAGCATCGGTAGTGGCCGGAGCGCTCCTTGGAGGTTCCGCCGGACAGCAGCTGGCAGCGATCATCCGTTATGGTGAAGCGGCGGGACTGGCATTCCAGATAGCAGACGATATTCTTGATATTGAGGGTACCACTGAGGAAATAGGCAAGGATGCCGGCAGTGATGTTGCCCGTGGAAAGGCAACTTATCCTTCTGTGATGGGAGTGGCTGCCGCCAAGGCAGAGGCCCAAGCGATGATGGATGAGGCGTTGCGTGCTCTGGAAATATTCGGTGCAGAGGCCGATCCACTGCGGGGGATCGCCCGGTATATTGTGCAGCGTAGAAACTGATACTATTTCAATTTTGAACATAGACTGGCGTGCTTATGTCGATTCTCGATTCAATACATTCACCGGAAGATCTCAAGCGTCTTCCTGCTTCCCGGCTCCCTGAGCTTGCTGCAGATCTGAGGCAGGTCATTATCGAAACCTGCGCCGCTAATGGCGGACATCTGGCCCCGTCTCTCGGGGTTGTGGAATTAACAGTCGCTCTGCATCGGGTTTTTACTACTCCTTTTGATAAGATTATCTGGGATGTGGGACATCAGGCGTACGCGCACAAGCTGCTGACCGGACGGCGTGATAATTTCGATACGCTCCGCGCCCTGAATGGAATCAGCGGATTTCCCAAGCGCCATGAGTCACCGCATGACCAGTTCGACGCCGGCCATTCATCCACCTCGATCTCCGCCGCTACCGGCTTTGCCGTTGCCAGGGATCTGGACGGTCGCAAAGGTAAGGTTCTGGCAATTATCGGAGATGGATCCATGACCGGTGGTATCGCCTATGAGGGGATCAACCACGCCGGTCATCTCAATAAGGACATGATCGTTGTCCTGAACGATAATGAAATGTCGATAGCTGAAAATGTCGGTGCACTCTCAACTTTTCTGACCCGCACAGCTTCAAGCGAATTTGTCCATCGCTTCAAAAAAAGTACCGAATCATTTCTCAAAAGACTGGAGATGGGTAAAGGCGTTCTCCATATGGCCCGCAAGATGGAGGAGTCATTCAAAGGATTGTTTACGCCCGGCATGCTTTTCGAAGCATTCGGCTTCGAGTACATCGGACCGGTAGATGGGCACGATCTACCGGCGCTGATCGAGACACTTGAAAATGTTAAAAAATTCGATAACTCTGTTCTCATTCATGTTCTCACGAAGAAAGGTATGGGGTATAAGCCTGCTGAAGATAATCCATCGCTGTATCATGGTGTCGGCCCGTTTGAGATTGAGACCGGCAAAGTACATAAAGGGAAGGGTGGCGCAGCCTCATATACGGCAGTTTTTGGGGAAGCGCTCTGCAAATTGGCCTCTGAGGATGAGAGAATTACCGCCATAACGGCAGCCATGCCGGACGGTACGGGCCTTTCCAGGTTCTCCAAAGAGTTTCCAGACCGCTTTTTTGATGTCGGCATTGCCGAGCAGCACGCTGTCACGTTTGCCGCCGGTTTGGCGGCAGGTGGGTATCGCCCGGTTTTTGCCGTCTACTCCAGCTTTTTACAGCGAGCATACGATCAGGTGTGCCATGACGTCTGTCTGCAGAACCTTCCGGTCACTTTTGCCATCGATCGCGGCGGGGTTGTCGGGAGTGACGGACCGACTCATCATGGAGCCTTTGATCTTTCCTATCTGCGGCATCTTCCCAATCTGACTCTGATGGCTCCCAAAGATGAAAACGAGCTGCAGCATATGCTGGCAACCGCCATCAGTCTCGGAAGTCCCGCTGCGATCCGTTATCCTCGCGGGAACGGATACGGAGTGGCGTTGGATCAATCACTGACAGAACTACCGATCGGCCGCGCCGAACTTCTTCGTGAAGGTGCCGCTGCCGCACTTTTTGCCCTCGGTACGATGGTTTACCCGGCTTTGGCAGCAGCAGATACTCTCAACGCAGAAGGTGTCGCCTTGACGGTTGTAAATGCCAGGTTCGTGAAACCGCTTGATGAAGAGATGATCGTTCAGCTGGCAGAGAAATACGGTATCCTGATAACAATTGAGGAAAATGTCGTTCAGGGAGGTTTTGGAAGTGCGGTTCTGGAACTGCTTGAACAGCGCGGTCTTAACGGGACGAGGGTGCTGCGTCTCGGCTATCCCGATACCTATATACCCCAGGGTGAACAACACGAACTGCGCGCCATGCTGGGACTGGACAGCGCCGGGATTGCGGCGTCAATTCGAACCTTTCTTGCGATTCAATGACAATTTACCCCCGGTATATTCTTAGATATCTCTGCACTGTCTTCTGCATCGTAATGCTGATGTTGTCCACTGCTTCCGCAGAGACGATTGACAGTGACCCGGTCATGCGAAGCGGCTATGGCCGTGAGCTGCTGATGCGCGGAGAATATGAAAAAGGAATTGTGCAACTGCGGGAAGCGTATCTGTTATTCCCCCTTAACACGACCCTCAAACGAAACCTGGCTGAAGGGTATGCTGCTTTTGGTCACCAGCATTACATGATGAAGCGCTATGAACAGGCCGATGAAAACTTTATCAAGGCCCTTGAGCTCTATCCTGAGGAAGCTGCATATGCCCTGTTGCGAGGTATCTGTAACTACCATTTAAAAAAATATGACGTGGCGCGATATGAACTTGAGCGGGCGAGGTCCATCAAGCAGGATTCAGTCGAGGTCCTCTACTATCTCGGGCTTGTCCAGTTTGAGACTGACCATCGACCGGAGGCGATTGAAATATGGGAGCAGGCTCTCACGCTCTCTCCGGGGCGCAAGGAAATTGTCGACCTTCTCGCAAAATCCCGCAAGGAAAATGCCGTTGAGTCAGTCATGGATCGTGGTCATAGCTCCCGATTTGATCTCACCTACGATTCCGGAGTTGATGCTTCCTTTGCACGTGCGATACTCGACGTGCTGGAAGCGGCCACTAATCTGATTGGCGCTGAACTTGGACTGTTTCCGGAATCCCGGATACCGGTTGGCATTTATAAGCGCACTGATTATAAAACGGTTACCGATTCTCCCGATTGGTCGGGAGGATTCTATGACGGCAAAATACGACTTCCATTTGGCGCACTGCACGATGTTACTCCAGCTATCAGGGGTGTTCTTTATCATGAGTATGCCCATGTGGTTGTCTTCGAGTTGACGCGTGGGAACTGCCCGCTTTGGCTGAATGAGGGGATTGCCGAAATTTTCGGCCGAATGCAGTATACCCGCCATGTGCAGGATTCCGGGCGCACTGCACGTACAGGGGCACTGGCAGATTTCAGAAAACTTGAGGGCGATTTCAGCAATTTGTCCCCCTCAGATGCGGCGATGGCGTACGAACAGAGTTATGCATTGGTCGACTACATGGTTGCAACGTACGGGTGGCACCGGATCAGGCAGATCCTGACGGGTCTGGGGTCCGGGCTTTCCTTTGATGAATCGATTACGGTAGCTCTTAAAGACTATAATTTGAACTATGATTCCCTGGTACAGGAGTGGCGCGCTTCAGTAAACCAAAAATGATGACGGTCAGGCAATTAATATCTTGCGTAACATGACCTGTCATGATATACAGTCATTCTTTCGTCGGTGAGTAGCGCAGCCTGGTAGCGCACCTGCCTTGGGAGCAGGGGGTCGCTGGTTCGATTCCAGTCTCACCGACCAGACATTTCAAGGGGTTACAGTTCATTCTGTAATCCCTTTTTTGTTTTTGACGGAACCGTTACATAGCTCATATCACCACTGCGTCGGGGCCGGAGTGAACCATTGCCAAATCCCATTCGGGAGTTCTCTTCATAACACCTGAAAATATCATTTTAATTTTGATGTTACTTGAGTACATACATTTAGTGGCGTGGCGATAAGATCGCTCGTGAGTGCAAAACTTTGCAGAAGTTTTAATATCAGATATAATTCGGAGGTATGTCAAGGAGGGAACCTGATGCGTAATATCATCATCGGATGTCTGTTGCTTGTCTATACGCTGATTATTAGTGGCTGCGGGGCCAAGCGCCCGGTTCTCTATCCGAACGAGCATTTAAAGGCAGTTGGAAATGAGATGGCGAACCAGGCCGTCGACGACTGCTTTCGTTTGGCTACTGAGTACCAGGCTGGTGGTAATAGGTCCAGAGACGTTGCCAAGGACACCGGCAAGGCCGCCGTTGTCGGGACGGCCACAGGGGGGGTGATTGGAGCCATTACCGGCAATCTCCGGCAGGGCGCGATTATTGGCGGTGCCGGTGCCGCCACCGCAGCGCTGGGCTCCGGTATTATACGCTCGGACGAACCGGATCCGATTTTCAAAAAATTTGTCGAACAGTGTCTCCGGGAAAAAGGGTTCCAATCGCTCGGGTGGCGCTGAAATGAGGATGGCACGGTATATCTGTCGATAATGGTGCAACCGGGATGCCACAGGGTTGGCCAAGCATTCTTATCCTTACTTCATCAAAATCTTCAGCGCCTGCTTCAACAGATCCTCAACTCCTGCACCACCACTGGCATCCAATCCTCCCAACGCCTTTCTTACCTGCTGTTCTTTATACCCCAGGTTAATCAGAGCCGAAATCACATCATCTATAATATCTACATTCGGGATGCTGCGGGCGTCCGTCTGTGGCAGAGAAGAGATATCCAACGTGCCGATTTTGTCCTTCAGCTCGAGAGTCAGGCGTTCCGCAGTCTTCTTGCCGATTCCGGGGATGGAAGAAAGCTTGAGTATATCACTTGTGCCAAGTGCCTGTGCCAATGCAACCGGCTGGATGTTTGAAAGAATGTCGCGGGCCAGTTTGGGTCCGACACCGGACACGGAAATGAGCAGTTGAAAGAATGTCTTTTCCAGCCTGGTACGGAAGCCATACAGCTGAATGGCATCTTCGCGCACGCTGGTATGGATATGCAGTGTCACCTCGCCATCCTCGGGCAGTTCGTAATAGGTGGAAAACGGTATCATGACACGATAGCCTACCCCGTTAACATCAACGATAATATGGTCGGGCGATTTATGAGCGATTTTTCCGGTCAGTAATGCGATCATGGTTTGTAATTCCTCCAGGAAGTCTGTCGTTTCGGGGCAGCAGGGCCTGCTTGCTGAAGAAGTGCATGGGAATTGATATGGCAGACCGCCACTGCAAGAGCGTCAGATGCATCTGCCTGTGCGATTTCAGGCAATCCGAGCAATGCCTTGAGCATCTTCTGTACCTGCTCTTTTTCTGCCCGCCCCTGTCCCACTACGGCCTGTTTGACCTGCAGGGCGGTGTATTCGGATACGGGGAGCCCGCAATTAACCGCCGCAACAATGGCGGCACCACGAGCCTGCCCAAGCTTGAGTGCGCTCTGGGGATTGTTTGAAAAAAAAATATTTTCAATGGCAGCCTGATCCGGCCGATACCGTGAGATAATTTCCGTAAGTCCATCATATATCTTTTTCAACCGTCCTGGAAAATCGGCGGCTGTATCAGTAAAAATGGCGCCATTGTCAATGTGAACCAGGCGATTACCCACTTTTTCTACGATGCCGTATCCTGTAATGCGTGAACCGGGATCTATGCCAAGGACAATCATGGAATTATTCCTTTACCCTGACTGCAATAAATAGGTCTATTCGCCACTAATAAAAACAGGCGTCCAGTACTCTGGACGCCTGATGAGGATACTTTCCGTTAGGCTCCTACTTACGCAGAACTTTTATGACCGCTGAGTAATCCTCTTCTCCATAGCCGGCATCAACTCCCGCCTGGTACACCTTGCTGGCCGATTCAGCTGCCGGCAGGGTCATGCCGACGAGCCGGGCTGCATTCAGGACAATATGCAGTTGGTCATTGACATATTTGAGGGCCAGGCTGCGAGGAAAGTCATCACGGGCCATCGCGCGCCCCTTCTGATGGAACAGTGGTGATGCGACACCCCTAGTATCGAGTACTTCCAGAATTTTATCGGCGTTAAATCCCATTTTTTCGCCAAACACAAGGCCCTCTGCAAGCACCTGTACCAATTCGGCCTGGACCATATTAACGATAAATTTCATTTTGGTGGCATCGCCGATCTGGCCGACGTGGATCGTATTAAGTCCGAAAAAAGAAAACGGTTCACGGCATTTCCCGGCCAAAGACGGATCACCTGCTGTGATTATTGTCATGAGTCCGTTAACAGCGTGGTCCTTGCTGCCCCACACCGGAGCATCCAGGTACGAAACGTTTTTCCGAATGCATTCTTCTGACATTTTCATCGTGGTTTCAAGAGAATGAGACCCCATATCGGCGAGGATTGTTCCGCTGTCTATTCCGGCCAGAATGCCTTTGTCGCCAAAAAAAAGAGCCCCCAGTTCATCACCTTCGGGAACGATTGCAATTACAAGGTCACGCCCCTTCGCTGCTTCGAGTGCAGAAGAAGCCGGCTTGGCACCCGCCGCAACCAATTCCTGTACGACCGCAAGTTCGGTATCAAATACGGTCAGTTCATAATTCCCCCTGATCAGGTTGGCAGCCATATGGCGTCCAACAGTACCAAGCCCGATAAAACCGATTTTATGCAACATGCAATACCTCCTGGAGGCGGTTGAATTAAAAATAATGTTTCAATTTATATGAGTTTTTATCAACTGGCAATGATCAAATACAATGATACGATATTTTGTCTGTTTTGCCTCAGCGGGACCCGGTGACACCGACCCGGCTACATATTTCAGATAATCTGCAGTTCGAACAACGCGGCGAAACCGGGTGGCAATGATTCTGCCCGAATGCAACTAGCAGGTCGTTTATCTCGATCCAGTATTCTGGCGGGAGCTGACCCCGTAACACCTTTTCGGTGTCATCCGGTTTATTGGTTGAAACATAACCGAGGCGGTTACAAATCCGGTGGACGTGGGTATCGACACAAATCCCCGGTCTGCCAAAGCCAAGAGTCATGACAAGATTGGCGGTTTTACGCCCGACACCCTTAAATTCAAGCAGTTCATCAATGGTGTCCGGTACGGTTCCATGATGCTCTTCTACCAGCCTGCGGGATAACATGGCGATTTGTAACGCTTTGGTACGGTAAAAACCGGCCGGGTAGATCAGTTGTGATATCTCCTCCACCGGTAGTCCTGCTACTGTTTCAGGAGTCTCTGCCCGCGCAAAAATCCGTGCAGAAGCCAGGGCCGTAACTTCATCTTTCGTACGTAACGAGATGATACAGGAAATCAGGACCTTGAATGGACTGCCGTTACACTGGGCAACGATAGTTACTGCCGGAGTCTTCCAGTGTTTATATTCCTCTCGCAATGTCGCGATAACAATATGTATTTCAGCGGGTTTCATTGTCAGAATTCTACCCTATGCGGGGTTTCTCTGCAATAGCGGTTTTACTTTTATCTCACGGCGGGCTAGTATAGGCATCATGAAAATCGACCTGCATTTACACTCCAGTTTTTCCGACGGAGCTTTTACTCCCTCAGAACTTGTCGGACTGGCCGACCAACTTGATGTGCGCGTCATTGCCATTGCTGACCACGATTCGGTAGCCGGCGTTGCGGAGGCGGCATCAGCCGGCGTTGCCGCCAACATTGAAGTTATTTCTGCCGTTGAACTTTCTGTGCAGTTTAAAGAGTGGCAGGATGTTCATCTGCTTGGGTATGGCATCGACTGTGACGACGAAAGATTTCTGCAGAACCTCGAAGGCTTCAGGCAACGTCGTGAAGGACGTAACAACGAGATCCTCGAACGCGTGAATAACCTGTTACTGGCGGAAGGTCGATGCCCTTTGGACCTTCAGGATGTGCTGGTTTATGCCCGGGATGCCGTCGGGCGCCCGCATATTGCCCGGGCATTGCTGGAACGGGGATACGCCGACTCTGTCGAAGATGCGTTTCGGCGCTATCTTGTCCCCTGTAATATTCCCAAAAGCTACTGGCCGATGGATGATGCGATTGCTGAAATTCATCGCATAGGGGGAGTGGCCGTACTTGCCCACCCGACCAGCATTACTAAAGACACGTCTACGCTCGGTCCGGTCATATACGCTCTTCATCAGTCAGGGCTTGACGGCATCGAGGTCTATAATAATATGGGATGGCCGCTTGAGATCGAATTTCTGCGGCGCATCGCAGAGGAGCGAGGACTTTTGGTGACGGCCGGTTCGGATTTTCATGGGATCGAAGGGGGGCTTGAAATTGGAAGGGGGCGAGAAGGTATGCACTTTGACAGCGCGCTTCTCGCCCCGATATATGAGCGATTAAATAATTTAAGAAATTAAGCAGTTACATCTTTTCTTTGTAGGCCTTGTAATCTACAACATGAATATCCTCTTTAATCGAGGTTACTCCTTTGACTGATTTTATAATCGCAATTGCCGCTTTTTTCTGCTCCTCAGAAACGATATAGCCGCTGATAGACACAACACCCTTGTCACTTGAAATTGAAAAAGGTCGGTAGTCTTCCAAAACAGCGGCGTTCAGAAGCGCTGTATCGATCTTCTTTGACAGTATTACGCTGTCAATGACGGCGGCGGCTGATTTATCAGACTCTTTAATTGCTGGCTCTTTGATCGTTGTGATAATACAGTCAACAATCGTAGACTGCGAAAGACGGGAGGTGTTAAAAGTCAAGTCATAATAATTTGGATCATTCCAGTCACGATCAAAATAAAAATGAATGAAACCGCCCCGTTGGTGATCACTGCGACGGATCAGCGACCGGGCCATATCAGGGTCAATCCACTCACGCTCGGCAAAACGCTCCACCCGTTCTTCAAAATCAGCTATAAACCTGAGGCGAAGAATGTTTTTGCACTCTTTCAGCAAGTCCTGTCCCCCCCGTCCATAAATAACGACATTTCCTTTACGGGCGAGATCAAGAATTATCAATTCAATTGAATTTAGTGCTGCTGCGCGCTTGCGATCCTCTGCCGTGACGTAGGAAGGTGGCTTTTCATCAACCATTTGAAGAATTTCCGGAGTCAAGCCGTATTTGGCTGCCAATGATTTTATCCGTGGGCCGTCAATGAGGGTGTATTTAAGCTTCTGGGCAACCTCCTGGGCAATCTGATAGGCTCCTGTGCCCATTGCACGCGATACGGTGATAATTGCCATTATTCAACCTCCAATAAAACTGATCAATAACGTCGTTTATAGCATGTAAAATTTATGTGTACAAGTTGATCGTGATAGTGTGGTCGACAATTGTGTCGTGCCGGTTCCGGTGCTAATCTGCTGGTGCCAGTTCAGCAGGCTGCTCCAGTTCCACACACACAGATACAACCAGTCTCCGCAGTGTGCCGCCCTGTGTTATTTCCAGCGGGATGCGAATGGTTCTGCCTACTGAGACTACTTCTCGTGAGATCAAGTCCACTCTTGGTACCTCTTCAGGGTGAGACATGTCATTGGAATCTGCTGAAAATTCATCACACACCATTTCTGCCGTCTCAGTTTCTAGCCGATGGTTATCGGGTACGCTGTCCGCTTGACAGTGATCCCGCTCCACCGTAATCCGGTCAAGAACGAGGCGAGAAAGTTTCGCCAAAGCCTCAAGCAGCCCGTCACCGCAGGCGGAATTCGAGTGACATGTTGTCAGGTTGGTAAGATCAAGTGCTGTCGCGATGCCAGCACCTTCATCCGGCATATTTCCTATGGTAAAGCTGTTAACCTGCAGGACTGCCGGTGTCTCGTGAAGACCGACTCCATATGCAGACAGAAAATCCCGCAATTGTGATACACCCTCTCCGGTTTCAGCTTCGAGCTCAGCAGCCGGATTAACCATAATCATAATTCCGTCTGCTCCTTTGAGGGTCATCTTCCAGGTTGCCGGATTGGTAACCTTTCCGGTCAGCGTGTAGACATGCAGACGGACGCGATACCCGTTCGGCAGAGGGGTTTCAAACGGGCTGAAATCAAAGAACAGCAGATTGTCTTCTCCGGCAGGACTATTTCGTAAATCTCCCCGCAAAGAAGGTTTTATTCTAGAATAAATATACGTGAGAGCGGTATTTTTGCCGCAGCCAGCCGTTCCGTAATAAACTATTTTTGCGTTGATTTCTTTTTTAGCATGGTTGACGAGTGCCATGACGAGCTCCTGACCTACCTTTTCTTGTTTAACAGAAGCCGTTTTGCCATGGTAGATATAACTGAAGGAATATTTTTGCTTTTTGCAAAATATGCCAGATCCTTTTCAGTCATAGTGCCCAGATAACGGGTGGAGTTCTGAACCAGAGTCCGGTTGCTCTCGATCAGAGCTTTTCTTATTTTATAGCTCTTTATCCATTCCTTGTTGGCACAGATCAGCCGCATGATCTCATCATTCTGGATGCCGGCTTTGATAAGCGTCAGAATTTCGGCCTCGGTGATTCGCGGGTTTTTAATGACACTGCCTGAAACCAGCTTGTTTGCATCCTTCACAAGAAGTGAGCGCCACTCTTTATCTCCTGAAAGCGCCATCTTGATCTTTTCACCGATGCCCATAAGTTGAGCCATTTTATATTTACTGAGAAATTCCTCGCCTTCTTCATTAACGACGTCCTCTTCTTCAGCCTCTGTATCCTGGACGGTCTGGTCCGCCACTGTTATCCGAACATCCGTATTCTCGATTACGGACATGTGAACATCCGGGAGTGGCTCTGGGAAATTATGGCAGAGAGCACGCAGGGCATCGAGAACAAGAGGATGTGGATGAGCAGAATTTATATACGCGATGATTACGTCTCGGGACAGCTTCTCAATACAGGAGAATGCTGCCGCGCGGACAGCTGGTTCTGCATCTTTTGAGAGACAGAACAAAAGCATCAGCTGGTCGGGTATTTCCATGTCCACAGCAGCAGAGCAGGCGGTAAGTCTGGTCTCCAGAGGAGTGCCAGGCCGCACGTACGCCGCAACAGACGGAGATATGGATAATTTTACTTTTTCGGCCATCTGAAGCTATTTCTGTGAAACGATAGATTTTATTCCAGCATTCTTGAGCCTGCTTCGTGCAGCATCTGCATCCTTTTTGTTTTTGAATGGGCCAATTGACAGACTCTGGGATGGAATCGCAATAGTGACCTGTCTCAAGGTTGCTGTGATGCCGGCAGTCCTCAAGCGTTCTATTTCTGAGTTCGCTGCTTCATTTTGCAAATATGACCCGGCATATACGGCAAAACGCCCTCCCTGCTCAATAATAAAAACATCGGAAGTATAACGTTTCAGCATTCCCATGGTTGACTGGGCTGTTGCCCGGTCTTTATATTCCGATACGAACAGCCGGTTCATGGTTGTTTTTTTGCGTTCCGAGGGTTTGACAACCGGTTTAAAACCGGCTTTCCGCACGCGTCCCATGTCGGATGAGAGAGCCTCTTCAAGGACGTAATTGCCTACTATAAGTGACCACGTTTCAGGTACGACTCTGCTGTTCTTTACAACAGGTTTCGCTGTAGCATGACCGGCTGGAACCGGCTTCTTTACAGCAGGTGCAGCTGCTGTGATTTTGTTCTCTGCCACGGCCGGCTTCTTTGTCTCCGCGGCAGGTTTTTTCGGTTCTGATTTGGCAACAGCACCGGCCGCTCCCTTTTTATCTGCAGCTCGCATCGGAAGTGGCTGCTTGCCTGGGTGTACTGCGGCCTCTGTCTTTTTCGATTCTTCAGTCGGAGTTGACGAAGTTGGAGCAGCTGAGGCTGCTGAAGGCTTTGCAGGTGAAATAACCGGCTTTGCGGCCGGGATTTTTACTGCTTCAGGAGTAGCGTTTGGTATTTTCTGCTCCTCGGAGCCTGCCGGTACTTTTTCAGCCGGCTTTGCCGGTTCGCCCTCGCGGGCCGGAAGCGGAATTTTCACAATCTGCGCTACGGGAGCCGGTGCGTCGGCAGTTTTCTGAGATTCCTGAGGCTTGATCAGTCCGGTGAAAAAATAGACGTACGTAAAACCGCCGACCAATATCAGCAGAAGGGCAAGCAGAGCACTCTGCTTCTTTTTTTCTCCGGACGCTTCGTGTTCCTGGATGTCGTCCGAATCTTTACTGAATTTAAAGTCCATGAATAATCCTCCGTTGTCATTTAGAAGTATATATTCAGCTTTTTCAGGCTGATCATTGCTTGGTAGGTGCTGGTATCCCGATGGACGAGAACAGAAAAAATCAGTATCGGATTATTTCTTTTCTGACAGAGCTTCTGCGACTATTTTTTGAGACAGATGTGAAGGCACCTCTTCATAATGTGAAAACTCCATACTGAACAATCCTCTGTCGCTGGTCATTGATTTAAGATCGTTGGAGTATGCGAGGACTTCCGACATCGGAACAATTGCTCTGATTATCTGTGAATTAGCCTTCGGCTCAACGCCGACAACTTTGCCTCGGCGAGAGTTGAGGTCTCCTATGACATCTCCCATATTTTCGTCCGGCACCGTGATTTTCATGGTTGTGATAGGCTCAAGCAGGATTGGTTTGCAGAGTTCCATCGCCTTCTTGAACGCCATAGAACCAGCGACCTTAAAGGCCATCTCGGAGGAGTCTACGGTGTGAAAAGAGCCGTCGTAGAGAGCGACTTTAAAGTCGACTACCGGGTAGCCTGCCAGAAAACCCTCCAGGCTTGCTTCCTGGACACCTTTGTCTACTGCAGGAATGTACTGGCGCGGAATGACCCCACCGACAACTTTGTCGTCAAAAACATACCCTTCGCCACGGCCGGTTGGAGACATTTCTATCCAGCAGTCACCGTATTGCCCGCGCCCTCCTGACTGTTTTTTGTATTTCCCCTGAACTTTGGCAGTACCCCGTATTGTCTCAAAGTATGGCACTTTAGGGGTTTTAAGTAGAACTTCTACCCCAAACTTACGCTTCATTTTTTCAACTATTACCTCAAGATGAACCTGTCCCATCCCGGAAATAATAAACTCCTTAGTCAGAGTGTCACGGTGAGACTCAAGCGTCGGCTCCTCTTCAATCATACGGTGAAGTGCGCTGTGGATTTTGTCCTCGTCTGCTTTGGTTTTTGGCTCTATTGCGTATGATATCACCGGCAGAAGCTGTTTCGCCGGCTCAAAAACAATCGGTTTGGCGGGATCACAGAGCGTATCGCCGGTAACGGTTTCCTTCAGTTTAGCAACGGCAACGATATCGCCGGCAACCGCCTGTTTGATCGGGTGCTGTTTTTTACCCTCTAATTCGTAAATCTGTCCTATTCGTTCTTCAACCCCTTTGGAGGAATTAAATATCGTCGAATCGGAGTTGAGCACACCGGAGTACACCCTGAAAATGGTGATTTTGCCGGTATACGGATCGGATGTCGTTTTGAAAACCAGCGCAGAGAACGGCTCCTTCTCATCCGGAGCACGTTCAATTACCTCTTCACTCTTTGGATGAATACCGACCGCCTTGGTTCGGTCCAATGGAGAGGGGAGGTAGGCACAGATTGCATCCAGCAGGTGGGCTACACCGATGTTGGGAATGGCCGCGCCGCACAGAACGGGAGTGAATGTGTTACGCATGGTGCCAACCCGCAACCCGTCAATGATTTCTTCATCTGTAAGGTCGCCGTTCTCAAGGTATTTTTCTGTAAGTGCATCATAGGCCTCAGCAACCGTTTCAACCATCTGTTCGCGAAGACGCGCGGCTTCGTCGGCGTACTCTTCAGGGATGGACCCGTCGGTGTATTTTCCCGAACCGTCTTTGGCATAAAAGCAGGCCTTCATAGCTATCAGATCAATAATCCCCTCGAAACCCGCTTCAAGGCCGATCGGCATCTGAATAGCGACTCCGCGGGCGCCAAGCATCTTTTCCATATCATCAATTGCCCGCAGAAAACTGGCCCGTTCACGATCGAGTTTATTGACAAATGCGATGCGCGGGATCTCAAAGTCATTAGCCCACCTCCAGATTTCCTCAGTCTGGGCTTTGACCCCTGATATTGCAGAGAGGATAATTACTGCACAGTCGAGGGTGCGCATGCAGGCTCTGGTGTCCGCAATAAAGTTTCCATAACCGGGTGTATCGACTATGTGGATGGAATGCCCCTTCCATTCGCAATGGTCAAGCGCTGAGGTGATTGAAATTTTCCTCTTGATCTCCTCCGGCTCAAAATCCATGGTCGAAGTACCGTCGTCAACCCGACCAAGCCGATCGATCATTCCGGTGTCAAACAGAATTGCCTCTGAGAGCGACGTTTTGCCGGCACCACCATGAGCGATGATACCCAAGTTGCGGATCTTGCTGGTTTCAAACTGTCCCATAGAACTGCCTCCTTGTGTGCAATATGGATTTCACTGTCTGTCCAAAATCACTTCTGCATCGGGAAAAATATCTGATCAACGGTTTCGTTCGTACAAAATTCTCAGTCCATCAAGCGTCAGGTTCTCGTCGACTTCATTAATTGTTTTTGACTCCGGAGAAATCAGGGAGGCCAGACCGCCGGTGGCGATTACCCGGAAGTCCTCATGGGATTCTGCCCGAATATGCTCCACAATACCGTCCACCAGGCCGACGTAACCGTAGAAAATCCCTGCCTGCATCGAGTTGACAGTATTCTTTGCAATAACATGGGGAGGTTTAATTATGTCTATTCTCGGCAGTTTGCTGGCCCGCTGGAAGAGCGCCTCTACCGATATCGCGAGGCCGGGCGCAATAGCCCCCCCACAGTATTCTCCTTTGCCATTAACGTAGTCAAAGGTTGTGGCTGTTCCGAAATCGACAATTACCAAGGGGCATTTATGCTTTTCAAAGCCGGCTACTGCGTTAACAATCCGGTCGGCTCCAACTTCCCGGGGATTGTCATAATGGATCGGCATTCCGGTTTTGATTCCCGGGCCGACAACGTAGGGAGTCAGGTTGAAAAAATCCTGGGATATTGCCTCCATTACCCCGGTTAATGGTGGAACAACCGAGGATATGATGGCCGCATTGACTTCCGAAAAGCCAAGCCCTGCCTGATCAAAAAGGCTGTGAAGAAGCACTGCGTATTCATCAGAGGTGCGGGACTTGTCGGTTGAGAGGCGCCAGCTGCGGACAAGCAGATCACGGTCATACACTCCCAACACTATGTTGCTGTTGCCGACGTCAATTACCAGTAACATTCAGATTACCCTCACATCTCCACAGGTGATTCGGTGCAGTTTGTCATCATCGGAACGAAGCAGCATCGCCCCGTCGGAATCTATGCCTATAAACCGGCCCCCGGTACATTCGGTTCCTGAGTCGCTGACAATTACCTGACGTCCGCTGGCATTGCAGCGGCGCTGCCATTCTTCGCGTACCGGTCCGAATCCGTTTTGCTGAAAGTCAACATACAGGCGGTCCAGTTCACGCAGCATGGTGCCGGCAAAACGCGAACGATTTACGTGCACGCCGGATTCCAGAAAAAGTGATGTGGCCGGATGGCGCAGATCGCCGGGAAACTGGTCTGCCGTCATATTCAGATTGATGCCGATGCCCAGAATGACAAAGTTGATGCCGTCAGTCTCGGCACTCATCTCATTCAACAGGCCGGCCACCTTTTTCCCAGAGATAAGTACATCGTTGGGCCATTTGATTTCAGGGGTCAATCCCGTTGTCAGTTCAATTGCGCGCGCGGCCGCCACTGCTGAAAGAAAAGTCAGTTGCGGAGCCTCGTGCGGCATTATGGAAGGCCTCAGAATTATTGAACAGTACAGATTCACCCCGGCAGGTGAAGCCCATATTCTGCCGCGTCGCCCCTTGCCACCGGTCTGCGCATCAGCCAGTACAACGGTCCCTTCAATTGCTCCCTTTTCAGCCAAATGAAAGGCATCTGCATTTGTCGATGCCGTCTGGTCTGAATACTCAAGCTGAGTACCGATTGTGGTGCTGTCCAAAAGTGCCGTCACTTCGTGCGGATCGATAATGTCTGGCGAAGAGACGAGCCGGTAGCCACGTGATGGCACCGCTTCGATTCGATAGCCTGCAGTTCTCAGCGCAGACATGTGCTTCCAGATTGCAGTACGCGATACGCCAAGCTCTCTGCTGAGATACTCACCGGAAATATAGCCGGTTTCAGTACGAAACAGACGCAGTATGGTGCCGGCGCTCTTGTGCATCTAAATACTCCCGGTTGCCGCTTCTAGTCGAGAAGCATTGATATGTCTTTCGCCCGTGGCGAATGAGTCAATGCCCCTACCGAAATAATATCCACACCGGTCTCGGCAATTGCACGTACACTTTCAAGACTGACGCCTCCGGAGGCTTCCACCAGTGCCCGGCCGCCGATTGTGATTACTGCAGCCCGCATATCAACCAGACTCATATTGTCGAGCATGATGATATCAGCCCCTGCAGCAAGCGCCTCATCAACCTGGGACAACGTCTCGGTTTCTATCTCGATTTTCAATGTGTGAGGTATATATGTGCGGGCTCTTCGGATTGCTTCAGTGATGCCTCCGGCAGCGGCAATGTGATTTTCCTTGATCAGGACGCCGTCATAGAGACCGGTGCGGTGATTAATGCCTCCTCCGATCCGTACGGAGTATTTCTCAAGCTGCCTCAGTCCAGGAGTCGTCTTTCGGGTGTCAACGATTCGGGCTTTGGTGCCTGCAACCGCTTCGACAAAACTGCTGGTGAGCGTCGCGATCCCGCACATTCTCTGAAGCAGGTTGAGTGCCACCCGCTCTCCCATCAAAAGTTTTGAAGCCTCTCCGTTAAGAGTCGCCAGGATGGTCCCGGCTGCAGCTTTTTCACCATCGTTCAGGCATGCCTTGAAACAGATTGCCGGGTCAAGCATGTTAAATACCCGGGCGGCGATAGCAAGTCCGGCCACCACCATTTGTTCCTTTGCAATCAGCCTTGCGATGGCTGGCCGTACGCCCGGCACCACCGCCTGAGTGGTTATGTCACCGGTATGAATGTCTTCAAGTAGTGCCTGCTCAATCAGGCGGTCAATCATTATCATTTTGGTCCCCTGGGCTCAAAAGTGTGATGATCTATATCACAGCGTTTGACGTGTATCAACCGCTATGAAGAGTGAAGATCTGTAACATGGAGATTGCTGCGTTCATATATTCCAGTTTTCTTCGGGTTAACGATAGTCTTTGGAATATTTGTCGCTTCTGGTGTAGGCCATATTCATGCGCGCTGCAAATGTCAAAAAAGAAAAAAGACCATAGTAAAATATATGTAGCACGCACTGGTACCGTATCAATTAAGTGGTACGTGTGGAATCGGAATAAGGTGGCGTTAGGTGAAACTATATTCAACACCAGGAGAGTTCGTGGGCCGATATCGACTCTCATCGCTTGAATACGGGCATTTTTGTCCATCAATATTAACTTCTTGACAAGAGTCTTTCAAGGAGTCTATTATTTTTCACTTTTAGTAAAAGTTGAGTCGTAATGTTTCAAAAAAGGCGGTTTGTTTTTTAACTAAACTAAAAAATGGAGATTAAAGATGGCAAAATTTAAAGATTCGCTAGAATATCACTCAAGCGGCCGCAAAGGCAAGATCGAGGTAATTTCCACCAAACCATGCCAAACAGCCGAAGATCTTTCAATGGCCTACTCTCCTGGTGTTGCTGAACCATGTCTTGCTATTCAGCAGAATCCAGAAGATGCCTACAAATACACGGCCAAAGGCAATCTGATAGCGGTCGTATCCAACGGGACCGCTGTTCTTGGTCTGGGTAATCTCGGGGCCCTTGCCGGTAAGCCGGTCATGGAGGGAAAAGGGATTCTTTTTAAACGTTTTGCTGACATAGACGTGTTCGACATAGAGCTCGACACAGAAGATCCTGATGAGATTATAAAAGCCTGCCAGTTATTGGAACCGACCTTTGGCGGTATCAATCTGGAAGATATTAAGGCTCCTGAGTGCTTTTATATAGAAGAGACACTCAAGAAAACAATGAAAATTCCGGTTTTTCACGACGATCAGCATGGCACGGCAATCATATCGTCAGCCGCTCTGATCAATGCCCTGTACCTTGTTAACAAAAAGATTGAGGACATCCGCATCGTTGTCAATGGAGCCGGTGCTTCTGCCAATTCCTGTGCAAAACTCGCCATTGCTCTTGGTGTACAGCCCAATAACATGATTATGTGTGACACCAAGGGTGTCATCTATAAAGGACGCGTAGAGGGGATGAATCCCTACAAAGAACTTTTTGCTGCCGACACCCACTTTCGCACGCTGGAGGAGGCCGCTGTCGGAGCAGATGTTCTGTTCGGTCTTTCTGCCAAAGGAGCATTTACAAAGGAAATGGTCGCCAGCATGGCTCCGAACCCGGTTATTTTTGCCATGGCCAACCCCGACCCGGAAATTACTCCGGAAGATGCCCATTCTGTTCGAAGTGACGTTATGATTGCTACCGGAAGATCTGACTATCCAAATCAAGTCAACAATGTTCTCGGTTTTCCGTTTATATTCCGTGGTGCCCTTGATTGTCGCGCCAGTTGTATTAACGAAGAGATGAAGCTTGCCGCTGTCCACGCTCTGGCACAGTTGGCCCGTGAAGAGGTGCCCGATTCAGTTAGCAAGGCCTACGGCAACGTTAAGTTTGCCTTTGGACGCGATTACATTATTCCCAAGCCGTTTGACCCTCGAGTACTGCTCCATGTCGCCCCGGCCATCGCCCGGGCTGCAATGGCGTCCGGTGTCGCCGGCCAGCCGATCGAAGACATGGCCAAATATATTGAACACCTTGAATCAACCCAAGGCAAATCAAAAGAAATTATGCGCATGGTTATAAACAAAGCTAAAAGTGATCCGAAGACTATTGTATTTCCGGAAGGGGACAATGAAAAAATTATCAGAGCTGCTAAAGAATTGGTTGATGAGGGAATTGCAAAACCGATTCTGATCGGCGATAAAAAGAAAATCAAACAGAAGTTGGCCGAACTGCATATCGAACTGGATGTTCCCATTATTGATCCGGGTGAGTCAGAACTGACTGACAATTATGCGGAGGTGCTATACAAAATGCGCCAACGGAAAGGGCTGACCCTTTCCGAATCGCAACGTCTCCTGCGCCGTAAATCGCGGATCCACTTTGGCTCCATGATGGTGCATATGGGAGATGCGGACGCACTGCTGGGTGGTATTGATACTCACTATCCCGAAACGATCCGTCCTGCTTTAGAAGTTGTCGGTAAACAAAAGGGTCTTTCCAGTGTTCATGGCCTCTACATGATGGTGTTCAAAAAGGGGGTTTATTTCCTGGCCGACACGACTGTAACCATCGATCCAACTGCCGAAGAACTTGCTGAAACAGCCATTTTGGCAGCAGAGAAGGTTCGTATGCTTGATATAGAGCCGCGGGTTGCCATGCTCTCGTTTGCTAACTTCGGATCAGTAAAGCACCCGCAGGTTGACAAAGTGCACAGAGCCACCGAGATCGTCAAGCAGCGAGCACCGGATCTGATTGTGGAAGGCGAAATGCAGGCAGATACGGCGGTCGTCCAGGAACTTCTCGATGGTTTCACCTTTTCAAAACTCAAGACAAATGCCAATATTCTGATCTTTCCCGATTTAAGCTCAGGAAACATCTGCTACAAACTTTTGCATCACCTCGGCGGGGCTGAGGCGATCGGACCGATTCTGATGGGAATGAACAAACCGGTTCATGTTCTGCAGCGTGGTGATGGCGTCGATGATATTGTCAATATGGCTGCCATTGCAGTCGTTGATGCCCAATCAACTTAATTTCAATCATGGCACATAATTTGTAAATCAATTCTCATTTACAAAAGGCACGGGAACAGGTTAAAGCTGCATCTCGTGCCTTTTGTTTTATAATTAAGTATGTTGTGACTTCTTTACTTGTTTTTGAACACCGGGATTTTTTGATTGGAAACGCAAAAACACCGGATGACCGGTAATTACTACGGTAATTAGCCGAATAGATATCCCTGTTATGGCTTCAAAAGGGATATTTCTTAATTATATCCGGCAGTAATGATTTGACATGCTTCGTAATTTACATTAGTTTCTTGGCCGTTATGCAAAAGAGTTATTTCAGGAGGCTTAAATGTTCCTTCTTCCCAAGGGCAACCCGTTGTTTGAAAACCTGGCAGTTTCTAAGCTCAAACTGCCGGATGTGCTCACAAAGTTAAGTAACGGCGCTTTTACCGGCTATGCTAATTTTATTTTTCAATCCAGTACCGCCATCCTGGTTTTTGAAACAGGGAAGTTGGTCAGCGTACTTGTCGAGGGGCAAAATGGCAAGCGGATAGCTGGCTTCGAAGCTCTCTCTGCGCTTGCTGAATTAATGGTTACGTCAGGAAGCGGTGCCCTGAATGTCTATAAGCTGTCTAAAGATCTCACCATGTGTATTCATGCCCTTCTGGAAGGTGAAACGCTTTACAAGGCCCAAGATCTTAAACTTATCGATATAAACGCCCTCCTCAAAAAAGTTAAGGATGATCATATGAATGGCTGTCTGCGCATCTACACTGATGATCATTCAGCCATGATTTTTTATAAAGACGGGAATCCTCTCGGTTTTTTCCATGATGGAGCCAGTGACATAGAGACTTCATCCGCAGAGTCACAAAAAATAGCCGGATTACCCGGCGCCAAGATTGACCTGTTTTCGACACAAAGTGCCGACGAATTGATGGGAACGAATCTGCTCGAAGTGACGAACATTCAAATGATATGGGATACCAGCGTCGCTCTTCACAAATCCGAGATTGACAAAACAAATCTTGACCGTCAGGAGCGTGACAGGAAAATAATGTCGCTGAAGCTTGCCGAGTTGGAAGAGCAGGTTAAATCAATAGTGGGAGAGTATGTCGGCAAGGTTGGTCGCGGTATTGTTGACAAGGAAATTTCAGATAACGGCGGGAATTTGTGCCTGATAGATGTCGTTGGAACTGAAAAATTTATGAAGGGTGTTGAGCGGGCGGCAAAACTTCTTGTTAGTGGCACAAATATTAAATTGATGATGGAGAAGCTTTCTGCTGCAATCTCTGTCGGGAAATCAGAGCTTTAATTTTATCGCTAAGTACTGGAGGATATAATGGAAAAGTTTTTTGAACTGCTGACCCAAATGAATCCGTTTGCCCTTGTTCAGGTGATTTTCTGGGGATTGGCGGGTGCGATCAGTTTTTACTTCAGCATAGGAAATGCCCGTGTCTGGACAAGTATATCAATCGGGTTCTTTCTGATCTTTATCAGTCAGGCCTATGGCATCAACCCGTGGGGTTTCTACGCGAAGCTTACCGCTTTTCACTATATCGTCGGTACAGTAGCAATTATGACAATTACCCACGGTTTTCTTGAGTATTACGTATTTTGTCGTACCTTTGAAATATCTGGAAACAAACTGGTCGTTTATCTGAGTATTCTCGTCGTGCTCGCATTTTCTGGGGCTTTCCTGATCATCAACCCGACGCCGAGTCCCAACACGATAAGAAACTTCAAGATGGTTGAAAATGCAATCTGGGTTATTCTCTGTGTTATGAACCTGGAGATCGTTCGGAAAATTTACACCGCCATCAAGGGCTCTGACGTTTCTAAAGGATTTATCGCTTTTGCTATCGTATTTGTTTGTATACTTGTATGGAGAGGTTCAGCCCTGTATCTGCAGATCTACCAGTGGGATGCGGACTGGCAGGACATCCTTACTTTCATGACTGATGAAACCTCTGATATAGAAGAGTATATGGGCCGTGTTCAGTTCTCGAGAGAGGTAATCCGCTATGCCGGTCTATTATCCGGTCTTTCGGTTGGTGGAGCATTTACCTATATGTACAGGCTGCTGAAATAATATTCCCGTTCAGTCACGTTATTCTAAGGAGCAATTATGCAGTTTTCACTAAGGGTACCGCTAACCGTTGCGTTGTCACTGCTTCTGTTTTCGCTTCTCGCCTGCGGAGAAAAACCGGTTATCGGACCCAACGTAAGCAAACTTGAAGAGTCGCAGCGCTGCATCGACTGCCATGGAGGCGCCAGCAAGGTAACAGGCAAATTAATTTCTGACGAATGGAGAGTCTCCAACCATAACATTAATAACGGTGCCAGTTGCAAGGATTGCCATGAACCGCATCAAAGCCATCCGGATGCAGGGAATTGTAACCGCTGCCATGGCGGTTCTCCCGTTGCCGGCCCGGATGTGACTGTAAATCCTGATGCAGCGGGTAAGTGCTCTAAATGCCACACCAAAAATGGCGGGTTTGGGAGTTCTACCGTAAACGGGGCGATCATTGACGGATTGAGGGTTCACTTCAATAACATAACGAGTCCCGCAAACACGGAAACTTCCGGGCTCAGACGTAAAGGGTATCCAGCTTCCTATGTCAGTTCGCAGAACGTCAGCAAATGCAGAAACTGTCACAATCCCCATGACACCACAACCCAGATGCAGCAGTTTCGCGAATGGTCGCGCAGCGGCAAGGGAGATATTTACGCCAAGCCCTGGACTCAGTATGATTTCAAGACTCGCGGTACGACCACTGCCGGCGCTTCACCCGCTACTTCCTTCGGCGACGATTGTGTCCGCTGCCACACCGCCACCGGTTTTGTTAATTACATCTCAAGCAGCTTCAAAACGATCGCCCCCTGGGATACGTACGGCACCGTCTATCCGAATGTTTCACCCGACAAAACGAAGGAACCGCTCGGCTGCCGTTCTTGCCATGATGACGGAGCGGGCAACGTGTATGCCTACAAGGCGCGTACGGTGGGCAAGGTTACGGCCTTCTACAATTACTCCGTCAACTCGCAAGTCGGCACGACCATTAACAGGATCAGGGACCACATTCCCAGGTCCTACCCGAATGTCAATACCTCCAACCTGTGCGTGGCCTGCCATGTTGGTCGGGAAATCGGCGATAACATCAGAAGCGCGGCGCCGTTCCTCAATTTCTCTTCAATAGCTTTCATCAACTCCCACTATCTGAGCGCCGGAGCCACCATTTTCAAGACGAGTGGTTTCCACTTCTATACCAGCAGCAGCAAGTACGCCAACCAGTCCTTTTATTTACACGACCAAGTCGGGATCAGCAACAAAAACGGCACCGGGAACGACGGCCCCTGCGTCACATGCCACATCGGCCAGGACGGAGAATACAAACGCCATACCTTCCTGCCGGTTGATCAAGCCGGAACTCTGGTCGCAAAGGCATGCGTCAAATGCCATGATCCGGCATTAGTTCCCTTTAGCAGCGCCATGAGCGGCAAAGTGATCGAGGAGGAGCGAGCCGGATTAAACGCCGCCCTGTCAGTTCTGGCCAAGACGCTCAAAGACAGAGGTTACCCATTTAATGATGCTCCACCCCTACTTCGGCACCGGTGGCGGCGAGAAAAACTGGCGCAAATTTACCGGCGGATTTGGTTCAGGTCTAGTTGTGTCAGCAGGCAACATTCAGGCAGGAGCACTCACCATGGGTGCAGCGTTCAATCTCAACTTGCTGGTTCATGACTACGGGGCCTTTGCCCACAACCGATTCTACACCAAGCGGTTGATCTTCGACGCTATCGACTGGATGCAGGATGGTGTGATGGGCAACGGAATCGAGGCCGGAGTAAATCTGTTGTCAGATGACCCTTCCCTGTTTGTGCTGGCAAAGGATGGCACCATCTTCAAAATTGATACCGCCACCAAAGCCCAGGCGATTGCCTACCTGCAGGGGACCAGCGCCAACCCGACCGGTATCAACGGTGCCCGTCAATAATATGATCCGACAATTCTTTACACAGGGGGGCTTCTAATGATATTTTTTCAATACCTGGCGATAGTTATGGCGGTAATTGTTTTTCAGCTGTTTTCCGCCACCATTTCCCACGCCATACCGGCTTTCACTCGTGCTAACAAAGTGGAATGCAGCACCTGCCACACTATCTTTCCAGAGTTGAATGAGTATGGCGAGGCATTTTTAAAAAACGGGTATGTTTACTTTGGTAAAGGTAAAAAGAAAACGGCTGAAAAGACCAAAGCAGTTCCTTCAGCTGTTGAGGCAAAGCCTGCTGCGGTTCCGGGCACTGAAACTGGCGTAAAGGGTGCAGGTGATGCCGATTTACTTAATAAGCTGAAAGCCGGAACGATGCTTTCTGCCGATGCTCCTGCGGCAGCTGCGTCACCTGTTCAGGCGACAGCGAGCGACCTCAATCAATCCACAACTGCCGGTGAGTTGAAATCAGAGGGGATCTCTATTGCCGGGATTCCAGAACAGCTGCCGATCTCATTTACCGCCAATATTCACGGTACCTATGACCGCAATGCTGTTAATGAATTCGATTTTTCCACACGGACTCTGAAGCTCAACGCAGGAGGAAACTTTAAGGGGAAAGCCGGTTTTTTTGGTACATATCTGCTGTACACTGAGAATGCTTCCGGAATGACCAATACTTCACAGGTCCCGACCAATATGACGGGCAAAAACGATATTGGCGAACTTTTTCTTGTGTGGCGGCATATTCTTGACTCCCCGATAAATATCAAGGTAGGAAGATTCCAACCGAAGCTGGGTCTCTGGAAGAGCACCAATAAATTATCAATAACAAATTCGTATGATACTTATGCGTACACCGTCGGGTCGTCACTTTTTAAACTTGAGCAGCCTCAGGATGCTATTGAAGCGAATATGATATTTGCCAAGCGTCTCTTCATGGCTGGCGGTGTCGTCAACCGAAAAAATCAGAATACCAAGGAATGGTATGTACATACATCTGTTAAGGTTGGAGGTGCTGATTATCTTACGAATGAACCTGAAATTGATCTAGACAAGGAAGAAAGTATTTTTGATTTTCTTACTCTGACTGTTGGTGGGTATGGCTATATCGGGACAAATGGAGACCCGAATACAGTTGCAGGAGTAACCCCGCGCCAGAATGAGTTTTACCGTGCCGGGGTGGATATCGATCTACTTTATAAATTGTTCAGATTGAAATTGTCCGGCGTTACAGGGAAAGATGATAATGCGGATTTAACTTATTCACTGCCGGCAGTCAAAACGTATGTCACGGCAATTGAAGGCCAGTATACAATTCAGCAAAACCTGATCGGTTCGCTCCGCTTTGAGTATCAGGATGATGGTATTAATATCGTTCGACGCGTAATTCCGACTGTTGCTTACGCTCCGATTGAGAACCTGAAGGTGGTTGCCGAGTATAAACATGAGTATGGGACCTCTTATAAATCTTCGGGAAACACTGAGATTGCTAACAAAATCGGAACGCTTGGTGTTACTTTCAGTTTCTGATCTTCGAATTTCAATTGGATTGTTTTGCTGCTTTAATACACGTTAAAAGAACTTTTTAAGGAGCATTTATGAAAAAGTATCTCACTCTGGCAGTGTTTATAACTCTTTCAATCTATTCAATTGCTGAAGCGCGAGTAAAGATAACGGGTCGGGGTGCTAGAATGAATTTTAGTGCAGAAGGTATTCCTGATAATTTCAAAGCATCCTTTGATCTCATGCAGGAAAAGTGCATTAAGTGTCATACTATGGAGCGTACGGTAATTGCTGTCCAGACGGGGAGGGCTCCAATAACAGGGCAGCCGTTTAACAAGCAGGCTGTAAAGGCTTACGGAATAAAAATGCTGAGAAAGCCGAATTCCGACATGAATAAGAAGCAAATCCGTGATATTGTCGTGTTTATGAACTATCTTCTGGATGAAAATGCTAAATAGCCTTGGCACATATCATTGAAATTGTTCGACAACAAGAAAAGGCCATGCTTTAAAGCATGGCCTTTTCTTGTTGTGTGATGGATAAGTTTGGAGGCGCGTGTCGGATTCGAACCGACGTTAACGGTTTTGCAGACCGGCTCCTAGCCTCTTGGATAACGCGCCATGTGCAATCAAGTGATACTTATAACGAATAATCAGCAACACTGTCAACCTCTATTTCATTTTCGAATCAGCTGTTTCCCGATAATCTTTAATTATGATTTGTTGCAAGTCGTCGCTCCCGCAAAATTCCCTCTGGACAGGCATAGTCAACCATGATATTTTGACCATTTTAGGCACTAGAATACTTATAATACACTTTCCCAAAGGAGTCGAAATAATGTCGGGTCATAATAAGTGGAGTACTATCAAACATAAAAAAGGTGCTGCTGACGCAAAACGGGGCAAGCTTTTTACTAAATTTATCAAGGAAATATCAGTTGCCGCTAAACTGGGAGGAGCTGATCTTGCCGCAAACCCTCGACTGCGAACCGCTGTTGATAAAGCTAAGGCAGAAAACATGCCAAAAGATAACATAGAACGGGCAATCAAGAAGGGTGCCGGCGGTATGGAGGGGGTTACCTACGAGGAGATTGTCTATGAAGGCTATGGGCCCGGCGGAGCTGCTGTCCTCGTCGAAGTGCTCACTGATAATCGAAATCGATCTGTTTCAGATATCCGCAGTATTTTTTCCAAGAGTAACGGCAATATGGGAGAAGCTGGTTGTGTCGCTTGGATATTCGACAAGAAGGGACTTATCAATTATGACAAATCCGTCAATTTTGATCAGCTTTTTGAAGCGTCACTTGAAGCAGGTGCTGAAGATGTGTCTGAACAGGATGATTGTTATGAGGTCACGTCAGAGCCCTCCTCATTTATTGAGGTGCGTGAGGCATTGGCCTCGAAGGGTTTTAAACATATAAATGCCGAGGTTACCATGATTCCCCAGACTCAGGTCAAGCTCGAAGGGAAACAGGCCGAAAGCATGCTCAAGTTAATGGACAAACTGGAAGATAACGATGATGTTCAGAACGTCTATGCCAACTTCGATATTTCTGAAGAAGAAATGGAAAAACTGATGTAGTTTTAAACGGGACCTAACGGGTCCCGTTTTTTTTAAGTTAATTATTTTCCCGCATGTCCTGCCATACATCATTTGTTGAATTACAATCCAAGTATTCATAATGGGGAGGAGAGAATGTTTGTGGTTGCAACTTTTGCTGCAGGCTGCTTCTGGGGCGTTGAGGATGTATTTGCAGTTGTTTCCGGGGTTATCGCAACCCGGGTTGGTTACTGCGGAGGTCATACTGACAATCCCTCATATCACGACATATGTAATCACGATACCGGTCATGCTGAAGCGGTCGAAATCACCTTTGACCCGCTGCAGGTCAGTTATGAATCCCTGCTCAAAGTTTTCTGGGAGTGTCATGACCCGACTCAGTTAAACAGACAGGGGCCAGATTTTGGTGAACAATATCGCTCGGTAATATTCTATCATTCCGAGGGGCAACGGGATGCGGCTCTTGCGTCACGAGCCGGATTAGAAAACAGCCGTACGTTTCGACAAACAATTACTACTCAAATTGTACCGGTATCAGTTTTCTGGGAGGCTGAGTCGTATCACCAGAAATATCATCAAAAAAACAGTGGCGGGTGTGGCTTTTAACAAGTTATGCCGTATTATTGTCGTTATTACCGTTACAATTTATTCGGGACGTTGTACTGAACCAATCAGCTGAGAAAGGTTGCATATGGAAATTCCATTTATGCCTAGACCCGTCTATGTTGCTTCCTCCTGGATGGCTCCAGTTGGGCGTTATAACGGGAAAGATAAACAACATTTCTCTTTTTTGGAATTGTCTGAAATGAGTGGCGAAGTATTTAACGGCAGCCCGGTTCGACGCCGTGATATAGAAGCGGTGATCGTTGGAAGTCAGAACCCTGCTGCTTTTTCAGGTGTAGACAATACAGCTGCTAAAATAGCTGGTATTTTAGGTATTTCCGGGGCCCGTTCTGTCCTTGTCGACACCGCTTCTTCGTCGGGAGCTTCAGCATTTGAAAGTGCCTACCTCGAGATCGCATCGGGGAGATATGATTCTGTCCTTGCCCTGGGCGTGCAGAAGATGAGCGATACATCGACAACTGAATCAACTCGAATTATCGCCGGAGTTATTGATCGAAATGAAGCCGAATATGGTTTGTCGATGCCTGCATGCGGAGGGCTGGTTGCCCGGGCTTTAAAAGAGCGCCTCGGGTTGTCTGATGAAGAATGGACAGCCTATTCAGCCTTGCTGACCCAGAGAAGCCATCGTTTTGCCGCCCTGAACACAAATGCTCACTTGAATATCCAGATTGAACTGCAGGATTATTATAGCCAGATTGCTGACGGTAGAAACTATCAATATTGGTCCCCACTACGTTATCACGATTACTGCCCCATGTCTGACGGTGTAGCTGCTGTTGTCCTTACTTCTCGACCTCAAGAGGTCCGTGTAAGCGGCGTGGGGAGCGCAACAGACATTCCGACTATTGCAGACCGTAATTACTTTCATTCGTTTCCAGCGACGATAATAGCCGCGGGCTACGCTTACGGAATGGCGGGTATAAAAGATATACGGTCTTTCGCCGGTAAACTTCATGTTAATATGCATGATCCCTTTAACGGGTTTGGACCAATAAATATGGTTGATCTGGGTATTGTCAGCAGGAACAGACTGATGGACGCCATGCTGGACGATTCGCTGACCGGTACAAACGGCGCATTTCCAACCAACCTTACCGGAGGTCTGAAGGGGAGGGGGCATCCGCTTGGAGCAACCGGTATGATTCAGATCGTTGAAAATCATCGTCTGATCAGAGAACATGGGTTTTCAGCGGGCCTATCACATTCGATCGGTGGTCCGATAAATAATAATGTCGTAACACTGCTGGAGCGCACCGATCATTACAGGACACGGCCTCATGAACGATATAAACCGTGGGGACAGCCGTCTCTTGGAACTATGAAGCCGAAGGGCCTTAATATCGAGTCGTTGCTGGCTTCATCGCACTCTGCAGTTACGGGTTCATTTGTTACATCAACGGTTCGATTTCACCATAAAACAGGTAACCCGGAAGTTGTTATACTTATTGTTTCATGCCGTTTCGAAAGTTCAGTATACAAATTCCTGTTTGGAATGTCCGGAGAATATTATTCCCAGATATCCTCGTTCTCTACGGGTGATCCCGTTTCCATTGAAGCGCGTAACGGTTTGTTGCTTGTCAACAGTCTACCGGTTACCAGGTTTTATACACGTACGATGAACGGATTGGTTGAATTAGCAGGGAACAGTTGGAAAAAGCTCACCGGAAAGAGTTGAGCAAATCAAGTCCCTTGACGTTTCCGAACGTATAAACAGAATATCTGTATTCACCTGATAAGGAAGGTGAATCTATGACTATTTATAAAAGGGATGAAGCAAACAAGATTTCCCAAATAAAAACGGCCGGGAAGTTAAATCCCCGGCCGTTACGGTATGTGATGAATTCAATACTGAGTTTAGGCTGCTTCTAAATTAATTTCCTCAGCTTCCGAACTCACTCCTTCTTTTACTTCGCTTTCTTTATGAGCAAGGGATTCAGCCTGCAATCGCAAATTTCGATAGCGGGCAATTCCGGTCCCTGCAGGTATCAAGCGACCCATAATGACATTTTCTTTGAGTCCGCGCAGGTAATCAATTTTCCCTTCAATTGCAGCCTGTGTCAGTACCTTGGTTGTCTCCTGGAATGATGCGGCTGAAATGAAGGATTCCGTAGAAAGTGATGCCTTTGTAATCCCGAGCAGGAGCGGTTCAGCAACTGCCGGTCGCTTGCCATCACGAAATGCCTTTTCGTTTTCCTGTTCAAAAACAGAACGCTCGATCTGGTCATCCACAAGAAGATTAGTATCGCCGGTATCCTTGATGCGTACGCGCCGCAGCATCTGACGTACAATAACCTCGATATGCTTATCGTTAATCTTTACGCCCTGAAGACGATACACTTCCTGAACTTCATCTACCAGGTATTTCGCAAGTTCCTTGACGCCGAGAACCCGCAGAATATCGTGCGGATTAGACGAGCCGTCCATAAGCGGTTCACCGGCACGAACATGGTCACCCTCGTGAACACTGATATGTTTACCCTTCGGAATCAAATATTCCTTCGGTTCACCTAGTTCAGGAGTAACAATAACCTTTCGCTTACCTTTAGCATCTTTACCGTATGACACACGCCCATCGATCTCAGTAATAACGGCAAAGTCCTTCGGTTTACGTGCTTCGAAAAGTTCGGCAACTCGTGGAAGACCTCCGGTAATATCCTTGGTTTTAGTCGTTTCACGAGGTATTTTGGCGATAATATCACCGGCACTGATAATTGTGTCATCGGTGACGGAAATATTTGCACCTGCCGGAAGGAAGTAACGGCCGATAGTGCCGCCACTTTCGCCCGATGCGTCCTTGATGGCTATACGTGGGCGCTTGTCCGTGTCTTTAGTCTCGATAATAACCTTACGGGAAAGACCGGTTACATCATCAAGCTGTTCTTCCATGGTGACGCCTTCGAGAATGTCGGCAAACTTGACCCGTCCACCGAATTCAGTAAGTATCGGCATGGTGTAGGGATCCCACTCGGAAAGTGTATCACCCTGTTTAACCGCGCCTCCCGGGGCAATCTTAATTTTTGCACCGTACACTACGGTATATTTTTCACGTTCGCGGCCGGTATCGTCAATTACGGCGATCTCACCATTGCGGTTCATAACAATATGGTGGCCATCATTGTTAATGACGAAATTAACATTAATATACTTGATAACACCATCGGCACGAGCCTCAAGTGAAGTCTGTTCGGCGTGACGGGAAGCGGTACCACCAATGTGGAACGTACGCATTGTCAGCTGTGTACCGGGCTCACCAATCGACTGGGCTGCGATTACGCCGACAGCTTCACCCATGTTGACACTGTGCCCCCTAGCAAGGTCACGACCATAGCACTTGGCACAAATGCCGCGCTTGCTTTGGCAGGTAAGTACGGATCTGATCTTAACCTTCTCAATCCCAGCATCTTCAACCCGTTTAACCAGATATTCATCAATTTCCTGATTCATCTCAATAAGTATTTCATCAGTCAAAGGATCATGAATATCATCAAGTGCAACACGTCCGAGTATACGGTCACCGATCGGTTCGATAATCTCTCCACCTTCTGTCAGAGATGATACGACCAGACCGTCTAGCGTCCCACAATCAGTTTCAGTGATAATAGCATCCTGAGCGACATCAACCAGACGTCGGGTCAGATAACCGGAGTTTGCCGTTTTGAGAGCCGTATCAGCCAGACCCTTACGTGCTCCGTGGGTAGAAATAAAGTACTGGAGAACAGTCAATCCTTCTCGGAAGTTTGCTGTAATCGGGGTTTCAATGATCTCGCCTGAAGGCTTGGCCATCAAACCACGCATACCGGCAAGCTGACGAATCTGCTGTGCAGAACCACGAGCTCCTGAATCTGCCATCATATGTATAGCATTGAAAGAAGATGTTTCTATTTTGCTGCCGTCCCGTGCGGTGACAATTTCTTTTGAAAGGTTGTCAAGCATCTCTGTCGCAATCTCTTCAGTTGCCTTTGCCCAGATATCGATAACCTTGTTATAGCGTTCGCCGTCGGTGATGAGACCCTCGGTGTACTGATTCTGGATCTCGGTGACCTCTTCGTGCGCTTTCTCAATAATCGCCGGTTTTCCTTCCGGAATAACCATGTCATCCAGACAAATGGAGATACCTGCCAGATTCGCATATTTAAAGCCGATTTCTTTGAGGCGGTCAGCCAGAAGGACGGTCTCTTTGCTGTCTGACAGGCGATAACAGGTATCAACCAGGTTAGAAAGTTCTTTTTTGGTCATGACTTTATTTATAGTGGAGAACGGCACTGCAGCCGGTAGGACATCACGCAGCAGTATACGTCCTGCAGTGGTGTCAACCAGTTGGGCCTTCTCGTCTGATGGCAGGTTCTTCATGCGTACTTTAATTAAAGCCTGCATATCTATTTCGCCGGCATCGAAAGCAATTCTTACTTCCTCCGGTGAAGAGAAACAGCCGGAAGCATTTACGCCTGCCAATAGTTCCTGCTCAGTCGGCCGGTAATATTCCCCCTTGGCGTTAATTCTGTCACGGGTCATGTAGTACGCACCGAGAACCATATCCTGGGACGGTACTATGATCGGTTTCCCGTTGGCTGGAGAGAGAATGTTATTGGTAGACATCATCAAAACACGCGCTTCGACCTGGCTCTCAATGGAGAGTGGAAGATGCACAGCCATCTGGTCACCGTCAAAGTCTGCGTTGAAGGCGGTGCAGACGAGCGGATGCAGTTGAATAGCCTTGCCTTCAATCAAAACCGGTTCAAAAGCCTGGATTCCAAGACGATGAAGCGTCGGTGCCCGGTTAAGCATAACGGGATGTTCCTTGATAACCTCTTCCAGGACGTCCCATACTTCAGGGCGCTCTTTTTCAACCATTTTCTTTGCGCTTTTGATAGTGGTAACGAAACCGCGCTCTTCAAGTTTGTTGTAGATAAATGGTTTGAACAGCTCCAGTGCCATTTTTTTGGGAAGTCCGCACTGATGCAGCTTAAGTTCTGGCCCGACAACAATAACGGAACGGCCGGAGTAATCAACACGTTTACCGAGCAGGTTTTGCCGAAAACGCCCTGATTTTCCCTTGAGCATATCGGATAATGACTTAAGTGGACGCTTGTTAGGCCCGGCGATAGCTCGCCCGCGACGCCCATTGTCAAAGAGAGCATCAACAGCTTCCTGAAGCATACGTTTTTCGTTGCGTATAATGACTTCAGGGGCTTGCAGTTCACAAAGACGCTTCAAACGATTGTTACGGTTAATAACACGACGATACAGATCGTTCAGATCTGATGTTGCAAAACGCCCTCCGTCCAAAGGTACCAGCGGGCGCAACTCGGGTGGAAGGACCGGGATGCATTCCAAAATCATCCACTCCGGCTTATTGCCGGAATGTCGGAACGCTTCTACAACTTTGAGCCGTTTTGCGGTCTTCTTGCGTTTTGCTTCGCTAGTGGACTCAACCATTTCAGTCCGCAGTGATACTGCGAGATCTTCAAGTTTAAGAGCACGCAGGCACTCACGGATAGCTTCAGCGCCCATGCCGCCGGAAAAAGCATCGGTACCGTATTCCTGCTGCATCTTTATGTATTTATCTTCCGACATCACTTCACAAAACTGTAACGGAGTGTTTTTTGGATCACTGATAACAAACCCTTCAAAGTAAAGTACTTTTTCCAGGTCTTTTAGAGTGATATCAAGGAGGTTTCCAATCCGTGAAGGTAGTGATTTGAGGAACCAGATATGTGCAACCGGGGTGGCCAGGTCAATGTGCCCCAGACGTTCGCGCCGAACTTTAGAAGGAATGACTTCAACACCACATTTTTCACAAATGATGCCGCGATGCTTCATGCGTTTGTACTTGCCGCAATTGCATTCATAATCTTTTGTCGGGCCGAAAATCTTGGCGCAGAAAAGACCGTCCCGCTCGGGTTTGAACGTTCGATAGTTGATAGTCTCAGGTTTTTTTACTTCACCATGAGAGCGCTCCCGAATTTTATCGGGAGATGAAATTGATATGCGTATAGCTGAAAAGTGGAGTGGATCTTTTGGTTTATCAAAAAAGCTGAAATAATCTTCCACGATGCTCTCCTCCGTTAGTCTGAAGCCGAGTGCCTGATGATACAGACTCCGGCCAGGAAATCTTTATTGTTCTTCTTCGCTTTCGAGCAGATCAACATCAAGGCAGAGGGATTGAAGTTCCTTGATGAGAACATTGAATGACTCGGGCAGTCCAGGTTCCAGAGTATGTTTCCCTTTGACGATCGCTTCATACATGCGCGTGCGCCCGGAAACATCATCCGACTTAACGGTCAGGAATTCCTGAAGAGCATGAGCCGCACCATATGCTTCCATGGCCCATACTTCCATCTCTCCGAGCCGTTGCCCCCCGAATTGCGCCTTACCGCCAAGCGGTTGCTGAGTAACAAGACTGTATGGTCCTATGGAACGCGCATGGATCTTGTCATCAACAAGATGGTGGAGTTTCAATACGTACATAACTCCGACGGTAACCTTGTTGTCAAAAGGTTCACCTGTGCGGCCATCAAACAGGGTCACCTGCCCGGATGAGTGTAAATTTGCCTTTCCGAGCATTGCTTTGATCTGTGTTTCACTTGCGCCTTCGAAAACCGGGGAAGCCATTGCCACGCCGCGTTGCAGTCGACGTGCAACCTTGAGCAGTTCTGTGTTGTCAAGGCCGTCAATAAACGCCCCTACTTCCTCATCACCGTACACATCTTTCAAATATGACCGTAAATTATCATCATGCTTTTCAAGCATATCCTCAATTTTCCATCCGATACCCTTTGCCGCCCATCCCAAATGCGTTTCCAGAATCTGGCCGACGTTCATACGTGATGGTACCCCAAGCGGATTGAGAACAATTTCAACCGGTCGTCCGTCTTCCATATACGGCATATCTTCTTCAGGCAGAATTCGGGAGACAACGCCTTTATTTCCGTGACGACCAGCCATCTTGTCACCGACCTGCAGCTTACGCTTAATCGAAATGTAGATTTTAACCATTTTGATTACGCCCGGTGGCAGATCATCACCACGTTTTAATTTCTGGATTTTATCCTCAAAAACGTTGTGAATGAGATCAATCTGACGGTTCAGGGTTTCAAGAATCTGATGAACCTTATCATCAGTTTCACTGTCATCACTTACAGAAATAGTACTCCAGGACGAATTTGCAAGTTTCTGTAATGCTTCTTCTGTAATCTGCTTGCCTTTGGCAAGGACAAGATTGCCTTTGCTGTCGTCAAGCTTGACCGCCAGAGTTTTACCGATCAATAACCGCTTCAACTTGCCGATAGCAGAGTCACGAATGATCCGTATCTCATCCTGTTCATCTTTGCGCAGTTTATCTTCTTCAGCTTTCTCGATAATTTCTGTGCGGGAGTCCTTGTCATTTCCCTTGCGAGAGAAAATCTTTGCACCTATTACCGTACCTTCAACGCCAGGAGGGACCGTGAGCGAAGTATCTCGTACATCGCCGGCTTTTTCTCCAAATATGGCGCGCAGGAGTTTTTCCTCCGGGGAGAGTTGCGTCTCGCCTTTCGGAGTAATCTTGCCAACCAGAATATCTCCCGGTTTTACCTCAGCACCAATGCGAATGATGCCTGATTCATCAAGATCTTTGAGTGTTTCTTCTCCAAGGTTCGGAATATCAGAAGTGATTTCTTCTTTGCCAAGTTTAGTATCGCGTGCAACACACTCGAATTCCTCAATGTGGATTGAAGTGTAGCGGTCATCCTTGATAAGTTTTTCAGAGATGAGGATCGAATCCTCGTAGTTGTAACCACCCCACGGCATAAAGGCGACGACAATGTTCTGTCCAAGAGCAAGTTCACCCATATCGGTTGATGGACCATCGGCAATGACTGCACCGCGTTTAACCTTGTCTCCCACCTTGACTACCGGCTTGTTGTTGATGCAGGTGTTTTGGTTGGAACGGGCGAATTTGATCAGATTATAGATATCAACGCCGGTACCGTTCTCATCGATTTCATTTTCATCGATCTTTACAACTATTCGAGCGGCATCGACTGATTCTACCTCGCCATTGTGACGGGCAATGATCGAAACACCGGAATCGCGTGCAACGATACGTTCCATGCCGGTTCCGACCAGTGGTGAATCGGCACGCAGCAGAGGGACTGCCTGGCGCTGCATGTTTGATCCCATCAGGGCACGGTTGGCGTCATCGTTTTCCAGGAATGGAATCAGAGCAGCTGCAACTGATACCAACTGGATCGGGGCGACGTCCATTAGGGCGATTTCATCACGATGAACAAGGATGAATTCACCGCTTTTGCGGGCAGAGTTATAATCGTTAATGAAACGTCCATCAGCATCGACTTCTGCATTTGCCTGAGCAATTGCATGCCCTTCTTCCTCAAGTGCGGAGAAGAAGCGGACTTCATTGGTTACTTTGCCTTCCTGGACGATGCGGTATGGTGTTTCCACAAAGCCATGATTGTTAATCCGTGCGTACGTCGACAGAGATGCGATCAGGCCGATGTTCGGACCCTCGGGAGTTTCAATCGGGCAGACACGACCATAGTGAGTTGGATGTACGTCTCGAACCTCGAAGCCGGCACGTTCCCGGGTCAGACCGCCAGGTCCCAGTGCTGAAAGACGACGCTTATGAGTTACCTCTGAAAGCGGGTTGGTCTGATCCATAAACTGGGACAATTGTGATGAACCAAAAAATTCCTTTACTACAGCAGAAACCGGCTTGGAATTAATCAGGTCATGCGGCATGAGGTTTTCTACCTCCTGCAGACTCATCCGCTCCTTGATGGCCCGCTCCATGCGGACAAGGCCAATGCGGTACTGATTCTCCAGGAGCTCTCCAACGGCACGTACACGGCGATTACCCAGATGATCGATATCATCGATGGCGCCACGGCCATTTTTAAGCTCGATCAGATAGCGAACAATCTCAAGGATGTCATTTTTTACGGCTATCTTGATTTCAGTATTAAACAGGTCCTCAAAAACCATTCTGTTGCGACGCAGCGTTTCAATCTGTCTGCGATTCTCGTCAAAACCACCGTGCTCTATTACCTCTGAAAGCTTTAGTGTTGCTTTTGAAAGACCGAACGTCGAGAACAGTTCCTTCTGGAAAAAATCATTGTCACGAATAATATTATTAAGTTCGCTCAATAACTGGTCTCTGAGCTTGTCTGGAATAGATGGACCCGCCTCAACTTTTTTGAGGGCCTTGGAAAGTTCTGACGGCAGTTTCATCATCAGATACTGTGAAAATGGATTATTTGAGTCAGTAAGCCGGGTTATTAATGATTCAAAGCTGGAGACATCTTCAATGCTCAGCATGCATGGTGCGTTTAATACCATGCAGTCCTGCCACACTTTAAGTCCAAGCTTATAGTTCAGCTTAAGTCGACCGACCGCTGAAAGATCATAACGCTCAGGATTGAAAAACAAGTTGTCAAAGAGTGCCAATGAGCTTTTAAGTGTAGGAGGGTCTCCCGGTCGGAGGCGCCTGTATATTTCAATCAGGCCCTCGTCACTGGAGCTGATCTTATCAATCAGCAACGTGTCGCGGAAAGATGACGTGATGTGAAGATTATCGATATACAAAGCTTTGAAGCTGGTTACACCGCGGGCCTTGATATCGTTAAAGCGATCAAGAGTAATTTCGTCATTACATTCAACTATAATTTCGCCGGTAGTCGGGTCAATTATGTCAGATGATGAATAACGACCAAGAATATCCTCAACAGTTGACGGAACTGTCTTAATCCCTCGTTCTTGCATTTTCTTGATCGAAGATTTTGTATACTTACGGTTAGCTTTGACAAGAACTTCGCCGTTGACGGGGTCAGTTACATCAACAATAGTCTTTTGAAGTGTCAGGAGTTCAGGTTCTATACTTTTTGCAATAGAATCGGAACCGATAAAAATCTCTTCACTTTTGTAATAATAGTTAAGAAGCTGTTCAACTGAATATCCCAAAGCTTTGAGCAGAACAGTTGCCGGCATTTTTCTCCGGCGGTCAATGCGAACGAAAAGTATGTCTTTGTGATCAAATTCAAAATCAAGCCATGAACCCCGGTAGGGAATTACGCGTGCGGAATACAGTACCTTTCCGCTTGAATGGGTTTTGCCTTTGTCGTGGTCGAAAAAGACACCTGGAGAACGGTGCAACTGGCTTACAATTACCCGTTCGGTTCCGTTGATGATAAAAGTGCCGTTATCGGTCATCAATGGAATTTCGCCAAAGTAGACCTCCTGCTCCTTAATATCCTTGATAGCCTTGACTGTTGAGTCTTTACCGGCATCCCAGATAACAAGACGTACTTTAACCTTCATCGGTGCAGCATACGTCATGCCACGCTGGTGACATTCATCAACATCATACTTGGGTTTGTTAAGTGAGTACGATACGTATTCGAGAGAAGCACTTTCGCTGAAATCCTTAATCGGGAAGACACTCCTGAATACAGCTTCAAGGCCGGTATTCACGCGAGATTCAGCGGACATTTCCTGTTGCAGAAAACGACGATATGAATCTTTCTGAATGTCAATCAGATTTGGGATTTCGATTATGTTCTTTATCTTGGCAAAGTTTTTACGCAAGAGGTGATTATTGGCAATAGAATAAGCCATGGCTTCTCCTTTGGCGGGTATCGTAACTGGATCCAGGTGTATAGTATAACTTGCTGGAATATCAGAAGTGTCTGGCAATTAAAACATGCCGAAACAGCACAAGCCAAGGCCGCTCCGGGCGACCTTGGCTCTCATAAAGACAACAATTTTGGGTGCTATTTGATAGACGCTTCAGCGCCGGCTTCCACAAGCTGCTTCAGTGCATCATCAGCTTCCTGCTTGGAAACGCCGGTTTTTACTGTGCTTGGTGCGCCGTCGACAACATCCTTGGCTTCTTTCAATCCGAGGCTTGTCAGGGCACGAACAACTTTAATGACATTGATTTTGTTAGCTCCGCAAGCTTTCAGGATAACATCAAACTCAGTCTGTTCTTCAACGGCTTCAGCGACAGCAGGGCCAGCGGCAGAAGCAGCTGCAACTGGAGCTGCTGCAGAAACGCCGAACTTTTCTTCAAGTTCCTTAACGAGTTCAGCAAGGTCAAGAACAGTCATTTTTTCGATAAAACCGATTACATCTTCTTTAGTAATTGCCATTTGGTGAATCCTCCGAATATGATTTTAGTAATATAGTTTGTGCTACTAGGTTAGTGTGCTGATTTCTGTACACGGATAGCATCCAGTACGCGTACGAGCGAACCGGGCAGCGCAGCAAGCACGCCGACAAAGTTAGTTGCAGGTGCCTGCATGGATCCAAGCATCTTGGCGATGAGAACCTCACGCGAGGGCAGGTCTGCCAATGCCTGGATCTGCTTGGTGTCAAGCAGTTTGCCACTGAGTACACCGGCTTTAAGTACAAATTTGCCGAGCGGGTCTTTTGCAAACTTATTCAGTACTTTTGCTGCATTTGCCGGATCATCATAGCTAATAGCCACGGCGGTCGGACCGGTTAAAAACGAGCTGATGCACTCGATATCAGTGCCTTTTGCAGCCAGATCAAACAAAGTATTTTTAAATACTTTGTACTCGACTGACGCAGCACGCAGCTCATTTCGGAGCGTGGTGGCCTGCCCAACGTTCATCCCGCGAAAATCTGCGAGAAAAACCGCCTTGGCGCGTGTCAGTCGCTCATGCATCTCGATAACGAGTTCCTGTTTGGTGTTCTTGTTCAAGCGACTTCCTCCTTTCTTTTGGTATGTGGGGCAGAACCCCGGCCAAAGTCAGGAACGCAATGAATTGCGATACCCAAGTCTCGGCAGGTCCATTATTCGGATTAAGCGCACCTTCACACGCCTGCTGTCTTTGACTTTGGCTGAAACTGTATGACTTATATCTGCGCGGTTACGTCACTGATATCAAGATTAATTCCTGCCCCCATCGTAGAGGAGAGTGAAATCTTCTTGATATAGGTGCCTTTTGCAGCAGAAGGCTTTGCTTTAAGAAGTGCCTCTACAAGTGCAAGTAAATTCCCTTTGAGCATTTCAGCATCAAAAGAAACTTTGCCTACCGGAGCATGGATAATTCCGGCTTTTTCAACACGGAATTCAACTTTCCCCGCTTTTGATTCCTTAACCGCCTTGCCAACTTCAAAGGTAACGGTGCCAACCTTCGGGTTCGGCATGAGCCCGCGAGGTCCGAGCAGTTTACCTATTTTGCCGACAACGCCCATCATGTCAGGTGTTGCGATGGCGGTATCAAAATCAAACCAACCGGCCTGTATTTTGGCAACAAGATCATCTGATCCAACAAAATCGGCACCGGCATCAAGTGCTTCTTTCTCTTTTTCGCCTTTAGCAAAAACCAGAACACGAACATCTTTGCCGAGTCCGTTAGGGAGAACAACCGCTCCGCGAACCATCTGGTCGGCGTGTCGTGGATCAACTCCAAGTTTAACAGCGACATCGACAGTCTCATCAAATTTTGCATACGCGGTCTGTTTCACAACATCAACGGCAGTCGCAAGTTGATAAACCTTGTTTCTGTCAATTTTTGACATTGCTTCAGAATGCTTCTTAGCGCTTTTTGGCATGGTACAACCTCTCTAGGAATCTTGATTAATAGCTGGTGTGCCGATTAGGCGATATCAACGCCCATTGAACGGGCAGTACCCTCAATTGTTCTCATGGCAGCTTCAAGCGAAGCAGCATTGAGATCAGGCATTTTCTTTTTTGCAATCTCTTCAATCTGTGCTCTGGTAAGTTTGCCGACTTTGGTCTTATTTGGAACCGGAGATCCACTCTTAAGATCAAGAGCCTTCTTAATCAAGACCGGTGCGGGCGGTGTCTTGGTTATGAACGTGAAGGATCTGTCCGCATAAACAGTTATTACAACCGGAGTAATCGTACCCTCATCGGCCTGTGTTTTTGCATTGAACGCTTTGCAGAATTCCATGATGTTGACGCCGTGCTGACCGAGGGCAGGACCGATTGGAGGCGAAGGGTTTGCCTTGCCTGCAGGTACCTGTAATTTAATGTAGCCGGTTATCTTCTTTGCCATAAATGTACTCCTTTATATACAGCGTATGCCTGTCATACTCACATGAGATGACTGATTGAGTAATTAATTCTTTTCTACCTGCATGAACTCGAGCTCTACAGGGGTTGCGCGACCGAAAATTGTAACAGTCACGCGAAGCTTGCCCTTGTCCGGTTTAACATCTTCAACAACCCCCGAGAAATTTAAAAAAGGGCCGTCGACAACGCGCACTGTTTCACCAACTTCAAACAACACCTTGGGACGGGGCTTCTCGGCCCCCTCTTCCATGCGGCGGGTAATTTTATTGACTTCCTCATCTGAAATCGGAAAGGGGGTATTTCCGCCAACAAAGCCGGTGACCTTGGCGGTTTCCTTTACAAGGTGCCATGTTTCGTCAGTCAGTTCCATTTTGACCAGGATGTAACCCGGGAAAAATTTTCGTGATGAGGTTTTTTTCTCGCCTTTTTTAAGTTCGACAACAGTTTCGCAAGGAATAAGAATTTCTTCAAAGAAACTCTCCATTGCTTCGTTCTTGATGCTTTCAAGCAGATTCAGGCGAACCTTATTCTCAAAGCTTGAATATGTATGTACTCCATACCATTTCATGGACATAGCTGGACCCTTTATCCTAGTATCAGACGCAACAGCTTGGCCAAAATAAGATCACATGCACCAAGATAGAATGAAATCAGCACAACAATAACAATAACAACACCCGTCGTTGCTATTGTTTCTTTACGCGTTGGCCATGTTACCTTTTCAAGTTCAAGCTTTACGGACTCAAAAAAAGCGGTGATTTTTTGCACACTATAACTCCTGGCAGTTTATCTATGAACCGCTGATTGTTCTTTATTCATTTCCGAAAATGAAAATGATTGAATTGTGGCAGGCCAGGAGGGATTCGAACCCCCAACATCCGGTTTTGGAGACCGGCGCTCTACCAGTTAGAGCTACTGGCCTGTATCCCTACAACATCCCGTTTACTGTTACTTGGTTTCCTTGTGAGGCGTGTGCTTGCGACAGAATCGACAAAATTTGCTGAACTCAAGCTTTCCAGGAGTCGTTCTTTTGTTTTTAGTTGTTGTGTAGTTTCTCTGTTTGCACTCTGTGCAACCAAGGGTGATGATGTCTCTCATAAATATGCTTCCTTTTGTAGAAAATCAGCAGACACGGAAAACGGTCATGCCCACATCCGTTCATTTAAATTAAAGTTTTATTCAATAATGGAAGCGACAACGCCGGCGCCGACAGTACGGCCACCTTCGCGGATAGCAAAACGCAGGCCTTCGTCCATGGCGATCGGAGTGATCAGTTTAATAGTCATGGCAACATTGTCGCCCGGCATAACCATTTCAATACCGGCAGGCAGTTCAGCGACACCGGTAACGTCAGTGGTGCGGAAGTAGAACTGTGGACGGTAACCGTTAAAGAACGGCGTATGACGACCACCCTCTTCTTTGGTAAGAATGTATGATTCTGCTTTGAACTTGGTGTGCGGTGTGATTGAACCGGGCTTGGCAAGTACCTGGCCGCGCTCGATGTCTTCACGCTTTACGCCGCGCAGCAGCGCACCGATGTTGTCTCCTGCACGACCTTCGTCAAGCAGCTTGCGGAACATTTCGACGCCGGTTACGGTTGTCTTGATCGTGTTTTTGATGCCGACAACTTCAACTTCTTCGCCGACTTTTACGATGCCGCGCTCTACACGACCGGTGGCGACAGTGCCGCGTCCCGAGATGGAGAAGACGTCTTCTACAGGCATCAGGAACGGACGGTCGATTGCGCGCTCAGGTTGCGGGATGTATTCGTCGACTGCAGCCATCAAACGGGTGACGGAGTCTTCACCGAGTTCGCTCTTTTCTCCTTCGAGGGCTTTCAGAGCTGAACCTTTGATGATTGGAATATCGTCGCCGGGGAAGTCATAGCTGGAGAGAAGCTCACGAACTTCAAGCTCAACGAGCTCAAGAAGTTCTTCGTCGTCTACCATGTCAGCCTTGTTGAGGAATACTACCATGTAGGGTACCCCAACCTGACGGGCGAGAAGGATGTGCTCACGGGTCTGCGGCATGGGGCCGTCAGCTGCGGATACAACCAGAATTGCACCATCCATCTGGGCAGCACCGGTGATCATGTTCTTGACGTAGTCGGCGTGGCCGGGGCAGTCAACATGAGCATAGTGACGGTTGTCTGTTTCGTATTCAACATGGGCGGTTGCGATGGTGATACCACGCTCACGCTCTTCAGGGGCGTTGTCTATCTGGTCGAATGACTTATACTCGGCCTGACCTTTGCCGGCCAATACTTTCGTTATAGCGGCAGTCAAAGTAGTCTTGCCGTGGTCAACGTGACCAATCGTACCAATGTTGCAATGTGGTTTGTTACGCTGGAACTTTGCCTTCGCCATGAGAAAGGCCCTCCTGATATCTGTTTTAATATGCTGCCTGTTTGGTTGTGCTAACAATTTTGTGGAGCCCACATCCGGACTCGAACCGGAGACCTCTTCCTTACCAAGGAAGTGCTCTACCTCCTGAGCTATGTGGGCACATGTAATACTGGAGCGGGAAACGGGACTCGAACCCGCGACCCTCAGCTTGGAAGGCTGACGCTCTAGCCAACTGAGCTATTCCCGCGCTACCAGACGAAGAATTGTGTAAAACGTGCGGTCATGACTTACCAGTGTAAGCGACGTGAGTCTCCTGGGATCGCGACGAACCACCGTTTTCCGATGATTTGTATGGTGGAGGGAGGAGGATTCGAACCTCCGAAGTCGATGACGACAGATTTACAGTCTGTTCCCTTTGGCCGCTCGGGAATCCCTCCAGGGATGATCGAAGCTGTGTTACGCACTGCATTATAAAGTGGAGCCCCGTATCCGAATCGAACGGATCACCTGCTGATTACAAGTCAGCTGCTCTACCAGTATGAGCTAACGGGGCTAAAGCCTTTTCTGGATAGAAAGAAAACGGAACTTGTGTATTTAAAGAAAAAAACTGCGGAAGTCAAGCATTAATTGCAATAAAAAGATGCGCCCATCTGCTGAACACATCTTTGTAGCAGATCAATTCATAGTAAATATAGAAATCACGCCGCCAAAAGAGGCAGGAGAGCGGTCTTCGTTTTTCTTAATGCCCCTTCTTCAATCTGTCGGACCCGCTCCCGTGATATTGAAAAATGGCTGGCAATCTCCTGCAAGGTCATAGGGTCATCAGCAGTAATCCGGTTCTCGATGATGTAGCGCTCTTTTTCGTTCAGTCGACTGACAACTTCGGCAACTTTTTGCTGCAGGTTCTGATTTTCCTGAAAATCCACGAGGAGTTCTTCCTGGTTACGCCGGTCATCAGCGAGGGACTCAAGTGCCGTTGCTCCGTCGCTGCCGGGAATTTCTGCATTGAGAGAACAGTCACCCTGCATGCGCTGCTCCATTTCAGAAAACTCCTGCTCTGAAACGTGCAATGACTGTGCGGGGCTCATAACATCGCTGCCGTCACCATCCATTCCGACGAGTGCACTCTTGGCCTGGCGAAGTTTGAAGAAAAGTTTTCGTTGAGCCTGGGTTGTTCCTATCTTGAGAAGACTCCAGGAAGATATGATATGATTCTGGATGTAGGCCTTAATCCACCAGACTGCATATGAGATAAGGCGGACACCTTTATATGGATTAAACTTTCTAACCGCCATCATCAGGCCTATATTGCCTTCCTGGATAAGGTCGAGCATTTTCAGACCGTAATGTCGAAATTCGTATGCGACCTTCACTACGAACCTCAGATTGGATGTGATCAAATTATGAGCTGCTGTCAGTTGTTTGTCTTCAAAAAACGAAACTGCGTAGAGATGCTCCTCTTCCTCGCTCAACAGGGGGAACTTTCTGATTTCGTTCATATAGAGTCGCAGACTGTCAGCTACAACAGGCAATTGAGTTACCATGATGCTTCTCCTCTTTGAAAGGATATTTTAGCACTCTCTGCGAGTGACTGCTAAAATATAGCAAGCGATCTTAAAAAAATCAAGCGGTTGTTTCTACTGTGGTGTGCATATAGGAGGTACTCATGAAACCGTTTCCAGAAGCGGGATACAACCATTTCTCTTGTAATCGGGCCGTTGTGCGCTATATTCTGAACTCATGAAAACTTCCCCGTCCATACGTATTTCCCTGCTGTCACTTTTTATTATTGCCATCAGTCTTCTCCATTATCTGACTCCACTGCATCTGCATTATCTGCATGACATCTTCCAACGTCTTTACTATCTCCCGATTATACTTGCTGCAATATGGTTTGGCCTCCGCGGCGGTTTGGCCTGCTCCCTTGTTGTCAGCTTTGTGTATGCCCCGCACATCCTCTTTCAGTGGGGTGGGCATCTGACGCTTGAACTTGAGAAATATCTTGAAATAGTACTCTACAATATCGTCGGCGGAGTAACCGGTCTATTGTCCCAACGGGAGCGGGAGCGTAGCACCCAGTTGCAGAAGACTGCCGATGGCCTTGAACTCTCGTATAAAAAACTTCAATCTCAGTCAGAACAGATTTTAACAATTGAAGAGAATTTGCGTCGTGCCGAAAAACTTTCGACTCTCGGTGAAATGGCAGCGGTCCTTGCCCATGAGATCCGTAATCCGCTTGGTTCGATCCGTGGTACGGCTGAGATCCTCAGGGACGATTACCGTCCGGGTGACCCTAAATATGAATTCATCGATATTCAGATCAGAGAGACAGAACGTCTCAATCGGGTGGTAGAGGACTTTTTGCGTATGGCACGGCCATTGCCGACGGAGATGGTGCGTTGTCCCGTTCAGCCAGAATTGGAAACTGTTATACTGCTGGTGACGAGCGATGCCAGGGCACGGAGGGTCTCTCTCACCTTAATACCGCCGGTTTCCGATGTGATTGTTAAGGGGAACGGTGAAAAACTTCGCCAGGCCTTCCTCAATATTGCTATTAATTCACTCCAGGCTACACCGGGTGGCGGGAGTCTGGTCATATCGACTGCGGTTTGTGATGCCAATGATGTACCAGGTATGTGTGAGATCAGGTTTTGTGACAGCGGAGAAGGGATTGACGTTGAATCACTAGAGAGGCTTTTTGAACCCTTCTACACCACCAAACCGGACGGTACCGGTTTGGGACTTGCCATTACCAAGAAGATTATTGAAGGCCATGGCGGTACGTTGCAGATAGAAAGTGTGATCGGAGAGGGGACGACAGTAATTGTCAGGATGCCTGTACTGCAGGCTGGAGGATATCCGTGACACCGAAAATTCTGATTATAGATGATGACGCATCTCTTCGCCGGGTCATGGAATACAATCTTCAGGAGGCGGGTTATCTGGTGCTGTCTGCATCCGATGGTGAAGCGGGGTTGATGCTCTGTGACGAAGAGAACCCGGCCCTGGTGATAACCGACATGAAGATGCCCGGTATGGATGGCATGCAGGTGCTGAAAGCGGTCAAAAAACGTTCACCAGATACGCTGGTGATCATGATTACAGCCTTCGGTACGGTTGACGTGGCCGTCGAGGCGATGAAGGCAGGAGCGTATGACTACATCTCCAAACCATTTAATCGTGACGAATTGCGGTTAACCGTTAGCAGGGCGCTTCAATTCGGAGGGGTGGCCGCCGAGAACAAACGCCTGAAAGAGGATTTGTCGGATACGTCTGATTATCGTACCATTGTCGGATCATCAAAAGGAATGGAACGGGTCTTTGAGATCGTTCGAAAGGTGGCAGATACAGAAGCATCGGTGCTGATCACCGGCGAATCAGGTACCGGCAAAGAGTTGGTCGCCCGCTCAATTCATCGCCATAGCGGCCGGCGCGATGCACCGTTTATCGCCATCAATTGTGCTGCAATCCCTCGTGAATTGCTGGAAAGTGAACTTTTTGGCCATGTCCGGGGCGCCTTCACCGGTGCGGTTAAGGACAAGACAGGAAAATTTCAACTAGCGGATGGCGGGACACTTTTTCTGGATGAAGTTGGCGAACTGCCGCTTGAGCTGCAGCCTAAGCTGCTCAGGGCATTACAGGAGAGGGTGGTTGAACCGGTAGGGGGGACAAGCCCGATCAAACTGGATGTGCGTGTGGTGGCAGCGACCAATCTGGATATGGAGAATGCGCTGGAAGATGCCACGTTCCGCGAAGATCTTTACTATCGCCTGGCGGTCATTCCGATCCATCTGCCGCCGTTACGTGAGCGGCGCGATGATATTGCACTGCTGCTTCGTTATTTTTGTAGAAAACATGGAGCAGACAACGTCAAATTTGACAGTGGTGCCATGAAGACGCTCAATTCCTACCGGTGGCCGGGAAACGTCCGTGAACTGGAAAATCTGGTACAACGACTTCTGATCATGCGGGTCGGCGACACCATTACCTTCGATGATATTCCGGAAAAAATACGGACCGGCGGTAAAATCCCAAACGCCGTGCCAAAGACAGATACAGTGATCAACCTCCCTGATGAAGGCTATTCGCTTGAACAGCTGGAGCGGGAGGTGGTGGTCGAGGCACTTGAACGCAACCACTGGAATCAGTCCGCCGCGGCGAAATTCTTGAGCATTCCACGTCATACACTTATTTACCGGATGGAGAAATACACGATTGTGTCTCCTTGACTTGCCAGTTTATTACGAACTATACGACCGTTTGACAGACCTGGCACAGGATGTCGGAAAAGGAATCTTTTGGAAAGCGCCACGGGAATATGTGTCTTCCGTCACCCTCCTCATCAACAGCATCAGTGTCAGGTGCTTTGCGTTTAATTGTTCTACCTGAATCATTCCGTTAAACACCCGCCCGGGTTCCGGCGGTGACTGGTCGCATCTACGTGCCGCCTCCATCCCTCCAGGTAATAAAATATCCCCTTATTTACCCGATTATTTCATCTGTTTATTTTATGCCAAGTTGTGAAATGACGATGATGTACCTGTATGTCGAGACGGCTTTCAATGAATTCACCAGCTACACGAGTGTCTGCTGAATAGTCGCCATTGGTGTAGAATATCCCACACCAATGATTTCAGACGGCGGGGCGTAAAAATAATTACACGTAACAAAATAAGGTGGTTACGAAATTGACCGGGCATGGCACGTTCCTTGATAAGAATGAATTATTCGACATGGGTTCAGGGGAGCAAGAGATGAAAAACAAGATATTCAATGCGGTGATTTTAGTTGCTGCTGTTACGCTACTGTCCATTCTTGCGTTCTATGTCAGGGTCGGGGCAACGGCCGATGCTGTTGCGGTTCTGAAAACGACAGGCATGACCTGTAGCAGCTGTGCACGCGAGATCACCACAGCACTTCAAAAAGTGAACGGAGTAGCGGCTGCCGAGGTGGACGTCGCGGGTGGCTGGGTGGTCGTAGGCTATGACACAAAGACCGTCAAACCCGTGACTCTGGCCGAGAAGGTCAGCAACGTCGGGTTTAGCAGCAATGTTCATCAGGTACTCACACCGGAACAGTTCAAGCAGATAACCGGCAGGGAAATTGGCACTAAATCCACCTCGAAATCCGGCTGTTGTGGCGGTAAGGGTGGCGGCTGTGGATCCAACAAAAATGGTTAAACTAAAGGAGACTCTTATGACAACGAAGCGCACGAAACAGGTAATATGGGCAGGTATCGTTACAGTGGCACTTTTGATCGGCGTTGCGAGTGTATGTGCCTTCTCGTTTGGCAAGTATGAAAAGCTCAAGATAAGTGGCGATGTTGCAACGATACCTGTCGCGACGCTTGCTGACGGCAAGGCCCACTTCTACAAGTTCGAAGATGGCGGCAAGGAGATTGCCTTTTTTGCCGTCAAATCGACAGATGGCACAATAAATGCCGCCTTCGATGCCTGCGATTCCTGCTTTAAATCCAAAAAGGGGTATGAACAGCAGGGTGACAAGATGAACTGCAAAAACTGCAACCAGAAGTTCGCCATCAACCGTTTAGGACCTAATGCCACGGGCGGTTGCAATCCCGGTTATCTCCCGCACCGATTGAACGGCACCACCGTTTCCATTTCAGTAAACGACCTCAAGGGTGGAGCGAGATACTTCTGATGAAACTGCACACCATTTCAATTAACAATCTGAAGCGCCGCAAGGCCAAGATGGCCTTTCTGACCATCGGCCTGATGGTCGGCATTGCCACAATAGTCACCCTGGTGACCCTGACCCGCTCCATGTCCAGTGATATCGAGCGTAAGATGGACGAGTTCGGGGCGAATATCCTTGTTACTCCTCAAAGCAACGGACTGTCTATGAATTACGGCGGCATCAGTCTGGGAGGGGTGACCTTTGATCAGCGAGAAATCCGCGAGGAGGATCTGGCGAAGATCAAGACCATCACTAATCACAAGAACATTTCGGTTATCAGTCCCAAGGTGCTGGGCGGTATCAAAGTCAACAGTCACGATGTGTTGCTGGTTGGTGTAAATTTTGAGAGCGAATTGAAGATGAAGCAGTGGTGGAAGATTTTTGGACAGGAGCCACAGTCGGAACACGACCTTCTGCTTGGTTCCGATGCTTCCAAGGTGCTTGACGCTTCTCCCGGAGATATCCTGAACATCAAGGGTGAAAACTTCAAAGTCGCTGGAGTACTCGATCAAACCGGTTCACAGGATGACGCATTGGTGTTCGCCTCTCTGAAAAAAGCTCAGAAGCTATTGGGCAAGGAGGGGAAAATCAGCATGGCCGAGGTGGCGGCGCTCTGCTCCGGATGCCCGATCGGAGATATGGTCACCCAGATTGCCGAAAAACTACCGGACGCCAAGGTGTCAGCCATTCAACAGGTGGTTGAGGGACGCCTCAAGGCACTGGATCAATTCAAACGCTTTTCCTACGCCATGGCCGGTGTGGTGGTCTTTATTGGCTCACTGATTGTATTTGTCACCATGATGGGGAGTGTTAACGAAAGGACGGTCGAAATCGGGATATTCCGGGCTATCGGTTTCAGGAAGAGTCATATCATGCGGATCATTCTGCTGGAAGCAGCCCTGGTCAGCGTGCTGGCCGGATTTTTGGGATATGCAATCGGCATGGGAGGAGCACAACTGGCGCTGCCGTTTATGGCAGAGAGCAAGAATGCCCATCTGATCTGGGATTCGACGGTAGCCTTTGGGTCTGTCGGGTTGGCCTTAACGCTGGGCCTTTTGGCCAGTCTTTACCCGGCACTGCACGCCAGCAAGATGGATCCTACAGAAGCGCTGAGAGCATTGTAGGGGCAACCCCATGTGGTTGCTCAATCAATGTGTCCATCAGCAAGTCGGGCAGCCACACGGGGCCGCCCCTACAAAAGGAAAATTATGGCACTCATCGAAATCAAAAACATAACTAAGCAATACACCAGCGGCGATGACGTTGTCGATGCGCTGCGCGGTGTGGATGTCAGCATTGAGGCCGGTGAATTCATCACCATCATGGGGCAGTCCGGTTCCGGTAAAAGCACTCTTCTGTCTGTGCTGGGCGGCATGAACCATCCCACATCCGGCGAGATCGAAATGGCAGGAGTGAAGCTGTACCAGCTCTCCGGTGAAAAACGTGCAGATTTCAGGGCACAGAATCTGGGGTTTGTTTTTCAGTCCTTCAATCTGATATCCTATCTGACCGCCATCGAAAATGTCATGCTGCCTCTGGCAATTGTCAAGATGAGTACTCCGGCAAAAAAGAGTGCCGCCAGACAGGCCCTTGAACGGGTCGGTCTCGGCGGCAAGCTTGACCGCCTGCCGAATCAGCTTTCCGGCGGTGAACAGGAACGGGTGGCGATTGCCCGTGCCATTGTCAATAATCCGCACATACTGCTGGCGGATGAACCGACCGGAAACCTCGATTCCAAGACCAGCAAAGAGGTCATGGCGCTTTTCCGTGAACTGAACAATTCCGGTCAGACTGTTGTCATGGTAACGCATAACCCGGAAAACGGCGCCTATTCAGACAGGACTATCACCCTTAAAGACGGGATGGTACAGTGAAAGCGAAAATTCTCGTAATAGACGACGACACTTCGCTCCGGCGTGTGCTTGAATACAACCTTCAGGAAGAGGGATATGAAGTTCAGGCCGCGTCGTCCGGTGAAGAAGGATTATATCTGTTCGGCCAATCCCTGCCTGATCTGATCATCACCGACATGAAAATGACCGGTATGGACGGTTTGATGGTACTGAGGTCCATCAAGGAGCGTTCTCCGGAGACGCTTGTTATTATAATCACCGCATTCGGGACTGTCGATGTCGCGGTGGAGGCCATGAAGGCCGGAGCTTACGACTACATTACCAAGCCGTTCAACCGGGATGAGCTCAGGCTGACCGTGAAAAAGGCGCTTCAGTACAGCGGGCTGACAGAGGAAAACAAACGGCTGAAGAGTGAATTGTCGGATAAGGCCGATTTCCGCACTATTGTCGGGTCGTCCAAGGAAATGGAGAAAGTCTTTGATGTCATCCGGAAAGTTGCAGACACCGAGGCCGCTGTTCTGATCACCGGTGAATCAGGAACGGGTAAAGAGCTGGTTGCGCGCTCCTTACATGCCAACAGCTCACGTCGGGATGCTCCGTTCGTAGCAATCAACTGTGCTGCCATTCCCCGTGACCTGCTGGAGAGTGAACTCTTTGGCCACCTCAAGGGAGCCTTCACCGGTGCGGTCAAGGATAAAATCGGGAAATTCCAGGCTGCTGAAGGCGGGACGTTGTTTCTGGACGAAGTCGGCGAGCTCCCGGTAGAGCTCCAACCGAAGCTTTTGAGAGCGCTGCAGGAAAAGGAGGTTGAACCGGTCGGCGGCACAAAGATCCAAAAACTGGATGTCCGTGTCGTATCAGCTACCAACCTTGATATCGACAAGGCGATAGCTGATGGTACCTTCCGGGAAGATCTTTATTACCGCTTGTCGGTTATCCCGATTCACCTGCCCCCACTTCGCCAGCGCCGCAAGGATATTCCGCTTCTTATCAAATATTTCTGCGCTAAACATGGCAGCGACAAGGTCTCCTTCGACAAGGATGCCTTTGAAACCCTGGTCATGTATCCCTGGCCGGGAAACGTTCGGGAGTTGGAAAACGCTGTCGAACGGCTGCTCATTATGCGAAACAGTGATGTCATCGGCTGTGACGAGCTTCCTGACAAGATCCGCAACAGCTGTGCTGACAGCGCCTCCGCTACCGCTTCCGGCAGTGTTATCAATCTGCCGGACGAAGGGTATTCCCTGGAACAGCTGGAGCGCGAGGTAGTTGTGCAGGCCCTGGAACGTAATCATTGGAACCAGACCGCAGCCTCTCGCTTCCTGAGAATTCCGAGGCATACCCTTATCTACCGCATGGAGAAATATGAAATTGTGCCGCCTGAAAAGGGGTGACGCATCCCCGTCATTCTCAAGGCGTTATCTCCGATAGCTTGCCACTGGCCCGGCAGGGCGCGCTTTCAGCGTCTCACGAGACCTTTCGCAATTGGCCTGGCCATGACACTTCGGTACAGCATTTCTATGAATATGGTCAATGTGTTACCCTTACGCTGCCATACTGGTAAAATAAGAGCATAGGAAAGACATGCAACGCCGATTGCACCCAACATATCGAGGGGGAAGTGAACTCCCAGAAAGACTCGAGACCATGCTACAGACAACCCAATCACCAACGTAAGAATCCCCGCAAAAATCTCGCCACCAAACAGTAAGCTGATTCCGATACCGGCAAATACCGTTATATGGTCGCTGGGGAATGAAGAATCCGCTACATGCGGCATCCAGGTGTGCCCTAAGCCGATCATAAAGGGGCGCGGATGCTGCCACGCCAAGCCGATGATCTGGTTAATGCCTACGCCCAACATGGCGACGAGGCATGCTTTAAGTGCCAATGATCGTTTTACATAACTTCCCCAAAGCCAATAAATGACCAGCAAGACCGGGATTGCGTAAATAATGTCATTGGCGACCACCTTTGCTACCCCGATAACCCACGGAGCGGTGTCCGGTGAACCATTTATTTTTATAAAAAGCGCCCGATTCAACATTTCTATCTGATCCATGTGTCCGTTATTTCTTCTGTATGATGGGCTTCCTGTCTACCTATGAATCACAGCACTTTTTTTTACCAGTACAAAATCACATGCCAATTGCGGTTTTTTCCTGATTCACGCCGCGTCAAGAACCACGTCTGGTGCGTAAACGCCACTATCTCATCCTGAATTCGAGTCACTCTGGCAGAATAAGATGAATATTCGACATGCCATCGTGGAATACTCCGCGGAAAGATATGTGCAAAGGTATGGTAAATTGGTGTTAAGTCATACATATCAGCAGGTTACTGAGTTGGCACGACGTATGCTCAGTATAAAGCATACAGCAGTTAAAACCACTACACGGAGGAAATGAACAATGAAAAAGACAATGGTAATTCTGATGGCAACATCTCTTTTCGCAGCGGCAGTGCCGGTCATGGCAATGGATATGGATCATGGCAGTATGCAGGGTCAGCAGCAGATGGATGCTCAGTGTGTGAAGGATTGTGATCAACTTCTCAGAAACTGCGGCCAGGAGGTGGACTCAATTCAGCAGAAGATTCAGAAATTGCAATCAGCCACCCAGAACAAGAACAGTGCGTATACACGTGATCAGCTCACCAAGCTTAAGCAGCAACTTAAAGACGCAAAAGACACCCTTGAAAGTCTCGAAAGCAGATAGTTTTGATGCCACGGGGCAGTTGTAAGTACAGCTGCCTCTCCTGTCTCACCGTAGCTGAAATAATATCAAACCACTACACGGAGGAAATGAACAATGAAAAAGACAATGGTAATTCTCATGGCAACATCACTCTTTGCAGCGGCAGTCCCCGCATTTGCCATGGACCACGCTGTTATGCACAATCAGGAACAGAGCGCTCAAAACGCACGAGAATGCGAAACCCTTCTCAAAGAATGTGGTCGGGAAGCTGACACTATTCAGGAGAAGATCCAGAAACTTCAAAACGCTGTTGATAACAAAAAAGATGCCTACACACGTGATCAGTTGCAAACGCTCAAGCACCGACTTGAAGATGCCAAAAAGAACTTGATCGATCTTGAAAAAGGCGGGAAATAATCTGGCAATAGTGGGAGCAACCGAACGTGTAGTTGCCCCCACAGCCAAATCTGCAACAGGCAGCAAAGGGTGTTCAGTGACAAATCCTAATTATCTGCTATGCATTTAAACACTCTCACTGTTACTGCCGTTCAAGTTAGGAGAGCGTCATTACGCATCACCCCCGGCACAGTAAATCACGTTCAGTTGTAACTGATCCGGTCTGCGGAATTGATGTTGACATGATGGATACCGCTCCTCTGCCAGTCCGGATGAACCCTGAACCCCAACTGATCCGCTGAAGGGTCTACATTGATCTGCATCGTAATAGAACGGAAACAGAGCCTTTCAGAAAGGAGACAATGTATGGAACTGAAAATGATCTTAGCAGTAGTCAGAAACCAAACAATGGAAAAGATGGAGAGGCGCTTGGTGGATATGGGAGTGCGCGGCTTCAGCGTAAGTGATGTGAAAGGGCGTGGCGAATATGCCAATTTTTTTAATCCTGATTGGAAGGTTGGTCACACCAGAATTGAAATCATTATAGAGGAGAACAAAGTTGATGACATCGTTGCTGCTATCATGGATATTGCTCACACCAGTATGGCCGGGGATGGCATTGTGACGGTGCTGCCAGTGGAGAAGCTCTATCGGATCCGGACCAAAGGTGAGGACTCCGCGTGATGAATCTGATGGCAGTCAGGCCGGTGTGTACATATAAAGAGTAGTGAGGAATAATCTCTAGAGAATTGTAGAATATTCAGCAGAAACTCTTTGTGGAATTGCAACCATATAAAAAAGACCATAATTTTAGTATGTTACAGTTAGGCATACATTGTGTATATCACGTGTGTACTCAACCCACTCTGCTCTGAGGAAATATAATATGAAAACTTTTTTTGGCCTCTTGACCCTGATGTTAGTGTCTTCCTTGGCATCAGTTCCAGTCCGTGCCGCAGATACTGTATCAACAGAGAGCCTCCCGTCACTTATCTCGACAGCCCTTGCCAACAACCCTGAGTTGAAGTCCACTGAAGCCCGTTGGCAGATGTTCAGAAACCGCATTGTTCAGGCGGGCTCTCTGGAAGATCCGATGCTGATGCTGAAAATTCAGAACGGGGTCGTGCAGGACCCGCTCAATTTCAGAAAAGAATCCATGACCGCCAAGGTGATCGGAATTTCCCAGCAGCTCCCGTTCTGGGGCAAACGTGATCTCAAACAAGAGATAGCCGCTATGAATGCCGAGTCATACCGGTGGCAGGTCGAGGAGCGTAAGCTCGAGCTTGTCAGGATGGTAAAAGAGACCTATTACCAGATTTACTATACGGACAAATCTTCGGAGATTGTTGACAAGAATATCAGAATTCTGGACGACTTCATCACCCTTGCCGAGACCAAGTACTCCGTCGGGCAGGGTGCGCAGCAGGACCTTTTTAAATCCCAGGTTGAACGATCGAAACTGCTCGATATGAAAATTTCTCTGGAGCAGAGAAGGAAGAGCCTTGATGCAGCACTCAATGCTCTCCTTTCACGCCCGCCGGAAACACCGGTCGGCAGGGTCGCCGACTTTGAAATCAGGCCGCTCCGACTGTCCGCCGAGAATCTGAGGACAACGGCATTTGAAAAACGCCCCGTCATCAAAAGCCTACAGGCACTTGTCCATAAAGGGGAAGCGGCGGGCAAACTGGCCGGCAGGGAATTTTACCCTGATTTCAACATATCCTTTGAGTATATGCAGCGTGATCCCGCCATGAGTGGCCAGGGGTTGGACATGTACAGTCTTGGCGTTACCTTTAACCTGCCGCTGCAACGGGAACGACGTCATGCCATGGTTGCCGAATCGGATTCGGAAACCCGCATGGCGGCCGAAGAGCTGAACGGTCTCAGGAATAGTATCGGGTCCGGTATCTCCGATCTGCTCGCCACGCTTGAAAGAAGAGAAAAACTGGTGTCTCTCTACAGGAGCGGCATTATTCCGCAGGCGGAACAGTCACTAGAATCGGCGGTGATCGGTTACCGGGTAAACAAGGTGGATTTTCTGACCCTGCTCGACAGCCGGATGACCCTGTTTAACTATGAGCGGGAGTTGTACGAGTCGCAGGCTGAATTCATGATGAAGCTGGCCCAGCTTGAAGCGACAATCGGAACCGATGTTGAATCATCGCAGGCTGTTCAGGTGACACCGCCGCTGGCGACAAAAAAGAACAGGTGGAATCATCAACACCGGTGGCTCCGTCCTCCGGACATTTACAACATCATTGAAATTCATCATATACGAGGTACGATCATGGCCCTGAACAAGAAAATGGCAATTCCGTTGTTGGTAATTCTTCTCGCTTCTGCAGCAGGCGGCGGCTGGTTTCTGTGGCAGAAACAGCATTCCGTACCGGCGACGGAGCAGAAGGCTGCTGAGGGCAAACAGCTCTACACCTGCTCCATGCATCCCTTCATCATCAAGGATAAGCCCGGCACCTGCCCTATCTGCGGCATGGAACTGATCAAGAAGATTGACAATGCGCCTGCCGACGGGGCCGCCATGACCCCGGAGCAGAAAAAACAGGCCGATATGCTCGGCCATGTATCCATGTCTGCAACTCAAAGGATCATGGCTAATGTGGCAACGGTTGAAGCGAAAAAGAGCATCCTCAATAAAGAGATCAACGCCGTCGGCATTGTGCAGTACGACCAGTCGCGTCAGGCAAAGGCGACCGCCTGGATTGCAGGTCGGATCGACCGCCTTAATGTAAATACCGTGGGTGCTGTTGTGTCAAAAGACAAGCCTGTGGCGGAAGTGTACTCCCCTGATCTGGTCGCAACACAACAGGAATATCTGCTGGCGGTCAAAAGCCGCGAACAGTTGAAAAATTCTCCGATCCCCTCCATATCACAGAATGGTGATGGTCTGGTGGCCTCGGCCAGGCAGAGGCTGATGCTCTTCGGTGTCAAGGAGAGCCAGATTGCAGATTTGGAGAAGACAGGAAAACCGAATATCCGCCTCCCGATCTACACCCCCATCTCCGGTATCGTTATTGAGAAGATGGTGCAGCAGGGTCAGTACGTAAATGTTGGTGAGGTTCTGTTCAATGTTGCCGACCTGTCCAGTGTCTGGGTGGAGGTTGAGGTGTACGAGAATGAATTCCCGAATATTCATCTCGGTCAAAAGGTTGAGATCCGTTCACAGTCATTTCCCGGCAAACCTTTTACCGGAAGAATTTCCTACATATATCCCTTTCTCGATCCCAAAACCAGGACCGTCAAGGCGCGCGTTGAAATGTCCAACCCCGGTATGAGGCTGAAACCTGACATGTTCGTCAATGCCATCATCAAGATACCGCTCGGTTCGGCAATAGTTGTGCCTGTCACCGCCGTCATGGATACCGGTAAACGTCAGGTCGTCTGGGTGGAGAGCTCTCCGGGGATGTTCGAACCTCGCGATGTCCAGGTCGGACAACGGACCGACGATAAGATTCAGATTATGTCGGGAATCAATCCGGGAGACAAGGTGGCGGTATCCGGCGGGTACCTGATCGACTCCGAATCTCAGCTGAAGGGGGGCGGTCATGAAAGCATGCCCGGCATGAAGATGGATGAACCGAAGGGCGCGATGCCGTCTTCTGGTACCCCGTCACCGCAACCGGTACCGAAAAAGTCTCTGAAAATGGATGACATGAAGATGTGATCGTAGGGGCGGCCCGCGTGGCCGCCCTTATCGAAACGCACCAAAACATTTTGGCCACCAAAAGTCGGGCAGCCACATGGGCTGCCCCTACAAGGGCATACATAATGATCGAGAAAATTATAGAATATTCCGCCCGTAACCGGGTCATTGTTCTGATGATGTTCGGGCTGATTATCGGCTGGGGGGTCTGGTCGGTCTACAAGACCCCGGTTGATGCCATTCCTGACCTCTCCGACAATCAGGTGATCGTCTTCACCGACTACCCCGGCCGTTCTCCGCAGGTGGTGGAAGATCAGGTCACTTACCCGCTGGCGGTCAACCTGCAGGGGCTCCCCATGGTCCGCGCCGTGCGTGCCTCATCCGCCTTCGGATTCTCGATGATTTACGTCATCTTCGAAGACAAGGCCGACATCTACTGGGCACGAACCCGTGTTCTGGAACGCCTCAATTACGCCGCTTCACTTCTTCCCCCCGGAGTTACTCCGACGCTCGGTCCTGACGGTACCGGTGTCGGGCATGTTTTCTGGTATACAATCGAGGGGAAGGGGTATGACCTGGAGCAGCTGCGCACTCTGCAGGACTGGTTTGTGCGCTATCAGCTCAACACCGTCCAAGGGGTGGCAGAGGTGGCCTCCATCGGTGGTCTGGTGCGGGAATATCAGATCGATCTCGACCCGAACAAACTGTTCGCCTACAACATAAAGGTTGCCAAGATCATGGATGCGGTCAAGGTTTCCAACAAGGATGTGGGGGGGCGGCTGATCGAACAGGCCGATGCCGAATATCTGATCCGGGGACAGGGATACATCAAGTCCAAGGAGGACCTTGAGAACATCGTCGTCGGCGCCGACATGCGCGGTACGCCGATCTACATCAAAAATCTGGGAGTCGTCCAGATGGGAGGCGCCATCCGGCGCGGTTTGCTGGAGATGAACGGCGAAGGTGAAGCGGTTGGCGGCATCGTCGTCATGCGCTACGGAGAAAATGCCAAGGCTGTTATCGATCGTGTCAAAGTGAAAATAACGGAGCTGGAGAAAGGGCTGCCTCCAGGGGTCAAGATCAAAGTTTCCTACGACCGCTCCGATTTGATTGCCCGGGCAATTGACACCCTCAAACACTCTCTGTTCGAGGAATCGGTGGTGGTGTCACTGGTGATCCTGGCTTTTCTGCTCCACTTCCAGAGCGCCCTTGTCATTGTGCTGACCCTGCCGATTTCAGTGCTGATCGCCTTTATTACCATGAAGCTGATGGGGGTCTCCTCCAATATCATGTCACTGGGTGGTATTGCCATCGCCATCGGTGTCCTTGTTGACGCCGGGGTGATCATGGTGGAGAACTGTTACCGCCAACTCTCCGAGATGCCGGCCGGAGAACGGGAGGCAAAGCGGCTTGAGGTCGTCATTGCCTCGGCCAAACAGGTCGGCCGGGCGATCTTCTTCTCCTTGGCGATCATAGTTCTCTCCTTTGTCCCGGTCTTCATGCTGGAAGGGCAGGAGGGGAAGCTGTTCCATCCGCTCGCCTTCACCAAGACCTTCTCCATGATGGGTTCTGCAGTGATAGCCATCACGTTGGTGCCGGTGCTGATGTATTACTTCATGCGGGGCAGGATGCCGCCGGAGAGCGCCAACCCGGTTTCTACCTTCTTCATAAGACTGTATTCACCGGTTATCCGCTGGGTGCTGGTCTGGAAAAAGACCACCATCGCCCTGAATCTACTGGCCCTGGCGATTGCCGTGCCGATGTTCATGAATCTGGGCTCCGAGTTCATGCCACCACTTGACGAGGGATCGCTGCTCTACATGCCGGTTACGCTTCCCAATGTATCGATTACCGAGGCAAAGCGGCTGATACAGGTTCAGGACAAGATTATAATGGGGGTTCCCGAGGTCGAACACGTGCTCGGCAAGGTCGGCCGTGCCGAGACTTCCACCGACCCGGCACCGGTTTCGATGTTCGAGAGTATCATCATCCTCAAGCCCAAAGAAACGTGGCGTCCGGGGATCAAGAAAGCCGATATCGTAGCCGAACTCGACTCCAAGCTCCAGCAGATCGGTGTACGTAACGGCTGGACCCAGCCGATCATCAACCGCATAAACATGCTCTCCACCGGGGTGCGTACCGACCTTGGAGTCAAAATCTTCGGTAACGATTTGAACGTACTCAAAGATCTGGCTCTACAGGCCGAAACGATCCTCAAGCCGATCAACGGCGCAGCGGATGTGGTCGCAGAACGGGTCACCGGCGGCAACTACATAGACATCGATATTGACCGCGAGGCTGCCGCCCGTTACGGCGTCAGCGTCGGGGATATTCAGTCAATCATTGAAACCGCTCTGGGCGGTGAGATGCTTTCAACATCCGTTGAGGGACGAAACCGCTTCCCTATCCGTCTGCGCTATATGCGTGACTACCGGGACAATATCCCGGCAATCCGCCGTATTCTCGTGGGCGGGATGGATGGCGCCCAGGTGCCTCTGTCGCTGGTGACGAAGCTCAAAATATCAACCGGTGCACCGGAGATCAACAGCGAGGGTGGCCTGTTGCGCTCACTGGTCTTCCTGAACGTGCGCGGCCGCGACATGGGTGGCTTTGTCACCGAAGCCAAGCAGGTTCTGGAAAAGAACCTTAAGCTCCCCGCCGGTTATTACGTGGTCTGGTCCGGGCAGTGGGAGAACCAGCTGCGCGCCAAGGCACGCCTGCAGGTACTGATTCCTCTCGGCCTGGTGATCATCTTCATCCTGCTCTACTTCACGTTCCACTCGGCGCTGGAGGCGAGCATGGTCATGCTCTCGGTACCCTTTGCCCTGGTCGGAGGGGTCTACCTGGTCTCGGCACTGGGATATAACCTGTCGGTGGCGGTCTGGGTCGGTTTCATCGCCCTGTACGGCATCGCCGTGGAGACCGGGGTGGTCATGGTTATCTACCTGCACGAAGCGTTGGACAAGAAGCTGATCAACGGGCCATGCACTGAACAGGATATTTACGATGCGACCTTCGAAGGTGCGGTGCTGCGCCTGCGCCCCAAGCTGATGACCGTCGCGGTGGCTCTCCTCGGTCTGATTCCGATTATGTGGTCAACCGGCACCGGGGCAGATGTGATGAAACCGATCGCAGCGCCGATGATCGGCGGGATGATCTCGTCAGCCGTACATGTTCTCATCATGACACCGGTGATCTTTGTGCTGATGAAGAAGCGGGATCTGAAAAAAGGGAAGCTGCATTATTCGGGAATGAAGCATTAAGGAGTGTGACAAAACTGCTTTCATAGTATTTTTCCCCCGGCACCTCCGGTGTGATGACGTTGTCATCACACCGGAGGTGCCTCCGCTTTAAACCGGCTCATTCCGCTGCTGCCTCCATCCCCATCCTGATACCGAAGGTTTCACATGCCGTTTGCCTTCTGCTCTCCCGGTTACGATAGGATGAACATCCTCACCCCTGCTGCACCAAAACCATCAGTGACAGGAGCACGATGTCGTATTCACGAGGTTAGTCTTGAACGGTCCTGCCTTCTTCCAAATCAATCAGAATAAAACGGTGTCCGGAAACCAGATAGCACAGTAATTATCTGTGGTATTGCGTGGGATATTCTACGCATCACTGTGTGATATTCTGAATTCAGGAAGCGTTACCAGCAGTTAAATATAATAAAAACAAATATTATCGGCATGTTATGCTGTTGGCACGGCCTATGCTTTATAGTAAGACATACAGCAGTTCAAATCATTCTATGGAGGAAATAACAATGAAAACGAAAATGGCAGTACTTATGGCAGCATCACTTTTCGCCGCGGCAGTGCCGGCTATGGCAATGGATATGACAATGGATCATAGTAACACGCAGAGTCAGCAGCAGATGGATGCCCAATGTGCAAAAGAGTGTGATGCACTCCTTAGAAACTGCAGCCAGGAGACCGACACGATTCAGCAGAGGATTCAAAAGCTTCAGTCCGCAATCACTAGCAAGGGGGACACGTATACTCTCGATCAGCTGAGAAAGCTGAAGGCTAATCTTGAGGATGCTCAGAAAACCCTGATAGAACTTGAAAAAGGCGGCAGGTAAATCTTCGGGCAGCCGTTTGTACGGCTGCCCTTTACGCTTCTACGGCGTATCGTTCAGTTGTCAAAGTAAGTATGTTATAATATCCGCCAGTACAATAAATGCACCCAGATCAACCAGTACAATAAAGGGGATTATTCATGAACCATGACCATACGCATCATGGAAATGCCGGCGGCGTCAGCACAGATCCGGTCTGCGGTATGGATGTTGATATCTCCACTGCCGCCGCCAGCCACGAGCATAACGGAAGTACGTACTTTTTCTGCAGTGTGCACTGCGGGGAGCGGTTTGTAAAAAACCCTGATGAGTTTATCTCCGGGGACATACATCCCGATATGGCTACGGCAGTTTCCGATGTGCAGCGTGATGCAACAGGAGGCATTTATACCTGCCCGATGCATCCGGAGGTGCGACAGGAAGGTCCGGGACCGTGCCCAAAATGCGGGATGGCTCTTGAACCGATAACCCCGACAGTTACTGTGGAAAAAACCGAGTATGTCTGCCCGATGCATCCGGAAATTGTGCGTCAGGCACCGGGCGATTGCCCAAAGTGCGGCATGGCTCTGGAACCGCGTATTGTTTCTGCCGATGATGAAGAAAATCCGGAGCTTTTTGACATGCAGCGACGCTTCTGGATCAGTGTTGCTCTGACAGTGCCGCTCTTTTTGATCGCAATGGGGGATGCGCTGGCCGGATTTTCGCTCTCTCTCCCGATTTCACAGCAGGCCACAGGCTGGCTGGAGTGTGCTCTTGCCACACCGGTAGTCATCTGGGGCGGGTGGCCGTTTTTCGTCAAGGCGTGGCAGTCGCTCCGGACCTGGAACCTCAACATGTTTACCCTGATAGGTCTGGGTGTCGGCGTCTCCTACGTCTACAGTCTGATTGCAACCTTTATCCCGTCAGTATTCCCTCCATCATTCCAGGGCGTGGACGGCAGCGTCGCAGTGTACTTCGAAGCCGCCGCAGTAATAGTGGCCCTCGTACTACTCGGGCAGGTACTGGAAATCCGCGCCCGTACCCGGACCGGAGCAGCCATAAAAGCGCTGCTCGGTTTGGCCCCCAAGAGCGCCAGAATCATGCGTGACGACGGCACTGAGGAAGATATCCCGCTGGGACAGGTGCAGCCTGGAGACCGGCTGCGAGTCCGTCCGGGTGAAAAGGTGCCGGTGGACGGAACGGTAATCGAAGGGACGAGCAGCGTCGACGAATCGATGCTTACCGGCGAGCCGCTGCCGGTCGAGAAGGAGAACGGCAGTAAAATCACCGGGGCTACGATCAACGGTACCGGTTCGCTGGTGATGCGCGCTGAAAAAGTCGGGGCCGACACTCTTCTGGCCCAGATCGTTCAGATGGTGGCGGATGCCCAGCGGAGCCGCGCGCCGGTACAGAAACTTGTTGATCAGGTCGCCGGCTGGTTTGTACCGGCGGTTTTTTTGTCGGCTCTGATTACCTTTGTTGTCTGGGCCTACTTCGGACCGGACCCGCGTCTGGCACATGCCCTGATCAATGCGGTTGCGGTTCTGATAATCGCATGTCCCTGTGCGCTTGGACTGGCCACTCCCATGTCGATCATGGTTGCGACCGGCAAAGGAGCAACGATGGGAGTCCTGTTCAAGAATGCCGAAGCCATTGAACTGCTGCGCAAGATAGATACTCTGGTGATCGATAAGACCGGAACGCTCACCGAGGGGAAACCGCATCTGATTTCAGTTGAACCGGTAGGGGGGGTGTCAGCGGAGCGCCTGCTGCTGCTTGCTTCCAGTCTGGAGCGGGGGAGCGAACACCCGCTGGCTGCGGCAATCGTCGCCGGTGCGGAAAAACGCGGGGTGACCCCGAAGCAAGCCGAAGAATTTCAGTCTCTGACCGGCATGGGGGTTACGGGCCTGGTGGATGGAGTCAACGTAGCTCTCGGTAACCGCAGACTGCTTGAAAAACTGAGTATTGAACCGGGATCACTCTCGGCAACGGCTGAAACAATGCGCTCCGACGGACAGACGGTCATGTTTGTAGTGATCGACGGGAAGCCGGCCGGCCTGTTGGGTGTGGCAGATCCGGTCAAGTCTACGAGTGCTGAAGCCATCGGCCAGCTCCATGCCGAAGGAATCCGCATCATCATGATGACAGGCGATAACCGGACCACGGCACTGGCGGTGGCGGGTAAGCTTGGTATTGACGATGTAATAGCCGAGGTGCTGCCAGAAGATAAGGCGGCCCACGTAAAACGTCTTCAGGAACAGGGGCGTTTCGTTGCCATGGCTGGCGACGGAATCAACGATGCACCGGCTCTGGCGCTCGCTCATGTGGGGATCGCCATGGGAACCGGAACGGACGTCGCCATGAAGAGTGCCGGAGTGACCCTTGTCAAGGGTGACCTGCGCGGCATCGTCCGCGCCCTGCGTCTGAGCAGGGCAACCATGGGCAACATCAAGCAGAATCTTTTTTTCGCCTTCATTTACAACGGACTTGGAATCCCGTTGGCCGCGGGAGTCTTGTACCCATTTTTCGGCATTCTGCTCAGTCCCATGATTGCAGCGGCTGCCATGAGTTTAAGCTCGGTTTCGGTTATCAGCAATGCGCTCCGGCTGCGCAGTACGAAAATCTGAGTTACGCGATGAAGGTTCAGCAGGATCTGCTGCTTCAGCTAGAGAAAATGCGACACTATCTGTTGAATATTCTACACACTGGAAACAGGTGCAAATTGTATTAATAATAAAAACAGTACATTGCGAGTTGGCATGATGAATGCTAACAGTCCAATATAGATTTGAACCAACAAAAAAGGAGACCGAACAATGAAAAAAATAACACTGATAGTAGCAGCAGTCGTCGCCCTTTCATCCCCTGCAGCTTTTGCGGCTATGGATCATGGATCCATGCCGATGGACCACGGTACTGGCTCCATGGACATGAAGCATGACGGCAACATGTCTATGGGAAAAATGGCTCATGAAGAGGTCGTTGACGGGGTCAAGGCAACGTTCCAGGTTATCGACATTCAGCACAAAATGAAAGAGATGGGGATGAAGGAAACCCATCACATTATGGTTATGTTCACGGACGCCAGGTCGGGAAAAATGTTGACAGGCGGAGAGGCGAAGATAAAGGTCATGGGTCCGGACAAAACGGAGCAGGTTAAAGATCTGATGGGAATGGAAGGCGGTTTCGGGTCCGACTTTACCCTGCCTGCGAAGGGTAAATACGGCATAATGTGCAAGTTTCAGCTGAAAGATGGTAAGGTTCGCAACAGTAAATTCTGGTACACTGTCAAGTAAGTCAGGCTATTATCCTGGAAAAAGCGGGGGTGGTTCAAGGTGATGAACCATCCCCGCCTGTGTTTGGAGTGACGTATGAAAAGTATAGTCCTGTTGATTGTTTTAATTGTTACGTTTGCTGGTATGCTTGGGTGTGAAAAGAATGCCACAACATCTCAGCCATCGCACCCAGGAAAGGTAATACCGACGCTGGCCTACGAAAAATATTTCGGTGAGGCGCCACCGGTTGACAAGGGAACGGCGTATGCGTTTGTGATCTTTTTCCCTTCGAGCAAAGTGCCGTCTAAGGTAATTCCGTTTCCGTTTTTTACCTTTGACGAGGGTAGTCTCAAAAAAGTCGCCATAGAACGTCTGCTGGGCGGCATGGATATCGGAAGTTATCAGGGGGAATTCATTCCGTTTCCGGGCGGGATTCATCTGATATCAATCAACGATGATCAGGGGACAGTAACGGTAAATATAAGCAAGGAACTGGATGCGTCGTCTGAAGCGTCGACCGCGCATGCGCTTGCCCTGACCCTGCGTCAGTTCAAGGGCGTCAAGGATATCCGGGTTCAGGTTGAGGGGCGGAATAGTCCGTTAAGCGCCATGACTAATGATACCGATGACAGTGCCGTCCTGCAGCCATCTCCACCGAGACTCTTGAGTATTACCGCCATGAGGGATAAAGGGGCGAAGAACATTGAGGACGTGAATGCCTTTTTTGACCGACCGGTGGAGGTCAAGGAGTTGAGATTTGTCTCACTGGATGGACAACCGTTCGCGGGCGACATCTATCATTCTGTCTTTGACATGGCTGCCGTACTCAAACCGAAAGACCCTTCGCAGTTCAAGGAGCACATGCAGATCAAAGTGCGCTGGGATGTGACTGATAAACGTGGGAGACGCGCAGAGGGAGACTCTGTTCTGACTCTGGAAGTGAAAGAACATTGAACAGAACATCTTCGGGGGAATTATGAAAAAAAGGAGTACAGTAGTCACAGCGGGCATCGTGGCAGGGATGTTAATCACCTCTGCAGCGGCATTTGCGCACGGCATAGATAAACATGGTGCCATGGTACACCCCGATGCCCAGATGATGAAGATGCATGCTATGATGCCGATGTTTTCTCTGGCGTCAGCAGGGTTGGAGTCCGCTTTGGAGAAAGGTGATATTGCTGCCGTTGAGGCGGAAGCAGGAAGAATAACCTCCGCGACACCCGACCTGAAGAAGTCCACACCGCACAAAAACGTCTCACAGCGGAAAAAGTTCGTGGGGCATGCAACGGCGTTGGAAAAAACTGTAACGTCTACAGTAGCTCTGGCGAAGAAAGGTGATTTTGCCGGGGCAAAAATTGCATTCGGAAAAGTTGAGGAGGCATGTGCCGCATGCCACGCAAAATTTCGTGATTGAGCCGGGTCAGTCATCTCAAAACAGGAGGAATGATATGGAAATTGCATCTTCATGCGCGTTCGGCAAACAGTTTGATGTGTCGTTCGGAAGTGTCGAGCAGAAGGTACGGGCTGAACTTGCCGCGCAGGTCCGGTCCGGAATTGAACGTGTCCTGGCCGCCGTCTGACTTCGAAGACTCATGAGAAAGGCGTTGCTGCTTGGCGGAATTTTCCTGTCCGCTGTTCTTGTATGGTTCTCTGTAGGTAATTACCGGAGCGCCGGTCCGATTGCAGAGGAAAACCTGCGGGGGCTTGCCCTGTCTCTGACCTCCGCCATCGAAAATATTGCCCTCCACGACCCTTCTCTTCAAAGCCTTGACACCTTTCAGACCCATGACATAGCCTTTTTTGCCCTGATAGATCAAAAGGGGACGTACCGTTTTCATACCAATCCTGATCTGATCGGCACTCATCTTCAGGGCCCCCTTCCGCTTGCCACGCTCAAGGATGGTATTATATCCACTGAGAGGGTACTGCTACGCACAGGGGAGAGCGCTTTTGAGTTCAATGCGCCGATGTTTCTCCCCGGGGAAACAGTTGCCCTCCGGTTGATGCTCCACACATATCGGGCCGATACCGTTATCCGCCGGGCTCAGTTGAATATAATCGTTCTTTTCACTCTTCTCGTCGCTGGATGGCTGTTGGCGCTTGCGCTCAACCGGTATACCCGGAGGGAAGAGCAGCATCGCCTGGAAATGGCGCGGAGAGAAAGTCTGGCGCAACTGGGCGAGATGGGAGCCATGCTTGCCCACGAAATAAGAAACCCTCTCGCCGGCATCAAAGGGTATGCTCAGATAATCGAGAAGAAACCCCGGGATGAACGGAATAGCGGCTATGCCCGGAGCATAGTCACGGAGGTCCTCCGATTGGAGGCGCTTGTCAGCGATCTTCTCTCTTACGCAAGAAGCGACAGAAATGTAATGACATCAGTAGATATTGGCGAGGTAGTTGCCCAAACGGCCGCCCTTCTTCAGCTTGAGGCGGAACAGCTTCATATCAGAATCGTCACTGAATGCCCCGAAGGAATTTTTATTTCGGGAAATGGGGACAGATTAGGGCAGGTCCTGCTTAACCTGGGGAAAAACGCTATTCAGGCAACAGCCGAGAGTGGAACCGTGACAATAACCGTACACATCGCCGATAAACTGGCGGAAATCAGAGTGTGTGATAATGGTCACGGAATCAGCCGTGAAGTAATGTCCAGACTGTTTGAACCCTTCTTTACCACCAGGGCGAGAGGTACAGGACTGGGGTTGGCCCTGTGCAGAAAGATAGTCGAAGAGCATGGAGGTGCTATTTCCGTACAGAGTGCTGTCGGTGCAGGTACCGCGGTTTCCATGACCTTCCCACTTTACCAGAAGAGTCTGAGCAGGAGTTGACCATGAAGGGTCGCATTTTACTGATAGAAGACGATGAGACGTTTAGAAGCTTTGTCCAGGTAGTACTGGAAGACGAGGCATACGAGATCAGAATTGCCCGGAATGGTCGTGAAGGGGCGCAGCTGCTTGCCACGGAGAATTTTGATCTGGTCATCACAGATCTGAAAATGCCGGGAAAAAGCGGACTTGATCTCTTTCGGGAAACCAGGCAGGACCCCGGTGCCCCCCCGTTTATTTTTCTTACCGCTTTTGGAACCGTTGACGAAGCCGTTTCCGCGATGAAAGAAGGTGCCGTTGATTTTCTTACCAAGCCGCTTTCAAGTCCGGAAGAGCTGCTGGCTGTGATCCGCCGGGTAATAGACTATCAGGAACAGACAAGAACATTACGTTCCATGAAAGAGGCCGAGTCATCAGGTCTGCCGCCAGACGAGCTGATCTTTGCCGGACAGAGCATGCAAAGAGTGCGCAAGTTGGTTCTTGATGTCGCCAAGACAACGGCAAATGTTTTGCTGTCAGGTGAAAGCGGGACCGGTAAAGAACTTATTGCCAGAACAATTCACCTTCTCAGCCCGAGAGGGAAGGCGGGCTTCATCGCCATTAATTGTGCCGCCATACCTGAAAATCTCCTGGAGAGCGAGCTCTTCGGCCATGAAAAAGGCGCCTTCACCGGTGCCATTCAGGCACGGCAGGGCAAGTTTGAGCTGGCGAGAGGTGGTACCATTTTTCTGGATGAAATAGGTGAAATGCCCCTGTCTCTGCAGTCCAAATTGTTGCGAGTACTGCAGGAACGGGTATTTGAGAGGGTAGGCGGCAACAAAGAGATCCGGGCAGATGTCCGGGTCATTGCGGCAACAAACAGAAATCTCCAGGAAGAAGTTGGCCGGCATAGATTCAGGGAAGATCTCTATTATCGTCTGAATGTTTTTCCCATACTGCTGCCGCCGCTCATGGAGCGGGCCGATGCCATACCACTATTAGCGAATTATTTTCTCAGCCACTTCAGTGTGCAGTTCGGCAAGAAGTTCAATGGGTTCGAGAAAGACGCATTGACAACATTGGTGCGTTATGTCTGGCCGGGCAATGTCCGGGAATTGCAAAATGTCGTGGAGCGGGCCGTAATTCTGGCTCAGGGTACCATCCGGTGCGTTAATTTGCCGGACGCCATGCTGTGTAAACAGGAACCGGTATTGCAGGACAGCAGAGATGCCCTGAAATTCGTAGAGCGGGAGATGATTGTCAAGGCCCTTGGCAGGCAGAAGGGCAACAGGAGGCTTGCTGCTGAAGAGCTGGGTTTATCGCGCCGGTCCCTTCAGTATAAATTGAAAGAGTACGATCTCCTGGATGAGAGGGAGTGAGGTGCAATATGCTTCTCATGACGTGCAATTAATTGCACATAAAGTGACGGAATTACGGAAGCTCATGAATATTAAACACGTAATATCAGTGTGTTATGCTGAGTTTCTTATTGGCACAGTATGTGGATTATCTCCGTGCAGAAACAACAACCCCAAGGAGGTATTACATGATGAAAAAAATCACTGCCGCAGCAGTAATCGCCGCTCTAACCCTTGTTACCCAGGCATTTGCCATGGGGGGCACAAAAGGGGGACAATCAATGTCCTCTGCCCGGTCCACGACCATCAATTCAGGTTCTAGAATGATGACACCGGCCGGTTCTATGACCTCCACTGCCCGTATGAACGGTACCGGTAACGGTGCCAAGACCATCGTAATGTCTGCTACGGGGACAACCATGCAGCAGATGACACCTGATGTGACAGTGCCGACGACAACAACGAAACAATGAACGTAAGGAGTTGTTTACATGACACCTCGCCGTTTTTCTTTAATCTGTATGGGCGTAATCCTCTTGAACTGTTATCTGCTCAGTTCGGCGTCTGCAGGCTTTTTCGGCACCGACGACAGGGGGAAAAGCGGCCTGGATTTCACCGGGGGTTATGACGTGAACACGGTGAGTACAAAATCAGGCCGGGTAGTAACTCTGCCGCACTTTGGAGAACAGGAAAACGTCATTGTAGAAATAAAGAGCGGCAATGAAATCCTGAACATCTGTGTCGGTCCCGGGTCGTACTGGGAAAAGAACGGGATTGCCATCAACATGAATGATGAACTTTCGGTCAAGGGGTCCAAGGCTCAGGGTAAAGACGGGAAATCGTACATTTTGACACAGAAACTGGAAAACCGGACCACCGGTGCCCAGGTGGAAATGCGTAGTGACATGGGTGAGCCCGCCTGGTCCGGGAGGGAGACGAACAGCATGCGGTCGGAGCGGCCAGGTGGCAGCATGAGAAGTCAGGGTGGCGGTATGATGAGGAGCGGAGGAGGCATGATGCGGCGCTGAGGAACAGATTGCGCGGCATCACACAGGAGATATGAACGTGAATACATGTGGACGGATAACAGCAGGAAGTTTACTGGTTTTGTTGACGGTGATTGTATTGCCCCCTGTCGTTCAAGCGACAGAATACCCGTTTTCTATCGGCCAGGGTTTTGAATTCAGTAGCGGAAAATATGGCACGAATACCCGGACAGACGCTATTTATGCTCCTTTTTCCATTATGATAACCCCTGTCGATCGCCTTGGTTTGTCGCTTGAAATCCCTTATGTGTACCAGAGTAACGGCAATGTCGTTTCCAGTGTTGCCCGCGGAGGCATGCCGACCACCAAAACAACGATGCTGCCGACCGGTGGAACAGGCAATATGTCCGGATCCGGAATGTCTTCCTCTTCGGCAGCTTCTAATCAGTCGGAAAGCGGACTTGGTGACATAACGTTCAGGCTTGGTTATGTGCTGGTACCCGAGAAAGAGTCAATGCCGCAAATCCGTCCCACGGTTTTTATCAAATTTCCAACTGCAGATAAGAACAAGTCGCTGGGAACCGGGGAATTTGATGAAGGGTTTGCCGTAGAGATTTCAAAGTGGCTCGGCAACTGGAACCCGTTTGTCGAAGCGGGCTACACAGTACAGGGAAAGAGCCCGGACCTTTCCCTCAAAAACTATATGAACTATAACGCAGGTGCGGGGTATCAGGTTACCGAACGTTTCCGTCCCATGCTTCTCGTCAAGGGGAGCACTTCGACAGCCGACGGGGTAAGCGATCTGCTGGAAGTCCGGCTGAAGCTGAAATATCAGGCAACGAATAACACCGGTATCGAAGGTTACATTGCCCGGGGGATTACCACCGGCAGCCCCGATTTTGGATCCGGATTAGCGGTGTATTACGATTTTTAACGAATCAGCACAAAAAGGAGAATTATCATGAAAACGAAGATTTTTGCACTACTTACGATTTTTTCTGCAGGCATTATAGCCGGTTGCGGCACAAGCGGTTCGACAACATCTCCAGGCAGTTCGACATCCTCGGTTTCCGGAAAAGTTGCTGACGGGTATCTGGTCCATGCGACAGTATTTCTTGACAAAAACGGCAATTATCAGCTGGATGCGGGCGAGCCGTCCGCCATCAGCGACAAGGACGGAGCCTATACTCTTACCGTTGATCCCGCCGATGTGGGCAAATATCCAATCGTGGCCATGGCAACCAAAGGGGTAACCATTGACAAGGACACCGGAACAGCCGTACAGAACAGCTACATTCTCAGCATGCCTGCCACATCCATCACCGGCACGGTCAGCAGCAACTTCATCAGCCCCATGTCGACGCAACTGCGCGAGATGATGGAAACCGGTAAATACACCACTATTCAGCAGGCGATGAACGATCTGGCGGCGAAGCTTGGCATGGCGTCTGGGACGAACATGCTGGCCGATTACATGACGACCAACAACACGCTCATGCACACTACAGCCCAGAATATTGCCGGGCTGATGGGGAGCCAGATGGCTCAGGTCCTCAATACGAACGGTTCGATCACCACTCTGGATGTTAATCGTTACCGCTACATGATGGGAACGATCTTCAGCAACATGTCCTCGATCAGCGGTTCGAGTCCGGGCGCCCAGACTGCCATGACAAATCTGATGGGAACGATGACAACCACCTTGTCCGGTATGCCGATGACAGGCACCGGGCAGCCGTTTCGCAACATGTCTGCTGCATTTCGGGGGGGGATGATGGGGAGTACGGTTTTCAGCGGGACCGGGACAGTCCCCGCAATCACGGGCGGTGGTATGATGTAATCCCACCTGTCTTTTTTAATCGAACACAGTATACAGGCCGTTTCCTTTTTGGAACGGCCTGTTTTTTATATAACGGATTCTACCGCCGGTACGCCTGGATTCTGACTCTTACAATTACATCACCTGCTTCAGGCCCCAGTAACAGAGCATACCTACCACTACTGTCACGGCCAGAGAGCGGATTCTGAGGGCGCACAGCAAGGTAGGAATGGCCGCTAGTAACTCTGCTTTGCCGAGAGTAAAAATCCTTGGGTCCGAGTGCGCAAAAAGGGTTGGTGCGATCAGGGCGCTCAGGATTGCAGCCGGGATCAGTTCCAGCCATTCGGCAAACCATCCCGGCAGTGTGCGGCGGGAAAGCATTACCAACGGGAGCAGGCGGGGCAGGTAGGTCACCCCCCCCATCGCCAGCATCAACAGCAGAAAGTCCCGATTATTCATGGAACTCCTCCCGTTTCCGCATGATACGCTTCAAAAACAGCCCGGCAGTGGCCGCAAGGCAGGATGCTATGATCACATAGGCGTAGCCAGGCAGCCAGAGATAGGCCGCCAGGGAGCAGGCAGCAGCTATCAGGGCGGTAACGGTGAAGATCGGGCTGCGCAGCTGGAAGACGAGCAGGCAGATGAACATTCCGGTCAGAGCATAGTCGACTCCCGCCGTTCCGGGTGGAACCAGTTGGCCCAGATAGACTCCGATCACGCTGCTGACGACCCAGGTTGTGTTGGCTGCATGATTGAGGATCAAGGCACTGCGGGGGTCCCAGCCGCCACTGCTGAAGCGGTTCAGGTTGACGGCGAAGCTTTCATCGGTAATACCATATGCGAAAAGTGCCAGAAAGCGGCGGGAAACGCCGGGAAAATATACGGCCAGAGCGGAACTCATCAGCAGGTGGCGCAAGTTGACCATAAACACTGTGGAAACGATCGCAAGCGGTGATGCCGCTGCACCCAGCATTGCCACGGCGATGAACTGGGAGCCTCCTGCAAAGACCAACAGCGACATGGTTGCCATCTGCCAGGGGGCCAGGCCGCTCTTTTGAGCCAGAACCCCCAGCGAAAGGCCGATTGGAAAATAACCGAGACAGATCGGCCACGCCGCTTTAAGTGCGGTCCGCACTACACTGCTGTCTTTTATTTCAAAGGGGTCTGACATTGTGTCCCGAAAACCTTGTAAGCTCAGCCCGGCAGCAGTTCATGAGCCAATGCCCCCAGTGTCTTGATTCCCTGCTCAATTCGTCCGTCCCACTGCGCCGCAGAAAGCCGGATATGGTTACCGTATTTATTTGAGAGTGAAAAGAGCGGGCCGGGCACGATACTGATCCCCTGCTTCAAGGCACGGTGATACAGTTGGATGGCGTCGGTTCCCTCCGGCATTTCTATCCAGAGTATAAATCCTCCGGCAGGGTGAGTCATTCGAGTGCCGGCAGGGAAGTAGCGGACTACCGCTTCACCCATTTGAGAAATGTTTCGGGCGTGGACCCTCCGGATATTTCTCAGGTGGTGATCATAGCCTCCGGTTGCCAGAAAACCGGCCAGTGCTATCTGTGTAGGGGAGGCGGGGGCGACATTCATGATCATCTTGATCCGTTCCATCTCCGCCTGGTAGCGACCGGCAATCGCCCATCCGACACGATAACCGGGGGCAATTGTTTTTGAAAATGATGAGCAGTATATCACAAGATCCGAACGGTCAAATGATTTTGCGGCAGTGGGCCGCTCGTTCCCGAAAGTCAGGTCACCGTATATATCATCCTCGATCAGAGGGATTTCGTGACGGGCCAGAAGTTCCACCAGTTCGCGTTTCCGATCATCCGGCATCAGACTCCCCAGAGGGTTGCTGAAATTGGTAATGACCAGGCAGGCGCTGATCTTTTCATGCTCGATGGCATAACGGAGTGCCTCGATACTGATGCCGTCGCGGGGTGTCGCAGGAATTTCCAGAGCCTTCAGCCCGAGTTCGGCGATCATCTGCATGAAATTGAAGTAAAAGGGGGACTCGACCGCTATCGTATCTCCTGCGCGGCAGGTGGCGCGCAATGCGAGTAAAACGGCTTCAACGCAGCCGGATGTCACCAGAATGTCGTCGGGTCCACTGCTGATTCCGGCAACAAGAGCCCGGCGGGCAATTTGAACACGCAGGCGTTCATACCCGGGTGGCATCTGATAGAGGACGCTCTGCTCTCCGCACCGTCGCAGTTCACTTGCCATAATACGGTTGAGTTTGTCGATCGGTAGATTCTGTGCGCTCGGAATGGCGCTTCCTAACGGCAGCAGGTCACGGTTCATCATGTTGCGCATGACCTGTTGACAGAGGTCACTGATTGTAACGGTTGTCGGAGCAATAAAGGATCTGGACTGAAGATCCGGCTCACGTATCTCCGGGACCCGGCTGCGGACATAGTATCCGGACTGCGGCCGGGCCTGAATCAAGCGCTTGTCCTCCAACAGTGCATAAGCCTGCATGACGGTGTTAATACTCACATCAAACCGGCTGCTGAGCTGCCTGATGGAGGGGAGCCGGTCTCCGGGTCTGAAGGTCCCCTGGTCAACCAGACCGGCGATTTCTCCTGCCACCTGCTCATACAGCAGTGAGTGTCCGGAACTATTTTTTTGTCCATGTATCATTGCCACAGCATACTCCCCTCTTCACGAATCTTGCAGGTACAATTAGTGCTCTTATGTATGGGTACAATTTGTATATCATGAAACTGTTATGGTTACAAAAGTGATTCTCTGTATCTGTTATTTTATCAGAGGGGGGTATAGTGTGCCATCATTACAAACAAGCGGGGAGTGTGCCATGGAATGTTGTCTTGCATTGGGGGAATTGATACGGTTGGACGGTGGTCCGGATGGCGTTGTCCTTCGTTGTACAAGCGGGACCCTCTGGTTGACATGTGGAGACGGTCGGGATTATCTGATCTCAGCAGGCGGCAGTTACGAAATTGCAGCTCGTCAGGGCGTTGTGGCTGAGGCCTTGCGAAAGGCCGAATGGGTCCTTGGAAAGCCACGCTCCTGCAGCAATACCCTGCTGAGACCTGTCATCAGACTTGCTGCATGCTAGTAACAGCCGCCAGGGCTGAAACTGAAACATTCAAAGGTACATTCTATGCCTTGCTGGCGGTGGCCATGTTTGCCACGCTCGGCACGGGTTTTAAGAGTGCCGTTACCCGCATGAACAGTTATTCCGTCGTGGTCTGGATCGCCCTCTGGGCCACACTGGCGCTGTTCTCTATCCTGGTGTGCGAACGGCGCATTCCGGTTATTATTGCTGAATTCCGTCAGCGCCCTCTGTTTTTCCCGATAGCAGGGATTATCGGTCTGGGTGTTCAGCAGTTTCTCTGTCTGAAAACATACGAATATATTCCGGCCAGTCAGGCGATAATTCTCCACTATACGTATCCGCTCATGATGCTGCCGCTTTCGTGGCTGTTTTTTCGTGAAAAAGTTGAATGGAGGGCGATAAGCTGCGTAGTTTTGGGGTTTGCCGGGGTGTGTATTCTGGTTTCCACAGGAGCCGGATTGGGTGACCTCCCGATTTCAACCGGCGCGGCACTGGCGCTCGGCACGGCATTCAGTTTTGCCCTGTTTTGCGTTCTGATCAAGCATGCCAGCTTTACCGTTACGGCCGGTATGTTCCTGTTGAATCTGTCCGGGCTGTTGTTCCTGCTCTGTCTGTTGCCGTTCTACCCGATGCAGTGGTCTATTTCCGCTCTGGACATGCTGCTGGTGGCCTATCTGGGTGTGTTCCCGACAGCGGTAGCCTTTATATTCTGGAACAAGGCGCTGCGGATGATCCCGATTGGCCGCTCCTCCAATTGTGCTCTGTTAGTGCCGATTTTTTCATTGGTTTGCGTAGCCGCAGTGCTGAAGGAACGGATCGCCCCGCTGCAGGCGTTTGGCATGGCAGTCGTGCTGCTGTCGGTATTTCTCAATGTCCGATTGGCGGCCGGAGCTAAACCATTGAGTAACGCAGAGCAAAGGGGCTGAAACATTGAATAATCAGATGTAACACCATTTTTTAGTACATGCCCCGTTGTCCTGCGTCTCTCTGGCAGGTATATATACGTTTACTCTTATTCTTATTCCACCCAATCATCATCCTCTTCTATGGGTGCAAAACCCCTCCGCATAGTGTTCTCCGTAACAACCCTGGGATCCATGAAATGCAGCAGATAGTCGGGGCCGCCTGCTTTGGTGCCGACACCGGACATACGTGAACCGCCGAAGGGTTGTCGATCAACCAGTGCTCCCGTGTTATTACGGTTGATATAAAGATTTCCGACCCGGAATTCCCGTCGCGCACGGACGAGATGCTCCGGGCTGCGGCTGAATATTCCGCCGGTCAGGGCGAACCGTGTCGAGTTGGCCCACTCGAGCGCCTGGTCGAAATCCCGTGCTCTCATGACAGCGAGAACCGGTCCGAAGATCTCTTCCTGAGAGATGCGATGTACGGGAGTGATGCCGCCGATGATTGTCAACGGAACCCAGTAGCCATTATTTGACGGCACCGGACTGGAGTAGAGCAGCTCTCCCTCGCGGGTGCCGATTTCAATATAATCCAGAATACTCTTCTGAGCTGAAGCATCTGATACGGCTCCCATGCTGTATTTCGGATCTTCTGACGGCCCCACTTGATAGACCCGGGCGGCCTTGACGAGACGCTCAACAAACCTGTCATAGACGGCATCCAGTACAATCACCCGCGAGCAGGCTGAACATTTCTGCCCCTGGAAGGCAAAGGCCGAATACAGCACGTGCGGCACAGCCTCGTCCAGATCAGCGTCGTCATCGATGATAATGGCATTTTTACCACCCATTTCGGAGATGATTTTTTTGACGTTTATCTGGCCTGGATGAACCTTTGCGGCGCGATCTATGATGCGCAGGCCGGTTTCAACCGACCCGGTGAACGCGATCAGTGATACATCGGGGTGATCGACCATATAGTCGCCGATTACCGAGCCTTTACCCGGGATGTAGTTGAAAACACCGTCCGGCAGGCCTGCCTCCCGGAAAATCTCCACAAGGTTCCAACCGATAATGCCGGTTACGTTGGAAGGTTTGAAGATGACCGTGTTGCCGGTTACGATCGCAGCTGCGGCCATTCCCAGGCTTATGGCAAGCGGGAAGTTCCAGGGCGATATGATTGCGGCAATTCCCTTTGGTTCGTAGAAATACTGATTTATTTCCCCCGGAGCGTTGCCGATTCGCTGCGGTTCTCCGTAGCGGATCATTTCACGTGCATAGTATTCCAGAAAATCAATCGCTTCAGTAACATCTGCAAACGCCTGATCCCACTGTTTTCCAATTTCAAGAACCTGCCAGGCGGAGAGCTCAAAAATGCGTCTTCGGGCTGCTGCTGCGCCCTTCAGCAGGAACTCGGCACGTACTCGTGGAGCAGTGTCGCGCCAGGCCGGGAACGCATTTTTGGCAGCAGCCACCGCCATTTTTGCTTCATCCACTCCCGCCTGGGAAATCCTGCCCAGTATTTCGGCCGGATTGGCCGGGTTGACCGTATCGATCAATTCTGCCGTTTTCAGCTCTTTGCCGTTAATGTAGAGCGGATAGCTCTTTCCGAACTGCATGCGCACCTGAGCTATGGCGTGCGGGAAGGCCGCACGGTGGTCGGCCCGTGTGAAGTCAACCATCGGTTCGTTGGCAAAGCGCGTCAGTCCGCCCGGACCGGTCACTGCCTTGCGAGGTTTTGCTGAGCGTTCGGCCCGCAGGCGTCCGGCAGTTATGGCAGGGTCCTCCAACAGTCGCTCAATCTGGGCGTCCTCGGCAAAGCTCTGGCGCAGGAACGATTCATTGGCGGTGTTCTCCAGCAACCGCCGCACAAGATACCCCATGCCCGGCACCATGTTACCGTAAGGGGCGTAGAGCCGTATCCGTCCGACCACTTTGAGGATGCCTTTTCTGACAGGTTCGGCCATCCCGTACAGCACCTGGAACTCGTAACGAGATTCGGGGACATTCAGTTCTGCCGCGGTCTCCAGTACGGCTGAGATGGTGCGGATGTTGTGAGAAGCGCAGGCGAAGTGGCAGATCTGCTGTTTTTCCAGAATCATGCGGGCCTGGCGCTCAAAAGCGGCATCACTTTCTGCTTTGATTGTCCAGACCGGGATCTCCCATCCATTCTGTTTGGCCTTAACCGTTTCGTAGTCCCAGTAGGCGCCTTTTACCAGGCGCACTGAAATCCGGGTGTTGTGTTGTTCCGCCCAAGAAAGCAGGTCGGCCAGATCCTGATCGGTGTCTTTGAGGTAGGCCTGCAGTACGATGCCGATGTGCGGGTAGTCCAGGTACTCAAGTTTAAGGCGTTTATACAGTTCGATGATGATACCTTTGTGACGATACGACTCCATATCGATACAGAGGAAACCACCGAGATCAACTACCCGCTCTGCAATGCGCCGTATCTGCAACAGCATGGCTTCTACCGATCCCTCAAAATCCTGCGGATTTGCCAGAGCGAAGAGTGCGGTCGGCTTTACTGCCACATTGATTTTCGGGGCATGCCCCCAATCCAGGTTTAGATCACCTCCACGGCCCGGTAGACCTTTCCACCCCTGCTGTTCTTTTTTTAGGCTCTCCAGCACTTCCAGATATGTAGTCACATACTCTTCAGCTTCCTGTTCAGTCAAAGTTGCTTCACCCAAAACATCCACGACAGCGGCAAACCCGTCTTTCCGCAGCTTCTCTATGTTTTTGACCGCTTCTTTGGTGTTTTCGCCGACGATAAACTGACGGGCCATCTCCTGGATGTTAGCTGAAATCACCTTGTTTAATACCGCCCCACCCAGCGAACCGAGCATTCCGGCCATCTTTGCGCCGGTCTGGAGTACGGGCGGCATATCCTTTTCTTCTCCAAAATATTCACGTATATGGTCAGTCAGCAGTTTTGATGTTGTCAGAGAAGGGAATGCATCTACGAAGCGGAACATCTGAATCTTGAACTGCTCGTTCCGCATGCTCCAGTCCATCACTTTACCCATCCAGGCGCCTTTGTTGAAGAGTGAAGGTTTTTCCCCGGAAATTGTGGAAAAAAACTCCCTGCCTCGGTTGAGAATCTTTGTGTTAAGCGCTGGTTCCATAACAACTCCTTTGTCTGTAATGCGAATGGTTAAACCATTAACTCAAAATCTATGGTACAAGTCAAGATATTCCTACAAAATATTTGTATGACTAAACAGTGTAGTGGTATTATACCGCAACAATTGTAAAGGGGCTGCATATGTTTAAACAGGTAAAACAAAGCAAGGCTTATCAGGACGTTGTCGACCAGATCCAGGAAGCCATTATGGCCGGTACTCTCAAGGCAGGCTCTCTGCTCCCTGCAGAACGAGAATTGAAGGAACAGTTCTCGATCAGCCGGGGTACGTTGCGTGAGGCGTTGCGGGTGCTTGAACAGAAGGGGCTGATCGAGATCCGGACGGGTGTGACCGGCGGATCGATGGTTCGAGAGGTTAACAGCGATAATCTCAGTGATAATCTGGGGCTGCTGATACGCAACCGTGCCGTATCGTTGCGCGATCTGGCAGAATTTCGCGAAGGAATGGAGGGTGGGGTGGCTGCCCTGGCCGCACAGAGGGCTGATGAACAGGGTATTGCAGATCTGCAGAGACGGTTAGGCGAAGCGCAGGCGCATCTCAAGGAAGGGCGCAAAGGGTGGGATGCCTTTGTCCGTACTGATGAGCAGATTCATATGGCGCTGGCCCGTATGAGCGGCAACCCGCTTTTTATCACGGTACTTGAGAGTGTCTATCACAATATCCATACCTATTATGAGAACTATCTGCCTTGGAACAGAGCATTATTGTTGGAGAATTACAGTGACCTGCGCGAAATCGTGGACGCGGTTTCTGCAGCCGACCCGGAGCGGGCACGGGAGGTTGCACAGGGGCATGTGCGTCGCTTTAACGCCTATATGGAAGGGAAACAGACCCCAGAGGGCTCGTAACGGTAATACATGATATTCCAATGTGCCCCGTAGTCAGGAAGCAGCCGGGTATATACCAAAAACGCCGTGCAGCGTGAGCAGCATGGCGTTTTTATCGTTCGTAGGTATCACCTGAAGTTGTACGTTATTCTGCCGACAAAAGAGTCCTGTCATTTTCAAAGGATTTGTGACGGATCTGGTGAAACTTCTCGATCAATTTTTCTACGGTCAGCGCCTGCTTCTCCTCGCCTTCAACATCGAAGATAATCTCACCTTTGTCCATCATCAGCAGGCGGTTACCGAACTCAATAGCGTGACTCATGTTGTGGGTAATCATCATGGAGGTAAGCCGGTACTCCCTGATAAATTTGTGGGTCAGTTCCAGTACGATCTGTGCGTTTTTGGGGTCGAGTGCTGCGGTGTGCTCATCCAGTAAAATCAAATCCGGTTTTGACAGGACCATCATGAGCAAGGTCAAGGCTTGCCGCTGGCCTCCGGAAAACATGGCCAGGTTTTCTTTCATACGATCCTCCAGGCCCATCCGCAATTGGGTCAGTTCACTCCTGAAGTATTCTCTCATACGGTTATTCAGACTGCGTTTCAGCCACTTGAATCCCTTTTTGTAGGTGATCATCATGTTGTCTTCCAGGCTCATGTTTGAGGCTGTACCGAGAAGAGGATTCTGGAAAATCCGGCCGATATACCGGGCGCGCTTGAATTCCGGTTCGTGCGTGATATCGCTGTTGTTCAGCGAAAGGGAACCAGTTGTCGGGATAATAGTGCCGGCAATCAGGTTAAAAAGCGTGGACTTTCCGGCGCCGTTACTGCCGATAACAGTGATGAAGTCACCCTCTTTGATTTTCAGGTTGATGGAGTCGATCGCCTGGTTCTCATTGACGGTGCCCGGATTAAAGACCATGGAAACATTATTAAGAGTGATCATTTGTCCACCATTGCCTTGATGGCGGCCCTTTTCAATTTCTTGCTCTGCGTTACGACCAGCAGTATGATGATCAGTATCCCCTTAATCAGGTTAAGATCACTGGGAGTCATATGGATGAGATAGCCGTAATACCGCCCGAGGTACATGACTCCGTGAAAAATGATTGATCCGGCAACTGCGCAGAGCGACAATACGGCGATACGGTTGCTTTTCATGACCAAAAACTCGCCGATCATGACTGAAGCCAGGCCGGAGATGATGATTCCCTGACCGAGGCCGACATCAGCGAAACCGAGATATTGTGCCGCGAATGCTCCTGAAATGGCTACCAGCCCATTTGAAAGGCCGACGCCGATTGTTTTGAGGGTCTTCGGGTTCACGCCCTGGGAGATTACCATCTGCTCGTTGTTGCCCATGGCACCCATGGTCATACCCAGATCTGTGCGGAAAAACATATCGACCATAACCTTGATAATACCCACTACGATCAGAAAGAAGATCAACAGTACATATTCATCCGGCAGGGTTCCGCTAAACATTTCTGAAACCTTGGAAAGAATGGTTTCCTGCTTGAGAACCGGTATGTTGGCACGGTTGCCCATGATGCGGATGTTGATCGAATAGAGCATGGTCATGGTCAGAATGCCGGCCAGCAGATTCGGTACCTTGAGGTGGTTGTGAATCAGAGCCGTAGCCACTCCGGCCAGGACTCCGCCAATAAATGCCACCAGCAGCGCCAGCCAGATGTTCGTGCCGAGAAGTATGCATTGTACCATCAAGGCCGCTCCCAGAGGGAACGAACCGTCTACTGTCAGGTCCGGAAAATCGAGGATCCGGAAGGTAATAAATACCCCCAGAACCATTATCCCGTATATCAGCCCTTCTACCAGAATCCCTTCAATCATAAGTATGCCGCATATCCTTTAGAAATTTAGAAGTTATTTTCCACTGTTTAACTTTGTAAACATACTGACCCAGATAATCAGTCCGGAAAAAAATAGCGCCAGACAATCGTACTGATCGCCTGGCGCATGCAGAGAAATAGTTACTTCTTGGTCAATTTGCCGTTCTGAACGATCTTGTTGGCGCTTTTGACGATGTCTTTGGGAAAAGTCAGGCCGAGTTTTTTCGCTACATCAAGATTGATCAGCAGGTCAACGTCACTGGTCTTGGTCATGAACTGGGTGGGGATCTGCTCAGGCTTCTTCCCTTTGAGAATTTCGACAACCAGTTTGCCGGTAGTCCTTCCCATCTTGTAGTAATCGAAGCCCCAGGCTGCCAGAACAGGGTAGTTTTCTGCAGAACTCGGGTCGGCAGACATGATCGGCACTCCGGCTTTCGCTGCCACGTCCGCAACAGCACTCATGGCAGAGACGACGGTGTTGTCAGTGCTTATGTACAATGCATCCACACGCCGGATAATGGCCTGAACAGCCTGCTTCACCTCGGAGGATTTGGAAACGGTCGTCTCCACGAATTCTATATTCATATCCTTGCAGACCTGTTTGACAATGCCGGCCAGTACAACCGCATTTTCTTCGGAGCTGGTGTAGATATGGCCGAGGCGTTTGATCTTCTTGACCCTCATCAGCAGTTCAATCTGCTGTTTCACCGGGGTCATGTCGGATACACCGGTAACATTCCTGTCGCCTTTGCTGAGCGACGCAACCAAACCGGCCTTGACCGGATCAGTTACCGCGGAAAAAACAATCGGAATGCCTTTGAGGGTGTTCACCAGTGACTGGGATGTGGGGGTGGCGACTCCGACGGCCACGGTCACATTTTCCGACTGGAACTTGTTGGCGATTGAGGCAGCGGCATTGATATCGCCGTTTGCATTCTGCAGGTCGTACTCTGCATTGATTTTTGCGGCAGCGAGCTCGTCCTGCAGACCCTTAACAACGGCATCAAGGGCGGGGTGGGAAACGATTTTGGATACGCCGATCAATACTCTTTTAGGGGCCTCTGCCGCAAAGGCGGTCGAGATCAACACAATGGAAACCAACAGAAAGGATACAGCGAGGCTCGAAATCTTTTTCATCATACGTCTCCTAAACTATACTGTGGGATGTTCCGATCGGAACCGGGAATACAGATTCGGTGCGTTTGTATGGCTGGCAACACTATCACTCCGGGCGAGCCACCGTCAATGTGTTTCTGACGTTTTTTGACTACAAAACTTCGTATGAGCGCTGTTCTGATTAGTCTCCCTCAATCCCCGCCAGGCATCAAATGAATAGAAGCAGAGCCCGCTCCAGATAAACAGGAAGCTGAACAGGTGGGCCCTGGAAAACGGCTCCTTGTACAGCAACACGGCCAGCAGAAAGTGCAGAGTCGGAGTGATGTACTGCAGAAAACCGATCGTTGCAAGACGGAGGAGTCGGGCTGCCGAGGCAAAGAGAAGCAGCGGTACAGCAGTTGCAACACCTGCCAGTACCAGAAGTGTCGTGGTCAGCGCTCCCTGGGCTTGAAAAGAGCCTGTCCCCTGCCAGGTAACAAAAATCAGATAGCCGAGTGCAGCGGGGCCCAGCAGCAGTGTTTCTATGGTCAGGCCGGTCAGCGAATCAACCGTTACAATCTTGCGGAACAGGCCGTAGGAGCCAAAGGTAAGAGCCAGCACCATTGCTACCCAGGGAAAACGGCCGTATTGGACCGTCAGCAGCAGGACCCCGACCGCTGCAAGCAGAAGGCTGATCAGCTGCAGTCGACGCAGCCGTTCCTGATAGAAAAGAAACCCGAGAAGTACGCTGACAAAGGGGGTAATAAAATAGCCTAGACTGGCCTGGATGACCTGGGCATGTCCCACGGCAATGATGAATACCAACCAGTTGGTGGCGATCAGAAGAGCCGATACGGTCAGAAGCGTTACCGCTCGTCGGTCGTGTAATGCATCCCGGATTGTGCCCCATTTGCCGCGCCAGACTATGATCAGCCAGAGAAAAAGTACCGACCAGACGATCCGGTGACAGACCACCTGTAGAGGGGGTACACCGGCTAGTGCCTTGAAGTAGACGGGAAAAAAACCCCAGATCAGATATGCCAGAATGCCGTACCCGAGTCCTGTCGCTGCGCCGTGCTGCAGTTCTGTCTTTTTTTGCACGCGAGTCACCCTTTTGAGCAAACGGCAGTATGGAGAACAGTCGTCCCATGACTCGCTGAAAAACGCGTAAAGATGAAGAGACCTCCAAAGATACAACCGGCTCCGATTGACTGGCGAATCGTCGGATATTCCCGTAAAAACACGGAAGCCCACAGGATGGCTCCCAGCGGTTCGCCCAAGACGCTGACTGACACTACGGAGGCCTGGACATAACGCAGCACCCAGTTAAAGACAGTATGCCCAATAACAGTACAGACAATTGCAAGGGCAAAAAAGAGAATCCAGTCACGTGTTTGATAGGGTGCAAACGGAGTTCCGGTAACCAGGCTCGCAATTATCAATACGAGAGCGCTGCTTCCGTAGGTGTAGAATGTGTAGACCGGTAATGCAACGTCACCTCTCAAGCGCCGGCCGATCAGAAGATAGCCCGAAACGAGTATTGCAGCTGTCAGAGCAAGCAGGTCACCAATAAAGGCTTCCGGTCCGATTTGAAAGTCGGCCGCCCCGATAACAAGACTGCCAAGCAGTGCGAGTCCTCCTCCCATCATGGCCTTACGGCTGACTTTCTCTCTGAAAAAAAACCACGAGCCGATAACCACGAAAATCGGCTGTGTGGTTACCAGAACAACAGAACTGGCAATGCTGGTATAACGGAGCGAGGCAAACCACGTGACAAGGTGAAGTGCGAGGCAGAGGCCGCTGGCTGCAGCCAGTCCGCGCTGTTTCCAGGAAAGCAGGATGAGCCCCGGGCGATGCCGGAGCAGAGCGTATGGTGCAAGCACAACAAACGTAATCAGCAGGCGATAGGTGGCGATTATCAAGGCCGGGGCGGTTGTAAGCCTGACAAAAAGGGCGGAGAATGAAACGGCAAAAACCCCTACCAGCACCGCCAGGTAGGGGTTTACGATGGGCTTGTTATGCACGTATGAGAATCCTTGCTATTCGCCCAGGTAGGCTTTGCGTACTTCAGGGTCGGCTGCCAGGTCGGCCGCCGGTCCCTGCAGTACAACTTCACCGGTTTCAAGTACGTAGGCGCGATGGGCGATTGAAAGTGCCATGTTGGCGTTCTGTTCGACGAGCATGATTGTCGTGCCGCTTGCGTTGATCTCCTGAATGATTGAAAAAATCTGTTCCACAAGCATTGGTGCCAGTCCCATTGACGGTTCGTCCAGCAGCAGCAGCTTGGGACGTGACATCAGGGCGCGTCCCATGGCGAGCATCTGCTGCTCCCCGCCCGAAAGTGTTTTTGCCAACTGTTTTTTCCGTTCGAACAGTCGTGGGAACCGGACAAAAACCTGGTCGATCTCTTCCAGGATAGCTTTTTTATCGGTGCGAATGTAGGCACCCATTTCAAGGTTTTCGAAAACGGACATGTTGGCGAAGACGCGCCGTCCTTCAGGAACCTGTGAAATTCCGCGTTTGACTATTTCATGAGGCGGAATGCCGCTGATCGTTTCACCAAGAAATGATACCGACCCCGAAAAAATTGGAATAATGGCGGAAATGGCGTTCAGGATGGTGGTTTTGCCTGCACCGTTTGCGCCGATGAGAGCGACAATTTCTCCCTTTTCAACTCGACAGGAAATGCTTTTGAGTGCTTTGATGGCGCCATAATTGACGTATAGCTGATCAAGCGTGAGCATCGCCAGCCCCCTTTCCGAGATATGCTTCGATAACCTTCGGGTTTTTTCTGATCTCTTCCGGCAGACCTTCAGCAATTTTTTCACCGTAATCAAGTACGGCAATTCGATCAGATATCCCCATGACAAATTTCATGTCGTGCTCGACCAGAAAAACAGTTATTCCGGTAGCACGTATGCGCTGAACCATCAGCATAAGCTCGCCTTTTTCCTGTGGGTTCATACCGGCCGCTGGTTCATCGAGCAGCAGTAAATCAGGCTTGAGTGCAAGTGCCCGGGCAATTTCAAGTCGCCTCTGCTCACCGTAGGGGAGGTTGCCGGAAAGTTCAAAGGCTCTATAGGATAGGTCTACCATTTGCAGGCATTCCCGTGCCAGATCCAGCAACTCTCCTTCTTCTCTTCTCACCCATGGAGTGAATTTCATCAGGGCGCCGGCCAGATTCCAATGTCCGCGACTATGGGCTCCAATCAGAATATTATCCAGCACTGTCAGGTCGGTGAACAGTCTGATATTCTGAAAAGTACGGCCAATGCCTGCAGCTGCTATCCTGAAGGTCGGCGTCCCGCTGACAGATTGCCCTTTGAAAGATATTGACCCGCTGGTAGGTGTATAGATGCCGGTTATCAGGTTGAAGAGCGTGCTTTTCCCTGCACCGTTCGGGCCGATTAAAGCCTGAATAGTCCCCGCTTCTACCGTAAGATTAACATCGTTGACGGCCACAAGACCGCCAAAGCGGATAGTTACATTTTTTAGTTCAAGTATCGCCATTGCCGGATCTCAGTGTCTCAGTTGATTTTTGTTCCATACGCGTTTTAAGGTGGGGTTTACGTCCCAGAGCGCGCAGTATCAGCCCGGTGAAACTTATTCCGCCCATCAAACCATTGGGACGGAAGATCATCATACTGACCAGCAGGCCGCCGTAGACCAGCATGCGGTATGAGGCCATAAAGCGTAAAAATTCCGGTGCGGCTGACAGTATGGTCGCACCGATAACACTGCCGGTAATGCTCCCCAGCCCCCCAAGGACAACCATGCTGAGGATGTCGACAGATTTAAGGAAACCAAAATCAGAGGGGTTAATGTAGCCCATGAAATGAGCGTAGAGCCCCCCGCCGACACCGGCTATAAAAGCTCCGACAGCGAATGACTGGACTTTGTAAAGCGTTACGTTGATTCCCATCGCTTCAGCTGCAATTTCGTCGCCTCTAACAGCCATAAGCGCCCTGCCGAAGCGCGAACTGTGAATAAAGGAGACACAGATGATCGTCAGTACAACAACAGTCCAGACAACAATCGGCATCGGAATGGTCGTGTTCGGAGCGGGAACCGATAATCCGAGGGCCCTGTTGGTGATATCGAGATTCAAGAAAACAACCTTTACAATCTCGGCAAAACCAAGTGTGCAGATTGCCAGATAATCTCCTGTCAGGCGCAAAATGGGAAGCCCGATCAGGGCGGCAACGCCTGCAGTCAGAAACCCGGTAAGAATCAGATTGACACTGAACGGCATACTGAACTTAATAGTAAGCACGGCGCTGGTGAAAGCCCCGATACTCATAAATGCGGCGTGGCCCAGAGAAAGCTGGCCGGTCAGTCCTGTAACGACATTCAGTCCGAGAGCCAGTATTATGCCGATTCCGATATTGACAATGATCTGCAGATAATAAGGATTTAGGTTCCCCAACAGCATATGTAAATAATCACCCATATAATAACTCCGGCTCCAATGTTTACACTTTCTTTTGAATTTTTCGCCCGAGTAACCCGGTCGGTTTTACCAACAGCACCAGAACCAGAATGGCAAAAGCGATCGCATCCCGATAAGATGAAAAACCGATTGCCACACCCGCTACCTCGGTCACCCCCAGCAGCAAGCCTCCAAGCATGGCGCCCGGTATGGAGCCGATTCCTCCAAGCACTGCGGCTGCAAATGCCTTCAGACCGGCCATCAGCCCCATATTAAAAGACACCGCATTATAGAGCAGTCCGACAAGAACCCCTCCAGCAGCGGCCAGAGCTGAGCCGAGCGCAAATGTGAAGGATATTACCATGTTGACATTAATACCCATCAGGGCGGCGGTGTTGTAATCCTCTGAAGTCGCACGCATTGCTTTGCCGATCTTTGTTTTGTGGACAATAAACTCAAGGGCGATCATTAAAGTGGCTGATATCGCGATAATGAGGAGTTGGAGTGTGGAAATCTCAGCTGAGCCGATGTGAATCTGTTTGACCGGAAAGACGCCTTCCGGGTATCCCTTGGCATTGGCCCCGAAGAGCATCTGTGCAAGAGTCGAAAGGAAGATCGACACACCAATTGCAGAAATGAGAGCCGATAATCGTGAAGACTTGCGGAGAGGACGGTACGCGATCCGCTCTACCAGGACTCCGAGCAGTACGCAGACCAGCATGGCAATAAGCATGGCAACAAAAAAATTCACTTTGAGGATTGAAGTGGCGTACAGGCCGACAAACGCTCCGACCATATAGATTTCGCCATGGGCAAAGTTGATCAGGGTGATGATGCCGTATACCATGGTATAACCCAATGCAATCAGCGCGTAGGTGCTGCCCAGGGCGATGCCGTTAATAAGTTGCTGGAAAAACATGCGGGCTCCTCATTGAATACTGTAAATCTGCGACAGTGCGTCCAGTTATATGAAAATGATGCGAAACCATACGCTAATCTGCCGAAAATGACAATCCGGATGATTCGAATGATCAGGAAACGGTTAGTTTTTTTACGTATCCGGAACGAGGTTTCCCCAGTACCACCAATCCGGACAAACCAATCCCATGCCGCTTGCTGACGTCATCGTCGGATGCTCTTTGAGGACAAGAATCCCGAGAGTGGCTGCTGTCAGAGGTTCTGCCAGTGACAAGGTCACTGCGTGAACTGCTGGAACCGTACGGAGCCCGCGGGCAAAAAGCAGATATGCCATTGCAGTGGCGACCAGTCCCAGATGCAGAACAACAAGCAGGCCGTCTGTTTCAATTGCCCAGCGAAGGTCTGAGTTAAAACAGAAACGGCGCAAGCAGAATTCCCCCGAGTGTGAACACAACAGCAATGACGGCGTCTGATGAGTTGCCCGGCAGCAGACGTTTGATGGCGAGCGTGTATCCAGCATAGGAAGCGCCGGCAGAGAGTGCCAACAGTACGCCTGTTGTCCGTACCTGCAGTATGCTACCGGGTGCGGGAATGAAAAGCAGCAATAATCCGGCAATCGCTAATGCAGTCGCTATCACCCAGCGGCGGTCTGGGCGCTCTTTGTGTACGAGATAGGAAAGCAGTCCCGCAAAGAGGGGCCCGCTGCCGATCGCCACCATCGTGCCGAGGGCGACACCGGTTGTCTGCACCGCCTCAAAAAACGTCAGTTGATATGTTGCAACCAGAACCGCCGCCAGGAACGTGACACCCGGTTGGCGAAAACAGTCCCAGTTGATCTGTCCGCGTGACAGGGCCAGCAGAAACAGAGCCCCTCCGCCGACAGCAAGGCGCAGGGCACCGATTGTCAAAGGGTGCGCGCCGGGTGGTGCCAATGCCTGCGAAGTGCCGGTTGTGCCCCAGAGAATTGCTGCGAGCAATATCAACAGGATGCCGCGAGATTTACTCGTAATCACGGAATAATCTGTTTTCATTCAAAGGTAACTACATGCCGGGACACCGGGAAAAAATATATCTTTCTGGTAAGGTAGGGAATGAAGTTGTGCTTCTTCAATGGATTTTCCTTGGTGTCCCGGTGTTTAAAAAATGCGGCGCAGGCAAGAGGTTGATAATTCTGCTCTGCGTGCAAAAAAATGGTAAGACAAGAACGGGTTTTGTATATAATATGCCGTGTAATTGTCAATAGAAAAACAACTTCTACTATGTATGCGAAATAGTGAATAGTGTTCTCAAAGCGCTGGTTTCCGAATGGCATGCTCTACTTAATCCTCAATAAGATTCTTGACAGTATGAGTAGAGTCAGACATTATCTGAAATATATGCGTAAACAGACATCCCTGAAATATTTTTCCCGTCTTCTCCTCATGGTCATGCTGACTGTCATGGTAAATGGTGCACATGAATGTGCGCATGCCATGCAAACTGATGTGACGGCAGCACGCGGCCTGGCATCAAATCCTGAAATATCCGCGGCTCACGAGTGCCCGTGTGCCCCTCTCGAACAGCACAACGATTACGATGGGTGTGACAAATGTGTGAACTGTGTGTGTCATGCGTCACTGGCCATCCAGCCGTTTCAGATTAGCTATAACCCCATCATTCTGGACTTGAACACGTTTGCCTCATTCAATTTTTTACCCGCGGTCTATCTTTCCCTCTTCGTTCCACCCGACTCAGTCACCGTTTAACCACCCGTCTCCCGCAATAATTCAAAAGTAACGCATCCCGTACGGTATGTGTCTATTCGCGCCTGCCGTAGCATATTAATCAATCTGGAGGTTCATCTGTGACACGTTCAACACTGGCGCGCGGAATCATTCCCGCTCTGTTTCTACAGGCACTTGTCTGCCTGCCGGCACTGGCCGAACCGGTTCCCCGCAGCATCAATGAAATAGTTGTGTTGGCCCTGAAACATAATGCCGAACTGGCTGCTTTGGAAAAGGAAGCAGCTGCAAAACAATCGCTGGCTATTCAGGCCGGTACGATCAGCAACCCAACCCTGGAACTTCAAGGGGTCACCGGGACTCTGACCGGCAGCCCCGAAGAACGTTCCGTTTCAATTGGCGTAAATCAGGAATTCACTCTGAACGGCAAACTGCGCCTGCGACGCGAGGCGGCACAGCGTGAGGCCGAAGCGATGCAACGGCAGCGGGACAACACCGCGCGACTGCTGAAAGATGAAGTTGCCACACTGGCTCTTGATCTGGCTCTGGCTGAAAAACGCAGAGAACTGGCGGCAGGACAGGTTGCACTTAATCAGGAGCTGGTAAAGATTACGGGTGAGCGTTTCAAGGCTGACGACATACCCGAGTTGGAACTCAACCTTGCAAAGGTTGAACTGGCCCGTGCCGGAAATCGTTTGCTTGAAATTGAGCGGGAGCGAATCTCGCTGCGCATAAAAATCGCCTCTTTGACCGGTCTGAAAGAAAACGACATCAATTTGTCCGACAAGCTTTCCGCACCGATACCATCACCAAAAAATCAAGATTTTATAAAGCATGCCTTGGCCTCACGCCCTGATCTCATGGCCCTGGCACTTGAACGCGACAAAGCAGAAACAGAGAATCGCCTCGCTAAAGCTGAGGCTCTTCCCAATCTCACGGCTGGGCTCTTTGCCCAATGGCAGCGAGGCTCCGTTGAGGTGGGAGGCTTGTCATCAACGAGCAGCGATACACAGCTGGGGTTGCGCCTGTCAATGCCGATTCCGGTCTTTGACCGCAACAGTGGCGGCCGGGCTGCTGCTCATGCTCGTATGGATGCCGCTGACTCACGCCGATTGGCGCTGGAACGAACGATAACCGCCGAGGTTGAGGCAGCCATATCGCGCCTCTCATCGTCGGAACGCATCCTTGACCTGTTTGAACAGGGTATCATCCCGCAACTGACCGAGAACCTGAAGCTGATCCAGGAAGCCTACCGGCTAGGTGAGGTGGGTATTCTTTCGGTCATAGATGAGCAAAAGAAATTTTTTGAGGTCAATGATGGTTATCTGTCAGCTTTGTACGGCAGACACGTGGCGTTTATTAAACTTGAAACAGTAGCAGCAATCGATCTTACCGGAGGTATGCAGTGAACAAGAAAGTAATCATTATAGGACTTATTCTGGCAGTAGCTGTGGGTGGCGGGTTTTTCTATCGTTCAATCAACCTCAAAAGCAGCGGCGGAGAGCCTGCCGAAAAGAAGGAAGCCGACATAAAGGTTGAAAAAACAGGCAGCAAGGATGAAGGCAAGGAACAGGAGGATAAGAAGGGCCCAAGCAGTGTCAAGATGACCTCCGAGGTGCAGAAACAGAACGGAGTGGTTGTCGCTCCGGCAAAAAAACAGCGTATGGGCGGCGTGATCAGCGCCACCGGCAAGGTGGAGGCAAACGCCGACCGCACTGCCCACGTATCGCCGCGCATCTCTGGAAAGATCGTTGCCGTCAGTGCCTCCCTCGGTGACAGCGTTTCCGCCGGACAAGCCTTGGCAACCCTCGACAGCGTTGAGCTTGGGGAAGCCCTGGGCCGCTACCACCAGTCAAGGACCAAGCTTGCCCTGGCGCAGGCCAACATGGATCGGATCAAGCACCTGGTGGAGAAAAAAATTGCGGCCCGCAAGGATATCCTCCAGGCCGAAACCGATTTCAAGACCGCGCAGACGGAGCTGCACACCGATGAGGAACGCTTGTCCTTGTACGGTATTTCAACATCCGACCTCAAAGGTGAAGACCATAAAAAGCCGTTTTTGCCGGTCCGTTCACCAATCGCTGGCATCATCACCGAGAAACACGCAATAGTCGGTGAGCTCTCAGACCCTTCCAAAAGCCTCTACACTGTGGCCGATCTTTCCACAGTCTGGGTGCTGGTGGACATTCATGAAAAAGATCTGGCCAAAGTGCACAAGGGGCAAGCGGCAATTGTTTCCGTTAGCGCCTTTCCCGACCAGAAACTGAAGGGTCGCATCACTTACATTGCCGACCTGGTTGACGAAGCCACCCGTACGGTCAAGGCACGTGTCGCGGTTGCTAATCCAGGTCGGAAGTTGAAGCCGGAGATGTTTGCCACAGTTGAACTGACGTTACCGGCTGACGCAGCAGCGGTCCTGTCAGTTCCCGAAGAGGCCCTTCAGGATGTTGACGGCAATAAGGTGATCTTCGTTGTGGATGACAAAGGAGATGAATTCGTACCACGAAAAGTGGAACCGGGTCGCACTGCAGGCGGCATGGTTGAGATTGTTTCCGGTCTTAAGGAAGGAGAACGTTATGCCATCAAGGGGGCGTTCATTCTGAAGTCGGAACTTAAAAAGGGCGAACTGGAGGGATAGTGACACCATCATCAAAAAAAGATGAAGTAACAGGAGACGCACACCAATGCTAGAAAAACTAATTGCATATACGATTAAGCAAAAAGGGATGGTCATATTCCTTGCGCTGCTGATTATTGCTTTCGGATCGTATTCATATCTGAAATTACCGATTGACGCTTTTCCGGATGTAACAAATATTCAAGTTGAGGTTGTAAGCCATGCAAATGGCCTCTCTGCGGTTGAAATTGAGAGGAACGTCACCTACCCGATTGAGATGGCAATGCGAGGATTGCCGGATCTTGAACAGATGCGTTCGGTTACAAAGTTTGGTCTTTCAATAGTAACCATTGTTTTCAAGGACAATGTCGATATTTATTTTGCGCGCCAGCTTGTATTTGAACGCTTGGCGGAAGCGAGGGAGAAGGTCCCTAAAGGTGTTGAAGTTGCCATGGGACCGATCGGCACCGCCATGGGTGAGATTTATCAGTACACCCTGGAAGGGAAGATTCCGACTGACCCGCAGCAGAAAATCGCTTACCTGACCAACCTGCGCACCATTCAGGAGTGGATTATCACCCCGCAGTTGAAAGGCGTAGCCGGTGTTAATGAAATCAATTCGTTTGGCGGCTACTTCAAGGAGTACCAGGTTGTTATCTCGCCGGAAAAGATGCTGAAATATGCCGTAACGGTAGACGATGTCTATTCCGCCATCGGCAACAACAATCAAAACGTCGGTGGCAATATCCTCGAACGGGGCAGTGACCAGTACATTGTGCGTGGTGTCGGACTAATAAAGGATCTCAGCGATATAGATAATATCGTCCTGAAATCCCAGGGAGGCACACCAACCTACCTGCGTGACGTCGCGCAGGTCAAAATCGGCGAAGCCGTACGGATGGGCGCCGCCATGACGAACGGCAAGGATGAGGCGGTTGGCGGCATCGTTATGATGCTGCGCGGAGCAAACAGCCGTGACGTTGTCCGTCAGGTGGATGAAAAAGTGCGGGAAATAAATGGCAACAACATGCTGCCGGACGGCATCAAGATGGTTCCGTATTACGATAGAAGCGATATCATAAACGCGAGCGTACACACGGTAAACAAGGCGCTTTTGGAAGGCGCTATTCTGGTGCTCGTCATTTTGTATTTATTGCTGAGAAGCATCAGAGGGAGCTTGGTCGTACTGATCGCTTTGCCGCTGTCACTGTTTGTCACATTTGTTGTCATGAAGATTGCCGGATTAAGCGCGAATCTGATGTCACTCGGCGGTATCGCGATCTCCATCGGCATGATCCTGGATTCAACAATAATTGCGGTGGAAAATGTTCAACGGCACTTTGCTGAAATGAAAAAGGATGAAAATCCAATTTTAGCGGTGCTTAAAGCTGTCATTGAGGTGCAAAAGCCCAGCATTTTCGGGGTATTGATAATTGCGATTACCTTTCTTCCCATAATCTCTCTGGAAGGGATCGAAGGTAAGATGTTTGGACCGCTCGCCATTACCGTTGCGATCGCGCTTCTTTCATCGCTCTTTATCTCGGTATTGATTATTCCAGTTCTCTGCTCTCTCCTGCTGAAGCCGCAGCCGGAACAAGAGAGCTTCATCATGAAGCATGCGCACAGGCTCTACCTGCCGCTTTTGGAATATGCAATGAACAAAAAGCGAGTGGTGTTGAGTATTGCCGGCCTGTTCCTGGTCGCCTCGCTGTTTCTTGTGACACGATTGGGAACCGAATTTATCCCGACCATGGATGAAGGGTCGTTCGACATGGATGTTTCCATGCTCCCCGGTGTCTCCATGGCGAAAGCGATGGAGGTAAACAAGCTTGCCGCAGAGAAGCTCAAAAAATTTGATGAACTGGATATCGTCGTGTCACGTACCGGGCAAACTGGTGTCGCGCTCGATACCAGGGGGGTGGATAAAACCGGCTATGTCGGGATATTCAAGCCGAAGAGCGAATGGAAACGGGACATTTCCAAAGAAGAGGTTACCAATGAGATGCGCAAGGCTCTCGAATCGGTGGCGGGAATCTCTTTCGGCTTCAGCCAGCCGATTCAGTGCCGGATTGATGAACTTGTCGCCGGGACAAAGGCACAATTGATTGTCAAACTGTTTGGCGAAGATATCGACGTGCTGAGAGACAAGTCGGCTGAAATTGCCAAGGCTCTTTCTACCGTCAAGGGGGGAACCGATTTAAATACCGAAAAGGTTTCCGGGCAGCCATACCTAACGGTCAACATCGACCGGGCAAAAATTGCCCGCTACGGCCTGAATATCAGCGATGTCCAGAGTGTCATCGAAATTGCCGTTGCCGGAAAATCGGCCTCTCAATTTTATGAACAGAACCGGAACTTTGACATAACGGTGCGCCTGCCGGAGGAAAAGAGAAATTCCCTGGAAACCATCAAAAATATTCTTATCACCACAAAAACGGGGATGAACATTCCGCTCGATCAGTTAGCTGAAGTAAAAATGATTGAAGGACCGGTTCAGATAAGCCGCCAGGACGGCATCAGAAGAATCGGAATCGAGATGAATGTAACCGGCAGAGATATCGGCGGCTTTGTTGCCGAGGCAAAGGAGAAGATCAAAGAGAAGGTAAAACTTCCCCCGGGTTATTATCTAACCTGGGGCGGTCAATTCGAGAACCAGCAGCGGGCGATGAACAAGTTGATGATTATTGGGCCTGTTGCAATCGGCATGATAATGCTTCTCTTATACGTTTCGTTCCGGTCAATCAGCCTAGCGCTGCTGGTAATTTCCAATCTGCCGTTTGCGCTGATCGGCGGTGTTTTTGCTCTATATATATCAGGGCAATATCTCTCCGTCCCTGCATCAGTGGGCTTTATCGTCCTGTTCGGTGTTGCCGTGTTGAACGGACTTGTGCTGGTGTCGCGCATCTCGCAACTCCGTGACGAAGGGCTTGAATTACCGGAAGCGATCAGAAAGGGAGCTCTCGACAGGTTGCGCCCGGTGCTGATGACTGCATCAATATCCATTTTCAGCCTGGTTCCGATGCTGATTGCCAGCGGGACCGGTTCTGAGATCCAGAAACCTCTGGCAACAGTTGTTGTCGGGGGATTGATAACGTCAACGCTGCTTACGTTGTTGATTATTCCATCGGTCTACAGCTGGTTTGAAAAGAGGAATGAAGATGCGGAAATGTAATTTAATCGATAGGAAACGGGAGAACCTTATGAAAGAGATAAAAGCGATAATCAGGCCGTCAAAGTTACTGGAAGTAACCGAGGAACTTCATAAAATTGAGGGCTTGCCGGGAGTGACGATTTTCGAGATTAAAGGCTTTGGCAAAAGCAGGGCTCGGAATGCGGCAGACAAGATTGTCTACGAAATGGTGGAATTCGTGCCGCGCATTCAGCTGGAAGTTGTTGTAGATGATGAGATGGTTGATGAAGTCGTTAACGTAATCCAGAAGTATGCCCACACCGGTAATATCGGTGATGGGAAAATTTTCGTATCAACAGTTGATGAGGTAGTGAAGATTCGGACTAACGAAAGAGGAAAAGGTGCTATTTAGCTGCACGTTTACCAGACTGGTTATTCGATGTTGTAATCAGGGTGATATTATTATGTTCCATATCGCTTGACGGCCTGGTGTTTCACGGCTATTTTGAAGCCACTTTTCCATAGTATTATCTTTAAGGGCTCGCCATGCCGCTTTCCTGGAATGAAATACGTGACCGCACCCTGACCTTCAGCCGTGAATGGGCCTCGGAAAGCTCTGAAGATGCCGAAGCCAAGAGCTTCTGGGACGGGTTCTTCAATGTATTTGGTATAACCAGAAGGCGGGTGGCATCCTTTGAAGCGCCGGTCAAGAAAGGTGATGGTCAGGGCGGCTTTATTGACCTGCTCTGGAAAGGGGTGCTTCTGGTCGAGCACAAGTCGCGCGGCAAGGATCTTGAACGTGCCGCCCGCCAGGCGTTTGACTATTTTCCCGGTCTGAAAGAACGCGATCTGCCGCGCTATGTGCTGGTTTCAGATTTCGCGCGGTTCCGGTTATTTGATCTGGACAGCAACGAACAGCACGATTTTACACTAGCAGAACTCTCCAAACACGTCCGTCTGTTCGGTTTCATCGCCGGTTACCAAACCCGCAGCTTCGGCCAGCAGGACCCGGTCAACGTGCTGGCCGCCGAAAAACTGGGCAAGCTGCACGACCAGTTCAAGGAGGCCGGGTATAACGGCCATGCCCTGGAAATACTGCTGGTCCGGCTGTTGTTCTGCCTGTTTGCCGAGGATACCGCACTTTTTGAGCGCCGCCTGTTTCAGGATTATCTGGAGCAGCGCACCACTGAAGACGGCAGCGATCTCGGCATGCACTTGGCGCAGCTCTTTCAAGTGCTGGACACCTCGCCCGAAAAACGCCCCAAAACCCTTGACGAACAGATGGCAACTTTCCCTTATGTCAACGGTCAACTTTTCAGCGAAGTCCTGCCGATTACCTCGTGCGACCGGGCCATGCGCGAAACCCTGCTGGACTGCTGCGCTCTGGACTGGAGCCGCATCAGCCCAGCTATCTTCGGCTCGCTTTTTCAGTCGATCATGGACACCACGGCGCGGCGTAACCTTGGCGCTCACTACACCAGCGAAACCAACATACTCAAACTGATCGGGCCGCTGTTTCTGGATGAACTGTGGGCCGAATTCCATCGCATCAAGCGCAACCGCAATCTGCTCTTCGAGTTTCTGAAAAAACTGTCCCGTCTGACATTCTTCGACCCGGCCTGCGGCTGCGGCAACTTCCTGGTTATCGCCTACCGTGAACTGCGCCTGCTGGAGCTGGAAGTACTGCGTCAGGTGCGTCAGAACGACCAGCTTATGCTGGATGTTTTCCAGCTTATCGGCGTCAACGTTGATCAATTCCACGGCATTGAGATTGAGGAGTGGCCGGCCCGTATCGCCGAGGTGGCGCTCTGGCTGACCGACCACCAGATGAACCTGAAAGTATCGGAGGAGTTCGGCCTGTACTTCGCCCGCCTGCCGCTCAAGAAGGCGCCGCATATTGTTAATGGCAATGCCCTGAAGATTGACTGGAATGATGTGGTGCCGTCCTGGAAGTTGTCATATCTGTTGGGGAATCCGCCGTTTGTGGGATCTAAGTTTTTGGATAATAACCAGCGAGATGAGGTCGCTGCTGTTTTCCACGGTTCCAGGGGAGCCGGAGTGCTGGATTACGTGGCCTGCTGGTATCGCAAGGCGACCGAGTATATGGCGAGTGCCGAAGAAATATATCCCCTCCCCCCCGGCGGGGGAGGGTTAGGGTGGGGGGGAAGTGGTAGCAGTGACGATACTGGCGATTTCACCCACCCCCCAACCCCCTCCCGTCAAGGGAGGGGGAGTATAAAAGCAGCCTTCGTCTCCACCAATTCCATCACTCAAGGGGAGCAGGTCGGCATCCTCTGGCCCGATCTCTTCCGCCGGGGAATCAGTATTCACTTTGCTCACCGCACCTTTCAATGGAACAGCGAAGCACGTGGCAAAGCGGCTGTACACTGCGTCATCATCGGCTTCGGGTTACAGGAAGTGACAGAAAAATGGCTCTTCGACTATGACACCCCCAAGAGCGAACCGCATGCTGTCAAAGTCGGTAATATCAACCCCTACCTGGTGGATGGGCCGGATGTAACCCTGCAAAATCGCACAAAACCGCTTTGTAGTGTTCCCGAAATCGGCATTGGCAACAAACCGATAGACGGTGGAAACTACCTCTTTTCCACTGAAGAAAGGGACGCATTTGTCAAGTTGGAACCTGCTGCGGAAAAATGGTTCCGGCGCTGGCTTGGCTCTTACGAGTTTATCAACGGCTACGAGCGCTGGTGTTTGTGGCTTGGGGACTGTCCTCCGGAAGAACTGCGCCGCATGCCGGAGGCATTAAAGCGGGTTGAAGCGGTGCGCTTGGTACGTCTCGAAAGTAAGAGCGCCCCTACTCGCAAGATAGCCGCAACACCGACACGGTTTCATGTCGAGAATATGCCAAAAGACAACTATCTGATAATCCCAGAAGTGTCCTCAGAGCGGCGGCAGTTTATACCTAGCGGATTTCTGACTTCGGATACATTTTGCAGCAACCTAGTGAAAATACTTCCTAACGCCACCCTCTACCACTTCGGCATCCTCTCCTCAACTATGCACAACGCCTGGATGCGGGCGGTTTGTGGACGTCTCGAAAGCCGTTATCGCTACTCTGCCGGTATCGTCTACAACAACTTCCCCTGGCCGGAAATCCCCCTCTCGCAAGCGGGAGAGGGTGGCGCGGAGCGCCGGGTGAGGGAGAATGTCGAAACCGCCGCGCAGGCCGTCCTAGACGCCCGCGCCAAATTCATGAGTTCTCCCTTCGACTCCGCTCAGGGAGCGGGACCGGTCGGTGAGCGGAGTCGAACCGCAACCCTAGCCGATCTCTACGATCCCCTGACCATGCCGCCGGAGCTGGTTAAGGCCCATCAGGCGCTTGATCGCGCTGTTGATGCCGCCTATGGCAATACCACCTTCAAGACTGAGGCCGAGCGGGTGGCGTTTCTGTTCGAGCGCTATCAACAGTTGACCGCACCGCTGGCTGTTACCGAGACTACAAAAATGACAAAAGCCCGCCCCAATCGCAAAGCGGCAATAACAACCCCATCCAGATAAGAGCCGATATGAGCCACGGTCCTCTACTAGCGACACTCTCGGCATTACTCTTCGGAATCTCACCTGTGTTGTGCAAAATGGTAATAGGTGAAATGTCACCCGTACTCCTGGCCGGTCTGCTCTACCTCGGCTCCGGCATCGGGTTATCTTTCATCCTGGTACGGCAGCGCATAAATATCTTCCGGGAAACACGAAGCATCTCCCGCATCCATCGGCTCAAGCTCTTGGGTGCTGTGCTTGCGGGCGGCGTCATTGCGCCCTTGTGCCTTGTCTATGGCATAAAATATGGCAGAGCCTCGGAAGTAGCCCTGCTGCTGAATCTGGAGACCGTCGCCACAACCATCATCGCCTGGCTGATTTTCAAAGAACATGTAAGCCGGTATGTGTGGGGCGGGAAGGTTCTGATTGTACTGGCTTCAGCGTTTATAATCCTCAAATCACCAGAGAGTTTGGCATTCTCAACTTCGGGGATACTGGTGCTGTTGGCCTGCATTTTCTGGGGTATCGACAATAACCTGACCCGTGACGTGGATGATTTGCCGGCAACGGCTCTTGCCGCCATCAAGGGATACTGTGCCGGACTGTTTAACATCGTTCTTGCCGCTGTACTCGGTTTCGGAACAATTGACGTTCAGCAGGTTGGCGGTGCGCTTCTGATCGGTGCGTTCAGTTATGGCGCCAGCCTTGTGTTGTTTATAGGAGCGCTTCGCAAAATCGGTTCGGCTCGCAGCAGCACCTACTTTGCCATTGGTCCGTTCATCGGAGTGTTTGCCTCTCTGATTCTGCTAAACGAGCACCCGCCTGGATTATTCTGGTTTGCTGCAGCGCTGATGATAGCGGGTGTTTTATGTCTTTACCGTGAACGGCACGAGCATCCCCATATTCATGAAGCGGTCTCACATCGTCACCAACACTCACATGATCAAGATGAACATCACCGTCACCCCCATGAAGGGGAGGGTGATTCGGAGCATCACGACCAGTTTCATGTGCATGAGCGACTGACCCATACACACGTTCACTGGCCTGACACCCATCATCGGCACATTCACTGATACATGGGGCATTTTTTAAACAGATACGATGCCCTCAATCCACCTCACTGTGTGGATGACAAGAACAATCCTTACCCTCCGCAGCCTGCTCCAGATTACGTAATATCTCGCATTCGCCCACACGTGTGGCCGAATTGCAGGTGTCTCGCAATAGTTGTAATTGCTGCTCTAACAGATGAAGTGCTCCGATCTGTTGCTTGACATGCTCTATTTTGCCATCGATTAAATGGTTAATTTCATCACAAGCCAGTTCGGGTTGGCTTTGTAAACCGCGCAATATGCGCACATCCGGTAATCCCATGTTCAACAAACGGCAATGGCGGATGAAGTTGAGCTGCACCAAATGCTCATTGGTGTAATTGCGGTAACCATTGTCATCACGTTCCGGTGCCTCCAACAAGCCTTCCCGCTCGTAAAAACGCACCGTTTCAACTTTGCAGCCGCTCCGTTGTGCCAGTTCTCCGATTTTCATACGCACCTCTAAAAAAATATCTTGACCCTGTAGTAGGTACAGGCTGTTTAATGATAGCACATCTGAGGAGGTGTGCCACTATGAACCAGCATGACAAGCAAAAACCTGAGCTAATCCATCACCATGTTTGTGCGGACGAATGTTGTTCTGTCTCTCCAACAGTAAACTGCACCGCAACGATACGTCTCCCGTTACCCGAAGGCACCAATCGGGTGCGATACCGCATCGAGAACATGGACTGCCCGACAGAAGAGCAGTTGATCCGTAATAAACTGGGGCCAATGCTGGGCATTGTTCGACTTGATTTCAATCTCCTGGATCGCGAATTGACGGTGAACCATCAGCTTGACGATCCTCAGCCTATTGTTTCCGCTCTGGTAAAATTGGACATGGCTCCGAGACTGCTTGAAGGTGGGGAACCACAATCGGAAGCACCTTCGGGACTGAGTGCTACAAAGAAATGGTTGTTAGCCATCAGCGGAATTGCAGCGGTCGGCGCCGAAGTTTTCTCCTGGACAACAGGACAGGACGCTTCATGGCCGGTGCTGGTTTTAGCGGTCGTGTCGATCCTCAGTGCAGGGCTCCCTACAATTAAAAAAGGGTGGATTGCGCTTCGAAACATGACCCTCAACATCTATTTCCTGATGTCACTGGCGACAGCTGGTGCCATCATCATCGGTAAATGGCCGGAAGCGGCGATGGTAATTTTTCTGTTCGCCATAGCTGAGGCCATCGAAGCGCTTTCACTGGAACGGGTTCGTAACGCCATCAAATCGCTGGCTGCGCTGGCCCCGGAGTTTGCTGAGGTCAAAGTCGATAATGACTGGCAGGAACAACCGGTAGCCGAAGTTAGTATCGGTAGTCGTATCCGGATTCGCACCGGTTCACGAGTTCCGCTTGATGCACGAGTCGAGTCCGGTCGTGCTGCTCTCGACCAGGCTCCGATCACGGGTGAAAGCCTGCCGGTGGATAAACAGGTTGGTGACTCACTGTTTGCCGGCAGCATCGTTACCGATGGAGTAGTAGAAGCAACTGTAACAAGTGTTGCCGGTGACAGTACTCTGGCTCGTATCGCCGCCGCCATTCAGGACGCTCAATCACAACGTGCCCCGACGCAGCGTTTTGTCGATCAGTTCGCTTACTATTACACTCCGGCGGTAGTAGCCTTCGCCATTGCGGTGGCGGTTCTTGGTCCGGTCTTGATCGGCGGAGACTGGTCATACTGGCTCTATAAAGCACTCGTGATGCTGGTTATCGCCTGTCCCTGCGCCCTGGTGGTGTCCACTCCGGTCACGGTTGTCAGTGGACTTACGGCGGCAGCCCGGCACGGTATTCTTATCAAAGGTGGTACCTACCTCGAAGGTGGTGGTCTGTTAAAAGCTGTTGCACTCGACAAGACCGGGACGCTGACCAATGGCAAACTGGCGTTGACCGACGCAGTCCGCGTTTGGCGACATGCCGATTGAGCGGGCCTTGCTGATCGCGGCCAGTCTTGACGACCATAGCACTCATCCGGTCGCTAAAGCCCTGGTTGCCGGATGGCGGGAGCAACAGCCGAATGTCAGGCTGTTACCGGTAGAAAATTTTGGCGTACTGAACGGTCACGGTGTCAAAGGCACTATCGATGGCCAACAGTGGCATATTGGCAATCACCATCTTGTCGAAGAGTTAGCAATTTGCTCACCTGATTTGGAAGACAAAATCACTGTGATAGAAAATACGGGAAAAACCGCCGTCATCCTGTGCACCGTCTCCGGTCCGGCTGCACTGTTTGGTGTAGCCGATACGATTCGGGCTGAGAGTTTGGAGGCGGTGGCAATGCTCCGGGCGCTGCACGTCGAACCGGTAATGCTGACGGGAGATAATTCGGCCAATGCCCGCGCAATTGCTGATCTCCTCGGGATTCAAGATGCCCGCGGTAATATGATGCCGGAAAACAAACAAGCAGCAATCGCTGAGCTTAAAGAGCGCTATGGCGCAATCGGCATGGTCGGTGACGGAATTAACGATGCCCCTGCTTTGGCACGGGCAGACATCGGATTTGCCATGGGTGCTGCCGGCACCGCTACTGCGCTGGAAACAGCCGATGTGGCAATCATGGACGACGATCCGCGCAAGATTGCCGGTTTCATTGGGCTGAGTCGGCGCTGCGCATCGATCTTGAAGCAGAATATCTTTTTGGCACTTGGTATCAAGGTTGTGTTCTTCTCGCTGGCACTCAGTGGCTATGCAACACTCTGGATGGCGGTTTTTGCCGATATGGGTGGCAGTCTGCTGGTGGTGTTCAATGGCCTACTTTTACTCGGGTATTTCCAGAAAAAACATGGAGTATTGTGAGAATACAAAACGAAGGCTTTCACAAAAGTTTCAATTGCTTTTGCTTGATTTAGTTGACATTAGGATATTCGAATATGTGCAAGGAGATCCTGTGGATTTAAATACTGCAAACGAGTGGGCCGAATTGCTCAAAGCCCTTGCTCACCCAACACGCCTCCAGATTGTCGCCGAGTTACTGAAGGGCACCAAGTGTGTGACCGATATTCAGGATATTCTGCCGGCGTCCCAGTCGAATATCTCTCAACATTTGACCGTGTTGCGCAACGCGCGGCTGGTTGACTTTGCACAGGACGGGGCGCAGCGGTGCTATTATGCCAGTCGCCCAAAATTGGCGTTAACTTTAATAGCGCTACTCGGAGAAGGAGAAACCCCCAATCGCAAATCAAAGGATGACCTTGACCGGGAAAAGCTTACAGCAGGGGGTGCTTGCTGTGTCCGGTGACGTCTGCAGATCTCCACTCTTTGATCACAACCATAGCCGCTAAAAAGAAGGATCGTTTTGGAGAGAAGATAGACGTGGCGCTTCATCTGGTGGATTCAGAAGAGGCTGCTAAGCATGAATTGAGGGGCTCAACCACGGTGCATGTCAATGACGAGTGGGTGTCGTTGGATGTTGCTACGTCGGCAGACAGAATGCAGGCTTATATTGAGCAGGAATTGACTCAAGGGGAAAAACATGAAAGTCCGTGACAGTGGCATGCCCGACGAAGAAATGTGGACCGGTTTTTTCGATCCGGCCAGGGTTTTTGCGGTATTCGGACTTGACCGGGGAGTACAAGATCTGGTGGAATTCGGTTGCGGTTATGGAACATTTTCTCTTGCTGCTGCTGGAATTGCGGCTGGAACCGTCCATGCCCTGGACATTGAGCCCGAGATGGTTGCTGTAGTTCGGCAAAAATGCGACGAAGCCCGCATCGCAAATGTGCAGGCAACAGTGCGCGATTTTGTAGCTGAGGGAACCGGACTGGACAACAATTCCATGGATGCTGTCCTGCTCTTCAATATCCTGCATCACGAAGAGCCGGTAGCCTTGATGAAGGAGGCTCGCCGCGTACTCAAGCCGAATGGAATGCTGGCGGTGATCCACTGGAACTACGACCCCACTACGCCTCGCGGTCCGGCCATGGAGATTCGGCCCCGACCGGAACAGTGTATCGAATGGGGAGGAGAGGCCGGTTTCCCTTTCATCGAGAGCAACCGCTACGACCTGCCGCCATACCACTATGGTCTGCTTTTCAGAAAACCTTGTACCTGATGAGCCCCTTGTTCCCCGTGCGGCAGTCGAGAACCGCAATGACCAAGAAAGCACCTTTTAATGAACAGGCAAACGATTACGACGCCTGGTTTGAGAAACAATGTTAAGAACAGTGTAGTGGATACTTTCCTGAATGCATATAAAAACGCCGTGCTACCAGTTACGGTTGCACGGCGTTTTACGGTTTTTAAATAAATCAAAAAACTCTTATTACAGATTAGTCCATCTTGACCGGTACTTTTGCTTTCAGGACGAATTTGCCGTCTTTGACTGCCAACAGGCAGAGTGGAGTCTTGATCGGCTCGCGGTTGGCACGGATTGTAATTGTGCCGGAAACGCCTTTGAAATTCTTTGTTGCAGCCATAGCTGTTTTGAATACTTTAGGGTCAGCGCTGTTGGCGCGTTTGATGGCATCAGCGATCATCATGACTCCGTCATAGCCCTGTGCATCAAACAGACCGGGGACCTGACCGGCAAATTTCTTCGAGAAAGCTTCGATGAATTTTGCGGTTTCAGGGGATGCCTGCTCAGGAGCAAAACCGAGTGCAGACATGGAACCTTCAACTGCCGAACCGCCCAGTTTGATGAATTCGGGAGAGAAGAGGCCGTCGCCGCCGAACATGTTGGCCTTGACGCCCTGCTTTCGGGCTTCCTTCATGATCAAGGCACCTTCGGTGTAGTAGCCGGAGAAGAAGATGACATCCGGTTTCTTGGCTTTAATGTTGGTGACCTGCCCGCTGAAGTCCTTGTCGCCGTCTTTTACCTTCTCATCGGCTACAATTGTGATGCCTTTCCCTTTGGCGGCATCGCGGAACGTCTGGGAGAAACCAACGCTGTAGTCGTTGTTGTCAGATGTGATGATGGCGACCTTCTTGTATTTGAGGTCATTGGCAAAGTAGTCGATACAGGCCGGAATGGCAACGCTGTCGAGCAGTGTGTTGCGGAAAATGAAATCACCGTTTTCAACAACTCCGGGGCCGGTTGCGCCGGCAGAAATGAGAAGTACTTCGGCCTTCTGGGCAATTGGTGCGGCAACTTTGGTAATTCCGGTGGTAGGGTCACCAACGATGGCGATTACGTTGTCACGGCTTATGAGTTTCTGGGTGACGGAAGCGCCTTCCTGCTTGTCTCCACGGTTATCGGCCTCAACAATCTCGATCTTCTTGCCCAGAACACCACCTGCGGCGTTCAGATCTTCGGCGGCCATCTTCATTCCTTCCAGTGTCGGTTTGCCGAACATGGCGACGTCACCGGTCAGGGCGCCAAGGAAGCCGATTTTGATTGTGTCTGAGGCTGCCTTCGGAGCATCAGCAGGTTTCGCCTCTTCCTTCTTCTTGCATCCGGCAACAACAGTCAGGGCCAATACAGCGGACAGGAACAGTGCAGTACTCTTTTTAAAGCTCATTGTGTGTCTCCTTCCTTGGTGGGGTGTGGTGCTTACTCAATAGGCAGTACTGTTGAATGATATTGATCCTCCGAGGATTTTACACCTCGGAGGTTTTGAAAATATTAGAAAGAAAGACTTGCAATCAGCTTGACATCGTAAGGGTTGTCAAACGAATTGCCTTTGAAATAATCACCCAGGAATACGTAGCCGGCACGTGCGCCAAGCGTAACTGCCGGAGTGAGCTTGTAATTGGTTTCCACATTAACTTCAGTGCCAAGGTAGTCACTGCTGCTTGCGGTTGCATTTTTGGCTACAGCTGCAAATCCTGCATTTACACTGCCCGAGAGTTTAGCTGTAATGGGGTAGTCGTAGCCGATTGAGCCAAAGATAAGGCCCTGACCGTAGTTGTTTGTATCGTAAACAATGGCGGAATCAATGGTTTTGGCGTTCTTGTCGCGGTTGAGCATGATCATCTCAGCATCGTAGAAGCCACCACCCTCTGTGTAGCCATAGTAGTTGGCAACGTAGAGTTCATTTTTCCCACCACCGACATAGAGAAGTTCAGTGCGTGCTGTTCCGCCGCCCAGAGGCATTTTAGCGCCCAGGTTTGCAGCATACCCCTTGGCTTTCTTTGCGGCATCAAAATCTCCAAACTGTGCCAAAGCGAATCCGGTAATGGTTACCGGCCCTACTGCCGTTTCCGCATTCAGGCCGACAGTATGTACCTTCGTGGCATTATTGGGTTGTTGTGTCGTAGTTATTGTGGGCGCGGTGGCGTAGATTGCAACTCCATCAGCGGTATATCCGGTTATCGGACCAACTGTTGAGGTTGTGGTTGTTGACCCATTGCTTTGATTGTCGCCGATATAGTAGTACGCAGCCCCGACTTTCGAAGTTTTTGAAATATTGTACTTGCCGTCCAGCGCGAACATATCATTGGTATTTTTACCGATGGTTGTCGTATTGCGGTCTGAAAAACGGAAGTAACCGGCAGTTACGCTTGCCTTGTCATATTCATGTGAAAGCAGGATACCTGCCATGTCGGCATCAAACATGACACCTTTGAAAGAGTCATTATAACCCTGCATGCCGATTTTTGCGTTAAGGCCCTTGGCAACGTTCAGATCAACGTACAGATTCTTGGTCTCAAGGTTGACACTGTCTGCGCCGATTGCACCGCCGCTATTACGACCGGTTGCATATGAGCTGTTACCCCAAAATTTATAGTCAAGTTCAAACTTCGAAACCAGTTTAACATCTTCGCTGACTTTTGCGGTGTAACCGAGACGCGCGCGTTGAACAAAATAGTTCTGTGTCGTCGCATCCTTTGACAATCCCTGCGCATTTTTCTTTACGCTGGAAGGTTCTCCATCATTGCCTGTCGCACTGTAGTTTGAAAGGTCATAATACGCCGCAAATGAACCGCTGAACTGGTTCTCCAACGCCATTGCCGGTGTTGCCACTGCTGCGGCGAGGCCCAACGTTACAAGCGCTGCCTTTACTTTACTGCTTTTCATGTACTACCTCCTGTGAGTGATGTCCTGCGTGGTAAAATACTCCTGCATGTGCAAGAGTTAGAGTATCTGGCTTAAAAACAATTTCGCCCGTTCGTGAGTCGGATCGGTAAAAAAGTGTTCGGGGGTGCCTTCTTCAACAATGCTACCGTGATCCATAAAGATCACCCTGTCTGCCACCTCGCGGGCAAAGCCCATCTCGTGCGTGACTACAACCATCGTCATCCCTTCCCGGGCAAGATTCTTCATGACGTCGAGCACTTCCCCTATCATTTCAGGATCCAGTGCCGAGGTCGGTTCATCAAAGAGAATCGCTTTCGGGTTCATTGCCAGAGAGCGGGCGATGGCAACGCGCTGCTGCTGACCGCCGGAAAGTTTGGCAGGGTAGGCGGACGCCTTTTCGGCAATATTTACCTTGTGCAGCAGTTCCATAGCGATATCTTCAGCCTCTTTTTTGCTCCGCTTGCGAACAACGGTCTGGGCCAGAGTCAGGTTTTCAAGTACTGTCCTGTGGGGGAAGAGGTTGAAGGACTGAAATACCATACCGACTTCCTCACGAATCTTACAGATATCTGCCTTCGGATGACTGACATCCATTCCGCCGACGGTTATTCGGCCGCGATCGATGCTCTCCAGGCCGTTGATGGAGCGCAGGATGGTGCTTTTGCCCGAACCGCTGGGACCTATGATGACGACCTTTTCACCATCACAGACAGTGAAGGAGATGTCGTTAAGGGCCTGGAATGTACCAAAAAATTTTGAAACCCCGCTGACTTCTATCATGGGACGGCTAGCGGCCTTCATTGAGTCGCTCCTCCATGATGCTTATCAGTTTGGAAAAGAAGAGCGTCATTATCAGGTAAATCAGAGCAATGACTGTGTAGGTTTCAAAGTAGTTGAAGGTTTCAGAGGCATATTCGCGGCCGCGGCGCAACAGGTCGGAAACCGCAAGAATTGAAACCAGGGATGAATCTTTCAGCAGGGCGATGAATTCGTTTCCGATCGGCGGAAGCACAACTTTAAACGCCTGGGGAAGAATGACCTGTCGCATGGCCTGTCTGCGGGACATCCCCAGAGAGAGAGCCGCCTCCATCTGCCCTTTTGGTATGGATTGGATGCCGGCCCGGAAAATCTCGGCCATGTACGCGCCGTAACAGAAAGCCATGGCAATAATGGCACTTAACATATCGGGGATTTTTACAAATCTACCCAGGGCATAGTAAATGTAGAAGAGCTGTACCAGCAACGGAATGCCTCGAATTACTTCGACATATAACGATGCAGATCCGTTGATGAAGCGATTGGTTGATATTCGCCCCAGGCCGGCGATCAATCCGAATACTATTGCCAGAAAAATAGCGCCAATCGTAACCTTAAAGGTAATCAGGATACCGTCCGGTACGAACATGAAGATCGCCATGTACTGATCCGGCCGACCGAAAGCCAGAAAGAGGCAAAGCACGATGGAACCAAAAAAAGCGATGCGCCAGGCTGTAAAAAGACCGGTGTCGCTTTTGTGAGGGATGGCGGCCCCGTCACCGACGTCTATCGGTGTATGTGGTGATTTATTATCAATCATATTAAGTAGGTGCAGGGAAGGGCTTTCAATACCGCCCCTCCCTGCATGCTGATTTACTTAACCCACTTGGTGTGGATCTTGGCATCAAGTTTTTTGGCTTTAACAGCTTTTATGCCCTTGTTAAGCAGGTCGACCAGCTCCTTGTTACCTTTCTTTACAACAATGCCGTAACCTTCTTTGGTGAAGGGTTTACCAACGATTTTGAACTTTTTGTTGTACTCCTTTTTCTGCAGGGCAAAGTGGGCAGCAACCGGTTCATCGCAAACGACACCGGAAATACGGCCAGCGGCCATATCTTCAAACGCAAGACCGATTTCGTCATAGGTCTTTGATTCAACGCCGGCAATTTTTTTAATCTCCATTGTTGCGGTGGTACCTATCTGGGAACCAACCTTTTTGCCTTTCAGGTCTGCAATTGTTTTGGAAGTCTTGTCAGTTTTTGGCACAACCAGGATCTGGCCGATGCTGGTATAGGCCTCAGTAAAGTCATATTTTGCCTTGCGCTCATCGGTGATGGTGACTGATGAGATGATGGCGTCGTATTTCCCGGAGTCGAGTCCGGCAAAGATGCCGTCCCATGCGGTGTTTTTGAATTCAACGGAAACGCCGGCCTCTTTGGCTACGGCATTGAAAAAATCGATGTCATATCCAACGATCTGCTTGTTTGTATCAACCATTTCCATTGGTGGCCAGGTTGCATCAGTCGCCACTATGATACTCTTCGGGGCAGCCATGGCAGTTGAGGCCAGCGAGGCTACCAGCAGGGCGGCAACGGACAGAAAGCGAAGTTTTTTCATGTTAATACTCTCCTTTTTTTTGATGGCATTGAACAATTAAATGGTAAGACAAGAATGAGGTTTTATATGTAATCCTACGTGTGATTGTCAATAAAAAATATTGCTGATTGCTCTGCAAAAGGACATTTAACTTGTCAGATAAAAAGGAAATGAGTACAAAGACAGTGTCTTATGGTTTGACCAAACCGGCTATTGAGGACTGGATGCTTATGAATCGTTACAAAGCAGTTGTGCTGCTTCTTGTTACAACTTTTTTCTGGGGAGTTACTTTCACTGTCGTCAAACAGTCCATTGAAAGCGTGGATGTATTCGTTTTTCTTACTCAACGGTTTATCCTGGCATTTGCATGTATACTTCCTATCGGCTTGTTTAAAGGCGGAAGACTGGATGGCGCGACCATTCTCCGCGGCTGCATTATGGGGATATTTCTCTTTGGTGCATACGCATTTCAAACAGTGGCGCTACTCTTTACAAGTGCCTCTAACACCGGTTTTCTAACGGGATTGAATGTAGTTATTGTGCCAATAGTTGCGGCGATTGTTCTCAAACACCGCATTTCTACTGGCGCCAAACTGGCTGTTATGCTTGCAGTGACGGGACTTCTCCTGCTATGCGGTAATGGGCAATGGTACTTAAATAAAGGCGATATGTTGGCCGCTTTATGCGCAATTTGTGTTTCTTTGCATTTGGTCTGCACTGGTGAATTTGTTCGTCGCAGTGACTTCTATTGGCTTACTGTTGTCCAGTTGGGTGTAGTTGCGTTTTTCAGTTATGCAATATCATTCGTCCGGGGTAAAGAGGTAATGATATGGTATCCGCATTTACTCGTCCCGCTTCTGGTTTGTGCCCTCATTGCGACGGTTTTTGCCTTTTTAGTCCAGACGTCCATGCAGCGATATATCAGTCATACCAATACGGCACTAATATTTTGTACTGAACCTGTTTTTGCAGCTCTGTACGCACGGTTGATACTGAATGAACGTCTCGGAGCCTACGGCTATGCCGGTGCGGTGTGTATACTGGGAGCGATGATGTTTTCCGTTTTACCGGAGAACAAATTTACAATCGGAAAGAGGAGTAAGTTGTTAATCAGTTAACACAATGACGTTAATAAGCCACTGTATCTATTGATGTGTTATGTTTGCAGCGTATATGAGAGGATAAAAAAGAAGGTCATGGATGTTTTTTGTTGACACTGGATTAGCAATAAGAGTATAAGTGCAATTCCTCATAGATAGAGGCGCAACAATCGCTACTGACCTGAATGGAGATGTCGGTTTAATTCCGACCCTACAATTATTCCATTCCCATCCGCAGAAAATGTCAGAGCGACCAGGATTGATTCAGAATCATCATGCGTATAACAAGAGTAATTTAGTAGTAGCGCCCTTTGAGTCTGAACGGCTCACAAAAAAAATACCACAACCAAATAAAAAAGATTGACAAAGATTCTCGTCTTTTGTTAGTTTGCGAGTTCGCTCCTTTTTGGGGCAGTTCGATATTTTTGTATCTGGAGAATTTGACGACTATGCCAACAATTAACCAGCTGATCAGGTCAGGTAGAGAAAGCAAGAAAGACAAGTCAACGGCCCCGGCTCTGAAGAGCTGCCCGCAGAAACGCGGTGTGTGCACAAGGGTTTATACAACGACACCAAAAAAACCTAACTCTGCTCTCCGTAAAGTCGCCAGGGTTCGCTTGACAAACGGACTTGAGGTAACATCATATATTCCGGGTGTTGGCCATAATCTTCAGGAACACTCCGTCGTTCTGATTCGCGGCGGGAGAGTTAAAGACCTTCCGGGTGTCCGTTATCACATCGTTCGTGGTACGCTTGACTCGGTCGGTGTGAAAGGCCGTTTGCAGAGTCGTTCCAAGTATGGCGCCAAGCGTCCGAAATAATACTGAACCTGTTTAGTTGAGGGGATAATATATGCCAAGAAGAAGAGAAGTACCCAAAAGAATTATTCTGCCGGATCCAAAGTTTAACGACAAGGTTGTTGCGAAACTCATCAACACGCTTATGTTGGCAGGTAAGAAAAGTGTTGCCGAGTCGATCATGTATGGCGCACTTGAACTTGTTGCGCAGAGGGCAAATGATGAAGCGGTAAAGGTGCTTAAAAAGAGCCTCGACAACATCAAGCCGACTCTTGAGGTAAAATCACGCCGCGTTGGCGGTTCAACCTATCAGGTGCCGATTGAAGTCCGGCCAGAGCGTCGTATGTCGTTGGCAATGCGCTGGTTGATAAAGTATTCAACTGCTCGCAGCGAGAAAACGATGAAGGATAAGTTAGCCGGTGAGATTCTGGACGCTTTTAACAATCGTGGTTCAGCAGTTAAGAAACGTGAAGATGTCCACAAAATGGCCGAAGCAAATCGTGCCTTTGCCCACTATCGCTGGTAGCAGTATTAGTCTTTTTTGGAGGATTCAGTGCCCCGCTTAGCACCACTTGATAAATATAGAAATATTGGCATCATGGCTCATATTGATGCTGGAAAAACGACTACGACCGAACGTATACTTTATTACACAGGCGTATCCCATAAGATCGGTGAAGTCCACGAAGGCACTGCTACGATGGACTGGATGGAGCAGGAGCAGGAGCGTGGCATCACCATCACGTCGGCTGCGACTACCTGTACCTGGAATGATCATCGTATTAATATTATTGATACACCTGGCCACGTTGATTTTACTATTGAAGTTGAGCGCTCTTTGCGTGTGCTTGACGGTGCGGTTGCGGTTTTCTGCTCTGTTGGCGGTGTTGAGCCTCAGTCGGAAACGGTTTGGCGCCAGGCTGATAAGTATGGCGTACCACGGATTGCTTTTATAAATAAGATGGACCGTGTCGGTGCGGATTTTTTCCGTGGCGTACAAATGATAAAAGACCGCCTCAAGGCGAATCCTCTTCCCATCCAGTTGCCTATTGGTAAAGAAGAAAATTTCAAGGGGATTATTGACCTTGTTACTATGAAGGCTATTCTGTGGGATGACGAGACGCTGGGTGCTACCTACCGTACTGAGGAAATTCCCGCAGACCTCCTTGATGAGGCTGTTGAGTATCGCGAGAAGATGATTGAAGAAATATCCAGTCATGATGATGCTCTTATGGAGAAGTATCTCTCCGGTGAAGCGTTGAGTGAGGATGAAGTAAAGGCTGCAATTCGTTCGTGTACTATCGGGATCAAGTTCTGCCCGGTTATATGTGGTTCTTCTTTTAAAAACAAAGGCGTACAGAATCTCCTCGATGCCGTAGTTGATTACATGCCTTCTCCAATGGATATTCCTCCTGTTAAAGGGATTGATACAGATAAAGGTCTCGAAATTGAGCGTATGGCTTCTGACGCAGAGCCGTTTTCTGCACTTGGTTTTAAAATTATGACAGACCCGTTCGTGGGCCAGTTGACGTTCTTCCGAGTATATTCCGGTGTTGTTCAGGCCGGGTCATATATCTACAATTCCACAAAAGGCAAGCGCGAGCGTATCGGCCGTATTCTTAAGATGCACGCGAATAAGCGTGAAGAAGTAAAAGAAGTGTACGCTGGTGATATCGCGGCTGCAGTTGGTCTTAAGTACACAACGACCGGTGATACTCTGTGTGATGAAGATAAGGCTGTCATATTGGAGTCTATTGAATTCCCTGAGCCGGTTATCTCTATCGCCATTGAGCCTAAAACAAAGGCGGAACAGGAAAAGCTCGGTTTTGGTTTGCAGAAACTTGCCAGTGAAGACCCATCTTTCCGTGTTAAAACTGATGAGGAAACCGGCCAGACAATTATTTCAGGTATGGGTGAGTTACATCTTGAAATCATAGTAGACAGGTTGATGCGTGAATTTAAGGTTGAAGCCAATGTTGGCAAACCGCAGGTTGCGTACCGTGAAACCATTACTAAAAAAGTTAAAGTCGAGGGTAAATTTGTTCGCCAATCAGGTGGACGTGGCCAATACGGTCATGTTTGGCTTGAAGTCGAACCACAACCTGAAGCGGGCAAAGGGTATGAATTCGTTGACGCAATCAAGGGTGGCACTGTACCCCGTGAATTCATTCCTGCTGTTGATAAAGGTATTAAGGAAGCACTCGATAATGGCGTACTGGCAGGATTCCCGGTAGTTGATGTAAAAGTTACGTTGATTGATGGTTCCTACCACGAAGTCGACTCCTCCGAAATGGCGTTTAAAATCGCCGGTTCAATGGGCTTCAAAGAGGGTTGTTCAAAAGCCGGCCCTATTATTCTTGAGCCTATAATGTCAGTTGAAGTTGTGGTGCCCGAAGATTACATGGGTGACGTAATAGGCGATCTTAACTCTAAACGTGGGCGTATAATGGGCATGGATTCACGCGCCGGTGCTCAGGTTATCAGCGCCATGGTGCCTCTTGCACAAATGTTTGGATATTCAACGGATCTTCGTTCAGCAACGCAGGGTCGTGCCACCTACGCAATGACATTTGATCATTATGAGCCAGTACCGAAATCGGTTGCTGAAGAGATAGTTGCAAAAGTAAAGGGTTAATCAACACTAATCCGTAACTCAGGAGGGTTTTCTCATGGCAAAAGCAAAATTTCAGCGTAACAAACCGCATTGCAACATTGGTACGATTGGTCACGTTGACCACGGCAAGACTACTTTGACTGCCGCTATAACGAAAGTATTGGCCGGCAAAGGTCAGGCCGAGTATAAATCATTCGACCAGATAGACAACGCCCCTGAAGAGCGTGAGCGTGGTATCACCATCGCAACCGCCCATGTTGAATACGAAACAGACAACCGTCACTATGCTCATGTTGACTGCCCCGGCCACGCCGACTACGTCAAGAACATGATCACCGGTGCTGCCCAGATGGATGGTGCAATTCTGGTTGTATCCGCAGCTGACGGCCCCATGCCGCAGACCCGTGAGCACATCCTTCTCGCCCGTCAGGTTGGGGTACCCTACATGGTAGTATTCCTCAACAAGGCTGACATGGTAGACGACGAAGAACTTCTTGAGCTCGTTGAGCTTGAAGTTCGTGAGCTTCTCTCCAGCTATGACTTCCCCGGCGACGATATTCCAATCATCAAAGGTTCAGCTCTGAAAGCCCTCGAAGGAGAAAAGAGCGAACTCGGTGAAGACTCCGTCACCCGTTTGATGGCTGCAGTCGACGAATACATCCCGCAACCTGAGCGCGCAATCGACCGTCCGTTCCTGATGCCTGTAGAAGACGTCTTCTCCATCTCGGGACGCGGCACTGTCGCCACCGGTCGTGTAGAGCGCGGCATCGTAAAAGTCGGCGAAGAAGTTGAAGTTGTCGGCATCAAAAACACGATCAAGACAACCGTAACCGGCGTCGAAATGTTCCGCAAGCTGCTTGACGAAGGTCGTGCAGGAGACAACATCGGTGCGCTGCTGCGCGGCGTAAAGCGTGAAGACATCGAGCGCGGCCAGGTACTTGCCAAGCCCGGTTCAATCACACCGCACACCAAGTTCAAAGCAGAATCATACATTCTTACCAAAGAAGAGGGTGGTCGTCATACGCCGTTCTTTAACGGTTACCGTCCACAGTTCTACTTCCGCACCACTGACGTTACCGGTGTCGCTGAACTGCCTGCCGGTATTGAAATGGTTATGCCGGGCGACAATGTTGCCATGACTATTAAACTGATCACTCCGATCGCCATGGACGAAGGCCTGCGTTTTGCTATCCGCGAAGGTGGCCGTACTGTCGGCGCCGGCGTTGTCGCTTCCATTATTGAATAAATTTTATTCGTACGAGGTTATTAATGCAGAGCCAGAAGATAAGAATTCGCCTTAAGGCATATGATCACAAGCTTCTTGATGTTTCAGTAGGTGAAATTGTCGATACAGCAAAAAGAACTGGTGCGCGTGTTGCCGGGCCAATTCCACTGCCGACCGTAATTAATAAGTACTGTGTTCTGCGCGGACCGCATGTTGATAAAAAATCACGTGACCAATTCGAAATCAGAACACATAAGCGTTTAATTGATATACTTGACCCTACACAGCAGACGGTTGATGCCCTCATGAAGCTGGATCTATCCGCCGGCGTTGATGTTGAAATAAAACTGTAACTGCTACTACGACTGAATAGGATTGAATATGATGAAAGGTATCATCGGAAAAAAACTGGGCATGACCCAAATATTTCTTGAAGACGGAACAAGAGTACCCGTAACTGTAATTCAGGCCGGTCCTTGCTATGTCGTTCAGAAAAAAACTACAGTCTGCGACGGATATTCGGCTGTACAGGTAGGTTTTGAATCTGTTGCAGCAGCCAACGTTAATAAACCATACCTCGGACATTGTACTAAATCTGGTCATGGAGTATTCAGGCATCTGCGTGAATTCAAAAACGACCAGGCCGACGCAATGAATGTAGGCGATGAAATCACTGTTGATCAGTTTTCAGCTGATGATCTTATTGATGTTACCGGCACAAGTATTGGTAAAGGTTTCCAAGGCGTAATAAAGCGTTGGAACTTTAAGGGTGGACGCGCTTCCCATGGGTCTCGTTTTCATAGAGCTCCAGGTTCAATCGGCGCATCTGCAACACCTTCTCATGTTTTTAAGAATAAAAAGATGCCAGGCCAGATGGGGAATGCAAAAGTAACCATACAGCGGCTTAAAATTGTACGAGTCGATGTTGCCGATAATCTCCTTTTGATTAAAGGAGCGGTCCCTGGTCATACGAATTCAATAGTAATGATTAAAAAAAGTGTTAAAGCTTAGTATTTCGGGAGTTTGTGTATGCCTTCAATAGCAGTATTTAATATGAACAAACTACAAGTCGGTGAAATACAGCTATCCGACGATGTGTTTGATGTTGAAGTAAGAGAGAGTCTTATACACCAGGCACTTCGTATTCAACTCGCGAATCGTCGGGCTGGCACCGTTGCCGTGAAGAACCGTTCTGCAGTGCGTGGTGGCGGTAAGAAGCCATTCAAACAGAAGGGTACAGGTAACGCCCGACAGGGTTGTAGTCGTGCTCCCCAGTATCCTGGCGGGGGCGTGGCTTTTGGGCCACAACCCAAAATCTATAACCTCAGTATGAATAAGAAAGCCAGAGCTGCTGCACTCTGCTCAGTTCTTACGTACAAGCTGCAGACAAAAAATATTACTGTTCTTGACAAAATCGAGTTTGAAAAGATTTCAACACAAGCTTTTGTTGGCTTCCTGAACACTTTTGATTTGAAAAAATCATTGATTGTCACTGATGATTTTAATAATAATCTGTTTTTGTCAGCTCGGAATGTGCCTCATATAAAAATGATAAAGCACGATGCACTGAATATTCATGACATGCTTAAATACAAGCACATAATCTTCACTCAGGACTCTGTACTTTCAGCCGAAGGAGTATTGCAAAAATGAATATTTACTCCGTAATTAAAAAACCACACGTTACAGAAAAGACTTCTTTGGGTTCCGACACAACCAATACGGTTGCTATTGTAGTCGATAAAGCTGCAAACAAGATTGAGATCAAACAGGCAGTAGAGAATCTGTTCAAAGTTAAAGTCTCAGATGTTCGCACGGTTACTGTGGCTGGTAAGGTAAAACGATCTGGCAAAACTTTTGGCAAACGTTCCAACTGGAAAAAGGCTTATGTTACACTCCAGGAAGGGCAATCAATAGATTTCTTTGAAGTCTAACTAATACGTTTGGGGTTCACAATGGCAATCAAAAGCTATAATCCAACTTCAGCTGGGCGCAGACATCAAACATGTTCTACGTTTGCTGAAATTACTAAAACTACTCCTGAAAAATCTCTGCTCGTTTCTCTTAAAAAGAGCGGCGGCAGGAATTCAAATGGTCGTATAACTTCTCGTCATCAGGGCGGCGGTCACAAACAGAAATATCGTATAATTGATTTCCGTCGTGACAAGCGCAGCATACCGGCTACTGTGGCAAGTATTGAGTACGATCCGAATCGTAGTGCCCGTATTGCACTCCTGAACTATGTAGATGGTGAAAAACGTTATATTCTTGCTCCTCTTGATTTAAAAGTAGGTGATGTTGTGATCAGTGGACCAGAGGCCGACATCAAACCGGGTAACTCATTACCGTTGCGTTCAATTCCTCTTGGTACGGTTATACACAACATTGAATTGAAAATCGGTAAAGGGGCTCAATTAGCCAGAAGTGCCGGTACTTTTGCGCAGCTCATGTCCAAAGAGGGCAAATACTCTCAAGTTAAACTTCCGTCCGGTGAAGTCCGTTTAGTTCTTCAGGATTGTTATGCCACGATCGGACAAGTCGGCAATACGGATCATGAAAATGTAAATATCGGTAAAGCCGGTCGGTCTCGCTGGCTCGGCAGGCGTCCTAAAGTACGTGGTGTTGCCATGAACCCTGTTGACCATCCACATGGTGGTGGAGAAGGCCGCACGTCGGGTGGACGGCATCCCGTTACACCATGGGGTATCCCGACTAAGGGCTACAAAACCCGTACCAACAAGACTTCTGATCGCTTCATAGTGAAAAAACGCAGTAAATAATTCGTCGAGAGGCTGAGAAATTATGGCACGTTCAATTAAAAAAGGTCCATTTATTGACGACCACCTGAACAAAAAAGTTCTGGCAGAAGGTCCTAATTCCAAAAAGATTATTAAGACCTGGTCGCGCCGTTCTACAATCAGTCCTGATTTTATCGGCTGTAGTTTTGCGGTTCATAACGGTAAGAAATTCATCCCTGTCTTCGTTACGGAGAATATGGTTGGCCACAAAATGGGTGAATTCGCTCCAACTAGAACATTTCACGGTCATGCCGCTGATAAAAAGAGCAAAGTCAAAAAGTAGTAAGGGAGCTTTTAAATGGAATCAAACGCTAAACTTTCATCTGTGCGCCTTTCGCCACGCAAAACTCGTCTAGTAGTTGATCTTGTGCGTGGGAAAGGTATTCAAGATGCACTGAATATTTTGCGGTTCATGCCTCAGCCTTCTGCCAAGCTTGTTTCAAAACTTCTTAAGTCTGCTGTTGCTAACGCTGAGCAAAAGGGCGTATCCGATGTCGATCGTCTTGTTGTTAAATCGATTTATGTAGATGGCGGTGCTGCACTTAAACGTTTTGTACCTCGTGCTATGGGGCGTGCCAGCAAAATACGTAAACCTACTAGTCATATTGCTGTAACCCTTTCAGACTCGAAATAGTTTTAATACGTGGAGGTGTAGGTTGGGACAAAAAATAAATCCGATTGGCTTCAGACTCGGTGTGACTAAAACTTGGGATTCCAAGTGGTATGCCGAAGCAGATTATGCAAAACTGCTGCACGAAGACTTGGCAATTCGAAAATTTCTCAAAAAGCGCCTGTACAGTTCGGGTGTTTCAAAAATTGAAATTGAGCGTGCTGCCAACAAGTGCAAAATTAATATTTTTACAGCCAGGCCGGGTCTTATCATTGGTAAGAAAGGGTCAGAAGTAGAAACAATTAAAAAAGAGCTTGCTCAAATATCAGCAAAAGAGATCTTTATAACCATAAATGAAGTTCGTAAGCCTGAGTTAGACGCTCAGTTAGTTGCTGAAAATGTCGCTTTGCAACTGGAGCGCCGTATCGCTTTCAGAAGAGCAATGAAGAAGAGTGTAACTTCTACTCTTAAATTCGGAGCAAAGGGAATCCGTATTACCTGCTCTGGACGTTTGGGTGGTGCCGAGATGTCCCGAACAGAGTGGTATCGTGAAGGCAGAGTGCCGTTGCATACGTTACGTGCTGATATTGACTACGGATTTGCCGAAGCCAAAACCACGTATGGTCTTATCGGTATCAAAGTGTTAATTTTCAAGGGCGAAATTCTGCCCGGTAAGTAATTTCTTTATAATGCACAATAGGAGCACGTATCAATGTTAATGCCGAAACGGGTAAAACATAGAAAACAGATGAAGGGTCGCATGTCCGGGAAGCCGTGTAGAGGTATTGAACTCTCTTTTGGTGAATATGGATTGCAGGCAACGGAGTGCGGCTGGCTTGATTCACGTCAAATTGAGGCAGCTCGTATCGCTATGACACGATATATTAAGAGGGGTGGTAAAATATGGATTCGTATTTTCCCCGATAAACCACTTACTGCTAAACCTGCTGAGACCAGGATGGGTAAAGGAAAAGGATCTCCTGATTCATGGGTATGCGTTATTAAGCCCGGCGTAGTATTGTATGAAATGGAAGGTGTGACCGAGGAGATTGCCCGTGAAGCCCTCAGGCTTGCTGCTCATAAACTGCCTATTTCTACAAAGTTTATTTCCAGGGGAGATTCCCATGAAGCCTAATGACCTTAGAAAAATATCTGCTGAAGAGCTTCTTAAAAAGCAATCGGAATCGACTCAGGAACTTTTTAATCTGAAGTTTCAGCTTCATACAGGCAGGCTAGAGAATACTTCCAAGCTGAAGAACCTTCGAAAGAATATTGCCAGAATTAATACAATTCTCACCGAAAGTAAGGCAGGGGGAGTATCTAAATGAGTGAACGCGGTCATAGAAAAACTCAGGTAGGTGTTGTTGTGAGCGACAAGATGGAGAAGACTGTTGTAGTAAAAGTCGATCGTCTTGTAAAACACAGCGTCTACAGCAAGTATATTAAACGTAGTGTTAAATATAAAGTCCACGATGAGCTTAACAGTTCTAAAGTTGGCGACCGGGTTCAGATCATTGAATGCCGTCCGTTAAGCAAAGATAAGCGCTGGAGCCTTAAACAGATAATTGAAAGCATCTCTTAGTATAGGGAGTAACATCTAATGATTCAAATGCAGACAGTACTGGATGTAGCCGACAACTCAGGTGCCAAGAAGTTATTTTGCATTAAAGTACTTGGCGGGTCTAAAAGAAAATATGCAGGAGTGGGTGATATAATTGTCGCTTCTGTTCGTGAAGCTATGCCGAATTCAAAGGTAAAAAAGGGCGATGTTGTTAAGGCCGTTGTAGTCAGGACAGCTAAATCAATGGGCCGCCCTGATGGTTCTTATATACGTTTTGATGATAATTCAGGTGTTGTTATCAACAATGCTAAGGAACCGGTTGGTACACGTATCTTCGGTCCGGTTGCCAGAGAACTGCGAGCCAAAAAATTTATGAAAATTATTTCTCTTGCACCGGAAGTACTATAAAAATATCGGAGAATGATGATGCAAGTCACAAAACCTCATGTTAATAAGGGCGATACTGTAATGGTTATTGCCGGTAAAGAAAAAAACAAAACTGGTAAAATTCTTCAATTGCTGCCCAAGAAAAACGGCGTAATTGTAGAAGGTCTTAATTTAATTAAGCGCCATGTAAAAGCAAAAGGTAATGAAGCTGGTGAAATTAAGGAGAAGGAAGCACGAATTCATATCTCCAATGTTATGCCATTTTGTTCGAAATGTTCTAAACCGGTAAGAACCAGCAAGAAGTTATTGGAAAACGGTGAGAAACAACGTGTATGTGTAAAGTGCGGCACAACGCTTTAGAATACTCTGGAGGAATCGATCTAATGTCTCGTTTAAAAGATATATATACATCTGAAATTGTCCCCAAGCTTCGTAATGATTTTAGTTACAAGTCTTGTATGCAGGTACCTCAGATCAAGAAAATCGTGGTTAACATGGGTTTGGGTGAAGCAATTCAGAATGTTAAGATACTAGATTCTGCGACTACCGAACTCGGGTTGATTACAGGACAAAAATCTGTGATTACCAAAGCGAAAAAATCAATCGCAACCTTTAAGCTTCGAGAGGGGATGCCAATTGGATGTATGGTAACTCTTCGTCGTGATCGCATGTATGAATTTCTTGATCGTTTGGTGAATGTCTCACTTGCAAGGGTTCGTGACTTCAAAGGTGTTTCTGGCAAAGCTTTTGATGGTAAAGGGAATTACACGCTCGGGATCAAAGACCAGCTTATTTTTCCTGAGATCAACTATGATAATGTTGATAAGATAAAGGGAATGAATATTACTATTGTAACAAGTGCTAAAACAGACGAAGAAGGTAAAGCACTTCTCAAGTACCTGGGCATGCCGTTCAGGAACTAAGATATCTGGAGGATTCAGTGGCAAAAGTATCAATGATCATTAAGTCTCAACGTCCACCAAAATTTAAGGTTCGGCAGCACAATCGCTGTCCAATCTGCGGTCGTCCAAAAGCGTTTTATCGCAAGTTCGAGATGTGCAGAATCTGTCTGCGCAAGTATGCCTCGTCCGGCCAGATACCCGGTGTGATAAAATCGAGCTGGTAACTAAAAGTTGCATATAGATAAAGAGACAGGAGCACATTCACAATGTCCATGACAGACCCAATTGCTGACATGCTTACCAGAATTAGAAACGCTAATATGGTAAAGCATCAGAAAGTAGACATTCCATCATCCAATATGAAAGTCAGTATTGCTAACGTTTTAAAGCAAGAAGGCTTTATCAAAAACTATAAGGTTATATCTGATAACCTTCAGGGTGTCCTGCGAGTTTACTTGAAGTATATCGATGAAAAAGATAGCGTTATAAATGAGATTAAACGTATCAGCAAGCCAGGTGGTAGAGTGTACGTTAAGTCAGAGAATATTCCATTGATAAAAAGTGGGCTAGGAATTGCCATTCTTTCTACTTCTAAAGGAATAATAACTGATAATAGTGCCCGAAAGTCAGGGGTTGGTGGCGAGCTGATCTGCAGTGTCTGGTAATAATTGCGACAAGGAGTACTTTTAGATGTCTAGAATAGGTAAAAAGCCAATTGAGATACCAGCAGGTGTGAAAATTTCTTTTACTGATTCAGTTCTTTCAGTCAAAGGCCCTATCGGCGCATTAACACGTAAAATTATGTCTGTTGTTGCTCTTGATATTCGTGATACTGCCATCGAAGTGACGCGTTGTGACGATTCAACCGCAGCACGTTCAGCCCATGGTCTCACGCGTACATTGATCAATAACATGGTTGTTGGTGTTACCAAGGGCTTTCAGAGAGATCTTGAGATCAACGGGGTCGGTTATCGAGCGGAAGTTAAGGGAAATGAGCTTGTTCTTGCGCTTGGTTATTCTCACCCTGTAAACTTTCCGATTCCTGAAGGAATTTCGGTTGATGTTGAAAAAATGACAAAGCTTGCTGTCAAGGGTTTTGATAAAGAACTTGTTGGTCAGACGGCTGCAAAGATCAGATCGTTCCGTAGACCTGAACCCTACAAGGGTAAAGGGATTAAATATGCTGACGAGACTATCCTAAGAAAAGCTGGTAAAACCGGCAAGAAATAGTCTTTATAAGGAGATTTTGTGGCTAAGACAGCTATTAAGACAATTACTCGGCTTAAACGTCAAGTCCGGGTCAGGAAAAAAGTACGCGGGACAACGGAACGTCCACGCCTCAATGTATTCAAGAGCGCACGTCATATATATGCTCAGTTAATTGATGATACAAATGGTACAACACTGGTTGCTGCTTCGACTTTATCGGAAGCGGCAAAGGATCTTTCTTATACCGGTAATATTGCAGCGGCGGCACTTGTAGGCAAGGAGGTTGCAAAACTTGCTCTTGCTAAGGGTTTCTCTTCAGTAGTTTTTGACCGTAATGGCTTTCTTTATCACGGCAGGATCAAAGCGCTTGCAGATTCAGCCCGCGAATCCGGGTTGATTTTTTAATAAGTATGGGAGGTTTTCTTTGAGTAGAATTAATCCGGCAGAACTAAATCTTACAGACAAAGTTGTTCATATCAGTCGTGTTGCCAAAGTTGTAAAGGGTGGCCGTCGGTTCAGTTTCTCTGCGTTAATTGTTGTTGGCGACGGCAACGGTTTTGTGGGATATGGGCTTGGTAAAGCGAATGAGGTCCCTGAAGCGATTAGGAAGGGCGTAGAACAGGCTAAAAAGAACCTTATTAAAGTTCCTGTAAATTCAAACCAGACAATTCCGTTTGAAATAGAGGGCAAATTCGGAGCCGGTCGCCTCCTGATGAAACCTGCTTCTGCAGGTACAGGTGTTATAGCAGGCGGTGCTGCACGTGCAATTTTTGAGGCAGCGGGCATTAATAACATTCTCTCTAAATGTTTAGGTTCGAATAATCCTCACAACGTTATTAAAGCCGCTTTCCAGGGTCTGCAGCGTCTTAAAACTCCAGAAGAGATTGCCGCTCGTCGTGGTATTACAGAATAACTCTCGATATACGGGGATATAATTATGAGCAGTATGCTTAAGATAACGCTGATAAAAAGCACTATATGTGCTCCTAAAAAACATTGTGCAGTTGTTGCTGGCCTTGGTCTGTCCAAAATCAATCAGACAGTACTGCGGCAAGACAGCCCACAAATTAGGGGTATGATCAATAAGGTTGGTCATTTATTGACCGTTGAATAGATAAAGGGGTCGACTTCATGGAACTTAATAATCTGAGACCTTCTATTGGGTCAACAAAAAACAGAAAACGTATCGGTCGTGGTACTGGCTCTGGTCACGGCAAAACCGCTACAAAAGGCCATAAAGGGCAAAAAGCGCGTTCAGGCGGAAGTATAAAAGCCGGTTTCGAGGGTGGGCAGATGCCATTACAGCGTCGATTGCCTAAACGTGGCTTTACACCACTTGACCGCATAGAGTATTCGCTTGTAAACATTGATAAGCTCGACATATTTGAAGCAGGGGCTGTTATTGATGTTATTGCACTTGTTTCTCAGGGCCTCATTAAATCTGATCGTTTTGCAGTTAAAATTCTAGGTAATGGGGATATAACCAAACCTTTTAAGGTATCTGCACATAAATTCAGTCAGTCTGCCAAGGATAAAATCGTAGCCGCTGGCGGCACTGTTGAGGAGATGGCATAGTGTTTGAGGCTCTCCAGAATATATTCAAGATTCCTGAGTTGAAAAAGCGTGTTTTATATTCTTTGGGAATGCTTGCCGTATATCGAGTCGGTTGCCATATACCGACTCCTGGAATCGACCGAATTGCGTTAGCACATTTTTTTAAACAGTCACAAGGGACTTTGTTGGGTCTTTTCGACATGTTTTCAGGTGGCGCATTAGAGCGACTTACGGTGTTCGCACTCGGGATTATGCCGTATATATCTTCTTCAATCATTTTTCAGCTTCTTACTGTTGTCATCCCTTCTATTGAAAAACTTTCTAAAGAGGGTGAAGCTGGTAGGAAAAAGATTGTTCAGTATACCCGATATGGCACTATCGTATTAAGTGTAGTCCAGGGAATGGGCGTTGCTGTCGGCCTTGAGAGCATGCGTGGTCCGGCTGGAGAATTAGTAGTGCCAAGTCCGGGATGGGGTTTCCGAATATTAACGGTTATCACCTTAACGGCCGGCACCGCATTCGTAATGTGGCTCGGTGAACAAATGTCCGAAAAAGGTATCGGTAACGGAATCTCTTTGATCATTTTTGCCGGGATTGTCGTTAACATTCCCAAAGCACTCTATAATACGTCCAAACTTGTAAATGCCGGGCAACTATCACTGTTTGTTCTTATGTTTGTTCTTGTGATCATGTTTGCTGTTATCGCAATTATTGTTTTTGTTGAGCGCGGCCAGAGACGTTTACCGATACACTATGCTAAAAGAGTTGTTGGCCTTAAGACTTTTAATGCACAGACTTCACATTTGCCGTTAAAAATAAATATGGCCGGCGTAATTCCACCTATATTTGCGTCATCAATTATTATGTTTCCTGCCACAATAGCGAACTTTATAGATATCCCATGGGTCAAGACTGCTGCTAAAAGTATGTCGCCGGGTAATCTGGCCTATAATATCTTTTTCGTTGCTTTTATAGTCTTCTTCTGCTACTTCTATACGGCTGTGACTTTTAATCCTATAGATGTTGCTGATAACATTAAAAAACAGGGTGGGTATATTCCTGGCATTCGCCCAGGGAAAGAGACCTCTGACTTTATAGATACCGTACTTACCAGGTTGACCTTTGTTGGTGCGGTATATATCTCGATAGTATGCATTTTACCAACCATATTAATTGGAAAATTTAATCTTCCGTTTTACTTCGGTGGAACAGCCCTGTTAATTGCAGTTGGTGTTGGAATGGACACTGTATCGCAGATAGAATCACACCTTATTACCCGGAACTATGAGGGCTTTCTTAAGGGTGTGCGTATAAAAGGGAGACGATAGACCGTGAATGTTGTTCTCTTTGGTCCTCCCGGATCTGGAAAAGGAACCCAGGCACAGTTTATTGTCGAACGGTATGGTATCCCTCAGATTTCAACCGGGGATATGTTGAGGTCAGCTGTTAAGGCTAAAACGCCTCTTGGTGATATGGCTAAGTCCATTATGGATGCAGGGGGTCTTGTCTCTGATGAAATCGTTCTGGATTTAGTTAAAGAGCGTGTATCTCAGGAAGACTGCAGGTTTGGATTTATTTTGGATGGTTTTCCGCGGACTATTCCTCAGGCTGATTCACTAATCACATTGTTAAGTGGAATTGGTAAAAAGATTGATTTTGTTATTTCATTTGATGTTGATAACGATGAATTAATTGGCAGATTGTCGGGCAGAAGAACCTGTTCTTCATGTGGTAAAGGTTTTCATGTACTTTATGATAAACCAGAGAGAGAAGGGATCTGCGATTCATGTGGTTCTCCTCTTGTGCAGCGTGATGATGATTCTGAGCAGACAGTAAGATATCGTCTTAAAGTGTATGAAGATCAAACCTCTTCCCTTAAGTCTTTTTTTAGTGGTTTAGGTATTCTGTATAGTGTGTCGGGCAGTGATTCAATAAGTAATATCCAGGCTAGTATCTCTGCTATCATAGGCGCAGGCGGTGATGGTGATCGTTCTTAAATCTCGGAGAGAGATTGATAGAATGAGAGTTGCCAGCTCTATCGTTGCTGAGATTCTCGATGGGTTGCGTTCGTTAGTATGCCCTGGGATCACTTCATATGAACTTGATGCCTATGCGTCCATTAGTGCTCGAAAGCTTAGTGCAAAGTGCGCTTTTCGTGGTTATAACAAGTATCCGAGTTCTTTGTGTTGTTCGCCCAATGATCAGGTAGTACATGGACTCCCGAATAAGGACCTGTTGAGAGCTGGCGATATACTCAGCATGGACTTTGGGGTCGTATATGACGGTTTTTACGGCGATGCCGCGATAACGGTACCTGTTGGCTCCGTATCAGATGCTGCAAAGGACTTGATTGCAGCTACTGAGGGTTCCCTTTATGCAGCCATTGAAATGGCAGTCCCTGGGAATAGGTTAGGGGATATTTCTGCTTCTGTTCAAAAATACGTTGAATGTAGAGGGTATTCTGTAGTCAGAGATTTTGTCGGTCATGGTATTGGAAAAAATCTGCATGAAGATCCACAAATACCGAATTACGGTATCGCAGGTAAAGGTATTGTACTTAAGCCGGGCATGGTACTGGCAATCGAACCGATGATTAATGAAAAATCTCATGAAGTTAGAGTGTTAAGTGATAATTGGACTGTAGTAACGTGTGATGGCGGTTTGTCAGCTCATTTTGAACATACCGTGGCCATAACTGAGAACGGACCTGAAATACTAACTCGGATATAATAATAGAATCCGTGTATGGGGAGTTTTATGAAAGTACGTGCATCTGTGAAGAAAATATGTGACAAGTGCAAAATTGTTAAACGCAAGGGTGTTGTACGTGTAATCTGCGACATCCCCAAGCATTCTCAACGTCAAGGATGAGTTATTAAAGGGGGTATTTCCATTGGCACGTATTTCAGGTATTGATTTACCAAAAAACAAACGAATCGTTATCGCATTAACGTATATTTACGGTATAGGCAATTCTTCTGCAGAGCGTATTGTTGCTGCAAGTCAGATAAACCCCGATACTCGTACAGATAAACTAACCGAGACTGAAGTTGCAAAGCTTCGTGAAGAAATTGATCGCAATTGTAAGGTTGAGGGCGACTTGCGCCGTGAGATCTCAATGAATATCAAGCGTCTTATGGATCTTGGATGTTATAGAGGTCTCCGCCATCGTAAAGGCCTCCCCTGCAACGGCCAGCGTACAAAAACGAATGCACGCACACGCAAAGGCCCTGCACGTACGGTCGCCGGTAAGAAGAAATAATAAACTAGCTCTGGAGAATACGAATGGCAAGTCCAACAAAAAAGGTCGTACGTAAGAAAAAAGAACGTAAAAATATTTCAAATGGTGTTGCTCATATTCAGGCAACTTTTAACAACACTATTATTACAATTACCGATCCTGTTGGAAATGTTGTTGCTTGGTCGACAGCAGGTGCCAAAGGTTTTAAGGGCTCGCGCAAAAGTACTCCGTTTGCTGCTCAGATTGCTGCTGAAGATTGCGCCAAAAAAGCTCAAGAGCATGGAATGCGTACTGTTGAAGTCTATGTTAAGGGTCCTGGTTCCGGTCGTGAATCTGCTCTTCGTGCACTTCAGGCGGCTGGTTTCAGCATAAGTTTCATTAAAGACGTTACGCCAATTCCTCACAACGGCTGCCGTCCGCCAAAGAGAAGAAGAGTTTAATTTATTCGTAACAACTTTCAAGGGGGTTTTCATTGGCTCGATATACAGGACCTTCATGCCGTTTGTGCAGAAGAGAAAACACAGAACTGTTTTTAAAAGGTGATCGTTGCTACACTGACAAGTGTGCAATTAAACGTCGTAATTACGCTCCAGGCCAGCATGGACAGGGCAGGACTAAAGTATCCGCTTACGGCACACAGCTTCGTGAAAAACAAAAAGTACGCCGTATCTATTGTATCCTTGAGAAGCAGTTTCGCAGTTACTTCAAGTTAGCTGATAGAATGAAAGGCGTTACTGGCGAGAATCTTCTTTCCTTACTTGAGCGTAGATTTGATAATGTTGCATATCGCCTTGGTTTTGCAACTTCTCGTTCAGAATCCCGACAACTCGTTCGCCATGGCCACTTTACTATTAATGGTCGAAAAGTCGATATTCCATCTGTTCAGCTTAGAGCTGGAGATGTTATTGAGTTACGGGAGAAAAGCCGCAAGGTTGTTGCTATTAATGACGCTCTGGAAGCGGTTGTACGTCGCGGAATTCCGCAGTGGTTAGAGCTAGACCGTGATTCCTTCAAAGGCACACTTAAAGGTGTTCCGACTCGTGAGGATATCACCACTCCTATCCAGGAACAGCTCATTGTTGAGCTCTATTCAAAGTAATTTCTGGAAGCTGCTGATTCTAGTTTTTAACGACACCCGGTTTTCTATTTCCGGAGGAGGTAGCAATGTATAAAAACTGGCGGGATCTTATTAAACCGAAACAACTTCAGGTTGAAAAGAATACTTTAACAGCTACTTATGGTAAGTTTTATGCGGAACCTTTTGAACGAGGATTTGGCACTACTTTGGGTAATTCCCTCAGACGAGTGTTGCTTTCTTCTCTGCAAGGGGCCGCTATTACGTCTCTCAGGATTAAAGGTGTATTGCACGAATTCTCTGTCATTCAGGGAGTCACTGAAGATGTAACAGATATAATCCTGAATCTCAAGGGAGTACGGCTCAAATTACATTCTTCAGATCAGGCAGTGATTCACTTTAAACATAAGGGAGTCGGAGTTATTACTGCCGGCGATATCATTGTCGGTCATAATGTTGAAGTAATGAATCCTGATCACTATATTGCAACGTGTGGGAAGGACGCAAATCTTGATGTAGAGATGACCGTAAAAATGGGCAAAGGTTACGTTTCTGCTGACCGTAATCGTGATGAAAAGGCGCCGGTTGGAACTATTCCGATTGATTCGATTTACACACCCATTAAAAAGGTTAACTTTTCAGTTACTAATGCTCGTGTCGGTCAAATGACAGATTATGACAAGCTTAACCTTGAAATATGGACTGATGGAAGTGTTAAACCAGAAGATGCTGTCGCTTACTCTGCAAAGATTCTGAAGGAGCAGCTTTCCATATTCATTAATTTTGATGAGGAATTCGAACCTGAGGTTGATGAAGAATCTCAGGAAGATAAAGATAAGGTAAATGAAAATCTTTATCGCACCGTTGAAGAGTTAGAGCTTTCTGTCCGGTCTGCTAATTGTCTTAAGAATGCCGGTATAAAGCTAATCGGTGAATTGGTAACAAAATCTGAGTCGGAAATGTTAAAAACTCAGAATTTTGGTCGCAAATCACTCAATGAAATAAAAGATATTCTCTCTGATATGGGTCTTACTTTCGGGATGAAAATTGATAGTTTCCCCGATCCAGAGTTGATGATTCGTTTACGTGGCGAGCAAAAAGAAGAAGAGTAATCTTAATAACCGGTCTAGTTTAGAAAGGAAATATTTATATGCGTCACAATAAATCTGGCAGAAGATTAGGCAGAAAAACGAGTCATCGCGTTGCGATGTTCAGAAATATGGTAACTTCACTTCTTGATCACGGGAAAATTACCACGACAGATGCAAAAGCTAAAGAAATTCGTGTTGTTGCTGAGCAGATGATAACTCTCGGTAAGCGTGGTGATCTTCATTCAATGCGATTGGCCGCTTCTGTGATTCGCGAAAAATCGGTTGTTTCTAAATTGTTTTCAACAATTGCTCCTCGTTATAAGGAACGTCTTGGTGGCTATACCAGAATCATTAAACTTGGTATTCGTCAGGGCGATGCCGCACCGGTCTCTCTGATTGAACTTGTTGAAGAGGAAATCAAACCAGCCAAGGCAAAACTGGCTTCTGCTAAAGCCTAATAAAATGCCGGATGGTTGTCCCTGGAACCGCTATATTCAATTTCGGGTGACTGATCAAGTTAAGAAACTATATAGTTAATACAAAAGCGGCGTGGATTCTTCCACGCCGCTTTTGTGTGTTGGCTTGATTAACAAAATAATCGATAAGGTATAATCAGGTCGTCTACTAAGCGATTGTATTCAATTTTGAATGCATGCGTTGGCGATATTCTACAATATCTTTCCGTAATGAAGCCATACGAGCCATTTTTTCATCCACAAGATTGATGTGTTTATCCAATACCCGGACGAGTGCCGGAATCATTCGATCAGTTCTTTTCGCTTCGCCATATGCATTGTAAAGATCCTGTAACTCCTGAATTGTCAGGCCAAGCTCTTTAAGTTTAATAATAAAGCGAACTCTTTTTGCAATATCCTGTTTGTAAAAGCGGTTGCTGCCGTCTGATCTCGGGGCAGCTTCAATGATTCCGGATTCTTCCCAATAGCGCAAGGTTCTCGTGGTAAGTCCCAGGCTCTTGGCCAGGTCACCAATTGAAATTAATTCTTCATTCTCATGTGTATTGTTCATGGCTCTCTTGTGTGTCCAATGGTAAATTCAATTTCAATGTGACATAAGAACTGGCAAAGTTAAATGTTTTAGGATGTGATTAGCGACAGGGCTTAAAATGAGAGTCCCCCTCTTTGAATGGGCGTACGATCCCATTACCAGCAAGTCGACTGTTTTCTCACAGGCAAGGTTAAGTATAGTGTCGCCGACTGAAAAGTTCCCGGCAAAAATCTGTTCGGTTCGTGCTGTTACATTATGTCGGGCAATAAAGTCACGTACATATGCGATATGGTCGTTACTCTCAGCAGGGATTGATTCCACGCTAACTTCAATCACGGAAACGTGATGAGCCTTTTCGATACACGGCATCGCGTCATTTACGCTTCTAACTGATTCGCGACCAGCTCTCCAGGCGATCATGATTCGATCTCCGGCTGTTTCAAAGGACCCCACATATGGTACGATGAGGACTGGCCGGCCGCATAGCATCACAAGACGCTCAGGTAGGTCCGGCTGTATATTCAGGCTCGCTTGTTTTAAATGTGGTTGCCCGACAACGACTAGATCCGTGTAATAGGAATGGGTGGTCATTATATCCATTATGCCGGCACCGTTACTCGAACGGCCTAGTTTGATCCATTCGGATGAAATTCCGGAAGCAGCCGACTTTTCTCTGAACATTGTCTCGACTCGTTCGTAGTTTGACTGTTCCAGACTATTACGCGGCTCGAAAAATGTGTTGTTTGCAATATACAACCCCCTGAGATTAGCTCCATGCTTCTGGGCATATTTAACAGCTAATTCCAATCGATTTCCGGTTGCGTCAAGATTGTCAAGATGCACCAATATATCCCTGATTCCCATTACATGGCTCCTTACGTATTATTGCAGGCTTATCCGTTAAGCTCTGAAAGTTACAGCCACCGTTTACGCCTCTTGTAACTCTTTAAGTCCCGGTAGTTTTTCTTCTCTTTACCCTCGCCCATCCCCAGATAAAACTCTTTGACATCTTCATTTGATTTCATTTGATCGACAGTGCCACTCATAGCAACCCGTCCGCCCTCCATTATGTATGCATGATCACAGATGCTGAAAGCAACATTGGCGTTCTGTTCTACCAATAGTATAGTTGTTTTTTCTTCGTAGTTTATTTTTTTTATAAGTTGGAATATTTCCTGAACAAGCAATGGTGCAATGCCAAGTGACGGCTCATCGAGCAGCATCAGCTTTGGTCGTGCCATAAGTGCCCTGCCGATGGCAAGCATCTGTTGTTCTCCACCGCTCAGGAAACCGGATAACTGGTTGCTACGTTCACGAAGACGGGGAAAGTAATCATAGACCAGGTCCTTGTCTCGTTTGAAACCGGCCGAATCCTTGCGGGTATGTCCACCGACAACAAGATTTTCATCTACGGTCAGATCATCGAAAACTCTGCGCCCTTCCATTACCTGAAAGATTCCTTTTCTTACGATTTCCTCAGGATCCAGGTTATTGATGCGTTCGCCCATAAAATCGATTGAACCTGCTGAAACCTCTCCCTCCTCTGACTTGAGAAGCCCTGATATAGCTTTGAGAGTAGTGCTTTTACCGGCTCCATTAGCTCCCAGCAATGCCACAATCTTTCCTTCAGGTACATGCAGAGAAAGCCCTTTGAGTACCAGGATTACGCGGTTGTAAATTACTTCTGCATTACTGATGGTGAGCATGTTTGCGTGCCTCGTTTTTTTAAAGAGGGGGGCGTAATGCCCCCCTGATTAAAAGTTCAGATTGATTATAACCCCAGATACTCTTTCTTGCGTGGTATTTCAACATCCTCAACCTTGGTCATTTTGCCACCTTTAATAACATATATGGTTGTTTTTGTGGTCGGACGATGATCTGTGGAAGTGTAGGTAATTGGTGGTACAAGACCGCCTGTATCAAAATTATGCAGTGTTTCGAGAGCGTTCTTAACACCCTCACCATTCAACTGTTTGTTCTTGTCTGCAATCTTGAGGCCTTCTGACCAGACGAGCCCATACGACCAGCCACGTACATAGACAGTGTCATGAGAATCATTTGACGGGTGTTTCTTGTTCCAGTCAGTGATCACTTTCATGCCGGGAACATGTGCTCCATAGGGAGCGTGTGTCGCCATACCATAGACCCCTTCGGCAGCGTCTTTAGCAAGCAGTGGAAGGGCTTCGGTCATACCGTAATTACCCAGGAAAAATGTTGTTTTGATGCCAAGTTTTTTTGCATCCTTGAGGAGTACTGCGCACCATGAAACGGTATCCTGAACATAGGCATAATCAGGTGCTGCTTTTTGCATATTGAGTAGATTTGAGGTTGCATCCTGAAAACTGGCCGGAATTATTTCTTCGTGAACAACCTGAATTCCTAACTCTTTAGCGTACTGTCTGCCGGCTTCAATCGGAGCTTTGCCGAAGCCGTGATTGGGATAGATAAAGGCCACTTTGGGAGCACCCTTCCCTTTGTAATCCTTTTTAACGAATTGCAGAAATCCGCGAATCTGATCAGAATAGCTGGCACCGACGAAAAAGTTATAGGGTGTTTTGGTCGGGTCAGTCAGGTGACCGGAGTAGGATGCTGAAAAATAGGGGATCTTGTCTTGGGTAATAATATTTTTCAAAGCTTCTGTGTCGCCTGTCCCCCACCCGTTGATCATGACAACTTTGTCCTGTTGGACAAACTTTTTGTAGGTGGCGTTGGCCTGAGGAATCTTGTACGCATAATCAACATTTATCAGTTCGATCTGCTTGCCGTTAACTCCGCCCTTTGAATTAACATAGGCAATAGCATCCTGAACCCCTTGGGCGAACGGTTTGCCAACGTCGGCAGTCACGCCGGTCAAATCCCATAACCCGCCGACTTTTATCGTCTCCGCTGCAAATGATGCCGATGCCGCTACAAGTACCGCTACCAATGAAGCCACAATTCTGCTCAGTTTCATACGTACCTCCCTTTCAGTTGTGCTGCCTTAAGAATATCATCTTGCTGTAAAGCGAGATGTCCCTGCTTTCCCTAATGAGCTGTTTTCACTAATCTAATAGTATCAATGTGAAAACGGGTAGAGCTTCCAGTATTTTTTTATGCTGTGCCATCGGGACGCCATGCCGTTTGGCTCAAAAATCAGAAAAACAATTACCAGCGTTCCAAATATCAGTTCTTTCATTGCAGCAAATTTGTAGATCAGTTCGGGATAGGAGCCAGAGAGCGAAGTAGTAACCATTCTTAGTAGTTCGGGCAGTAGTTTGATAAAGATTGCACCATAGATTGATCCAAGAATACTGCCAAGACCGCCGATAATAATCATACCGAGATAGTCTATTGCCAAGGAAACCGGAAATGACTCAGGGGAGATGATTCTTGACTGATAGGCAATCAAAGCACCTGCTACGCCGACATAAAATGAGCTGATACCGAAAGAGAAGAGTTTGTATTTCAGAATATTGACTCCCATAACCTCCGCCGAGATAGCCTGATCACGAATTGCCACAAATGCTTTGCCGACTTTGGTACGAAACAGATTTGTTGCAAACAGCACAGCCAGGATAACAATAACAAATATCAGCACAAATAATCGAGCGTCAGAGTCAAGTGCATAACTCCCCAGGGCAGGGGTTGGAATTGTGATTCCATTGACACCACCGGTTACAGATTCCCATTTGACGATAATAAACTCCACGATAAAATGGGCTGCCAATGTTGCCATTGCAAGATAGAGTCCCTTGATCCGGAGCGAAGGGATGCCGACAAACATTCCGAACGATGCGGTAATAAGGCCTGCCAGAGGGATGCAGAGATAGAAGGGGATATTGAATCGTGTACCGAGATAACCGCATGAAAAGGCACCGATCGCCATGAACGCGGCATTTCCGAGTGATATCTGGCCGGTGAAGCCGGTCAGAATGTTGAGACCGACAGCTCCGATAATCGCGATGCCGATCCGGTTGATGATGTCCAGCAGGTAACCGGGAGTGTATAGCGGAAGGGTAAAAAGAAAACAGAGAAAAATGACCAGCATGACTCGCGCCGATCTAGATTCAAAGATTGTCATGTCTGCCGTATAGGAAGTTTTGAAGTCACCGCACCGCATAACACCTCACATTGAGTAAGTTAAAAATAATAGTTACAATTACTTCGAGAACCGGTCTCTTTAACGCACAGTTCCGGTTAATGATAGTGCCAGGTGAAAACTAGACCCGCTCAATTTTCTTTTTGCCGAACAGTCCGTATGGTTTAAACATCAGAATCAGAATCAGAGCGATATACGGGGCGACTTCCTTGGCACCGCCACCGACCAGAGGGTCGATGTACCCACCGGAAAAATTCTCCAGTATGCCGATGATGAGTCCTCCTACGATGGCTCCGAGAATGCTGTCAAGCCCCCCTAAAATAACAACCGGCAGAACTTTAAGACCCATAAAACTCAGTGACATATCTATTCCGCCACGGATCGTACCGAGTAGAATGCCGCCCATGGCTGAAACAATGGCGGCGATAGCCCAGGAAATGGCAAACATCTTCTTAACGCTTATACCCATTGAGAGGGCAACCTGCTGGCTTGAAGCTGTTGCCCGCATCGCTACGCCAGTTTTTGAATATTTGAAGAACGATGTCAGAAGTGTGACCAGAATTGTTACACAGCCGATGGCATACAGATAACCCTGTGAAACCGGGATCGGGCCGATTTGTACCGGTGCACTCGGAAATACCTCGGGAAAAGGTATGGTGTCAGTACCGTACGCAAGTTGAATCAGTGCTTTAAGAATGCTTGAGAGTCCAAGGGTAACCATAATCACGGAAATCAGATGAGAACCGATCAATGGGCGAAGAATCAGGCGTTCGATAACGGCCCCGAGGAGAGCAGAAAATGCAAATGTGATCAGGATAGCCTGCCAAAACGGTATCTGATGTTTCGAGAGAAGGTTAAGGCAAATATACGCGCCAACCATCAAAAACTCTCCCTGAGCCAGATTAAGCGCACTGGTGGCCTTGTATATGATAACAAATCCGGTGGCTACCAGAGCATAAATGCTGCCGACCACGATACCATTGATAAGAAGTTGCAGGAGAAAGGTGATGTCCATAGTGATTACTCCGCGTGGGTTGTTCTGATGGTAACGGTGGTCATAATATGCCCTGTTTTGCCGTCTGGAAATTCTATGGTGGTGTCGATGGGGACAGTATTAATCCCCGAGTGGAGTGCGTCGACAAGTTCTTTGTAAATGGTTCCGACGGTTTGCCTGCGTATCTTTCCGGTACGGGTCAATTCTCCTTCATCGGCATCAAGTTCTTTGTATATAATTGCAAAGCGGACAATTTGGGCCTGTGGGGGCATCGCAGTATTCGCTGCGGCAACTTCGCCGGCTATTAAGTCTATTACTTCTGGTCTCGAAGTCAGGTCGGCAAAAGTCATGTAAGATAATTTGTTGTCGCCAGCCCATTTTCCAACAACCCGACTGGTAATGCCGATCAAGGCAACCAGAGGAACGTCGTTGCCACCAAAAACGATCGCTTCGGCGATATACGGTGAAAAGCGGAGGTTGTTTTCAATCTGCTGTGCCGAAAAATGTGAGCCGTCAGAAAAGGTTAAAATATCTGTTATCCGGTCTGTAATAGTAAGGTGACCGCTTGAATCCAAATATCCGGCATCGCCTGATCTCAGCCAGCCATCTGCAGTAACCGCCATTCGGGTAGACTCTTCATCGCCATAATACCCTTTGAAAACTCCTGCGCTTCGGGAAAGGATTTCTCCATCCTCCCCAATTCTTATCTCGGAACCGGGTAGCGGTAAACCGACGGTGGCCGCTCTCACATCGCCGTTGCGATGCATACAGGATGCTCCGGAGATCTCCGTCTGTCCGTACAGCTGTTTCAGGTTGACACCGATTGCATGAAAAAATCTGAAAACGTTGGTCCCGAGTGAGGCTCCTCCGGTCAGGGCTGAACGGATATTGGAAAGACCAAGCCTGTCCTTGAGGGCTCTGAAAAGGAGTATGTCAGCAAAAAAACGACCTGTCCTTAGAGAGAGCGATGGTGATGTGCCGGCCAACACACAGTCGGCATAGCGTTCACCGATCGGCATGAACGTATTAAACATAAATTTTTTAAACGGAGTCGAGTCCATCATCCTGACGCGTACTGTGGCAGCAATAGATTCCCATACTTTAGGAGGGGAGAGCATCAGGTGCGGTCCGATTTCACGAAGATCAGCCATGGCAGTTTCCTGCTTTTCAGGAAAGTTGACCGTATAACCGACTACAAGCGGCGCGGCAACAGACATAAGCTGTTCGCCGAACCAGGCAAGCGGTAGAAGTGATACAAATTCATCCTGTGAGTTTTTCGGGTCCGCTTCATCGAAGGCAATGCACATACTGATCAGGTTTGTGAAGGAAAGCATTGCGCCCTTCGTAGGCCCCGAAGTACCCGAGGTCAGGCAAATGATAGCCGTGTCATCACCGTTTCCTGCCGCGATCAGGGTGTCAAAAAGTTCCGGTTCCCGGGAGCCGAGTGCCGAACCAAGATCCCGGACAGATTCTAAGCTGACAAGTGATTCGTCATGGTATTTACGCATCCCCCGGTTCTGGATATAGATGATTCGGCGAAGAGAGGGGAACCGCTCCTGCTGGTCAAGGATTTTGTCAACCTGCTCTTGGTCCTCGGCGATTACGAAGTTGATGTCGAATTTTACAAGCGCATCGGCCACTTCCCGTGGAGTTAAATCCTGATACAGTGAAACAGCTATTCCTCCCGCAGCCTGTGCAGCGATTTGGGCAAACAGTGACTCAGGGCGGTTGTTTCCGATTATGGCGAGTTTGTCTCCGGGTCTGAGGCCAAGCGAGTGAAGACCAAGTGCCAGGATGTGGACATTATCGAAATACTGCTGCCAACTGAAGCTCTGCCAAATGCCGAGTCCTTTTTTTCGCAGAGCTGTTTTCTTCGATCCAAACGTCGCGGCCTGCGCCTTCAGCAGTTTGGGAAAAGTTGTGTTGTTGAGATCAGTATGCACCTAGAGCTCCTCCGGGTCTTCTTCGCCAAGGTAGGCCTTGATTACGTGTGGGTCCTTTTGCACTTCTTCGGGAGTTCCACCGGCGATCTTCTTGCCGAAATCGAGCACACAGACGGTATTTGAAATATCCATGACGACTCCCATATCATGTTCGATCATGATAATCGTGATGCCACGGGCTTCGTTGGTTTCGAGGATAAAGCGCACCATGTCCTCGGTTTCTTCATGATTCATTCCCGCCATAGGCTCATCGAGGAGAAGCAGTTTTGGTTCGAGAGCCAGAGCACGTGCCAGTTCAACCCTTTTCTGGAAGCCGTATGCTAGTGTCCCGACGATAGATTTGCGGATGCTCTGTATTTCAAGGAATTCAATGATTTCTTCGCAGAATTCGCGATGCCTGGTTTCTTCTGCTTGTGCCGGACCGTAGTACAGTCCTCCGGAAATCATGCCTGTGTGTTGATGGAGATGACGGCCGATCATAAGGTTGTCAATGACACTCATCCCTTTGAACAAGGCAATATTCTGAAATGAGCGTGCCATGCCGCGCTTCGTTCTCTCATACGGAGGGAGCCTGGTAATATCAAGGTTTTCATAAATAACTTTGCCCTGCTGCGGATGATACAGACCGCTGATGCAGTTGAGCATGGAAGATTTACCGGCACCGTTGGGGCCGATGATAGCAAAAATCTCGCCTTGTTGGACTTCAAAGGATACGCCGGAAAGAGCCCGCACCCCACCGAAATTGAGCTGTATGTCGCTGCACGAAAGCTGAACCATCGAATCAACTCCTTGTATTATTGGCCCTATAAAACGATGGTATTACTGAGATGCGTCTAATTGTAGATGTGAGGTTTCTGCCCTTAACGTAAAGAAGTATCTTCGTAACACTACGATTAATGCGGATATTTAATGGTATGTATTGAACTCTGATGCAGGCATGGTTATCGAAATATCACTGTTTGCCTTCACCTGTCAAACAAAATATTGATAATACAAAAAATTGTTTTATTTTGTGTTGACATATACGTAAGGTCAACGATACATTTTGATGGCGTACAGTAATAGTGACACATTCAAACGGGAGAAAATGGATGGAAAAGCCGGTTCTAAAAGATTCTGCACTTGAAATACACGATCGAGTCGCCTTGCTTGTCTTTGGTCGCGATGACCTGCGTAACGCTCTGACCGGTACCGCGCTGGTTGAGGATATTCTGCTGACGCTTGCCTGGGTAAACCGTGCCGAGGAAATATCAGTGTTGGTTTTAACCGGAGCAGGTTCCGCATTCTCATCCGGTGGCAACGTACGGGAAATGAGTGAAAAATGCGGCACATTCAGCGGTACAACCCATCAGATTCAGGATAAGTACCGACGTGGCATTCAGCGGATGCCGCTTGCCATGGAAACTGCAGAAATTCCCGTCATAGCGGCGATAAATGGACCTGCAATCGGTGCGGGGTTTGATCTTGCCTGCATGTGTGATTTGCGGCTTGCTTCAAGCTCAGCTGTTATGGGAGAGACGTTTATTAATCTCGGTATAGTCCCGGGAGACGGCGGAGCCTGGTTTCTCCAGCGTCTGATCGGGTATCAACGGGCTGCTGAGCTCACTTTGACAGGGAGGCGTATTTCTGCGGAGGAAGCGCTGAATCTCGGAATCCTGCTTGAAGTTACTGAGCCTGATCAATTGCTCCACCGGGCCTTGGAACTGGCCGCTCAGATTGCTTCGAAGCCGCCACGTGCGGTGCGCCTGACCAAGCGACTTCTCAAATACGGCCAGCGTGGTACTCTTTCGGATTTTCTTGATTTATGTGCGTGCTTTCAAGCTATGGCACATGACACAGATGACCATGTAGAAGCGATCAAGGCATTTATGGAAAAGCGCTCCGGAGTCTATTCCGGGACATGATTGTGATGTCTTTTAAATCTTCTCTGTTCAATGTGCTGACGGCTGTTGTGTAACACAATTTTATCTATTTCAGCTGTGAATAAATTGGACCATGAGTTCGAACAGAGCCTTTAATACGAGGGCTACAAAGTCCTTGTTCCCGTAAATGCATACTCGAAGCATGGTAGGGTGTAGTCGATAAATATGACTTGTTTTGAGATTACCAAAATAATGTTTGACAGAAATAGTTTCCTGAATTATGTTACCTTTACGTAAGATGCTGGCAGCGAGCTCAGATGCTCAGCGTTCAAGGGAGATCTCAGATGAGTTCATATCCGACATTAAATTTTGATCTAGGTGATACCGCTGATTTGTTGAGGGATACGGTCAAGGCGTTTGCCAGGGCGGAGATAGCTCCCCGTGCAGCCGACATTGACCGCGAAAATCATTTTCCAATGGACCTGTGGTGCAAAATGGGTGCTCTGGGACTGCATGGCATTACTGTCTCCGAGGAGTATGGCGGGGCCGGGATGACGTATCTGGAACATGTCGTAGCAATTGAGGAAATCAGTCGCGCCTCAGCAGCCGTTGCACTTGCGTATGGCGCACATTCAAATCTCTGTATTAACCAGATATACCGAAACGCCAGTGAGGAGCAAAAACGGCGGTATCTGCCCAGGTTGATTAGCGGAGAGCATGTCGGCGCCCTTGCGATGAGCGAGGCCGGAGCCGGATCAGATGTCGTCAGCATGCGACTGAGAGCAGACCGCAAAGGTGACCGCTTTATTCTGAACGGCACCAAAATGTGGATAACGAACGGTCCGCATGCCGATACGCTGCTGGTGTATGCCAAGACCGATATCAATGCCGGCTCTAAAGGTATTACCGCATTTTTGATTGAGAAGGGATTCAAAGGTTTTTCTACCGCTCAAAAACTTGATAAACTCGGCATGCGTGGTTCTGATACGTGCGAACTGGTGTTCGAGGATTGTGAAGTGCCGGTTGAAAATATTATGGGCAATATCGGTGATGGCGTTAAAATACTTATGAGTGGTCTGGATTATGAACGTGCGGTTCTGGCGGCCGGTCCCATCGGAATCATGAGAGCCTGTATGGATGTTGTTATTCCCTATATTCACGAACGAAGACAATTTGGAAAGGCAATCGGAGAATTCCAGTTGATGCAGGGTAAAATTGCCGATATGTACAGTACCATGAATGCCTGCCGGGCCTATGTCTATGCGGTTGCCCACGCCTGCAGCGGTAAAAATGCGATCAGAAAGGATGCCGCCGGCGCAATCCTGTATGCCGCCGAAAAGGCCACCTGGATGGCTCTTGAAGCTATTCAGATCCTGGGGGGCAATGGGTATATCAATGAATATCCGACCGGTCGGTTGTTGCGCGATGCAAAGCTGTATGAGATCGGAGCGGGTACCAGCGAGATCCGGCGGATGCTGATCGGGCGGGAGCTTTTTAGTGAGACGGCAGCGTAGAGCCGGATTATACCGATGTACACCGTCAATAAGGTTTGATTGAAAAGGGTATCGCCGCATGACCCAGGCAGAAAGTACATTTTACCTGCAGGCTGCCGGGCATAGGTTGCGGGCACGAACCATCATGCCTTCGGGGATGAGTCTGCAGGAGGCACCGGTTCTGGTTTTTCTGCATGAGGGGCTCGGCTGTATCGAAATGTGGCGTGATTTCCCGGGGATGCTTTCCCGGTTGACCGGACTTCCGGCTTTGATATATGACCGTTACGGCTCAGGAGGTTCCGATCCTCTTCAGGGGGGCCGGAGTGGTAACCCTTTCTGTTGGGAAGCTGAAGATGTCCTCCCGGATATTCTGGCGGAATGTGACATACATAAACCTATTCTGATCGGACATAGTGATGGCGGAAGTATAGCACTGCAGTATGCGGCCCGCTTTCCTGAAAGTCCGGTTGGAGTTATCGTCGAAGCGGCGCATCTTTTTGGCGAAGAATTAACTTTGGACAGCATCCGTAAAACAGTGAAAGACTTCAGAGGTGGAATTCTTCGGAAAAAGCTTGCCAGGTATCATGGTGATCAGACCGATTCAATGTTTCAGGGATGGGCTGACATCTGGTTATTACCGGAGAACGCGGGTTGGAATATGCAGGCGGCTCTGCCCTGCATAACCTGTCCCCTGCAGGTCATACAGGGAGAAAACGATGAATACGGGACTCTGGCACAAGTTGATGCGATTGTGAGAGGGGCCTCCGGACGGGTGGAAACGTATATTTTACCTGACTGTGCTCATTCACCGCACCTTCAGGCACGAGAGGCGACGCTCGAAGGGATGGCACGGTTTATCGGGTCATTACACCAGACGGGAACCAATTTGATTTGATTTACTGGCCAAGGAGTACAACTGAATTATGACGACCCTGAAAACAGCACTTAATGTACATTCAAAAGAATTCCGGACAAATGTTGAGTCGATGGGCGCAATAGTTGCGGACCTGCGGGAAAAAGCAGCTGAAATCCGCCTTGGTGGCGATGAACGCTCACGTTCAAAGCATCTTGAGCGGGGTAAGCTGCTTCCCCGGGAGCGGGTCAGGCAGTTGCTTGATGTTGGCGCACCGTTTCTTGAGCTGTCTCAGTTTGCCGCCTATAAGGTCTACGGAGAAGACGTCCCGGCCGCCGGAATTATCACAGGGATAGGTCGGGTTATGGGCCAGGAATGTATGATCTTTGCAAATGATGCAACGGTCAAGGGAGGGACCTATTATCCACTTACCGTAAAAAAACATCTCCGCGCCCAGGAAATAGCCGAGGCGAACCAACTCCCCTGTATATATCTGGTCGATTCCGGTGGTGTATTTCTTCCCCGTCAGGAGGAGGTTTTCCCTGATCGCGATCATTTTGGAAGGATCTTCTATAACCAGGCAAACATGTCCGCCAAGGGAATACCGCAGATTGCCGCGGTAATGGGATCATGTACAGCCGGTGGCGCATATATGCCTGCAATGTCTGACGAAAGTATCATTGTCCGTCGGCAGGGCACCATCTTTCTGGCTGGACCGCCGCTTGTAAAAGCTGCCATAGGCGAGGTGGTCAGTGCCGAAGATCTGGGTGGCGCTGAGGTGCACTGCAGAACTTCGGGTGTTACCGACCACTATGCCACAAACGACGGTCACGCACTTTCCATCGCCAGAAAGATTGTGGGCAATCTCAACAGGCTCAAAAAAGTTCAGCTTGCTGTTCGCAAGCCGTTGGAACCGCTCTATGACCCTTCAGAAATTCACGGTGTCATCACAACCGATACCCGTAAACCGTATGATGTTCATGAAGTAATCGCAAGAATAGTCGACGGCTCCGAGTTTGATGAATTCAAGCAGCTTTACGGCACGACACTGGTATGCGGATTTGCTCATATCTGGGGTTATCCGGTCGGAATTGTGGCAAATAACGGCATTCTTTTTTCCGAGTCTGCTCTCAAGGGGACGCATTTTATAGAGCTGTGCAGCCAGCGTGGAATTCCACTGATATTTCTTCAGAATGTCACCGGTTTCATGGTCGGGAGCAAGTATGAGGCCGGTGGCATCGCCAAGGACGGCGCAAAAATGGTCACAGCTGTGGCCTGCGCCAATGTTCCCAAATTTACGGTTATTACCGGCGGCAGCTATGGTGCCGGTAACTATGGTATGTGCGGCCGCGCTTTCAGCCCCCGGTTTCTCTGGATCTGGCCCAATGCCCGCGTTTCTGTTATGGGTGGCGAACAGGCCGCCAGTGTTCTTGCTACGGTAAAACGCGACGGCATGGAGGCCAGAGGAGAAACCTGGAGCCCGGAGGACGAAGAGCTTTTCAGAAAACCGGTTCGAGATATGTATGAGCATCAGGGACACCCTTACTATGCCAGTGCACGTTTGTGGGATGACGGGATTATAGACCCGGCTGATACCCGCATGGTTCTTGGACTCGGGATCTCGGCAACACTGAACGCCCCTATCGAAAAGACAAAATTCGGCATATTCAGGATGTGATTCAATGAACGATACTGACATTCTTACCCACATAGATAATGCCGGGCGGGCAACGATCACCATGAACCGCCCTGAGCTGCACAATGCCTTTAATGAAAGCCTTGTCGCCAACATGACCGCTTCGTTGCGTCAGCTTGACAGGAACCCGGCAGTGCGACTTGTTGTACTTGCTGCCAACGGCAAAAGCTTTTCAGCCGGTGCCGACCTGAATGATATGCGCCGCATGGCTGATAATTCCCGCGAACAGAATCTAGCAGATGCCAAAGGTATTGCCGAACTGATGCGCACTCTCAACGCGATTTCCAAGCCGACGGTCGCACTGGTTCAAGGCGCTGCCTACGGCGGCGGGGTCGGACTGACTTCCTGCTGCGATATTGCAATAGCTACAGAGCGGGCAACATTCTGTGTTTCCGAGGTCAAGCTGGGGCTCATCCCTGCGGTCATTTCGCCTTATGTGCTTGCTGCCATCGGAGCTCGTGCCGCGCGCCGGTATTTTGCGACAGCTGAAATTATAACGGCGGGGGAGGCATACCGCCTCGGTCTTGTCCATGAGGTGGTTGCCGATGAACAGGAGCTTGCTGCTGTCTCTGAGCGAGTGACGGCGCAACTCCTGAAAAACGGCCCATCCGCTATGGCTGCAGCAAAAAAACTGATCGCAACGGTTTCCGGGCGGCCCGTAGATGACAATCTGATTGCGGATACAGCAGCACTGATGGCCGATCGGCGTGCCTCCACGGAATGCCGTGAAGGCCTGTCGGCTTTTCTGGAGAAAAGGTCGCCGGCGTGGGTGAAAGGCTAGCCGATGGTCGCGCATTTCTGGGACGATCTCGCCGAAGGCGATCATATTGACTGCAAAACTATTACGTTAACTCTACCGGAGATCATCGAATTTGCTCAAAAATACGATCCGCAGCCGTTTCATATTGATGAGCAGGCCGCAGCCTCCTCACTTTTTGGCGGGATTATAGCGTCGTCTCTTCAGACACTTTCAGCATGTACACGGGTTGTGGCTGACGCTACAGGAAATATGCCTATTCTGAGCGGGATTTTAATCGAGCAGGTCCGATTGTCAAACCCGGTCCGACCGGATGACATCCTTTCAATAGAGGCCTGCTGGGCAGATCTTAATCGCTCTCGCAGCAAGCCGGATCGGGGAATGGCAACGGCACGTTTCAAGGCTGTGAACCAAAAAGGTGAAACTGTTATGGAATCCGGCTTCAGATATATTATCGCCTGTCGTACCTGATCAAAAAAAAGCCTCATTTACAGGGGAAACTTCAAGGAAATGTATGGTCAATTTACCGGCAGCATTTTTTAGACAAACAGGTCAATACACATTTGAACCTACTGAGGCCACAATTGGACCCTGGTCACCGGAATACCAGCATGGTGGGCCCCCTTCAGCGCTGCTTACTCATGCATTACGCACCTACCCGGCTTCAGGCCCGTTTAAAGTGTCAAGAATCACAATAGAGTTACTGAGTGCAGTTCCGGTAAAACCATGTGAGGTGCATGTAGAGGTTGTGCGGGGAGGTAAAAGGATAGAGCTTCTCAGGGGAAAATACATTTCAGATGGTAAAACATATTTGATCGCTCACGCCTGGCGGATTATTTCTGAAGCCGGTGCAACAGATTCAATCCCGGATTCATATGAAATCCCGTTGCTCCCGGAGCCGCAGGTTCAGAAGTTTTTCCCCGGTTTCGGCAGTTTCCCCTATGGAGAGGCTCTTGAGTGGCGTTTTACCGAGGGTGGATATGATGCATTGGGGCCGGCAACGGTTTGGACCAGATCACGCATACCGTTAATAGAGAATCATGAAATAGATGGACTTGAAGCCCTTGTGCTAATGATTGATTCAGCAAACGGTATCAGCGCAGAGCTTGATTTTCTCACATGGACATTTGTTCCGGTGGATTTGACTCTCGGGTTATATCGTCAGCCCGCAGGGCCCTGGGTTGGCATGGATGCGCAGACGGTAATGGGAAACGACGGGATTGGCCAGACTACAACGGTAGCTTTTGACAGTACCGGCAAAGTTGGCCAGAGCATTCACACGCTTTTCATACGGCCGAGATAACACACGTATCACTACCCTTGATTCTCTAATATGTTCTGCGTCTTGAAATCAAAACAAAAGGAAATTACCATGTTCGATAAAATACTGATTGCAAATCGCGGTGAGATAGCATGCCGTGTCATCCGAACCGCCAAGCGCCTCGGTATACGCACTGTCGCGGTGTACTCCGATGCCGATGCCGACGCACTACATGTCGCCCTTGCTGATGAAGCCTACCATATCGGCCCGTCACCGGCCCGAGAAAGCTACCTGTTGGGCGATGTTATTCTGGATGTGGCTGTCCGGAGCGGCGCTCGTGCAATTCACCCCGGGTACGGTTTTCTTTCCGAAAATGCCGGATTTGCCGAGGCATGTTCCCGGGCCGGTATCGTCTTCATTGGGCCTCCCTGCGAGGCAATTCGCGCCATGGGCTCAAAGAGTGCGGCAAAAGATATCATGGGTGCGGCTGGCGTCCCCTTGGTCCCCGGATATCATGGGAACGAGCAGGGGGCCGATTTTTTACAGGCCGAGGCGGACCGGATCGGGTATCCGTTATTGATCAAGGCAAGTGCCGGCGGCGGCGGAAAGGGGATGCGGGTGGTCTCTCGCAGTACCGAATTTGCAGAAGCGCTTGCCGGAGCCCGTCGGGAAGCAATGTCGGGTTTTGGTGACGATCACGTCCTTCTTGAAAGATATCTGACCAAGCCCCGACATATCGAAATCCAGGTGTTTGCGGACAGTCTGGGCAATGTCCTCCACCTCTTCGAGCGGGACTGCTCCATCCAGCGCCGCCATCAAAAGGTTGTAGAGGAGGCCCCTGCATCAGGAATGACGGCCTTGCTCAGAGACCAGATGGGTGCTGCGGCTGTTGCGGCTGCCCGCGCAATTAATTATGTCGGCGCCGGTACGGTAGAGTTCCTACTTGATGAGGATGGCTCATTCTACTTCATGGAGATGAATACCAGACTTCAGGTGGAGCATCCGGTTACCGAAATGGTTACCGGTCTTGATCTGGTGGAGTGGCAATTGCTGGTGGCTGCGGGTGAACCGATGCCGCGTTCGCAGGAGCAACTCGTAATATGCGGTCATGCAATTGAAGCGCGTATTTACGCCGAGGACCCGGCGCGTGAGTTTCTCCCTTCCACAGGGAAGTTGCGCCATCTTCGCACCCCCTCCGAGAATACCCATGTTCGTATTGACTCAGGTGTGCGTCAGGGAGATGAGGTCAGTATTCATTACGATCCGATGATCGCCAAGCTGGTTGTGTGGGACTGCGACCGGAGTTCAGCAATACGTCGGCTGCGGCAGGCGCTGGCAGACTTCCAGGTGGTGGGTGTAACCACCAACACGGTATTTCTGGGGAGTGTCGCCGCTCACCCGGCCTTTGCTGCCGGCGAAATAGATACAGGTTTTATAGAGCGGAACAGCCCGGCTCTTTTCCCCGAAATTGCCCCGGCATCCGACCGTATCCTGGCCCTGGCCTCACTTGAACTGATGCTGGAACAGGAAGTTGAAGCCGGTAACAGAGCGGGTTCTTCGTCTGATCCCTACTCTCCCTGGCACCAAACGAGTGGCTGGCGGCTCAATTTTGATAATCATCATGACATCCACTATATCGATGGTGAACAGGCCATGATCGTCGTGGTGCATTATCGCCCCGGAGGGTATCTTCTTGATCTGCCCGGGGGAAGCCTGTTCGTCCGCGGAGAGCGGAGTGCCGGGGGGGATGTTCTGGCAGATCTTGACGGTTTGCGGGTAAAAGCTACTGTTGTCAGGAACGGAAATACCCTTACAATTCTGGATCAAGGCAAAAGTCACCTTCTCACCAGATGTGACCCCGGTGAAGCGGGTGATGAAGATGAAGCGGCAGCAGGACGGCTTACCGCCCCGATGCCGGGCAAGGTTGTGGCAATCGTGGCAGAAGTCGGGGTCAGGGTAGAGCGGGGTACTCCGTTACTGATTATGGAGGCTATGAAAATGGAGCACACCATCAATGCACCCTGTGACGGAGCCGTGGCTGAATTCCATTTTGAGGTTGGAGCCGTGGTCAATGAGGGTTCTGAACTGCTTGACTTCACCGCTGAAGTCAAACCAATATAGATCATGAGAATTCCAAAACGGGTAAAGATGGTAGAAGTCGGTCCCCGGGACGGACTGCAGAACGAGTCGATAATCGTTCCGACTGACGTGAAGATCGGGCTGATTAATCGTCTTTCGGCGACCGGCCTCAGTGCAATAGAAACAACCAGTTTTGTCTCACCGAAATGGGTGCCGCAGATGGCGGACAATGCTCAGGTAATGCTTGGTATCACCCGCCGCCCCGGCGTCAGTTACCCGGTCCTTGTGCCGGGAATGCAGGGCTTTGAAGCGGCTGTTGCGGCCGGAGCAGAGGAAATAGCTGTTTTTGGTGCCGCTTCCGAGGCGTTTTCACAGCGTAATATCAACTGCTCCATTGCTGAAAGTCTTGAACGATTCGCTCCGGTAATTGTCGCGGCCCGTCAGCGCAACATTAAAGTGCGCGGCTATGTATCCTGCGTCCTGGGGTGTCCGTATCAGGGAGATGTTGCACCCGAATCCGTTGCCCAGGTTGCTCTGCGCCTGTTGGAGATGGGGTGTTATGAGATCTCCTTGGGAGACACTATCGGTTTTGCCACTCCTGCCAAAGCGCAGGCCATGGTGAAAAAGGTCTCGGCAGTTGTGCCTCGCTACCGTTTGGCGGTTCACTTCCACGATACGTATGGCCAGGCACTGGCCAATATCCTGGCGGTTTTGGAGCTTGGCATTTCAGTGGTTGACAGTTCCGTTGCCGGGTTGGGGGGGTGCCCCTATGCAAAGGGAGCAGCCGGTAATGTTGCCAGTGAGGATCTCCTCTGCATGCTGAACGGTATGGGTATTGAAACCGGTGTCGATCTTACCGGGCTGGTGGCGGCCGGTTTGTATATCTCAAGCTATCTTGGTCGCCCGTCCGGATCCAAGGTTGCACGGGCACTCGGGCCGAAAATTGAACAGGAAGCGAATTCTGATCGCCTGCTCCCGGAATAATTCTACCTGAATGCATATGATGAAAAAAACGTTCCGGGATAAATCAGAGGTTTCCGTCTGTTACTCATGTATACCCGGTTCAACCACGACAGACACGGTTGTTAATTCTGAGATGAAACGAAGGAGTTTGTGCGGATGACAGAATACGATTACTGGAAGATATTCCCCCGCATGCCGAAAAAAGTTACGATCGGCGACATAACGGTGCGGGACGGTTTTCAGCACGAGGAAAAATTCATCTCGACCGCTGCCAAAATTTATTATCTGGAAGAGTTGATTTTTGCCGGGTGCCGCAATATTGAAGTGACCAATCTGGGCAATCCGCATCTCATGCCCCAATTCGGCGATGCGGAAACCCTTCTGGCACACCTGAGGGGCGACGAATTCAGAGCGCGCTGTGCAAAACGCGGCATCGCATATGATGATATCTGTCTGACAGCAATTACTATCCGTGAGACTGCAGTCGAACGGGCCATTGAACTGAAAAAAAGGGGCCTGGGGCCGGATCGTCTTTTGATGATGGTTTCCACCGAAGAACGGCATCACTTCGCAAACTCCGGCTGTACACTGCCTCAGTACTGGAAAGAGGCTGAGCGCAGCATAAAGAAATGCACAGATGCCGGCATGAAGATGTGCGGTACCGTCAGTACAATCTGGGGGAGCCCTATTGGCGGCGCAACTGATATGCAGGATGCGGTGGAATTTACGAGACGGTGGCTGGACATCGGTGCTTTTGACGTTGAACATGCAGATCACGACGGCAGCGCTTCGGCACCGGACATTTATCGATATTTTTCAATGATTCTCGATGAAATGCCAAACACGGATCTGCATATTGCCCATTTTCATGAAACCAAACGGGTTGCATCAGCATCTGTACTCGCAGCACTGCAGGCGGGTATTACCCATTTCGAGGCCACCATGGGAGGGCTGGGTGGACAACCGGCCAACTTTATGAATGATTGCCCGGTCAAGGGCACCGGTGATTACTATTACCGCGACCCGCGCTATGTCGGGCTGGTAACGCTTGAAGATACGTTGGTGCAGATTGATGAGATGGGTATCAACCATGGATGGGATATTGATAAGGTGCTCAAACTTGGGATACAGCTTGAGAAAACAATCGGTCGGCGGCTGCGCTCGGAAGCGATCATGAATGGTAGAACAGCTAAAGAGGGACATCTGGAGTATGCACGACCGGGCCTGGCCGAATTAAAAAAGAAAGCCGGAGAAACTCCTGATCAAAAAATCCCGGAATAGTGGTACATACATAAAACGCACATTTTACGTAACTATCGGAGGTTATCATGTCTCAACAACTCACTCACACTATCGGATCACTTCTGGACGACATGGCTCGTCGCTACCCTGACAACGAAGCGCTCGTCTACCCGGATCGCGGGCTACGCTACAGCTACAAACAGTTTAACGACACCTGCCGCCAGATAGCCAAGGGGCTGTTGCAGCTCGGCATCAAAAAAGGGGACAACATCGCCATCTGGGCCTACAACGTCCCTGAATGGGTCCTGCTCCAGTTTGCCTCAGCCAAAATCGGCGCCATCCTTGTCACCGTCAACACCAGTTACAAATCAGCCGAGCTCGAATACATTCTGAAACAGTCCGACTCCACCTCGCTCTTCATGGTCGGTTCCTTCAAAGATACCAACTACGTCGAAACTCTCTCAGGCGTCGTCCCCGAGCTGGCGGCATCTGCACCGGGCATGCTTAACAGCCCCAAGCTGCCCTGCCTGAAAAACGTATTCTTCATCGGCGGGGAGACTCCGGCCGGCATGTTCAACTTCGACAGCATCATCAGAATGGGGGAGGGGGTGTCCGACGCGCAACTTGCTGCAGTCGAAGCCACACTGGACTGCCATGAAACCATAAACATGCAGTACACTTCAGGCACTACCGGCTTCCCCAAAGGGGTAATGCTTACCCACTACAACATCGTCAATAACGGCTTCAATATCGGTGAATGCATGAAATTCACCGAAAAAGACCGGCTTTGCATTCCGGTGCCTTTTTTCCATTGTTTCGGCTGCGTTCTGGGAGTCATGGCCTGTGTTACCCACGGCACAACCATGGTCCCGGTTGAAATTTTTGACCCGCTTAAAGTCCTGCAGACGGTCGAAAAAGAAAAATGCACTGCCGTACATGGCGTGCCCACAATGTTCATCGCCGAACTGGAACACCCGGAATTCAAAAACTTTGATCTATCAACCCTGCGCACCGGAATCATGGCCGGTTCCAACTGTCCGATTGAAGTCATGAAAAAAGTCAACAGCGACATGCACGCTTCTGAAATAACCATCGCCTACGGTCAGACCGAATCATCACCGGTCATCACCCAGACCCGCACTGACGACGCTCTCGAACTGCGCGTCGCCACTGTCGGGCGCTCACTTCCGGACGTTGAAGTAAAAATCGTCGACATCGAAACCGGTGAATCCCTCCCGCCCGGCAAACAGGGGGAACTCTGCACTCGCGGGTACCACGTCATGAAAGGGTACTACAAAATGCCGGACGAAACCGCCCGCGCCATCGACAGTGACAATTGGCTCCATACCGGTGACCTGGCGATCATGGACGAAAACGGCTATTGCAAAATCACCGGAAGAATCAAGAATATGATCATCCGCGGCGGTGAGAATATTTACCCGCGCGAAATCGAAGAATTCCTCTACACCCACCCCAAGGTTTCTGATATTCAGGTCTATGGAGTCCCCGACAAAAAATACGGCGAGCAGGTCATGGCCGCCATCATCCTCAAAAAGGGAATGGCGATGACGGCAGATGAAGTACGCGATTTTTGCCGGGACAAGATTGCCAACTACAAAATTCCGAAATACGTTACGTTTGTCGACGGCTATCCAATGACCGCTTCCGGCAAAATCCAGAAATTCAAGATGCGAGAAATGGCGATCAAGGAACTGCAGCTGGAGGATATGGGCGAAACGGCGTGACCACCCACAATCATTCCCGCTTTCTGTTGGCGCGCTGGTCGATTTACGCTGTTCTGTCGGCTATTTATATGCTGGTGTTTTTTCACCGCATGGCCCCGGCGGTTATTTCTTCAGATTTGATGAAGGCCTTCAATACCTCGGGAGCGGCACTCGGGTCGCTTGCGGCGATGTATTTCTACATCTACACCGCAATGCAAATTCCGGCAGGGGTTCTGGCCGACACCTTGGGGGCGCGGATCACGATCACGGCCGGCACTCTTGTGGCCGGATGCGGATCAATTCTGTTTGGAATGTCCGGGACGTTTGCCGCGGCATCAGTAGGGCGAGCCTTGGTCGGGCTTGGTGTTTCGGTGGTTTTTGTCGGGCTTTTCAAAAGTAACAGTGTCTGGTTCAGTGATCGAAACTTCGGTATGATCAGCGGATTGACGGTGCTGCTGGGTAACATTGGCGCAATGGCTTCGGCCGGCCCCCTGGCCGGGGTGCTGCGCAGTTATTCCTGGCGTTCAGTGTTCATGGCACTGGGAGGTGTCACACTGCTTCTTGCCCTGCTTGCGCTGCTGTTAGTGCGCAATCGCCCCGAGGATATGGGTTTTCCGTCCATACGTCAGATGGAGGGAAAGTTAAGCCATCCTGCCAGTAAAAAACATTGGTGGGACGACCTGAAGTGTGTTTTCGTAACCGGATCGATATGGCCGTTATTGTTGGTGGATCTCGGGATGGTCGGCAACATGCTTGCGTTTGTGGGGTTATGGGCAATCCCGTTTTTGCGTGACGTTCACGGCCTGGGGCGATCGGACGCAGCAGTATATACCACATGTGCGCTGGCAGGGTTTGCCGTCGGTTCCATGTTGGCCGGGTGGTTTTCGGATCGTATAGGGAGGCGGAAACCGGTCATAATGGGCGGAACGCTTCTCTACGCAGGCGCGTGCCTCGGTCTGGCATTTCTGTCGTGGACCCCGGGACCGGTGGGTGTTGCTCTGTTTGCCCTGCTCGGCCTCAGTTCGGGCGGCTTTGTCGTTACCTTTGCCAATGCCAAGGAGGTTGTTGCGCCGGCTTTGTCCGGTATGGCGGTCGGCCTGGTAAACACAGGGCTGTTTTTCGGAGCAGCGGTTATGCAGCCGCTGTTTGGCTGGGCACTGGACCAGGACTGGAATGGCCGGATCGAAAAGGGAGTACGGGTATATGCATCTTCGGATTATCATGCCGGTTTTATGATTATGCTCGCATTTTCGATTATCGCAGTTGCCGGAGCCGGCAGGATCAAGGAAACGTACTGTCGAAACAGCACTGTTGATGTGTGAGTTGTCTATGCAGAGGGGGCCGGAATGGCAGATGTGTACAGTACCATAGCCGATGCGGCACACGATGTTCAGGAACATCTGGCGAACGTCCTGGAACTGCGGGCTGCCGATCCACAGCAGCGTGATATGCTCAAAACATATCTGGCTGATATTGACTTTTCTGCTGTAACGTCCGCACTTGATGTTGGCTGTGGAACCGGTGCGGTGGGCCGGGAACTTGCGCGTCGTCTGGAGTCCGGGCATGTTGTCGGGCTCGATTCGTCACCCGTATTTCTGACAATTGCGCGGAAACTGGCAGTTGATTACAAAAACCTGAGCTTTGTGGAGGGAGACGGTCGTTCACTTCCCTTTGAAAGTGGCAGTCACGATGCGGTATTCTTCCATACAACACTCAGTCATGTCCCCCGGCCGGAAGATGCTCTGAAGGAAGCCTGCCGGGTACTCCGACCAGGCGGGATCCTTGCGGTTTTTGACGGCAATTACACGACAACAACCCTTGCAACAGGTGATTTCGATCCGCTGCAGGCGTGTGCGGATGCTGCAATGGCGGCTCTGGTGCATGACCGTTGGTTAATTCAGCGTCTGCCGGCTCTTGTCCAGGGCGCAGGATTCTCAATTGTGAAGCAGCGAAGCCTTGGTATCGTTGAATCGGGTGAACCCGATTATATGCTTACCATTGCTGATCGAGGTGCAAATATACTTGCAGCAAGCGACAGAATCGGCGCCGAACTGGCGCAGGCTCTCAAAAACGAGGCCCGCCGGAGGGTAGCCTCCGGCAGCTTTTTCGGTTCTATTTCCTACGGCAGCCTTGTTGCACGTAAGCAGCTGTAAAAGAAAACGGATATCCTTTTAAAATCTGCACTGCTTTTCCCGAGGAAGGTGTACTCATGGCGCGCTTTACCCGCTCCTTTAAAGTCAGGTTTGAAGATTGTGATCCTGCCGGAATAGTTTTTTATCCCAACTATTTCCTGATGCTCAACCGGCTGATAGAGGATTGGTTCTCGGAAGAGCTGGGAGTTTCTTGGGGCAACTTGCATCATGAGCGTAAACTGGGAGTTCCGACGGTCAGCATGACGGTTGCCTTTAAAAATGTCAGCCGGCTTGATGACGTGCTCGAATGGTCACTCCAGGTGCGCAAGCTTGGGACCAGGTCACTCACATTATGCGTCAGCGCCAGCTGCAAAGGTGAGGAGCGTCTCTCAATAGAAACGGTCCTGGTGTCTGTTGATCTCGTCGCTGCGGGAGTTTCCTCCCGTAATATTCCCGCTGATATCCGATCCGGAATGGAAATCTACCTTGTTGAGCCGCCAGTAGGCTAAATGAGCAAACGGAATACATTGAAATTATGACATCTACACAGAATCACGGTGAAACTGAATATTATTTCAGCAGGTTCATACGTCTGGAACGGATGTTTGAACCGGTTCAGTTCGGCCTCTCTATTTTAGACGATGGGCTGCGGTACCGGCACGTGAATAATCGTATGGCAGCTATTGTCGGAGTTCCAGGCCATCTTATTACCGGCCGGTCAATCCGAAACGTTGATCTCGAAGTCGCCGCCGCACTTGAGCCCCTGCTAAGGAGAACGATTGCCGAGAACAGATCTTTTGTGGAGACAGAAGTCGTTATCCACAGTGCAGAGCAGAGCAACCCTCCCAAAAACAGGACCTGGCTTGTCTGCTGCCATCCACTTAAAACTACTGACGGTCCGGTGAACGGATGCTCCCTGATTGTCCAGGATATAACCGAACAAAAGACAAAAGAGGGCGTCCAGGTCGAGCGACTGAAGTTTGAAGCCCTTCTCTCTGACTTGTCAGCCGCATTCATAAATGTACACGTGAGTGAGGTGGACGGAAAGATCGAACAGGGTCTGCAAAGAATAGTTGATTTCCTCGGATTTGACCGGAGTACTGTCTGGAGAGTCAGCCCTGAAGGGAAGATGCTCTGCACTCATTCGTTTGCCATGCCGGGGATCAAGCCACCTCCAGAAGTGATTTCCAATATGGTCCCCGTGTGGGAAGGGATGGTGCTTCATGGTGAAATTTTTGAAATATCTGATGTAGATGAGCTCCCTGAGAGTCAGTGGAGGGAGAAGGAGTATTGCAAGGAGCAGGGAGGCATTAAATCGATCATGTTTCTTCCTGCCAGTGTAGGGGGGGTAGTTGTTGGATTCATAACGTTCGTTTCCTACGGTGTCAAGAGAGCCTGGCCTGAAGAGCTTATCAACCGTCTTCGGTTGTTGTGGGACGTTTTTACCAACGCTCTTGAACGGAAACGTGCCGACCAGAAAATCCAAAAGGCGCTTGTTGAAATAGAGATGCTGAAAGACCGGCTTGAGGTGGAGAATCTCTATTTACGGGATCAGATCAATATTGAGTACAGGCATGAAGAGATAATCGGCCGGTCAGACCTGATCCAAAGAGTGTTATTACGAGTGGAGCAGGTTGCGGCAACCGACTCCACGGTTCTTATTCTCGGAGAGACCGGCACCGGTAAAGAGCTGATTGCCAGAGCCCTTCACAACTCAAGTCCGCGCAGGAACCGGGCAATGATTAAGGTCAATTGCGCTGCATTGCCGGCCGCGCTTATCGAAGCCGAACTGTTCGGCCGCGAAAAGGGTGCCTATACGGGGGCCGTAACGAAACAGATCGGCCGTTTTGAAGCTGCCAACGGCTCAACTATTTTTCTTGATGAGATTGGTGACCTGCCTTTGGAACTTCAGGCCAAGCTGTTACGGGTAATTCAGGAAGGACAGTTTGAACGTCTCGGTAACCCGCACCCGATTGATGTCGATATCCGTGTGATCGCAGCAACCAATAGAAATCTTGCTCTGGCGGTCAAAGAAGGCAGATTCAGAGAAGATCTTTACTACCGCTTGAATGTTTTCCCCATTTCAGTTCCACCGTTACGTGATCGACGTGAAGATATTCCTCTTCTTGTCTGGGCAATGGTCGAGGAGTTCAGCAGGAACTTCGATAAGAAAATCGAACGGATTCCCAGAAAAAGTATGGAAGCCATGGAACACTATCAGTGGCCGGGCAACATCCGGGAACTGCGAAACGTGGTGGAAAGGGCCATGATTCTGAGTAACGGCCCCAGCCTGATCGTTGACGTGCCGGATATCTCTGCTGCCGTTTCTGTTTCGTCTCTGAATATCGCAGAGGTGGAGCGAAACCATATAATTTCAGTATTGGACCGGACCAGGTGGCGCGTGCGGGGTACAAACGGTGCCGCAGAAATTCTCGGGCTTAAGCCGACTACTCTCGATTCAAAAATGAAAAAACTGTTCATCAGGAGAAATGACGGTACATCCGAAATGTCGTAGTTTGTCCGAAATATCGTATGCCGTTGAGATGCCGCCGTACTACACATCCGCCCCGTATTCTCCCCTGTTTTCCGGCTAGTTAGCAGGAACTTGCCCCGTTTCAGATGCCCCGCGAGTAGCAAAACTCCGAAATAAAGTAGTTTTTGTTGCATAAAGAATAAAATAGAAAAAACGTTTTAATAAAAAAAGACTACAATAATATGTAGTTATATTCTATTTTATAAAAATTAAATCTGTGGCATACTGCATGCAAAACATTATACCATAATTTTTATATATTTCCGCGATCCAGCGTATGAATAATATAAAAAAGTACTTAACGCATAGCATGTTAGCACTTGTAAAAAAGGTAAACAAACGTTTGAAGTGCAAAATTAATCGGGGGCATCACAATGAAAGGTAATTCGGCGGCGGGAGGTGGTTTTTTGCTGACTGACGCGGCAGGTACGAGCACCTTTTCACCGGAAGATTTTTCTGATGAACAGCGCCAGTTTGCAGATACCACCGAAGAATTCGTCAGGAAGGAAGTGCTGCCTGATTTTGACAGGATGGAACAGCAGGATTTTGAACTCGTTGTTGCCAAGTTGCGCAGGTGTGCCGATCTGGGACTGTTTCTCGTTGATGTGCCCGAGGATTTTGGCGGTTTGGAGCTTGATAAGGTTACCAGCATGCTTCTTGCGGAAAAAATCGCCCCGACCGGATCGTTTTCAATTACCTATGGTGGCCAGAGCGGCATAGGGCTTCTTCCGCTCATTTATTACGGTACAACGGAGCAGAAGCATCGCTATCTCGGGAAGCTTACGTCCGGAACGTGGGTTGGAGCGTACGCTTTGACTGAACCCGGCAGCGGCAGTGATGCCCTGAGCGTCCGGACGACTGCCACCCTGACTCAGGATGGCCGGTATTACGTGTTGAACGGTGTCAAACAGTTTATTACCAATGCCGGTTTTGCGGATCTTTTCACCATTTTTGCAAAGATTGACGGCACGCACTTCTCTGCCTTTCTTGTCGAGAAAGGATATGCCGGTTTTTCCGTTGGTGATGAGGAAAAAAAGATGGGATTGAAGGGCTCATCAACGGCTCAGGTTTTTCTCGACCATGTCATGGTGCCGGTGGAAAATCTGCTCGGAGAACCGGGCAAAGGGCATAAAATAGCCTTCAATGTTCTTAATGTCGGACGGTTGAAGGTGGCCGCTACGGCCGGCGGTATGGCCAAGGGAGCATTTGCCGAGGCCGCCGTTTATGTTGCGGAACGAAAACAATTCGGCCGCGTAATTGGCGATTTCGGAGCCATTAAGGAAAAACTGGCGGATATGACTGCAGCTATCTTTGCCTCGGATTCTGTGGTGTACCGCGTAGCCGGGATGCTTGATGCCCGGATAGCAACCCTGGACAGGGGGGGGGCGGATTATTATGAGCGGTACCAGAAGGCAATTGAGGAGTATGCAATTGAATGCGCCATAGCAAAGGTCTTTTGTACTGATATGCTTGCTGGAGTAGTCGATGAAGTGGTGCAGATTCATGGAGGATACGGCTATATCTGCGATTATGCTGCCGAACGCTATTACCGTGACGAAAGGATCCAGAGGATTTTTGAAGGCACCAATGAGATTAACAGAATCCTTATCCCAACCTTATTGTTTCGCAAATCAGAGAACGGTGTATTTGATCTCCCCGGAAAAATTGACGCGGCCAGGACTGAACTCAAATATGGAGAAGTTTCAAGCAGCAGCGGAGGATTGTTCAGGCTTGAATTTATCCTGCTGGCCAATCTGAAAAAACTGTTTTTGATGGTTCTTGGTTCCGCCGCCCAGGCCAGAGATACTCAGGAGGTTATGCTGGCCGTTGCCGACATGATTATCTGCATATTTACCCTGGAAAGTGTGATTTTGAGAGGCAGTAAAGTGTGCGTGACCGCCAGTGAGAACAGGAAAGAGCGGCTTGTAGCGGTACTCAAAGTGGTCGCGTTTGAACAGGCCGGACAGTTTTGTCTGGCCGCAGGCCGCTGTTCTGCCTACCTACTGAAGAGCGAGTCGATTATTGAACAGCATATGCTTGCTGCCAGGCTTACTGCCTATCCGGTAGAAGGTCTGCTTGAAGCCAAACAGTTGCTGGCGGACGCGGCACAGGATTCGGGAAAGTTTTTTTTATAACCTGCAGAGGACATCATAAAACGCCGGGAGGAGAAAACCAATGCAACAAGCCGATTATGCCCCTATTGACTTTGCCCCGGCGTCAGTCACCGTGGAGGAAACCCCGGACGGAGGGTTTATACTCAGTTCACCCATGCCGCTCGAACCATATGAGGAAAGTCTCGGAGTGTTGTTGCGACGCTGGGCCAAAGAGACTCCGGAAAGGACATTTCTTGGAGAGCGGGGGGCTTCCGGACAGTGGAGTCGACTGACGTACGATGAGGCGGCCCGTCGGGTGAATTCGATTGCCCAGGCACTTATTGACCGGAAACTTTGTCCGGAACGACCGGTCATGATTCTCTCCGGCAATTCCATCAGCCACGCCCTGGTCATGTTGGGGGGACTTGTCGCGGGGGTTCCGGTTGCCCCGGTTTCGGTAGCCTATTCACTTCTGAGTGATAATTTTTTCAAGCTGAAGATTATTTTCTCAGAAGTCAGGCCGGCGTTGATCTACGTTGAAAACGGAACCATGTTTTCACGCGCTCTGTCTGCCCTGGACCTCTCCGGTGTTGAGGTGGTCATAAAGGATGGAGAGGTCGACGGCATTTCGACGTCGTCTTTTTCACGCCTACTTGAGACGACGGTTACCGGGCAGGTGGATGAAGCCTTTGCGAAAGTTGATTCACGGACTGTTGCCAAGCTTCTGTTCTCGTCCGGGTCCACCGGACAGCCGAAAGGAATTATTAATACCCACGGCATGCTCTGTGCGAATCAGCAAATGCTGGCGCAATTATGGCCGTTTACGAAAGAGACTCCTCCGGTTCTTGTCGATTGGCTTCCCTGGAATCATACCTTTGGAGGAAATCATAATTTCAATCTGGTCCTTAAAACCGGCGGTACCCTGTATATAGACGAAGGCAAGCCGGTCCCGGGGATGGTGATGAAGACCGTTAACAACCTGGCAGAAATTTCACCGACAATTTATTTCAACGTTCCGGCCGGTTTCGGCATGCTGCTCCCGCACCTCGAGAAAGACGAGGCTCTCCGGAACAATTTTTTCAAAAATCTTCAACTTATTTTTTATGCGGGGGCGGCATTACCGCAGGATATGTGGCAGCGGCTGGAATCCGTGGCAATTCTGGCAACAGGTCGCAAGGTGCCGATGACCTCTTCATGGGGTTCTACGGAGACATCTCCGCTTGCTACATCAGCTCATTTTCCCATTGACAGGGCCGGTGTAATCGGGCTTCCATGTCCGGGAGTCACTCTGAAAATGGTTCCAAGCGGTGAAAAGTTCGAGTTGAGAGTCAAGGGGCCGAATGTTACCCCCGGTTATTTGAACCGACCTGATCTGACAAGGGATGCATTTGATGCCGATGGATTCTACAAGATCGGTGATGCAGGAATGTTCGCCGATCCGGAGTGTCCGGGCAAAGGGATTACTTTTGCGGGCCGGATTGCAGAGGATTTCAAACTTGCGACGGGGACCTGGGTTCATGTCGGCAAGACCAGGCTGGAGGTCCTGACAGCTGCGTCTCCTCTTTTGCAGGATGCACTGGTAGCGGGGCATGATCGGGAATATGTCGGAATTCTTGCCTGGCCGAGCGTGGCGGGCTGCAGGGAGATCTGTCACGATACCGCTGGCATTCTGACAGTTGAAGAGCTGGTGAAGAGCAAAGAGGTGAATGATCGCCTCCGTCAGGCATTGGCAGAATACAACGTAACTCATATCGGGTCGGCAACCCGGATTCGTCGCTTCATGTTCATGATCCACCCGCCCACAATCGATGCCAATGAAATCACAGATAAAGGGTATATCAATCAGGGAGCGGCATTGGAACGGCGGGAAGCCCATGTGGAGCAGCTGTACGGAGCAAAGCCGGGTCCCGATGTAGTTATTGTTTCGTAATACAGAGAGCTACAGGTAGCGTCGCAAAGAAAGGTACTTATGGACGTGCAGATTCTTCTGATACTTGCCCAGGATGCAGTTACCAGCAGTGCAATTTATGCGCTGCTGGCGTTGTCGCTGATACTGGTATTCGGGGTAACGAGAGTGATTTTTGTTGCCCAGGGGGAGTTCGTCACCTACGGAGCACTGACTCTTGCAAGCCTGCAGATGGGAATTATGCCGGGTACTGTCTGGCTGCTGCTTATACTTGCCGGCATGGCTTCCGTCATGGAAACGTTCAGGCTGCTCGCGGCTGGTGAGAAACAGCAACTGCCCAGGTCGCTCGCTTCCTTACTTGTGCCGCCGCTTGCTATTGCCGCTCTGGTAAAAATTTGCACACCGCTGCATCTCCCTCTCGGTTGGCAGGTGCTGTTGACAATGCTGATTGTGATGCCGCTCGGCCCTCTCATATATCGAGTGGCCTTCAGACCGCTTGCCGATGCGACTGTTCTGGTGCTTCTTATCGCGGCAGTGGCGGTTCACTTTGTGCTGGTCGGTCTGGGGCTTTTGTTCTTCGGAGCGGAAGGGGTGAGAACGCCTCCGTTTTCCGATGCTCACGTGATGCTCGGCACACTTTCCGTGTCCGGACAAAGTCTCTGGGTCTATGCAACCAGTCTCGTGTTCATTGCACTACTGGCCTGGTTTTTCAACAATACATTTTATGGAAAAGCGTTACGGGCCGTGGCATTTAACCGCAATGGCGCCCGCCTGGTCGGCATCAGTCCGCATCTGGCCGGAACCGTTTCGTTTGCATTGGCATCGGCCATCGGCTGTCTGTCCGGAGTGCTTATCGGTCCTATTACGACGCTTTACTATGATTCCGGATTTCTGATAGGTCTTAAAGGATTTGTCGGTGCGATCGTCGGCGGCATGGCGAGTTATCCGCTGGCAGCAGCCGGTGCCCTGATGGTTGGATTTTCAGAATCGTTCTCATCATTCTGGCTGAGCGGCTACAAGGATGTCATCGTATTTACCCTGATTATTCCAGTCCTGCTCTGGCGTTCGCTGTCCAGCACGCACTTCGAGGAAGAAGAATGATACGCCGGATCGGTTTTATACTTTTTTTGCTGCTCCTGCTGTTCGTTCCGATGTTCCCTTCATACTATCTCACCATGGGGAGCTACATCGGTCTCTACAGCATTGTTGCAATCGGTCTGGTTCTGCTGACCGGAGTGACCGGTCTGACATCGTTCGGTCAGGCTTCGTTCATGGGACTCGGGGCCTATACATCTGCGGTGCTTACCACCCAACTCGCTTGGTCACCCTGGCTGACCCTTCCTGTAGCGTTGGCGTTGACGATGATAATTGCGTTCATCCTCGGGGCAATCACGCTGCGAATGGGTGGGCATTATCTCCCTCTGGCAACCATTGCCTGGGGGATTAGTCTCTATTTTCTTTTCGGCACCATTCCGGTTCTGGGAGGTTCAAACGGGATAGCTGATATTCAGGCGCTGAAGCTGTTCGGCATGGAACTCCGCGACGAACGGCTCTACTACTATCTCATATGGAGTGTCTGTCTCGTTGCGCTATGGATCTCCACAAATCTGCTTGACTCCCGTGAGGGGCGTGCGATACGGGCTCTCAAGGGAGGGGTTTCGATGGTTGAAGCATTCGGAGCCAGTGGCCTTCGTCTGAAAAACGTTGTGTTCATTTATTCGGCGCTTCTTGCCTGTCTGGCCGGATGGCTTTATGCCCATATGCAACGGTTTGTGAATCCGTCACCGTTCGGCCTCAATCAGGGTATCGAGTTCCTGTTCATGATAACAATTGGTGGAGCGTACAGCTTCTGGGGTGCAATCACCGGCGCGACGGTTATCACGCTTCTAAAGACGGTACTCCAAGGTATTCTGCCGAAACTGATCAGCCGGTCAGGAAATTTTGAGATAATTGTTTTCGGTGTCATGATCGTTGTGGTGCTTCAATGGATGCGTGGCGGTATCTGGTCTCTTGTGGATCGTCTGCTCCCGCCGAAAGCTAACAGACCTGTCGCCGAATCAACCGATCTGGATATTCGTACCCAGCCGCCACGGAATACACCGCTGCTAACGGTGACCGATGTGACAAAAGCCTACGGTGGACTGATGGCGGTAAAACATATGAATTTTGAGGTTTCATCCGGGGAAATTGTCGGCCTGATCGGCCCCAACGGAGCCGGAAAATCCACAATGTTTAATCTGATCAGCGGCGAAGTGCCCCGTACGGCGGGAAGCATACATTTTGGAGCACACACTATCAGCGGTCTGCGCCCTCCCCAAATTGCACGGCTCGGGCTCAGTCGTACTTTTCAGCATGTCCGGTTGATACCCGGGATGTCGACGCTCGAAAATGTCATGATTGGAGCCTATCTGCGAACGAACGACGGGATTATTTCTGCGGGCTTCCGCCTGAACCGGTCATCGGATGACCGGGTTAGGGCGGAAGCGGTGCGACAGCTTCGACGGGTAGGACTTGAAGAAAGCATGTTCGTTCCCGCAGGAAGCCTGTCTCTAGGCAGTCAGCGTGTTGTTGAAATTGCCCGGGCTCTCTGTGCAGATCCCCTTTTACTTCTCCTTGACGAACCGGCGGCCGGTTTGCGATATCTCGAAAAGAAGGAATTGGCCGAACTGTTATCAGACTTGAGAAGCCAGGGTTTGAGTGTTCTTATTGTTGAGCATGACATGGATTTTTTGATGAACCTTGTTGACCGTGTTGTCGTCATGGAATTCGGTGAAAAACTGGCTGAAGGACTGCCGCAGGAAATACGATCGAATCCGGCGGTTCTCGAAGCGTATCTGGGAGGGGTGTGATGCCGGAACGACTTCTCACCGTGAGCGGCCTGAATGTCTGCTACGGAAAAGTCGAAGCACTCTACAGTGCTTCGCTCACGGTTGACAGAGGTACCATTGTAAGTGTTATCGGACCTAATGGAGCCGGAAAATCGACCCTGCTGAATGCACTTATGGGTGTGCTCCCCTCCCGTGGAACAATCGAATTCTGTGGAATCGATATGGGAAACGTAAGTATTGAACAAAGAGTTGCACAGGGACTCTGCCTGGTCCCTGAAACGCGGGAGCTTTTTTCGCAGATGTCAGTGGAAGACAACCTGGAACTCGGAGCATTTATACGGTACCGGCGTGGCGACAAGGGGATCCGGAAAAGCCTGGGTACGGTGTTTGAGTTGTTTCCCCGGCTGGAGCAGCGTCGCACACAGGTTGCCGGCTGTCTTTCCGGCGGCGAGAGGCAGATGCTCGCTCTGGGGCGTGCTCTCATGAGCCAGCCGACCCTGCTGATGCTTGATGAGCCGAGCCTGGGACTGGCACCGCTCATCGTAAAAGAAATTCTGCACACCATAAGCGATCTGCGATCCACCGGGGTGAGCATTTTGCTGATAGAGCAGAACGCGCGTGCGGCTCTGCAGATCTCAGACTACGGATACGTTCTTGAAAACGGTGAAATTGCTCTGGAAGGACCGAGCAGTGAACTTGCGAACAATCCGCGAGTCATTGAGAGTTACCTCGGGATCGGAGGGGGCGGAGAGGAATCAGGAAGTGTGAACAGTACGCGAAGCATGGAAAACAGCCGCGAATGATGCAGAAGCAGTGAAACCGGTGCGTTCTTTGGGACCACCTAAAAAACAGGAGGTATGGTATGAAACAGTTTCTGGCAGGTATCAGTATGTGTGCAGTTATGGCAACAGGCGCCACAGCCCAGGCGGAGATTACAATTGGGGTAAACCTTTCCTCGACCGGCCCGGCGGCTTCTCTCGGCATAGCAGAAAAAAATGCCATCTCATTCGGTCCGTCGGTCATTGCCGGGCAGAAAGTCCGTTACGTCATCTACGATGATGCCACCGACACCACTACCGCCGTTCAGAACATTAAACGTCTGGTTTCCGAAGATAAGGTTGATATGCTGATCGGTCCCAGCACCTCTCCGACCTCTGCTGCTGTAGTTGAGGCGGTGGCGGCATCCAAGACCCCCATGATTCAGCTTTCACCCGGACCGGCTGTCATCTCCGCATCGGATGAAAAACGTAAATGGATATTCAGTGCTCCTGCCAACACAACCGTTTATGCTACCGCAATGATCAATCATATGGTAAAGAAGGGAGTCAAAACTGTTTCGGTGATTGCGGTGGATGACGCATATGGAGAAGTCAGTACCGCTGCGTACAAAGCCCTCTCCGAGCCGAAAGGGATCAAGACACTGACGGTTGAAAAATACAAGCGGACCGATACCAGCGCTACTGCGCAGGTACTGCATGCAATGCAGGGAAACCCTGACGCGATATTCATTGCTTCTTCCGGTACCCCGGCAGCTCTTCCCCATGTCGCACTGATCGAACGCGGCTATAAAGGCAAAATCTATCAATCGGGCGGAGCTGCCAATGCCGAATTTCTCCGCGTCGGCGGCAAAGCACTGGACGGCTCGTTCATGCTTGCACCTCCTGTCGTTGTGGGTGAGCAGCTACCGGATGGCTATCCGACCAAAGTAGAGGCTCTCAAATTCATTAAAGCCTATGAAGCCAAATTCGGCCCGCGTTCCATGTTTGCCTCCCTGGCCTGGGACGCATTGAAAATTGTTGAGGCGGCGGTGCCCAAGGCTCTTAAGAAAGGCAAACCGGGCACTGAAAAATTCCGGACGGCATTGCGTGATGCCATTGAAAGCACGAAGGGGCTTAAAGGTGCCGGGTCGGTTTTTACAATGTCACCCACCGACCATTCCGGCGTAAATCAGCTCGGCATGTCTCTCATGAAAGTTGAAAACGGGACATGGAAACTGGAAGATCACGCCGACTTCAAATAGAATAGAGCACATGTGAAAATTATTTCCAGACAGAACATGAAAAGCCTGCTGCAGGAAATTCTGCAGCAGGCCGGCAGTGACGAGTATGAAGCCGCTCTGGTTGCAGAGCACCTTGTCCGTGCCAACCTGACCGGGCACGACAGCCATGGCGCCATCATGCTTCCCACGTACATCAAAAACCTGCAAGCCGGGCTGTTGATTCCCGGCACGAGCGCCAAGCTGATCCGGAATGATGGGTCGATCATGGTTTTTGACGGGCAGAGAGGATATGGACAGCGTGTCGCCTTTGAGGCTATGGAGGCCGCCATCAGCAGGTGCCGGGAAACGGGTCTTGTTGTCATGGCACTCCGCAATGCCCATCATATCGGGCGAGTAGGTTCTTATGGTGAACAGAGCATCGCAGCGGGGCTGGTTTCTCTGCATTTTGTTAATGTGATAGATCATCCGCCCCTGGTTGCCCCTTTTGGCGGCCGGGACGCCCGGATCTCAACTAATCCGATATGCATCGCGATGCCTGCGACTGCACAAAACCCGGCTGTTCTTCTTGACATGGCAACAAGCAGGATTGCCCGCGGCAAAGCGATGGTTGCCATGAACAAAGGGGAGCGTATGGCGGAGGGGTTACTGCTTGACTCCGACGGTGAACCGACGACAGATCCCGTCGTTATGTTCCGTGAACCGGCCGGTGCCCTGCTTCCTTTCGGAGAACACAAGGGATACGGCTTAGCCTTTTTCTGCGAATTGCTTGCCGGTGTTCTTACCGGTGGAGGCACGATACAGCCTGAAAACGTACGACGGGGGGGGATTATTAACAATATGCTTACCTTCGTAGTCGATCCCGGAAGGCTGGTCGAGCATGACTGGATGCAGAGTGAAATAGACGCTGTTATTCGTCATGTCAAAAACTCACCAGCTTCAGTGGCCGGTGAATGCGTGATGGTGGCCGGTGAACCGGAACAAAAGAAATATGCCGAGCGCTCGGCAGACGGAATATCACTGGATGAAGTGACCTGGGAAGAAATTCTGTGTGTCGCAGAAGATCTGGGAATCAGCCGCTCACGGCTGCAAGCCCTGTGACGTTGAACCGGAGTCAGCAATGTTTGCATTAGTATCCTGGATACAATGGTCACGTAAATTAACGACTTTCGGCCCCTGCCGGATTGCCCGGGGAACAATTTTCAGCGCACTTAAAACGGGAACGGTTGCATTGTGTCTCCTTGTCGGAATGCCGCTGTTACCACCATGTAATGCCCTTGCACATGCAGCGGAAATCATAAAAATCGGCGGTACAGGAACCGGGCTTGGGACGATGAAGCTGCTTGGAGAAGCGTTCGAGAAGATTCATCCTGAAGCCAAGGTGCAGATCATTCAAGATCTTGGCGGTGCTGGCGGAGTCATGGCGCTGCTCCAGGGGAGGCTTGACATCGCGATCAGCGGCAGTGCCCTGAACCGTGACGAGCGGGTGAATGGAATATCCGCAGTTGAATATGCCCGGACCCCCTTCGTGTTTGTAGTGCATAAAAAAGTTGGTATGAGCGGTTTGTCGATGCAGGAACTTGAGAGTGTCTATGCCGGCACCATGCAAAGCTGGCCAGACGGAAATCGCATACGTCTGATCCTGAGGCCCGAGACAGATACGGACTCCGTGATCATAAGTGCTATATCGCCCGGTATGAGCCAGGCTTTGAAATCTGCCAGAAATCGAAAGGGAAGGATAATTGCGCTGACCGACAGAGAGAGCGTCGAAATCGTGGCCAATACTGCCGGAGCCATCGGAACTTCAACCCTTACTCAAATTGCGACTGAAAAACTGCCGCTGAAAGTGCTGGCATTTGATGGTGCCGTACCCAATTTGACTTCGGTGTCATCAGGGCGTTACCGGCTGTTCAAGCCGCTTTATCTGGTAACAACCTCCCGCATAACGCCTGTTGCACGGCAATTCGCTGATTTTGTACATTCTCCGCAGGGTGGCCGGATTCTGACACAAAGCGGCAATCTTGACATCGTGTCATCTGCAGCGAAGTAGTAACATTCCGGGGGTACAGACCGGTGTGATGACACGAACTGAAACCTGACGTAAAAATCTGTTGTTTATTTCTGATTACGGCGTGTTCGTAGCCGGTATCCACCTGCCAATTTCATTATGCGCCTTATTACCAACCGGTCGCCGGCCGAAAGGATACTTCAATGATATTACAAGCACTATTGCCGCGTTGTCCCGTCCCTGCACTCAACGTTCCGGTTGCCACTGGAGGCCGCTTCGTACTCGGGGCAGCTCCGGGAGAACGATTTGACCTTGTTGTCTTTTATCGCGGCCTTCACTGCCCGGTCTGCGCCAAATATCTTCTTGAACTTGGCCGCCTTGCATCTGAATTCGCCGAACGCGGCGTTAAGATCATCGCTGTCAGCAGTGACAATGAAGAACGCGGCAGGCAGATGGCTGAAAAAGTCAATGCACGTGCAGTCACATTTGCATACGGCTTGAGTCTGAAAACTGCCCGCCAATGGGGACTCTACATAAGCGCGTCACGCGGCAAAACCTCCATCGGAATTGAGGAACCGGCTCTGTTCAGTGAACCGGGAGTTTTTATCGTTCGACCGGACGGGACGCTGTATTACGGTGCCGTCCAAACCATGCCGTTTGCACGTCCGCAATTTCAGGAACTGCTCGGGGCAATTGACTTTGCCATCGCAAAGGATTATCCGGCCCGGGGTGAATACACGGGTGAAGTCTGACCGGGTATTGCTTCAGATCTTGAAACAGTTTTTCTCTGCCGTTCGGATCCGGCACGTTTAAAAAAGGAGAGTAGTTATGAAAAGAGTAGCCGGTAGTATTGTTCTTGTTCTCGCATCAGTCACTTTTTCCGCTGCCGCAGTAAATATTGATGTCAATACCCCGAATGCATCTGTTCGCGTCGGGTCTCCTCAACCAGTGCGACAGGTACATGTCAATGAACGGGAGAGGGGTATCGCACAAGAGGGCCGGCATGGACGTAAAAGTGACCGGGGAAAGCACAAAGGGCAGAATAAAAAGCATACTAAAGAACGGCGCGTTGAGCGGAATGAGCATAGATAGTCAAAGGGCACCCGTTGGATACGGTTTCGCGTGAGTGAAACAAATCCCGTCGGACACGATTCAGCGATGTAACCGGTTTATGGTACTCCAGCGGTTGTCCGTCGCAGTATGTCGCGAACCTGCTGAATCGTGATCTGTTTGCGTGACCGGGTGATATGAGCGCTTGACAATAAACAGGTAATGAAGTACTTGATTACCTGTTTATTGGTTTCATAATCACGAAGGAGAACCGTTATGAGCGAAGCATATATCTGTGATGCGGTCCGTACACCAATCGGCAGCTATGGCGGATGTTTGGCCGGTATCCGGACAGATGATCTGGCGGCACTCCCCATAAAGGCCTTAATTGAGCGAAATGCGTCAGTCGATTGGGAAAAAGTGGACGACGTCATGTTTGGCTGTGCCAATCAGGCCGGGGAGGATAACCGGAACGTCGCCCGCATGGCAGGCCTTCTGGCCGGTCTTCCTGTCAGCGTGGGAGGTGTGACCCTTAATCGCCTCTGTGGTTCAGGAATGGATGCCGTCGGTTCAGCCGCACGGGCGATCAGGCTGGGCGAGGCGCAGATGCTGATCGCAGGCGGAGTGGAAAGCATGTCACGGGCGCCGTATGTCCTCAACAAGGGAGCTGCCCCTTTTGCCCGTGACGTCCAGATATTTGACACCACCATCGGATGGCGTTTTGCTAATCAGCTCATGAAGGATCAGTACGGTATCGAATCGATGCCTGAGACAGCAGAAAACCTGGCTGCCGAATACAACATCACCCGCGCCGACCAGGACGCATATGCCCTGCGCAGTCAGCAAAGGGTCGCACGGGCAGTTGCCGCGGGTAATTTCAGGGACGAGATCATTCCGGTCATCATACCCCGGCGGAAAGGGAGTGCCGTGATAATCGACCACGACGAATTCCCGCGCCCTGAAAGCACCCTTGAGGATCTGGCCGCACTGAAAACACCGTTCAGAGCACATGGCTCTGTGACCGCCGGAAATGCATCAGGGGTCAACGACGGAGCCTGCGCCCTGTTGATTGCATCGGAGGGTGCGGCACAACAGTATGGTCTGACTCCCCGGGCAAAGATTATCGCCATGGCGTCGGCCGGCGTCCCTCCACGGATCATGGGGATTGGGCCTGTTCCCGCATCCCTCAAGGTGCTGGCTCTGGCCGGACTCAGGCTGGAACAGATGGATATCATCGAATCGAACGAAGCGTTTGCCGTCCAGTCACTGGCGGTATTGCGCGGGCTGGGGCTGCCGGATGACGCTCCTCACGTGAATCCGAACGGCGGTGCCATTGCATTAGGGCATCCACTGGGTATGAGCGGGGCGCGCCTCGTCACCACCGCCACGTACCATCTGCAGCGCACCGGTGGCCGGTATGCCCTCTGCACCATGTGCGTCGGCGTTGGGCAGGGGATCGCACTGATTATCGAACGGGTCTGAGCAGACTCTGGTAGTGAAATCCATGTAATAGCCTTTACAGCTGAAAGCCTCTTTTTATACGCTTGACATGTAAATGGTATTGTAGTACCGGTTTACGTGAATTTATGTCTGAGATGGTTTCTTGAACGTGACCGGAACGTAATTGATTACTCGGGTCAACGGGTGATAACTGCAGCAACCAAGGAGAATATATGACAAAACAACCGTATCGCTGGGCAATGACGGTCATGGGGGAACCCATGGTGAAAAATGATTTTGAGCCATTTCCGCCTGCTGCAGGTGAGGTGGTGGTTGAGGTCGCAGGATGCGGAGTCTGCCACACGGACCTTGGCTATTTTTATGACGGTGTGCGTTTTAATCATGAACTGCCGTTGACACTCGGCCATGAGATCAGCGGCAGGGTTGTCGCTGCCGGTCCGGGAACTGAAGAATGGCTCGGTAAAGCGGTTATCATCCCTGCGGTGGTGCCGTGCGGTGTGTGCGCCCTCTGCCTTTCCGGGCACGGTACGATCTGTCGCAAACAGCAGATGCCGGGTAACGACATTCAGGGCGGATTTGCCACTCATATCCGGGTCCCTGCCCGCGGACTCTGTCCGGTGGATGAGCAACGCCTTGCCGCTGCAGGATTGCAGCTGGCGGATGTTTCGGTGGTAGCTGATGCAGTGACCACGCCGTACCAGGCGACGCTTCAGTCCGGTGTAAAAGCCGGTGATCTTGCAATCGTGGTCGGAATCGGCGGAGTCGGCGGTTATGCGGTCCAGATCGCCAGAGCGTTCGGTGCCACGGTGGTGGCTCTGGATGTTGATCAGGCCAAACTTGACAACATGGCGAACTATGGAGCCGCCCTGACGATCAATGTCCGGCAGGTGCAGGGGCGTGATCAGAAGAAGGCGATTACGGCTTTTGTGAAAGAGAACGGTCTCCCTGAAACCGGATGGAAAATATTTGAATGTTCGGGTACGGCAGCCGGTCAGGAAGCGGCGTACAACCTCCTTACCTACGGCGCAACACTGTCGGTTGTCGGTTTCACCATGGATAAAATAGAACTGCGCCTGTCGAACCTGATGGCTTTTCATGCCCGGGCTCTGGGCAACTGGGGCTGTCTGACAGAACTCTATCCGGCGGCGCTGGACATGGTTCTGGACGGAAAGATATCTCTGGCTCCTTTCATAGAAAAGCATCCACTTGACGAGATCAATGAAGTCTTTACAGCTGCACATGCTCACAAACTGACCCGGCGCGCTATTCTGGTTCCCGGCGGGAAAGGGGTCTGATCATGAATGAACAGCCACTCAATGTATCACTGGATCGCGATGGCCGACTGCTTCGGCTGACCCTGGCCCGTCCAAAAGCCAATATTATCGATGCTGCCATGATCGCGGCGCTGCAGGAGGCGCTTGCGGAACATCTGCCGCACGCCGGTCTGCGTGGTGTGCTGCTGTCGGCCGAAGGGCCGCATTTCAGTTTCGGTGCCAGTGTGGAGGAACATCTCCCCGGGTCGTGTGCCGGAATGCTGCATCAGCTGCATGCCTTGATTCTGCAGTTGGTTGAAAGCCCGGTGCCTGTGCTGGTAGCTGTCCGCGGTCAGTGTCTGGGCGGTGGTCTCGAAGTGGCTGCCGCCGGTCATCTGATTTTCGCAGCGCCAGGGTCAATGCTGGGGCAGCCGGAGGTCAAGCTGGCGGTATTTGCTCCGGCGGCCTCCTGCCTCCTGCCGGAGCGAATCGGTCAGGCACAGGCGGAAGATCTGCTCTTTTCCGGACGGAGCATCACCGCGGAGGAGGCCTTCCGTATTGGACTGGTCACCACAGTTGCAGACGATCCGGACCAGGCGGCGCTGGACTATTTCGATCAGTATCTGGCACCGCTGAGCGCCAGTACCCTGCGGTTTGCAGTGCAGGCTGCCCGGGGCGAACTGATGCAGCGAGTCAGAATGAAGCTTGCCAGAGTTGAAAAACTGTACCTCGACGAACTGATGGCAACCCATGATGCCATGGAGGGATTAACCTCCTTCATTGCCAAGCGTCCCGCCGTATGGCTGGACCGCTGAAATACATTTAACAGGAGCTCAATCCTATGTTAACAAAAGCATTTATCCCGTACCGTGGTTACTACAGCACCCCCTTTGCCCGCTGGCAGGGGACCCTTTCCAATGAGCATTCAATTGTATTGGGTGCCGCCACATCGAAGCGCTTCTTCGCCTCTAAAGGGTGGGATCCTGCCATGATTGAATATGTCATGGTCGGTAGCACTGTTTACCAGCAACAGTGGTTCTACAGTGGCCCCTGGGCTGCCGCCATGATGGGGGCAGAGAAAGTGCCCGGTGTACTTATCACCCAGGCCTGTTCCACATCTGCATTTTCGATTTTTCAGGCTGCCATGGGGGTCGAAACCGGGCTGTTCGAGAACAGCTGGTGCCTCCTCGCGGATCGCTGTTCCAACGGGCCGCACGCCGTCTGGCCGAATCCGGGCGGTCCCGGTGGCAAGGTCCTCACCGAAGACTGGTTTATGGACAACGTCAACAGGGATCCCTGGGCTGGTGACGCCATGATCCAGACCGCCGAGAATGTCAGCCGGGAATACGGCGTAACCCGCGAAGAGTGCGACGATCTCACTGTCCGCCGCTATGAACAGTATCAGGACGCGCTGGCCAACGACCGCGAATTTCAGAAGCGATACATGTTTTCGGTTGAAGTGCCGATCTCGAAGAAAAAAATCATCACGCTCGAGGCGGACGAAGGGGTCACCGCCACAACACGGGAAGGGCTTGCAGGACTCAGGCCGGTCCTCCCCGACGGCGTACTGACCTACGGCACTCAGACCTACCCAGCTGACGGCAACTGCGGCATCTCCGTCACCACCCGCGACAGGGCCCGTGAACTCAGCGCCGATGCGAATATCCCCGTACAGATTATTTCCTACGGCTATGCCCGCACCAAAAAGGCGTACATGGCCGCTGCAGTGGCACCTTCCGCCCAGATGGCGCTTGATGCCGCCGGCATAAAGGTTGCTGAACTGGCCGCCATCAAGACGCACAACCCCTTTGCCGCCAATGACATCGCCATGGCGAAAGTTATGGGGCTGGATGCCAACAGCATGAACAACTACGGTTCCTCCCTGATCTACGGTCATCCCCAGGCACCCACCGGTGCCCGTCTGATCATTGAAGGCATCGAGGAGTTGGCAATGAAGGGAGGCGGTTACCTGCTCTTCTCAGGCTGCGCTGCCGGTGACACCGCCGCATCCGTCGTCATAAAGGTCGGGTAGCTCCCGCTCAAATTCTTTCTACTCCGGAGTAACGCTATGGCATACCAGTTTATTACGTTAAATAAAGAGGGCCGGATTCTAACGGTCATACTCAATCGTCCGCCGACAAATCCGCTCAACCGGGAATTCGGCCAGGAACTCTTCGACGCATTCAGCGAAGCGGCGCAGATGGACGATATCACCGTTGTTGTTATTACCAGTGCCCTGGAAAAAGCATTTATCGCGGGTGCCGATATCAAGGAGATGGCTGCCATGGGGCTGGATGAATCCGAGGCGTTCTCGATGCTCCTTCAGGGTGCCAACAACATTCTTTCCGGCATGAAGAAGGTCGTGATTGCGGCCATCAACGGCCATGCTCTCGGGGGAGGGTGCGAGCTGGCACTGGCGTGTGATTATCGATTCATGGCGGCCGGAAAAGGGCTTATCGGCCTGCCGGAGGCAACCCTTGGCATCCTCCCCGGTGCGGGCGGAACTCAGCGGCTCCCCCGCCTGGTCGGACTGGCGAAGGCAATGGATATCCTCCTGTTCGGTAAGGTGATGGGTGGGGAAGAGGCTCTGGCCATCGGGCTGGTTGACCGGGTTATCGAAGCGGAAAACTTTCTGGCTGAAGTCATGGCTTTTGCCGCCAAACTGGCTTCCGGTGCGGGGAAGGCTATCGGCTGTATTAAGATCGCCGTCAACGAAGGTTTCGACCTCCCGTTGGAGCAGGCTCTGGCAGTCGAGCGAAAGTACGGACTTGAAAATCTCTCGACTCACGATGCCAAGGAAGGTTTGACCGCTTTTGGTGAAAAACGGAAACCGAATTTTCTGAACAGATAATTGATTCAAACTCATACATAAGGAGATACAACAATGAACATTGAAAACATCACGACGGTCGGCGTATGCGGTGCGGGAAGCATGGGAGCGGGAATTGTCCAGACGGCCGCTCAGGCGGGATTTCAGGTCAAGGTGGTTGACGTCAGCGAGGTTGTCTGGGCACGGGCACTGAAGACTATTACCACCAGCCTGGAAAGGATGCTGAAAAAGGAGAAGATAAGCGAGGCCGATATGGCTGCCGCACTCTCCCGTATCAGCTTCTCCACCGATGTTGCAACTCTGACAGGTGTCCCCTTTATCTTTGAAGCCGTTTTCGAAAGTGCGGAGGTAAAGAAAGAACTTTTCGGAAAGCTTGACGCTGTCTGCGGCGACGAGACCATCTATGCAACCAACACATCATCCCTTGCCATTACTGAAATGGCGGCTCTGGTTAAGCGCCCGGCCAATTTCATCGGCATGCACTTCTTTAATCCGGTGCCGATGATGAAGCTGGTCGAAGTCATTCCCGGCATGCAGACTGTCCAGGCAACCACCGACCTCGCCCTGGCGATGGCAGAAAAGATCGGCAAAACCGCCATTACCTGCAAAGATACTCCCGGCTTCGTCGTGAACCGTCTTCTGGTCCCGTATATGCTGGATGCAGTCCGTCTGCTCGAAGAAGGAGTCGCCTCGGCTGCAGACATCGACACTGCCATGAAACTCGGCTGCGGCATGCCGATGGGCCCGCTTGAACTCCAGGATTATGCCGGTACCGATATCGGTTATCATGTCGGCAATATTTTCTACGACTACATGAAGGATGCCCGTTTTGCCCCTCCCGGATTGCTGCGCAATATGATCAAGGCCGGCTACCTGGGTCGCAAGACAGGTAAAGGTTTTTACGATTATTCCGATAAATAGGGGTATAACGATACGTCAGTAAAGGTTCGCGGAGAGGTGGTTCACATCTGTACAAGGAGCGGCAATGAACGGCTTTTCAAGTTTTAAGGGGCGCAGTGCGGTTGTTACCGGCGGCGCACGTGGAATCGGTCTGGCTATTACCCGTGCATTAATCGCTCAGGGAGTTACGGTGCACGTCTTTGATGTTGCCCCGGGCGATGGCGAGGAGTCGTATCAGTTTCACACGGTTGATATCGCGGATTCCGCCTGTGTCAACGCAGTTGTTGCCGGGCTGCCGGATCGGATATCGCTGTTGGTCAATAACGCCGGCATTACCAGAGATAAGAGTCTGGCCAAAATGACTGATGATGACTGGCTGTCGGTCCTCTCGGTTAATCTGACCGGCGCCTTCAATGTGGTACGGGCACTGGCTCCCGCCATGCGTGAAGCAGGATACGGGCGGATCGTCAACATTACCTCCATCAACGGCATGCGGGGGAAATTCGGCCAGGCCAACTATTCCGCCTCCAAGGCAGGTTTGATCGGTCTGACCAAGACCCTTGCCCGGGAGCTGGGGCCGAAGGGAATCACGGTCAATGCCGTGGCCCCTGGCATGGTGCTGACCGAAATGGCGCTGGCGCTGCCGGAAGAGATCCTTGCCAAGGCCAGGAATGAGTGCCTGCTGCCGGAAATGGCGGTACCGGAGGATATCGCCAATGCGGTGCTGTTCCTGCTTTCAGATGGGGCGAGGATGATCACCGGTGAAGTGATCCGGGTGGATGCCGGACAATATATCTAGCCTGAAACGACAGATCTCGAAACACAGAGCAACGGAGCAACAGAGAAATAGAATAGTTACTGCAATATAAGGCAGAGCCCTATGGTTAAAGTTCTTTTTGAATTTAACCAGAATTCTTCATTTTTTCTCTGTTGCTCTGTTGCTCTGTGTTTAAAATGTTTTATATTTTTTTCGTATAAAAATGGAGACCGATCTTGCCTGAAATCCCGGAACGAAAGCTGCGGATCGATTTTCACGTTCACCTGGGAGTATACACGTTTCATCACCCCTGGGTGACCGAATGGATACGCAAGACTCACCCGGCGGGATACGAAGAATATATTCAGCGCTATAATGACCCGGGGGCGTTTGAAGAGCTGCTGACAACTGAAGAGGTTGATTATGCCTGTATCCTTGCGGAGTTGAGCCATGTCACGACCGGAGTCTGCACCAACGAGCAGGTACGTGAATTCTGCCGGGGACGGAGCAGGCTGATCCCTTTCTGTGACCTTAATCCGCATCTGTACACGGATCTCGGCGGCGAACTGCGCCGCAAAGTGGAGGATGAAGATTTCCGCGGTGTCAAACTCTACCCGACCTATCAGCATTACTATCTTAACGACACCCGGATGTACCCACTTTATCACGCCGCCCAGGATCTGGGCATTCCTGTCCTGATTCACACCGGTTCTTCTGTGTTCAAGGGGTCGCGGTTAAAATACGGTGATCCGCTGCATCTTGACGATGTCGCTTCCGACTTCCCGAACCTGAACCTGGTTATGGCGCATTCCGGTCGTGGTTTCTGGTATGACCGGGCTTTTTTTCTTTCACGTCTCCACGCCAATGTGTACATGGAACTTTCCGGGCTCCCGCCATCAAAACTGCTGACCTATTTTCCCGAACTGGCTCGCAACACTGACAAGGTCATCTTCGGCAGCGACTGGCCGGCAGTGCCCCGGATCAAGGAGAACATGGACGCAATACGTGCTCTGGATTTACCCCGGGACGGAGTTGAAAACATCATGGGTGGTAATGCGGCGAAGTTGCTGGGACTGTAAAAAAAAGCCCACACATTTCAGGAGTGTTCATTAAAGGTTGGAATTTACGGATCCCGTTACGCGGATACATTCCCCGGCAACGTCTGTTTCGTCAGCAGTTCTGCGCGAATCCGGGTGTTTTTCAGTGCCGTGGCCAGGGTGATCGTGTCCAACACCGCCTTGGTGAGATTGTCAATTTCACTGGTAATGCTCTGAAGCTCACCAATAATCGGATCGCCGTCATTGCCCCAGCTCGGGACATCAAGTTCTGACTCAAGTGTCTCAAAAAGCTGAATAATATCAAGTAATGTCGTCCGTTTTACATTCCCTGAAAATCGGTACCCACCGCCGGCTCCACGTACTGCCTGAACCAGACCTTCGTGCGTGAGATTGCGCATGACTTTTGCGAGATGGTGTGTCGAAATGCCGTGTTTCTGGGCGATATCGGTGGTTGAAAGCTGTTTCTCTGTATCGCTGGCCAGCTCCAGTACTGCAATGAGTGCAAACAGGCTCGCCTTATTCAGTTTCATAATGAACTCTCATAATAATAAGTAAAATGTTAACGCGCGTATCCGGTGTAAACGTCCTGACTAATCAATCTGTTTTTCAAGTTCGAGGTACTTGCCGGTGCATAAGCCCAACCCGCGGAAAAACGACAGCGTCAGTTTGTCGTCACGGTCGACCATTGTACGCACTGTAGTAACACCTGCCTGTTTCAGACGCGTCGATATCTCTTCAAACATCTGTTGGCCAATGCTCATCTGGCGGCATTCCGGGGACACCGCCAATGCAAACACCCACCCACAGGGGGGCGATCCAAACTCCCAGGCGCGAACTTCCCCAATTATAAAACCGACGACCCTGCCGCCGGATTCTGCAACCAGAAAAAGCCGATCGGTTTTGTCACGACGAACGTAGTGATCAAAAACGCTGCTCCAGTAGGCCGGCTTTTCACCCTGGGGGGCCCACTGATCCAGAGAAATTACGGCATTCAGATCAGATGCAATGGCGTTGCGGATGGAAATCTGTTCTTTCATAAGTCTGTCCAGGTGTCGATTTCGATAACTGCCGTAAATGATCTTGTCTGTGAGCTTTGAGAGTGCTGCATACATACTGATACATAATTCGGTACCTAAATACTACTTTAAATAATTAATTTCAAGATATATAATTACACGCTGAATTAATTGACAAAAGTATCCCCCGGGAAGCGGGAAGATTCTACTTGACATATTAATCGGTATTGTAGTACCTAATTACATAAATAACTACGTTTGATCTTCATCAGGTGCGTGTATGTATGTTTCCCATGCCTTTGCAGCACCCTTGTAATTGATATTGACCCGTCACTGAAAGGGAAAACAGAAATGTCAGACCTCACGACACGCTCACTCTATCCGGAAGATTTGCAGCAGGTTACAGAAATCGAGAGCGATCTGGCCGGCAGTCCGAGAACGTTTTTTCTCGAAAAAAGGCTTGCCGCGGCATCAGCAATGCCCGACAGCATTATTTCCTGTGCCGTTATTGACGATAAAAAACTTGCGGGGTACGGATTCGCCCGGATACTGGAGGGGGAATTCGGCGCCCGAAGTGCGATGGCAGTACTCGATACCGTCGGCGTAGCTCCGGACCACCAGGGGCGGGGTATCGGCAGAATGGTTCTGGCCGGGATCGAACGGCGGATGAAAAACAGGAACATCAGCTCCCTCCTGACCCAGACACTCTGGTCGCGGCACGCCATGATCAGATTTTTCGCCGCAACAGGATTCTCTCTGGCCTCCGGTCAAATCATTGAGCGCAACACCTCCCCTTTGAAAGAAGATACAGTAGAGGCAGCGCCTGCTCCACTGGTGCGCCCGCTCAGAGGTGAGGATATCGCGACTATCGACCGGATCGACACGAAACTTACCGGTCTCGACCGTTCGGCCTATTACGCATCCAAGTTCAGGGAGATGCTCGATGAATCGGGTGTCCGGGTTTCCATGGTTGCCGAAAGCGGCGGAACCGTCATCGGTTTCATCATGGCGCGCATCGACTACGGTGAATTCGGCACCGTGGAGAAGGCGGCTGTCATAGACACTATCGGCGTGCATCCGGCACATGCCGGCTCGGGGGTCGGTCATGCGCTTCTTTCTCAACTGATTCTGAAACTTTCTTCACTTCAGATCATGTCGGTCCGGACAAAAGTGGAACATGAAAATTCCGGTCTGAGGAACTTTCTGTCCAGGCGTGGTTTCAGGCCGTCACAGCGCCTGCTTCTCACCAAGGAAATACGCTGACTCGATCCGCATTCATCGTTCAAGGTAAAGGGGTATAAAGATGGGATACGCAGAAGCAGGATTTAATTTGGAGATTGATCTGACCCGGGGAAGTATTGAGAGAGTCGCAACCGATCCAGGCCTGAGCAAGCTGTATCTGGGGGGACTCGCCACAAATACCAAGATACTGTGGGACAGGGTGCCTCCCGAAGTCGAGCCGTTTTCTCCCGAGAATCTCCTGATATTCGGGACGGGGCTGTTAGTCGGCACGCCCGCTCCCGGCTGCAATCGCACGATTGTTTCCACCATTTCTCCCCAGACACAGTTAATGGCGTATTCAATGATGGGGGGCTTCTGGGCGCCCGAATTGAAGTATGCCGGGTATGACAAGGTGATCTTTCGCGGCAAATCGCCCACACTGGTCTATCTGTGGATCAACAATGACAAAGTGGAAATACGTGACGCCTCCCATTTGGCCGGCAAAGGCGCGGTTGAAACGCAGGAGCTTATCAGGCAGGAGCTGAAGGAACCGTATGCTCAGGTGGCCGCTATCGGTCTGGCCGGAGAAAACAGGGTCTTTACCGCTTCCATTGAACAGGGAAGGTCGAGTGCCAGTCGTCTGGGAATCGGCGCCGTTATGGGAGATAAACGGGTGAAGGCGGTTGTTGTCCGGGGCACAAAGGACATCAATATCGCCCGACCGGCTGAATATATGGAGCTTTGTCACGATGTTCTGAAATATATCGCCGACCGCGAAGAGAAACCGGTCCCTGGGGTAATGCCTATTCTCGCTGGGCTTGGTTCGCCGCAGGAGATGCTGCATACCGATGAGAAGTGGCATACTGAAAATTTCTCCTGGGGGAATTCCCGTACCCGGAGAAAAGAATTCTGGACCAGGGAAGTTGAAGAAAAATGGAAAGAGACCCAGGAAAATGCCCGGACGCGCCTGATCAGCTGCTATAACTGCCCGATGAAATGCGGAGCGATAATCTCCCTCCCCGGGATGTCGACCTACATGATGAAATGCTTCACAAAGCTTACATATAATATGGCCGCCTTTGTTGACGACCTTGATTTCGGCTTCAGAATTGCGCAACGGGCGACTGAGTACGGGGTTGACGGATTCTCGACGCCGCAGATCATGGCATTTGCTTTTGAACTCCGTGAAGCCGGTATTTTGTCCGAAGACGACTTTGCGGGATGTCCGGACGACAACGAGGGGAAATTTTACTGGCTGCTCGACCGGATCGTCCGACGTGAGGGAATCGGCGATATTCTGGCCGACGGCACCCACTGGGCGGCCCTGAAGATCGGCAAGGGTGCGGACGCATACGCCCACAACAACATCAAGAAGCATGAGCAGCTTCCCCTTAAACTCGGCATGCTCAATCCCGTCTATTTCCTTATGTACTGCACCGGCGAGAAGGCAAATATCACCCAGATCGAAGGGCAGTTCCCCCAGGCTCCTTTTCCGACGATGGAGGAGCGGGAGGAGTTTGTCAAAGACTGGGTCCATGTTCCTGATGAAAAGTTCAAGCAGTATCTTCTGGACTGGGAAGTCCGTGGGGAAAAATCGAATCCGTACTACCCGACAGTTGATATGTCCGTCGATATCGTCGATTGGCAGGAGAAGATGCACTACATTGATGACGCTCTCGGCATGTGCGCCGGGCTGTCATCTTTCCCCCTGAAACCCCCGTATCATATTCACAACTACCCGATTCTGATCTCGGCTGCGACCGGATTTGACTTTGATGAGGCGGCACTGTCGCTGGCCGCCAAGAGGAGTCGAACTCTTCTGAGAGCGTTTAATATCAGGAGAGGTTTGAGCAGGGCAGACGAGAAGCCGCCTGAAGACCATTGGCGGAAACGGTTTCCCGAACTCGAAGAACAGCTCCTTGATGCGTACTACACATTCAAGGGGTGGAACAACCAGGGTATCCCCACGAAAGAGACGTTGCATGAATTAGGCATGGATTACGTCAGTGAAGATTTGGAAAAGAGAGGGATCTTGAGCTATGAGTAAGATCAGGAAGAAAATCAAGGTAATCAAGATCGATGTTGATAAATGTAACGGCTGCCGTGCCTGTGAGCTGATCTGTTCCTCCTTTCATGCCACTCCGAAATACAGCAGCAATAATCCGGAGCGGTCCCGGATCAGGCTGATTCGTGATCCGATAAAAGATATCTATCTGCCGGTGTACGCCGGGGAGTACACTCCATCGGAATGTACCGGCAGAAACAAGTATGTGCTTGACGGCAGGGAATACAGCGAGTGTGACACCTGCCGGGCTTCATGTCCGTCCCGGAGCCTGTTTAAAGAGCCCGACTCCGGCCTCCCCCTGAAGTGCGACATGTGTGACGGCGAGGAAGAACCGTTGTGCGTCAAGTGGTGCCTGTCAAAAGCCCTGACGTACGAGGAGCGGGAAGAGGAGAGGGAAGAGGAACCGAAACTGGGTGAGATGGAGATCGGCCTGGAATCACTGGTGAACAGACATGGATTGCAGAAGGTGATGGATACCATAGCCCGCATGTCAAAGAAGGGTTGAAAAATGGAAACAGTCGCTCCCTTCAAAGAGATTATTGAAGTCATTAAAGAGCAGGGCGGAGACGCCTTCAAATTCTGCTATCAATGCGGATTGTGCGATACGGTCTGCCCGTGGAACAGGGTACGGGACTTCAGCATGCGCAAGCTGATCCGGGAGGCCACGTTCGGATTGACCGACATTGAAAGCGAAAACCTGTGGCGCTGCACAACCTGCGGGAAGTGCCCTCAAGCCTGCCCCCGGGGGGTCAAGCAGATTGAATCAGGGGTGGCCCTGCGCAGAATAGCTTCGGAAAACGATGTCTTCCCGGCTTCCGTCGCACCGGTTCGCACCGTGAGTGTCGGCCTTATGGGCGAAGGGAACCCTTTCAATGAAGAACGGAGCAAACGGGCGGACTGGGCTGAAGGTCTGTCAGTAAAGCCGTTCAAAGAGGGGATGGAAGTGCTGTATTTCTCCTGCTGCTACCTGAGTTACGCCCCGAGATTGAAGAAGGTTGCCGCCGCCACTGCAGCCATCCTGAACAAGGCAGGGGTAAAATTCGGGATCCTGGGCTCCAAGGAGAGCTGCTGCGGCGAGAGCATCCGCAAGACCGGCAACGAGGATCTGTTTAAAAAGCTGGCTAAAGACAACATCAAGACCTTTATCGAAAGCGGAGTGAAGAAAATTCTTGTCTCCTCCCCGCATAGTTATCACACCTTCAAAAACGAATATCCTGAGTTTATGGTGCACTTTGAAGTGGTACACATCTCCGAATATTTGTCGGAGCTTATCAGGGATGGCAGGCTGAAACTCACCGGGAAGTACGCAAAAAAAGTCACCTACCATGACCCTTGTTACGCGGGACGCCATAACGGTATCTTTAACGAGCCGCGGGAAGTGCTGAAGAGTATCTCCGGTCTGGAGCTTGTCGAAATGCCTGATTCACGGGAAAACAGCCTCTGCTGCGGCGGCGGTGGCGGCAGGATCTGGATGGAGACCCCGAAAGGTGAGCGGTTTTCCGACCTGAGGCTGGATCAGGCCATTGCTGTCGGCGCCGAAGTGCTGGTTACTTCCTGTCCCTATTGCATTACGAACTTTGAAGACAGCCGGTTATCCCTTGATGAGGGTGCCGTTCTTGAGATCAGGGATATCACGGAAATTATCCAGGAATTGATCTAGCCGTACAGGGAAACGATATGACTGAAAAAAACCTTATAGATGTGTTAGTTGTCGGTGGCGGGATCAGCGGCATTCAGGCCTCTCTCGATCTTGCCAACTCGGGATTCAAGGTCTACCTGATTGACAAGTCACCGGCCATTGGCGGCAAGATGTCGCAGCTGGACAAGACCTTTCCCTCAAATGACTGCTCAATGTGCATCGAATCACCCAAGTTCAATGAATGCAGCAGGCATCCCAATATCAGCATTCTGACCTATACTGAAGTTGATACCGTGAAGGGAAAACCGGGCAATTTCAAAGTCACCCTGAAAAAAAGGCCGAGATACGTTATTGAGGAAAAATGCACCGGCTGTAATATCTGTGTGGAATACTGTCCGGTCAAGATTTCCGACCCGTATAATCAGAATCTGTCCACCAATAAAGCCATCCATATCTATTTTTCCCAGGCGCTGCCGCTGATACCGTATGTAGACCCTGAAACATGCCTCTATCTCAAAGACGGGTCGTGCAGTATCTGCGCAGGTGTCTGCAAGCCGGGAGCCATAGACCTCCATCAGGAAGAAGAGCTCATTGAAGTGGAAGTGGGTGCCATAGTTCTCTCCCCGGGGTTTGAAACATTCGACCCCGCACTGAGAAACGATTTCGGGTACGGCATAATGGAAAACGTCGTAACCAGCCTCGATTATGAAAGGATACTCTGCTCTACCGGGCCGTACGAAGGGACGATACGTCGTCCATCCGACAAGAAGCATCCGGAGAAGATCGCCTGGATCCAGTGCGTCGGCTCCCGACAGGTTATCCCGGGCGGCAACAGCTACTGTTCGGCCGTCTGCTGCTCCTACACCCAGAAGCAGGTCATCCTCACCAAAGATCACGACGCCGGGATAGAAGCCACGATCTTCCATAACGACATCAGGGCATTCGGCAAGGATTTCGAACGTTTCTATCAAAGGGCGGAAAACCTCCCGGACGTCAGATTCATCAGAAGCTATGTCTCCATCGGCACAGAACGTCCCGACAGCAAAAACGTCACCATCCGGTACTCAACGGTTGACGACGGAGTCAAGGAAGAGGAATTCGACATGGTGGTTCTGTCGGTCGGCCTGAATCCGCCCGCCGATGTCCAGGGTCTGGCGACCACCTTTGGAATTGAACTCACCAAACACGGCTTCTGCAAAACCAACCCCCTGAACCCGATCGAAACCACCCGTCCGGGCATCTTTATCAGCGGCGCGTTCGCGGGTCCCGTCGATATCCCGGAATCGGTTGTCACCGCCAGCGGCGCCGATGCCCTCTGCAGCCATCTGCTGGCCTATCGCCGCGGTGATTTATCCAGAGAAAGGGTCTACCCGCCCGAAAAGGACGTTTCCGGAGAAGAACTCAGGATCGGGGTCGTCACCTGCCTGTGCGGAGCCAACATCGGCCGGGTGGTTGATACTCCTTCCGTCGCCGAGTATGCCGGCAATCTGCCTAACGTCGTGTACTCCCAGGAGAACCTGTTCGCCTGTTCCACTGAGAACGCCCAGTTGATAGCGGATGCCATCGTGGAACACAATCTCAACCGCGTGGTTCTGGCGGCATGCACTCCCCGGACTCACGAGCCGCTGTTCCGGGATACCTGCCGCGAGGCCGGTCTCAACCAGTACTTTTTTGAATTCGCGAATATCCGGGAACATTGCTCCTGGTTCCACTCCAAGGACAAAGAAGGCGCCACCCAGAAGGCCAAGGACATCGTCCGGATGTCAGTGGCGCGGGCCGGCCATCTGGAACCGCTGCAGGAATTCCAGCTGCCGGTTACCAAGGTTGCTCTGGTGATTGGCGGCGGTGTCGCAGGCATGACCAGCGCCCTGAACATGGCCAACGTCGGCTTTGAAGTGTACCTGCTGGAGAAATCGGGCGACCTTGGAGGTATGGCGCGGCGGATCCATTACACCCTTGATGGAGTTGATGTTCAGCCGTTTCTTGATGATCTTGTCCGCAACGTGTATCGTCACCCCGGTATTCACGTCTATCTTGACGCCGCCATCACCGACGTTTCCGGGTATGTGGGGAATTTCGTAACTAAAGTCATTTCCGAAGGCAGACCCAGAGAGATACTCCATGGTGCTGCAATCATCGCCACCGGTGCAGATGAGTACAAACCGACCGAATACCTGTACGGGCAGGATGACCGGGTGATGACATCGCTCGAACTGGAAGACCGTATCGCTAAAAAGGACGGGCAGGTACTGAACGCACAGAGCCTGGTAATGATCCAGTGTGTCGGCTGCCGACAGACCGACAGGAACTACTGCAGCCGGGTCTGCTGCAGCCAGTCCATCAAGAACGCCCTGAAACTGAAAGAGACCAACCCCGGGATGGATATCTATGTCCTGTTCCGGGATATGCGGACCTATGGATTTAAAGAGGATTACTATCGGGAGGCCTCTGAAAAAGATGTCAAGTTCATCCGCTATGAACCGGCTGATAAGCCGATTGCTGAACAGGCGATGGAGGGTGGTCAGCCGATTATCAGGGTAACGGTCAAGGATCCGATTCTGGGTCAGCTGCTCGCAATCGATGCCGATCTGCTCGTTCTGGCGGCGGCAATTATTCCTTCGGCATCAACCCAGCAGATGGCCAAGCTGTTCAAGGTAGCCATGAACCCGGATGGTTTCTTCCAGGAAGCCCACGTGAAACTCAGGCCGGTTGATTTTGCTGCCGACGGCGTTTTCCTGTGCGGGCTTGCCCACTATCCGAAGCACCTGTCGGAAACCATCAGCCAGGCCTACGGAGCTGCCGGTCGAACCATCAATCTTCTCACCGGTGACACCGTCACCGCCTCCGGCGCGGTGTGCGAAGTGGATGAACAACGACTGTATCTCGTGCGGAGCCTGCATCACCGCCTGTACCTACGGTGCCATAGAGTTCCACGATACCCCGAAGGGTAAAAAGGCCATTGTGAATGCGATTCTCTGCAAGGGTGACGGTCTCTGTAACGCCAAATGTCCGACCGCTGCGATCAAACTGAAACACTACACAGATGATGAAATTTTATCGCAGATTGATGCATCGGTTCCGGATGATTTCAGATAAAATTTATGAGAAGAATCAGGCCGGGATTGCGGGCCTGGGAAGGAGATCATGCAATGAGTGCAGAACGTGAGTATCATCCAAGAGTAGTCGGATTCCTCTGCACGTGGTGAGCATACGCCGCGGCGGACCTGGCTGGAGTTTCCAGACTGCAATATACAACTGAAACAAAGATTATCCGTGTCATGTGTTCCGGCAGGGTCGATATGGCATTTGTACTCCGGGCGCTTGCAGGCGGCGCAGACGGTGTATTTATCGGCGGCTGCTGGCTCGGTGAATGCCATTATGTCACCGAAGGTAATTACGATGCCCTGAGTATGATGCATCTGACCAGAAAAGTGCTTGAACTGATTGGTGTTAATCCCGGACGGTTGCGGCTCGAATGGATTGCCGGCTCTGAAGGAATGCGGTACGCCGAAGTCATGAATGATTTTGGCAGACAATTGAAGGGTTTTGGCCCGATCGGCGATGGTGAAGGATTAGACCGGGATGTTCTGAAGCTCAAGTTTCAGGCGGTGAAAAAAATACTTCCCTATCTCAAGCTGGTTGAGCGGGAGCGGTTGCGGGTCCGTTTTAAAACGGAAGCGGAGTACGACACCTATTTCGGCAGCGAAGAAGTGGCACTCCTGATTCGTGAGCTTGTGGGCGAAAAACTGGCAATAAGCCAGATTACGACACTCCTTGCAAAAAAACCGCTTTCCACCAGGGAAATTTCTGACTCGTTACAGATACAGCCGTCCGAAGTTTCACGGTATCTGAACAGTTCGGCACGACAGGGGCTGGTCAGATACGATGAGGACCAGAAGCGCTATGCTGTTGCCTGATCAGGACGATCAGGAGCAAACTACGTACTAACCGGGTTGAAGAGGGACTATGACTACCGATACGATCGACCAGATTATTGATAAACACCAGTGTGAAGCCAGTTCGCTCATTCAGATACTGCTTGATATCCAGAGCGAGAATCACTGGCTCCCCAAGGAGGCTCTGGAGCGGGTCAGTGAAAAACTGAATGTGCCGATGAGTCAGATACGGCACATTACCACGTTTTATAAATCGTTCAGCCTCGTCCCCCGGGGGCGCCATGAAGTGCACGTCTGTATGGGTACCGCCTGCCATGTCCGGGGTGCGCAGCGTGTGCTTGACACCGTTCAGGAACAGATCGGCATAGGTCCCGGCGAAACTGACGTCGATTTAAAGTACAGCCTTGAAACGGTGAACTGCATCGGCTGCTGTGCCCTGGGACCGGTAATGGTGGTGGACGGCGAGTATCATGGCAATATTACTTCGGCTCAGATAGCAGAAACGTTTAAAAACTACGAGTAAGGAAACACAATATGCCCAGGATCAACTCCACTGCCGAACTGGAAACATTACGGCAGGATATAGTATCGAAAAGAGACCCCGACAAGCCGGTCATAACGCTCTGTTCCGGCTCCGCATGCCAGGCTACTCACTGCAAAAAAGTTGCGGCTGCATTGGAAGTGGAACTGGAGAAACAGGGCCTGAAGGAAAAAGTGCACTTCAGGAAAACCGGCTGCCACGGTTTTTGCGAGCAGGGGCCCATTATCGTTATTTACCCCGAGGGTGTCTGCTACCTGAAGGTACGACCGGAAGACATTCCGGAGATTGTCACGAAGACCCTGATGGAAGGCACGATAGTCGAGCGTCTGACCTATGTTGACCCGACCACGGGTGAAAAGGCGACCAACGAAGAGGATATTCCCTTCTATAAGAATCAACAGCGGCTGATTCTCGGCTCAAATACCAGGATAGACCCGAAAAGCCTCGAAGACTACCTCGCCGTCGGCGGCTACCAGGCCCTGACAAAGGTGCTCACCGGGATGAGCCCGGAGCAGGTTATCGATGAGGTCAAGGCAGCCAGTTTGCGAGGGCGCGGCGGCGGCGGTTTTCCGGCCGGGATAAAGTGGGAGGCTGCCCGTAACGCGAAGGGTGACACAAAATATGTCATCGTCAACTGCGATGAGGGTGACCCGGGGGCGTATATGGATCGTTCCCTCATGGAAGGCAATCCCTTTTGCGTGCTGGAGGGTCTGCTGATCGGCGCCTACGCCATCGGCGCTCACGAGGGTTTTATTTATGTCCGGCAGGAATATCCACTGGCGGTAGAGAACGTAACGGCCGCCATCAGGACAGCAGAAGAACAGGGCCTGCTGGGAAAAGACATCCTCGGTTCAGGATTCGATTTCTTCATCAAGGTGCATAAGGGAGCCGGCGCATTTGTCTGCGGCGAGGAAACAGCCCTCATCATGTCCCTGGAGGGGAAAGTGGGCGAGCCCAAATCACGGCCGCCCTATCCGGCTGTCAGGGGATTGTGGGGCAAACCGACAAATATAAACAACGTCGAGACTTGGGCCAATATTCCTCTGGTTATCAATAAAGGTGCTGCCTCCTTCACTTCGATCGGTACGGAGGGGAGCAAGGGCACCAAGATCTTCTCTCTGGTAGGCAAGGTGAACAACACCGGTCTCGTAGAGGTGCCGATGGGTGTAACCCTGCGGGATATCGTCTACAAGATAGGCGGAGGCATTCCCGGAGGCAGGAAGTACAAGGCGGTGCAGACCGGCGGACCGGCGGGGGGATGCATGCCGGAGAGCCTTCTTGACATGGAAGTCGATTTTGACCAGTTGACTAAAGCCGGCTCGATGATGGGATCCGGCGGGATGATTGTTCTGGATGAAGAAACCTGCATGGTTGATTTCGCCCGCTATTTCCTCGGTTTCCTCGCCGATGAATCGTGCGGCAAATGTGTCCCCTGCCGTGAAGGCGTGAAGCAGATGCTCAAGATTCTGACGAGAATAACAAAGGGGAAGGGAAGAAAGGGCGATATCGAACTTCTGGAGGAGTTATCCGAAGTGGCCGGGGCGTCCGCACTCTGCGCACTGGGCAAAGGGGCTCCCAATCCCGTGTTAAGCACGATACGCCACTTCAGGGACGAGTATGAGGCGCACATCAACGAAGGAAAGTGCCCCGCCTGTTCCTGTAAAGATCTGATCTCGTACTATATCGATCCGGATAAATGCCAGGCCTGTACGGCGTGCGCCAGAAAATGTCCGGTAGAGGCGATTGAAGGGGGCAAGAATCTGATCCACGTTGTTATTCAGGACAAATGCACGAAGTGCGGATCCTGCCTTGAAGCCTGTCCTGCCCGTTTCGGTGCGGTGCGTAAGATTTCCGGAGAGCCTGTTCCTGATCCTATTCCTCAAGAAGCACGAACCGTCGTCAGAAAGAGTACACAACCATGAGCGAACTGATCTTACAAATAGATGGCAGACAAGTAACCGCACGATCGGGTGCAACAATTCTGGAAGCCGCCCAAAGCGTGGGAATAGCGATCCCGACACTCTGTCACCACGAAAAGCTGGAACCGCACGGCGGCTGCCGCATCTGTTCGGTGGAAGTGGATGCGCGCGGCAGAACAAGCGTCGTTGCCGCCTGTCTGTACCCGGTCGAACAGGATCTGGTGGTACGGACCAGAACCGGCAAGCTGGAGCGGATTCGCAAATCACTGGTGGAGATGATGATGGCCCATGCTCCGGATTCCGAACAGCTGCTTGCACTGGCCGAGGAGTACGGTGCGGACCGGGATCGCTTTGAAAAAGACGCGTCATTCTGCATCCATTGTGGTCTCTGCGTTCGATACTGCGCCGAGATCAAGAAGAAGAACGCCGTCGGGTTTATCGACAGGGGACCGCGGAAAGAGATCTGCTTTATTCCTGAAATTGCCTCAAAGGAGTGTTGGGAGTGCAAGGAGTGTTTTCCGCTCTGCCCGACGTCGGCTCTGCAGGCGGCCTTCGTATTGATAAAAGCGCTGACGCCCCAACCTCCCGCTTCCGAACCCGTGCCTGAAGGATAGGGCGCCGGTGATGATGGACAATTTCCGCTATTACCTGCGTGTCCGATACTCCGAGTGTGATGCGCAGAAGGTGGTTTTCAACGCCAGGTACGCCGACTATGTCGATATTGCTACGACGGAATTTCTTCGTGCGTGTTGTCCCGACTCCGGATTTATTGAATATCATCTGGTAAAACAGACGATTGAATGGAAAGCTCCCGCCCGCTTTGACCAGGTTCTTGAACTGACGGTGTCGGTTCAGCATCTCGGTACGTCATCATTCACGATCGCAATCGAATTCCGCATTGCCGGTCACGAGTTGATCATCACCAGAGCCGACACCGTAAATGTTCTCATTGATGCTGCGACCATGCAAAAAACTGCCATCCCTGTCAATCTCAGGTCAGCTCTGGAGAAAGGCGCTCGCGGCATTGTCGTTGATCATGCCGGTTATTTCAGCCGGACATGATACACGACATACCGTTAATTGCATCCCCAGGCTCGAATCGTGCAGTTTGTGCCGCCTCGTGCCTGGCATTCCGCCACGGCGCGATTTTGAGCTGCCGATCCTGACGATGCTGTTCCCCACCCGTGAGCAGAAGACCCCCGTGATTGATCTGCAGCAAATGCCCCGCACCCGCTGTTGAAATCGAGAACTATCCGGCACCCGGCGCCACACTCATTCAATGCTCTTTGTACCGCCTGGCTTCTACCCGGTTGACCATATGAAAAACCGTATTGGTCTCCCTGGTTGCTGTCGATTGCCAGTGCTCCCGCTGCCATTGCCTCACCTTCAAGCAGAGCGAAGGTTACGATAAAAGAGAAAATTGCCGCACCACGTATGATTTTTGAAAACATGTCCAACCTCCGTATAAACTCCGTATCGAACTATACCATCAACTGCATTATTTTTTCACGCAACTGATCCGGGTTGTAAGGCTTGTGCATAAAACCGGCATGCTGATCATTTCCGATTTCGTCCAGTACCGATTCGGCACTGTAGCCGCTGCAGATTATAATCGGCAGGGTCGAATCAATAATTCGCAATTTGCGGTAGGTTTCAAGGCCGCCCATCACCGGCATGACCAGATCCAGAAGGATCACGTCAATCTCGTCGCCACGTTCGCGGTATATGTCAAGTGCTTCCAGCCCATGCTGTGCAGTCATGGCTGAAAAGCCCAGCGTTTCCAAAAGGACCACCCCCATAGTACGCAGTGATTGTTCATCATCCACCAGCAATACATTGCCGCCGGCCTTTTCATTCAGGTCAGATCCGGTTGAAGCGGCTACACTATCCACAGGCACCTCCGGTGCCGGAAAACAGATCTTGAAGGACGTGCCGATACCCGGCGAACTGGACAGCTGCAGGGCTCCTTCATGCGATTTAACAATACCGCGTATGGCAGACATACCCAGCCCCCGACCGGCGAATTTGGTCGTGTAAAATGGTTCGAAAATTCGTCTTTGTGTCTCTACATCCATGCCGCTGCCGTTATCGCTCACTTCAAGGTAGACATATCTGCCGGTCGGAATGGCTTTTTCAAACGTATCCGCTTCCAACTGGTCCATATCTATCGTCATTTTTGAGAGTACAACGCGGATTGTGCCGTTAGCGTCGCCGATCGCCTCGGAGGCATTGATGATCAGGTTCATTACGACCTGCTGGATCTGGCTTGTGTCTCCCTGGATTTCCGGAACGTCATGATCCAGATCAAGTTCGAATGCCACATTTTTACTGATGGCAAATTGCAGCATCTTGACCATTTCATCGACCAACCGCAAAAGATTGACCCGCGTCTGGACAAGCGGACTCTTGCCGGCGTAGGTCAACATCTGCCGGCAGAGGTCGGCGGCCCGATGGGCTGCCGTTTCAATCTGTTTGAAGGATTCTATGTGCCCGTTATCCGGATTAACGCCCTTTCTCTCACCGGCCAGGAAGCAGTGCCCCAGGATGACCGTCAGAATATTGTTGAAGTCGTGGGCGATGCCGCCGGCCAGAACGCCGAGGCTTTCCAGTCTCTGGGCGTGATGAAACTGCTGCTCAAGCTGGAGACGTTCCTCTTCGGCCCGTTTCAGGTCTGAGATGTCGAAGGAGGCTCCCATTACACCCCAGATGTTCCCCTGGTCGTCGCGCAGCGGGACCTTGCAGGTGTCAAACCATGCCACCCGGCCGTCAGCCTGGTGCTGAGTCTCGATAATGTGCAGTTTCGCCTCTCCGCTTTGCATGACAAGCTGATCGGAGCTACAATAGATGGAGGCTTCCGTCTCTGCCCACGGCATGTCTTGATCTGATTTACCGACAATCTCGGAGGGTGACGTCAGCCCGGCGGCTCCGGAAAAGGCCCTGTTGCAGCCCAGATACACCAATTCGGCGTTTTTCCAAAAGACAACTCCTGGGAAATGTTCTATGACGCTTTGCAACAGATGTGCGTTATTTCTACTCTGCTCCTCGCTATGCCGCAGTTCGTACTCCATTCTTCTGCGCTCGGTGATGTCGTGAAAACTGAGTAACACACCGGCGACATCCGGATCGTGCAGAAGATTTATTGCTGTATATCCTATCCACTTATAGCTGCCGTCCTTGCACAGGTAACGGCATTCCGCCGTTATTACTGTGTCTGCCCTGCCCAGCAACGTATCAAAGACTTTCTGCGTGTCGTGTCTGTCATCAGGATGAATGTTTTTTCCGGTGACCTCTCCAATAACATCATCCGGATGCCACCCGAACCACTTTTCAATATTGGGGCTCATGTATCTGTTGATTACGCGCTGATCGATGATGGCTATAACGTCAACAATATTTTCAATCATTGCACGCTGTTTGGCCTCGCTTCTCTGCAGGTTCTCCTGCTGGAGCTGCGCCTGCTCAAGGCTTGCCGCCAGTCGTGCGGTAAACCTGCGGTGGTTGAGGTAGGCAACGCCAAGGAGCGCCAGTAACATCAGTGCCCCGATGATCCCCAGCTCCAGCAGTTTCTTTTGATGTTTCTGCTCGGTATAGAGCAGGACCAGTTCATCTTCGCCCTGTTCGTAATGATTGGTCAGTCTGCTGAAGTCAATCCCGGCCAGGTAGCGATTGATTATTACCGTAAGCATCTGAGACGATTCGCTCTTGCTCAGATAATAGGAATACCTGCGTGGTGATTCCACAATAGTATGAAACAGCGCAAGATCAACAAATCCGAGTTTGAAACGATCTTCTTTAAAGACATGTTTGTTCTGCAGGGCAATGTCGACCTGACCGCTCCTGACGCCTTGATAGAGGTCTGCCTGATTGTCATACTGTACTATCCGGGAGGAGGGGACAAATTGCTGGAGGAACGATATGATGGCGGAGGCTTTTGTTACGCCGACTCTGTAGTTGGCCAGATCGTATGAATCTCTGAGTTTTATGCCGGAAGTTTTTTTTGCAATAGCTCCATAAAAGGTATCATAAAAACCGGTGGTGAAAATGCCGGCGGCAGCACGCTCCGGCGTATAACTTACCGGCATCAGCAGATCGACCTTCTGATTTTTGAAAAGCTCTACCTTGTCTGCCCACGACAGTTTTGCATCATGTACAAACTGATATTTTAATCCCAGCCTTTCAGCAAGATGGCGGAAGATATCAACGCTGATCCCCTGAAAGGAGTGATCCCTGCTGTTATAGTATGACAGAGGGACAAAATTATCATCGATCATCACCCTCAGCGGCGCAAGCGACTGGATGAAATGCGCTTCCTCCCCGCTCAGAACGAAGGTGCGGTTAGGCCCGATCAGGTCAACGGGATCATTCGCCAGAGCGAAACCGGGCCGGAAGAGGACCATGACGACTAGCACCATACGCAGCAGCGATGGCGTGAGGTGCAGGCGGCCGAATTCCCATAATTCACGATATGAACTGAATCTCATACAGTACGCCCTTCCTGGTCTCCCAGACCCATGTACGAGCAGATAAATTCTGCATAATAGACATCATATCTACCACAATCAGAAAAAATAACAACGTATTAAAGTGAATATGTTAATTATATAATTTAAACTATCATATGTTGAGATGACCTGTTGTAAGGCTCTGCTAGTTCACACCGTGGAAAAAACCGGTAACGGCCTCTATGGTCCGGTCAATTCCCGCAGCATCCACATCCAGATGAGTTACAAAGCGGAGGCGATACAGGCCGGTAGCAAGAATGCCGCGCGTCTTCAGGTGCTGAATCAGTTCTGCAGAACGCATTCTAACCGGGCCCGTCAGGTCGACAAACAGTATATTGGTATGCGGCGCTTCCACTTCCAGGCCGGGAACATCCGTCAAACCTTCTGCCAATCGCCGAGCCAGTGCGTGATCCCGGGCCAGTCGATCGACATGGTGATCCAGCGCATAGGTTCCGGCTGCGGCCAGCATGCCGGTTTGGCGCATTCCGCCCCCTGCCATTTTCCGGATGCGATGCGCCCGGGCGATAAATTCCCGGCTGCCGCACAGTACTGAACCCACCGGAGCGCCCAATCCTTTGCTCAGGCACACCGACACGCTATCAAAACAACCGGCAATCCGCCGCGCTTCTTCGCGGACATCACCCCCGATTGCGGTGGCCTGAGCAGATGCAGCGTTGAACAGTCGGGCACCGTCAAGATGACGGGCCAACCCTTTGCTCTCAGCCAGTTGCGTCGCCTGCTGCAGGTATGAAAAAGGCAGAAGTCTGCCTCCCAGGGTGTTTTCCAACGCCAGCAGTCTGGTTCGGGCAAAGTGGGCGTCATCCGGTTTGATTGCCGCCTCGATATCCTCCACCCTGAGGGTCCCGTCGGCCTGATGCTCCAGCGGCTGGGGCTGCACACTGCCGAATACCGCCGCTCCACCGCCTTCCCAACGGTAGCAATGGGCAGATTGTCCCACGATATATTCGTCTCCACGCTGGCAGTGACTCAGTATGGCGCACAGGTTACTTTGCGTACCTGATGACACAAACAGCGCAGTTTCAAACCCGAGCAGATGTGCGATTTTTTCCTGCAGCATATTGACGCTGGGGTCATCACCAAATACATCATCACCCAGAGGTGCTGCCGCCATGGCGGCACGCATGGCGTCAGTTGGCTGCGTTACGGTGTCGCTTCTCAAGTCAACTATGGGTGTCACGGGAACTCCTCTCCGGATTGACTGACAAACCGGCAGAACGGTGTACTGTTCAGCGGCTGCATGCCCCGCAGATTACCGGGCATGGTATCCGTGCTGAAGGGCAGGGTGCACGCTTCAGCACTATTGGTGCAAGGTCGGGGGATACTGCTGTGTTATTTCCAGTTTCCCTTATTCACGTTTTGCTGACAGTGAACGTTATGGACACGCTCCAAGTCGCTTGGCTTTGATTCTCATTTTCATGGTCTGCCCCTGGGCCTGCATGTTCATGGTCGAATCGTAGCTGTCCCCCTTAAAAACCGTCTCCCCGCTGAAAACGCCGGGATTGTTGCCGGTGCACTTCATCTTCCAGGTGACTTTATTGCCGGACTGTTTTAGATCGGTAACGGTACAGTTTTTGTCAGTAGTTATGGTTTTTTTCTGATCCGTGACATCTTCCTTGGTGTAGCAGTGCTTTACCTTGGTAGGTGCCATTTTCATCGGCATACCGGGCATTTCCATAGTGGAGACCAGCTCCCAGTACCCATCACGCATGATGTCGGCGGCAAAACATGTAGCGGGGAGGGCCAGGGCGAACAGAATGGCGATGACATTTTTTTTCATAACGTACTCTCCTTTTGAAAGTTTTTTTGCAGGCGATCCAACGCCTGATGGGTAACCGGCAGCGTGTTACACACGGACTGGTCTGATTGTCGGTCGTTCCAGCCTCCCGGGAAGCGGGTGCAGCCGGCTGCACGCTGCTGGATGGAAGCATTGGGAACCATAATCGAGCAGCGGCTTATGGTCTGCGCCAGATCCGGAACTCGCTGATTACGTCACCAAACAGGCCATCTATGAATCCGGCATCGTTGGCCGCGGTGTCCGGGAAAAGAAGGACATTCCTGTGCGTGTCAAATACCAGTCCCTGCGCTTCGAAGAATTTGATGAACTCCGGACGCGGCATGGAAACATGAAAGTCGTACACGCGCCAGACGGGGTTGTATTGGACAATCTGGAGAGCCGTCCGTTCGAGCTTCAGAGAAGCTTTCGTCGGCAGCTTTACCCCGAGCTCTGCAGCTGTTGGTTGTCGTCGCGATAATTCTTTTTGCACTGCGACACGCTTCTGGTTGACGACAAAGCCGCCTTTTGTGACGGTAGACTCACCCGCCTGCGCGATGATTTGGGTGAATCTGTCCGCTGCCGTGCAGACGGCAGGCAGTGCCACAGCAAGAACCAGTGCGATGCCGGTACGTAACTTCATGGTGATGTTCATCTCCAATTTCGTGGAATATATGCCGGTGCCGCTCAACGTCATGGAGTTCATGACTCACAAGAGTCAGTTTTGAATTATCGGTTTCGTATAGTTCAAAATATAACCCCAAGGTTCTCCATGAGCTACAGCCCTTCCGTACCGCTTTTCGCATGTGGCTTTCGCCGCCGGCGACGTCTCTTCTTTCTCTGCGGTTCCTCGCCATTTCCGGTGAGTTTGGACATCTCAGGCACCGGCACCGGCGCCTGCTGCAGTGCCTGAGCCGCCCACCAGTCAAGCTGTACGGCGACGCCTTTGTCGTCGCCGCTGATGATCCGGCTGTATTCGATGATGTCATTGAAATCACGACGGGCGATGAACGATTCCGGTCGGCGTCCGGGGATCCTGTTCAGGCGCGTCTGCTGGCTGATGATTCCGCAGAGCGCATTCCCGACGCGGTTCATGATCATGACGGTCGGACAGGTTTCGCCCATGAACTCCGCCACCGCAGCATCAATGCTCCGCTGCCAGGGCGCACCCTGTCGGCGGAAACGCTCCGCCTTCTCATCGATGTATCCGCCGAACAGCAGAGCCAGGAGGAGCGGCGCAGAGATCGTGCCACCCTGCTGGATGCGGTCATCGACGCAGGTGAGCATTTCCCCGAAGCGGGTATGGGGAAAGCCCTCGCTTTCGACATCGAGCCAATTCGAGAAATGCGGGAACAGTGCCGCAAAGAGTCCGGTACGCTGGAGGAGACCGCAGCACTTCGCCGCCTCTCCCGAGAAGAAAATCTTGAGCATCTCCTCGTAGAGACGGGCCGGCGCTGCCCTGACTATGGTCTCAGCGGAAGAGACGAGAGCCGTGCGGGTGTGTTCCTCGATGGTGAAGGCGAGCTGGGCGGCAAACCGTACCGCCCGCAGCATCCGTACCGGGTCTTCCTGGAAGCGGACGGCGGGGTCGCCGATGGTGCGGATGATGCCGGCATTGAGATCGGCCAGGCCTCCGGTGTAGTCAATGATCGAGAAATCATCACTACTGTAGGCAAGAGCATTGACGGTGAAGTCACGGCGCAGGGCATCCTCTTCAGGGGTGCCGTAGACATTATCCCGCAGGATCATGCCGTCATCGTCCTTCAGCGTCCGCGGGGTCCGCTGGCGCTGCTCCGCCCCGGATGCCTCTATTGGTTCGGTCTCCGGCACGTCCGGGGCCAGGGATCGAAAGGTCGCCACCTCGATGATCTCATCCTGGAAGTGGAGGTGCGCGAGACGAAAGCGCCGGCCGATGAGACGGCAGTTGCGGAACATCCGCTTCAGCTCGTTGGGGGTGGCGTTCGTCACCACGTCGAAATCCTTCGGCTCCCGTCCGAGCAGGAGGTCGCGCACACAGCCGCCGACAAGATGGCCGACATAGCCGTTGTCCCTCAGTCTGTAGAGGATGCGCAGGGCGTTCGGGCTCATGAGCTTGCGGGATATGCCATGTTCCTGCCGGGCGATGATGACCGGGCGGTTCTTTTCTTTTTTCATCAATTTCAGGTTCTGTTTCTTATCAGTCATCTGCCAAAACACGTTCAATGGTAGACACGATTTCATTCACATCATCAGGGGAAACTTCAGAAAACCATATCTTTTGAGGGTAGATCATCACATTGGGGCCATTGGCGCACAGCCCCATGCATCCTGAAGTACTAACCCTGACCTTCCCTTTCCAGCCTTTCCCGGTTACAACGTCCTTCAATGTAGATTTAATAAGCTGGCTGTTATTGTCTGAACACGATTTGCTTACACCCCCACGATCATTGGTACAAACAAAAACATGAGAGACGTAGGGTGATTCATTTTGTTTGGGCATTACGAAATATCTCCTCACATTGTTTTTTGCCTAACGGGCATGAGTTTGGCCCGCCTGTTTTTTCGGGCGGGTCGTAACCCTTGTTTGACGAGGCAATTCCGTGGTTAGTATATAAACTATTGGTCAATTTGCGTGCTGTCATCTGAGCTCCGGTAACGAAATGAACAGGCACACATATCGCCGCACACAACCCGGTTTTCGTCAGGCGACAACCTCTTCAATTCTCGCAAGCGCTGCCGCAACCGTCGGAAAGCCAATCGTACTTGTCAGTACAATAACGGCATGTCGCACCTCTTCAATTGAAGCACCAGCTTCCAACGCCTGCAGTGCATGGCTGCGCAACGCCCCTTTTGAACCGATAGCTGCTGCTGCACCCAACTTAATAAGCTGCACGGCCTTTTCATCAAGTGGGCCTGCATTACGCGCGGCATTTCCCATTACCTCAACAGCCTTGATCAACTCGGCATGACGCTCTTTCAGATTAAGATAATTTTGCGATGTATCGTGGGACATACTATCCTCCTTGTTGTTACACTTCCGGGGTTGATGGTTGCATCTTCATACGTGGATACACGGCTGGTGAAGTTTCAGGGACTGCCTGTAAGACTATTGGTTAATTCGCATCCTGCACCGGAACCAGCCCGGGTAAGAACAATGTGCGTATTTCTGCTCTTTTGTTATAAGACATACGTATAACGGATTCGATATTATTATAGAATATCGATCAGGCTTGTCCTGACAATTATGGAATCCTGCCTGAAATGCAACTCCAACTGCTCCCTGAACTCTTTCCACCATGCACGGTTTAATTCCTTTGCCATAATTTCGTAAATAATGATTTCGTCCTTTACCGTGCAGCACGATCCCTCTTTCCACAACCCTTCAGCCGGGGACCTGACATAGGTGGTTATCCCTCCGAACTTTTCGGCGAGCTCGTCCCTGACTTTCAGGTACATTGACTGTGAGAAGGGGTGCCCTTCGTTATCGCACAGTGGAAGCAGTAGTTGAACCAGATGCATAAAATCACCTTTTTTAGACCTTACCTGCCCGGCGGCTCACGGGGTTTGAGTGGCCGCATTTTCTGCGGCAACCGGCACCGCATCGTGGTTGTGTGCACCGCCTCAGGCCCGTATACAAAACCCCTGGCGGCGTGCGTATACACTTTTTTAAACTTTCCGTCTGCATGCCACTTAACTCTGTTCTATTTTCGTTGTCAAGAAACTTTTAATCTTTATTTATAATAATTTCAGTATGCTACACACTCGAAATTATGACGTTATGGAGGCTATTTCACTGTATTCACCGTACCGGGAAATCGCACAAGATCTGATGATGCTGCCGTACATTTCCCTTGACATATAAATCGGTATTGAGGTACTTGTTTGCATGAATAATAATATTGTTTGTTTTACCGCCTCTCGTTTTTTGACCCGTCGACTTTTATTGATACACAGCTGCTCACATCACCTATCGAAAACATAAGGAGGAACAACATGGCCACACCAGATGAAATCATTTCCCGAACCGCCCCGGCACACCTGATTGACCACAACCTGATTGACCGCGAGGTTGAAAGCCTCTGCGACGGCATGGTCCTGTATGAAAAACGCCCTGCCAAAAGGCGCGACGGCAGCATCGCCGAAGGTCTCTACAACGCCTGGATCATCCTCAATAATCCCAAACAGTATAACTCCTATACAACGGACATGGTCAAGGCAACTATCCTGGCCTTTCGCCGTGCCTCCGTCGACCGTGAAGTAAACGCAGTCGTCTTTACTGCAGTCGGCGACAAAGCGTTCTGTACCGGCGGCAATACGAAGGAATACGCCGAGTATTATGCGGGAAATCCGCAGGAATACCGCCAGTACATGCGGCTGTTCAACGACATGGTCTCCGCCATTCTTGGGTGCGACAAGCCGGTTGTCTGCCGGGTAAACGGCATGCGCATCGGCGGCGGCCAGGAAATCGGCATGGCGTGCGACTTTACCATCGCCCAGGATCTGGCCAACTTCGGTCAGGCCGGTCCCAAGCATGGTTCCGCTGCCATCGGCGGCGCCACCGACTTCCTGCCGGTCATGATCGGCTGCGAACAGGCCATGGTTTCCGGTACGCTCTGCGAGCCGTTCTCGGCTCACAAGGCCAACCGGCTCGGCATCATCGCCGATGTGGTCCCGGCTCTCAAAATAAACGGCGCCTTTGTCTCCAACCCGACCGTTGTCACCGACCGGATGCTGGACGAGTACGGCCGGATTGTTCACGGCGAATTCAAGAGCGGCGCCGCCTTTAAAGAAGGGGCCGCACTGATCAAGGAGGGTACGGTCGACCTGAGTATGCTGGATGAAAAAATTGAAACGCTCTGTTCCAAGCTGCTCGACACCTTCCCCGAATGTATGACCAAAAGCCTTGAAGAGCTGCGCAAACCGAAGCTGGATGCCTGGAACAAAAACAAGGAAAATTCCCGTGCCTGGCTTGCCCTCAACATGATGAACGAGGCCCGCACCGGCTTCCGGGCCTTCAACGAAGGGACCAAAGAGACCGGCCGCGAAATCGACTTCATCAAGCTACGACAAGGTCTGGCGAAAGGTGCCCCCTGGACTGAGGAGCTGATCGAGAGCCTGATGCCGGGGGTTAAAGCGTAAAGAGTGAAGAGTGAAGAGTGAAAAATTAACAGAAGGAGACTCCAGATGAATTTCGGGCTGACGGACGAGCAGAAGATGATGCAGGATATGGCGCGCGATTTCGCTCAAAAAGAGATCGTTCCCACCCTTAAGGACGACGAGGCTAATCACAGATTTCGCCCGGAACTGGTCAAAAAAATGGCTGATCTCGGCTTTTTCGGCTGTGCACTCCCTGAGGAGTACGGCGGTAACGGCTGCGGGTTTCTCGAGTCGGTTATCATTGCCGAACAGCTTGCCATAGTAAGCGGCTCCTCGCGGCTGCCGCTTAACATGCAGAACATCGGCCCTGCCATAACGGTAAATCAGTTTGGCAGCAAGGAACAGAAGGAACGCTTTATTCCTGCCTGGGTAAGTGCAGAATCGTTCGGATTTTTCGCCATCACCGAACCGAACTCGGGATCAGATGTCGTCAGTATGGGGACCACGGCGGTCGATCGGGGCGATCATTGGGAACTGAATGGGCAGAAAATGTGGATTTCCAATGCCCACGTCGGCGATTGGGGATTGGTATACGCCATGACCGACAAGAGCAAAAAATACAAAGGGATGACCTGCTTCATCGTAAACCTGAAGGGGAACGAGGGAATCGTCACCGCACCGATTGAGACGAAACTCGGCCTGCACTGCGCTCCGACCGGCGAGATAGCCTTCAGCTCCGCCAAAATTCCGAAGGATTCGGTTCTGGGAGAGGTCGGCCAGGGATTTCAGATCTGCATGTGGCAGCTCAACAACACCCGGATCAGCTGCGCTGCCGGGGCCCTCGGCATCGGCGGCGGCGCCATTCTGGCCGCTATCGGCTACGCCAACGAGCGGACCCAGTTCGGCAAGAAGATCGGTTCCTACCAGATGATCCAGGCCCAGATCGCCGATATGGTTGCCGAGCATGAGGCCGCACGCCTGCTCGTCTATCAGGCCGCCTGGCTGAAAGATCAGGGGATGCCCAACCAGTATCAGACCTCCATGGCCAAACTGTTTGCTTCCGAGGCCGCCGTACATGCCGCCAGCGACACGATGAAGATCTTCGGCAGCTACGGTTTCTCCACCGAATATCCGGCAGAGCGCTTCCTGCGCGATGCCCAGTCCCTGCGCGTCGTCGAAGGGACCAGCAACATCCAGAAGACCATCATTGCCGGCTTCGCACTCGGCGATGTGTCGAATAGATAATGTAGGGGCGAAGCAATCCGTACCTGCTTCGCCCCTGTCGCGATTACCATAAATTGCAGGCAAAGCAGAAGAACCTTGCTTTACCCCTACACCTGATTTCAGGCATTAAAGGAGTTCCCATGTCACGCAAACAGACACCACTGCGCCCGTACTTCGAGAAGATGGCCGATATCGGCAAGGCTCTGAACGATGGAGAAATCCGCCGCTCGCAGGAGAATATAGAACTTGTCCGTGAACAGGAGCGGATCCTTGCTCTGGAGGTCGAGCGGGTCAAAAATGCAGGGATTCCCGCCAAAAAGATCCATGATCGGGGAGGGATGACGGTCTACGACCGTCTTGACTATCTGATTGACCCCGGCACCTGGTCTCCGCTGCATACCCTCTATAATCCGCGCGACAATGAAGAGGGATGTACCGGGGTTGTTAACGGCATTGGTAAAATTCAGGGCAGGTGGGCGGTGGTCATCGGTTTTGACAACAAGGTCATGGCCGGCGCCTGGATCGCAGGTCAATCCGAAAACATCCTCATGGTCACCGACATGGCCAAACGACTCAATGTCCCCCTCGTCTGGCTGACAAACTGCAGCGGTGTCAAGCTCATGGAGCAGGAAACCGTGTATGCCGGACGACGCTCCAGCGGCGCACCGTTCTACCGCCATGCAGACCTCAATCACCTGGGGATTCCCATCCTCAACGGCATCTACGGCACTAATCCTGCCGGGGGTGGCTACCAGGGGATCAGTCCCACCATCCTTATCGCACACGAGGGGGCGAACATCGCCGTCGGCGGTGCCGGTATTGTGGGCGGTATGAACCCGAAAGGGCATATCGACGTCGAAGCCGCACAGGCTCTTATCAGTGCTACCAAGAATTTTAAAGCCAAGGATCCGGGGCGCGTTGAGACTCACTTCGACCAGACCGCCTATTTCCGCGAAGTCCATGACACCGAACGGGGGGTGCTGGACGGCATCAAGGATTATATGCGGATGATGCCGGCCTACGACCCGATCATGTTCCGGGTTGCCGCTCCTGCACCGCCCAAATTCCCGGGCGAGGATCTCAATATGATCCTTCCCGCCAACCAGAAACGTCCCTACGATGCCGTCCAGATTCTGGCCCGCATCACCGACAACAGCGAATTCATGGAATATCGTCCCGAGTACGGGCGGGAGGTCTATGCAGGTATCGCCAAGATTGACGGTTTCCCCGTGGCATTCATCGGCAACCGCCAGGGGGTTTTCCCCGGATATCCTGAATATGCCAAAGGGGCCTATCCCGCCGTGGGAGGGAAGCATTACCGCGAGGGTCTCATCAAACAGGCGGAATTTGTCACCCTCTGCGGACGGGACAACCTGCCGATCGTCTGGATGCAGGATACCACGGGCATTGATGTCGGCGATCTGGCCGAGGAGGCCGAACTGCTTGCGCTCGGTCAGTCTCTGGTCTACTCCATCGAACAGACCGATCTCTCCATGATGTGCGTCGTTCTCCGGAAAGGAACCGCCGCCGCCCACTACATCATGTGCGGTCCACAGGCCAACAATAACAACGCGTTTACGCTCGGCACGCCGCTGACCGAAATCTACGTCATGCATGGTGAAACCGCTGCGGCCGCCTCGTATGCAAGGCGCCTGGTCAAGGAGGACGAAGCGGGCAACGATCTCACCCCCGTTCTGGACAAGATGAACCAGATGATCACGGACTATCAGGACAAGTCGCGCCCGGCGTACTGCGGCAAGAGCGGCTTTGTCGACGAAATCGTGAATCTGCCGGACCTGCGCCGGTATATTCAGGCATTTACCGGGGCAAACTACCAGAATCCGCGGTCGATCACCCCGGTACACCAGATGCTCCTCCCCCGTATTATCAAGGGTTGAAAACGTCAGCGATGAAAAGGAGTTGTTCATGAGCAAGCATAAAAAACCACTCGGCCTCACCGAAGTCGTACTGCGGGACGCCCACCAATCCCTCTTCGCCACCCGTCTCCGTCTTGACGACATGCTGCCTATCTGTGACAAACTCGACCAGGTCGGTTACTGGTCCATCGAAATGTGGGGAGGAGCCACCTTTGACTCCTGCATCCGCTTCCTCGGCGAAGATCCCTGGGTACGCCTCCGGGAGCTGAAGAAGGCGATGCCGAGAACGCCGCAGCAAATGCTGTTCCGAGGGCAGAATATCCTTGGGTACCGTCATTATGCCGACGATGTGGTGGAGAAATTCGTGGAACGGGCGGCGGTCAACGGCATCGACGTTTTCCGGGTGTTTGACGCCATGAACGACCCGCGCAACCTTGAAACCGCTATCAAGGCGGTCATCAAGCAGGACAAACACGCCCAGGGGACCATGTCCTACACGGTCAGCCCTGTCGATACGATCCCCAAGTGGGTCGATCTGGCCAGACGCATCGAAGATATGGGGTCGCACTCGCTCTGTATCAAGGATATGGCCGGTCTCCTTTCCCCCTACGTTGCCTATGAACTGGTTAAAAAGCTCAAGAAGGCGATTAATATCCCGATCCACATGCAGTGCCACGCAACCACCGGCATGTCCACAGCCACCTACATCAAGGCAATTGAGGCGGGCGTGGAAAATGTTGATACCTCCATCTCCTCCATGAGTATGACCTACGGGCACTCGGCAACGGAAGCCCTGGTGGCCATTATGAACGACACCGATACCCCCACCGGTCTCGACATGGTGCTGCTGCAGGAGATCGCCGACTACTTCACGGTCGTGAGGAAGAAATATGCCAAGTTTGAAGGATCCCTCAAAGGGATCGATGCCCGCATCATCCTGGCCCAGGTTCCGGGCGGAATGCTGACCAACATGGAAAGCCAGCTGAAGGAGCAGAACGCCGGACACAAGATGGATCTGGTTCTTGCGGAAATCCCCCGGGTGCGCAAGGATCTCGGCTACATTCCGCTCGTTACCCCCACTTCGCAGATTGTCGGCAGTCAGGCGGTCATCAACATCCTGACCGGCGAACGCTATAAATCCATGACCAAGGAGACAGCAGCCGTTCTCAAGGGCGAATATGGCGCGACGTCAGCACCGGTCAACAGGGAACTGCAGCTGAAGGTTCTGGCCGGGGCCGAACCCATTACCTGCCGTCCGGCCGACCTGATCGAAGCGGAGATGGATAAGCTCACCGCCGAACTGCGCGGCATTGCGGCCGAAAAAGGTATTAAACCGGGAGACCACGAGGTGGAGGATGTTCTCACCTACGCCCTTTTTCAGCAGGTGGGGCTCAAGTTTCTCGAGCACCGGGACAATCCCTCCATGTTCGAGCCGGTACCGAACGGCGAGGAGACACCGACCAAAGCAGCTCCGGCAGCACCCGCAGCAAGTGGCGGCGAACTCTTCACCGTTACTGGCGGTGGCCAGACATTCGTGGTGCAGGTCGCCAAGGCGACCGGCGCGGCTGCGGCGGCAGCCGCTGCAGCGTCAGCAGCAGCCGGGTCCCAGCCCGGAGCACCGGTGGTTTCAACGGTTTCACACGACGACATCGTCTCACCGCTGGCGGGCAACGTCTGGAAGATTGAGGTGGAACCGGGACAGTCGGTCCAGGAGGGGGACCTCCTCCTGATTCTCGAAGCGATGAAGATGGAAAACGAAATTTTCGCTTATCGTGACGGCATCGTCGGCACAATTCATATCGAAGAGGGACATGCGGTCGTCATCGGTCAGCCGCTTGTTACGCTGCTGGGAGAATCTGCTGAATCTGCAGCGCCCCCTGCCGTACCGGTTGCTACCGTCGGTACTCCTCCGAAAAACGGGGTTGTCGCCCCGCTGGCCGGAAATATCTGGAAGATAGAAGTTACCGCCGGACAGAGGGTTCAGGAGGGTGATCTGTTGTTGATTCTTGAGGCGATGAAGATGGAAAACGAGATCTTTGCCGATAAGGACGGGATCATCGGCCGGATTCTTATTCAGGAAGGGAATGCCGTTGATATCGGTCAGCTCCTTTTAACTATCGACTGATCTCACAGGGAGTTCCGGCGCTATGCACGTTTCCGACAGGGTATGTGACCACTATACGCAACAGGCTCTGGAGACGACGATCCTGGATGCCATTGTTGCTGCCGGGAAGGATCTCGACCGGCTCTCGATAGAGGATCTCGCCCCGATCGACCAGTTTCATATCCGTGGCCGGAATGCCACCATCGGACTTGCCAGTGATCTCGAACTTGACAGAAACATGCATGTGTTGGATGTCGGCTGCGGTCTGGGCGGTGCGGCGCGGTATCTTGCGAAGGAATTTGGCTGCCGCGTAACCGGACTCGATCTGAGTGCGGATTATTGTCACGCTGCAGCCGGTCTTACCAGACGACTCGGTCTGGACTCTCTGGTTTCCTTTCAGCAGGGCAACGCGATGAATCTTCCGTTTCCGGACGGATCGTTTGACATAGTCTGGACGCAGCACACGGCGATGAATATTCCGGATAAGCCTCTGTTTTACCATGAATTATGGCGGGTTTTGAAGCCGGGTGGCCGGCTCGCACTGTACGACATCCTTGCCGGATCGGGTGGAGAGAGTCATTTTCCGGTCCCCTGGGCGAGAGATCCCTCAATCAGTTTCCTGCTGACATCGGAGCAGTTGTTGAACACCCTCTCGGCAACCGGGTTTGAAGTATGTATATGGCGGGACGTTACAGATTCCGGCCGCTCATGGTTCCGGCAGCAGAGAGAAAAAATCCGCCTGGAAGGGGTTCCGTCGTACGGGCTGCAGCTGCTTTTGGGATCCGACTTCCGGTCGATGGCACATAATCAGGTACTGAATCTAGAAGAAGATCGCATTTCACTGATAGAAGCGGTCGTGCGGCGACCCGCCGAAAAGGATTGCATGACATGACACACCCTGTTTTTGTCGGGCTTGATATGGGAGCATCGCGGACAAAGGTCGCAGTTATAGACCCTTCCGGCGTCTTGCTCGGCCATGCCGTCAAGAAGTCCGGCACCGATTTCACCGCCACTGCGGCGGCCTGTCTGGACGTTGCCCTGGAGATGGCCGGAGTCGCCCGCACGGATATTGTCAGGGCCGTCTCAACCGGTTACGGCCGCTCCAATGTTGCCTTCGTGACCGAAGCGACCAAAACGGAAATCGGATGTCTCGCCAAGGGGTGCCACCACTACTTTCCCGGGGCGATAACAATCATCGATATCGGCGGGCAGGATAATAAAATCATCAAACTGGGTGCTGCCGGAAACCGGAGCAGTTTCAAGATGAACCGCAAATGCGCTGCCGGTACCGGGGCGTTTCTTGAAGAGATGTCGCAGCGTCTTGATATTCCGCTTGATGAGATGAACGAACTGGCCCGCCGGTCGGAAAACATGATCAAGCTGGGTAGTTATTGTACGGTGTTCTCAGCCACCGAAGTATTGGAAAGTATCCGCAACGGCAAACCGGTTGCGGATATCGTCAAGGGAATATTCTACTCGGTCATCAAGAGAGTCCTGGAGATGGATTCACTGACCGAACGGGTGGTCATGACGGGGGGGGTCGTTGCAAACAACCCCTATATCGTTCAGATGGCCGAGGATATGATCGGCCGGCCGCTCCTGCTCCCGGAAATGCCGCAACTGGCCGGAGCCGTCGGGGCAGCACTGTACGCAGTTGAAGGAAATGTGTCACCGGATGAAACGGATGTCTGCAGCTGAAGTTACCCTCTCTGCCATAACCGGAGGAAGAACCATGGCCGAAGAAAAGAAAATTGTCCGAAAGAAGATTCAGGCAACCGATCAGATGAACAGGCTCATGTCGGATTATTTCTATGATCTGGATGCAGCCGCAAAAAGCGATAGCAGAAAAGTGGCCTGGTGCACCAGCGTCGGCCCGGCTGAACTGCTGCGTGCCCTCGGTTTTGCCGTTCACTTTCCGGAAAATCATGCCGCCATGCTCGGAGCAACACGCACGTCCACCGATCTTATCCCCGAAGCGAATGCCATCGGCTATTCACCCGACATCTGCTCGTACCTGACTGCCGACATCGGAGCATACCTGAAAGGGTTCACCCCTCTGGCAAAGGCCTATCCCGGCATTGAATCGGTGCCCAGGCCCGATGTGCTGGTCTATAATACCAACCAGTGCCGCGATGTTCAGGACTGGTTCGCCTGGTATTCAAAGGAGCTGGGCGTGCCGGCACTCGGCATCACCTCTCCGAAGAACGTCAATGAGGTGACCGAGGCACATATCTCGGACGTCGCCAAGCAGATCGAGGCGCTGATCCCGACTCTGGAGAGGATATCCGGCACGACGCTCGACATGGAGCGGTTGAAAGAGGTCGTCTCGCTTTCCCGCGAGTGTACCGAACTCTGGAAAAAAGTGCTGGAAACCGCTACCGCTTCACCGGCCCCGCTTTCCTTCTTTGACGGCACCATCCACATGGGACCTGCCGTCGTATTACGGGGCACCCGCGAGGCGGTCGAATACTACACGCTGCTGCTGGCCGAACTGGAACAGAGAATTGCTGACGGGGTGGGTGCTGTCGATGGCGAATCGGTTCGGATCTATTGGGAAGGAATGCCGGTGTGGGGCCGTCTCAGGCAGCATTCTGAACTCTTTTCCGGTTTTCACGCCACTGTGATTGCGTCCACCTACTGCAGCAGCTGGATTTTCCCGGCGTTTGACGGCAGTGATCCGATCCGGAGTATGGCCAAGGCCTACCTCGAACTCTTCATAGTCCGCTCGGATGAATACAAGGGGGGGTATATCAAGGAGATGCTGGAGAAGTTCCATATTGACGGCATTATTTACCACGATGCCAAGACCTGCCCGTACAACTCGAACAACCGCTATGGCATGCCGCAGCGCATTGAGGCGGAAACCGGCATCCCCAGTCTGGTTATCTCCGGTGACCTGAATGATCTGCGCTGCATTTCCGACGAGCAGACGAAAACCAACATAGAAGCCTTCATTGAACAGCTTGAGGAGGGGAAATAAGATGCTGGATTCACTTTTTAAGCCACGGGCGATTGCGATTGTGGGTGCTTCCACCAAAGAGCTCTCCATAGGCAATGTCATCATCAAAAATCTTCAGACCTACGGCTACACCGGCCCGATTTACCCTATTAATCCGTCCGCTCCGGAAGTCCGGGGCATAAAAGCCTACGGTTCACTGGCAGAAGTCCCCGGGGAAATTGATCTTGCCCATATCATCATTCCCGCTCCGATGGTCCCGCAGGCGATCATCGAGTGCGGCCAGAAGGGAATCAAGGCGGTCATCATCAACTCGGCCGGATTCAGTGAAATGGGGGAGGAGGGTGACCGGCTCCAGCAGGAGTTTCTCGCCAATGCCAGGGAGTACGGTGTCCGGCTCTTCGGACCCAACTGCCAGGGTATCATCAACAGCGATCCTGCCCTGAACGCGTACTGCAACTTCACCTTCACCTATCCGGAACCGGGTCATATATCGGTGGTTGCGCTCAGCGGAGGTGTTGGCGCCCTGATCATGCAGGCGCTTGACGATCTCGGCATCGGCCAGCGGCTGTATGCATCAAACGGTAATGCCTGCGACGTCTCAATTCCAGAGATTATCCGTTACTACGGCGATGATCAGGAAACCAGGGCCATTATCCTTTACACCGAAGGTTTTTCCGATCCGCGGGACTTTCTTGAATCGGCCCGCGACGTGGCGGCCAGGAAGCCGATTCTGGCTATGAAGGCAGGCCGCACCCTGCAGGGAGCCAAGGCGGCCTCCTCTCACACCGGTTCTCTGGCCGGAGTCGATATCGCCACCGAATTGATCTTTGAAAAGATCGGCATCCTTCCCTTTACCGATGAGGGCGAAATGGTACGTGCGGCCATGGCCTTTTCATCACAGCCGATTCCGGCCGGCAACCGGGTCGGGGTCATCACCAATACCGGCGGTCCGGCGGTTATTGCCACTGATGTCCTGGTTTCCTGCGGGCTGGATGTTCCGAAACTCTCCGAAAAATCAATTGCACGACTTAAAGAGACCCAGTTCCCGGAAGCGGCTCTGGAGAATCCGATCGATGTCGTCGCCACGGCAGGAGGTCCCCAGTTCCGGGCAGCCATGGACGTAATGATGGATGAGGAGCTGGTCGACAGTATCTTCATCAATTTTGTCACCGCTCCGTTCACCGACACCGATGCCGTCGCCCATGAGATCGTGGCCGTCAACCGGTTAGGTAAAAAGCCGATAGTCTGCAACTTTATGACCAATCTCAGTCTGGAACGTTTTCAGAAAACCAGGGACATTCTCAAGGCGGGAAAGGTGCCTATCTATGCCAATCCGACCGATGCCGCCAAGGCACTGGGTGCCCTTGCCGCCTACGGCCGTGTCAAACAGCGCGACATCGGTCAGGCTGAGAGCTTTCCCGGGGTCGACACCGCACAGGCTGTTGCGATTGTTGAACAGGCACAGGCTGAGGGGCGCAGCGTTCTTTCCGCAGCCGATGTATATACAATCTTTGAGGCGTATGGTATCCCGGTTGCGGGGTGGGCAGTTGTCGAAGGCGCTGATGAAGCCGCCGCTGCGGCTGAAAAGATCGGTTTTCCGGTTGTAGTGAAGGTCGACTGTGCCGGGATTGATCACAAAAGCGATATGGGCGGCGTCGCCGTCAATCTGAAGGATGCCGCAGCGGTCCGCACAACGGTTGAAGATATGCAGAACCGGCTCGGCAGTTTCGGTGCACTCCGTTTCTTTGTTCAGAAATTTCTCCCCGGAGGGCGCGAACTGATCATCGGTGCCGCCGCCGAGCGGGAATTGGGGCATCTGGTAATGTTCGGTCTGGGCGGCATTTATGTAGAGGTGCTGAAAGACGTTGTCTTCAAGATTGCACCGGTGACTCGTCTGGAAGCCGGTGAGATGCTTTCGGGCATTAAAACCGCTGCTCTTCTGGATGGCGTCAGGGGCGAAAAGGGGATCGACAGGGATGCGGTGATCAACCTTATCCAGCGCGTTTCTCAACTGCTGACGGATCTTCCGATGATTCAGGAAATGGATATGAATCCGATCATGGCTTTCTCTGATGCTGTATATGCTGTTGACGGCAGGATCAGGATTTAAGATTGAACTGCTGCTGCCATCTCCCTCCGGAGGAGAGAGATCAAAACAATACAAAGGTGAGTCCATGATGAACTGGCAAACAAGCTATCAGTCCCGTATGACGACGCCGGATGAGGCTGTGAAGGCGATCAAATCCGGAGACCGGATATTTCTGACCGGTAATGCCTCGGTGCCGATGCTGCTGCTGGCAGCGCTGGTAAAGCGGGCGCCGGAACTGAAAAATGTTGAGATCTGTCATCCGCTCGCCATCTGTCCTTCTGACTATGTTTCCCCCGAAATGGAGGGGCACCTGCGTGTGAACTCGATGTTTATAAGCGCAAACGTTCGCAAGGCCGTAAACGAAGGACGTGCTGATTTCACACCCGTCATGCTGTCCGAATTTCCACTGCTGTTCAAAAACGGCCACCTTCCGCTTGATGTCGCTTTCATTCATGTATCGCCCCCCGACCACCATGGATTCTGCTCAATGGGAGCTGAATCCGGCCTCACTATTTCAGCAGCGGAAGTCGCGAAGACGGTTATTGCCCAGGTCAATGAGCAGATGCCGAGGACTTTGGGTGACACCCTGATGCATGTCGACCGTATGCATCATATCGTACAGGTAAATTGCCCGCTGACAGAGATGGCTATGAGTGACGATATCGACGTTGATGTGGTTGAAAGGATTGCGGCCCACATCGCCGGACTGGTTCCGGACGGCGCCACCATGCAGCTGGGGATCGGGGCCATTCCCAATGCAGTACTCAAGTATCTGCTGAACAAGAAAGATCTGGGCATCCATTCCGAACTGATTTCAGACGGGGTTATTGATCTGGTGGAAGCTGGTGTGTTGACGAATGCACGTAAAAGCCTCCATCCCGGCAAGATTGTGGCGGGGTTCCTCCTCGGTACAAAACGATTGTATGACTGGGTAGACAATAATCCGCTGGTTGAACTTCACCGCACCGAGTATGTCAACGATCCGTTTGTGATTGCACAGAACGACCGTATGGTGGCGATCAATTCGGCAATCGAAGTCGATCTTACCGGCCAGGTCTGCGCCGACAGCATCGGTCCGAAGATGTATTCGTCGGTGGGGGGACAGTTGGACTTCATTTATGGTGCATCCCGCTCCAAAGGCGGCGTGCCGATTATCGCCATGCCGAGCTCTGCAGAGTTGCGTGACGGAACCGTTATCAGTAAAATTGTGCCGATGCTGAAACAGGGGGCAGGTGTGGTGACAAGCCGCAACCATGTGCACTTTGTTGTCACGGAGTTCGGCGTGGCAGAATTGTACGGTAAAACAGTCCGCCAGAGGACGCAGGCGCTCATACACATTTCCGATCCCCGTTTCCGGGAGGAAATCACCAGACAGGCCAGAGAGCTGAATTATTTGTAACTGAATTCTCTATGTTACTAGCTGGAATCATACGAAAGCGGGGGGCGACCATGATATGGAACAAAGTTGAGACATGCAGTCGTAGCGAGATGCAGAGCATTCAGCTTGGCAGGCTGCAGAAGACAGTCGGCTATGTGTACGACAGGAACCCGGTCTACAAAAGGAAACTTGATGCTGCCGGGGTCAAACCTTCTGACATCAAGTCGCTCGATGATATCAGGCGCCTTCCCTTTACCGTCAAGGACGACCTCAGGGATAACTATCCATTCAACCTTTTTACCGCCTCCCAGGAGGATGTCGTGGAATATCACGCGACCTCCGGAACCACCGGGAAACCAATCGTTGTCGGATACACGAGAAACGACATCGAAACCTGGTCCGAAGTCATGGCCAGGGCCTTGACCGGATCCGGTATCGGCAAGAATGATGTTCTTCAGAATATCTACGGCTATGGCCTCTTTACCGGCGGGCTGGGTGCGCACTACGGCGGAATCCGGACCGGTGCGTCTGTCATCCCGATTTCCGGCGGCAACACCCAGAAGCAAATCATGCTGATGCAGGATTTTGGCACTACCGCTCTTACGGTTACCCCTTCCTTTCTGATGCATATCCATGAAGTCGGTACCGGTATGGGGGTTGATTTCACAAAGCTGAAACTTCGTACCGCCGTTTTGGGCGCCGAATTCTGGACCGAGTCGATGCGTGAAAAAATCCAGGAAGGTTTCGGACTCAAGGCCTGCGATATCTATGGCCTTTCTGAAATAATCGGGCCGGGCGTGTCGTGTGAGTGCCATGAAGCCAGGAACGGTCTGCATATCAATGAAGACTTTTTCTATCCCGAAATAATCAATCCGGAAACCGGTGAACAGCTCCCGGTCGGCGAAGAAGGGGAGCTGGTCTTTACTACGATTGCAAATGAAGGGCAGCCGCTGCTGAGGTACCGGACCCGGGATATCACAAGCCTCAACCTGGAGCCATGTATCTGCGGTCGCACCCTGATCAAGATGAAAAAACTGACCGGGCGCACCGATGACCTGCTGATTATCAGGGGGGTCAATTTCTTCCCCTCACAGATTGAATCGATTGTTCTCAGGCATCACGGTGTTACCCCCAATTATCTTGTGATTGTTGATCGCCAGGGGTCAATGGATGAAGTGGAAGTCCTGGTTGAAGTAACCGAAAATTATGTCATTAGATCTGTCGAAGATGTTTTTAGAGAAAAGAAACATGAAATTGTAAGTGATGTGGTGGAGACGCGCAGTATGGTCAGGAATCTGGTGCGGGATATAAAGGATATAGTCGGCATAACAGTCAAAGTAACTCTGGTCACGCCGGGGACGATCCCGCGCAGTGAAGGCAAAGCCAAACGGTTCATCGACAAAAGACCAAAATAAATTACTCCCAGGATCTGCAGTCAAAAGGAAAGGAAACGTATGAAGAAAATTATTTCCGGAAATGAGGCGATTGCCTTGAGCTTCGGTGATTCGGGCGGAGTCTTTGCCTCCGGTTACCCGGGAACACCAAGCACAGAAACATTGGAAGAGGTGGCCCGTCTGGGTGTGGTCTACTGCGAGTGGGCGCCCAACGAAAAAGTTGCCCTGGAATCTGCCATCGGTGCCTCGATTGCCGGGGGGAGGACCCTGGCCACCATGAAACATGTCGGGGTCAACGTCGCCGCTGATGCGCTGCTGACTCTCAACCACACCGGTGTGAACGCCGGCCTGATCCTGATGGTTGCCGACGACCCTGGTATGCACTCCTCACAGAATGAGCAGGACAGTCGCAATTATGCCAAGTTTGCCAAAATTCCTATGCTTGATCCGTCGAACTCCCAGGAGGCTTATGATTTCGTCAGGGACGGCTTTGATATCTCTGAACAGTTCGATACTCCGGTCATGCTCCGCACCACCACCCGTATTTCGCACGCCAAGGGAGTTGTGGTGCAGAAGGAAAAAATTGCGCAGAAGATCGGCCCGTGGGTAAAAAATGTACCGAAATACGTTATGCTCCCCAACTACGGCAAGATCAAACATGTCGAGATTGAGGCGCGCCTTCTCAAGCTTGTGGAGTTTGCCGAGGCCACGCCGCTCAACCGCATTGAAATGGGGGACAAAGGGCTCGGCATCATAACTTCGGGAGTTGCCTACCAGCATGTCAAAGAGGCATACCCGAACGCTTCAATTCTCAAACTCGGCCTCGTACATCCGCTTCCGGAACGTAAGATACGCGAGTTCGCCGCCATGGTTGACCGCTTGATGATCGTGGAGGAGCTTGATGCAATCTTCGAAGAACAGATCCGGGCCATGGGTGTCAGGGTCGATATCGGCAAAAATAAAATACCGCTCTGCGGCGAAGTTAATGCCGACATCATCAGAGCGGCTGCCGGTGACCCACCCGTTCCTGGAACGGCTGCCATAGCGACCCTTCCGCAGCGTCCTCCAATTTTCTGTCCAGGTTGTGCCCATCGCGGACTCTTTACGATCCTGAGCAAGCTCAAGGTATTTGTCTCGGGTGACATCGGCTGTTATACTCTGGGGGCCCTCCCGCCGATGAGCGCCATGCATACAACTATCTGTATGGGAGCAAGTATCAGCGCTGCACATGGCATGGCCAAGGTCAATGAGATTGCCGGAAGAACGGAAAAACCGGTGGCGGTCATCGGCGATTCGACCTTCTTTCACTCGGGGATGACCGGGCTGCTGAGTCTGGCCTATAACAAAGGGAATGCGCTGGTTATTATTATGGACAACCGCACCACCGGCATGACCGGTGGTCAGGAGAACCCCGGGTCGGGTCGTGATCTTCAGGGACAGCCAAGCCAGCAGGTCGATATCGTGGCTCTGGTGAAGGTGCTGGGTATCGAGAATGTTGCAGAGCTGAATGCGTACAACCTTGCCGAGACCGAAGCCGCCATCAAAAAGGGTCTTGGAACTCCCGGCCCCTACGTTCTGGTCGACAAAAATCCCTGCATCCTCCGCTACCGGATCAAAAGCCCGGTACTCACCGTCGACACCGAAAAATGCACAGGCTGCCGTGCCTGTCTGAAGGCCGCGTGTGTAGCGCTGGGCCTGAAACCGGCGGTTGACGGGGAAAAGCAGAAAGTTCAGATTGATCCCAACATCTGCGACGGCTGTGGCGTCTGCTCGCAGCTCTGTAAATTTGATGCAATCGCTGTAGCACGATAAGGGGGAGGAAAATAATGGACATATTTAATATTGTTATAGCCGGCGTTGGCGGACAGGGGGTGCTGCTCGCCTCCAAGGTTCTCGCCGAAAGCGCTCTCGCCAGCGGGATGGATGTAAAACAGAATGAAGTCCACGGCATGGCCCAGCGGGGGGGGAGCGTTATCTCCTTTGTCCGGATAGGAAAGGAGGTTTTCTCACCCGTGGTTATTCCGGGAACTGCAGATATCCTGATCTCCTTCGAACCGCTTGAAGCCCTCAGGTACGTCCACTATCTCAAACCGGGCGGTATGCTGGTCTACAATAAGGTCACCATAAACCCGAGTACCGTGGCCACCGGTCTGGCTACGTATCCGGCCGATGTGGAGGAACAGATAGCACTCGCCTGTCCCGGTGCACGGGGCATCAATGCACTTGCTGTTGCAAAGGAGGCCGGCAATGCCAAGGCTGTCAATATGGTTATGGTGGGAGCCGTGATGAAAAAACTGCCGATCAATGCGGAGGTCGTAGAAGGGGTCGTCAGAGCGGTCTCGAAAGAGAAGGGCGTTGATGTCAATCTGCGGGCCCTCAGCGGCGGGGCTGCTGCCTGATTCTCTGATGTCCCCCGCTTTGAAAGGTCGGCGACGTCTTTACCCGGTTATTCAGTTTCAAATGGAATCAGTGCCGATGCCGCCCTCACCGGCGGTATCGGTTTTTTTCTGGGAAATTGCACGTAGAACCGGCTCGAACTGTCTGAAATGAAGCGAAAAGGGCGATCATATCATGAAAATTTGCATTTATGGCGTTGGTGCCGTCGGCGGATTTATCGGAGCAAACCTTGCGCGAGCAGGGTATGAAGTTAATGCAGTGGCGCGAGGAGCCACCCTGGATGCGCTGCGTGAGCACGGCCTCCGGCTGCAGAGTGACGGCGTACTTGTCACGGAAAAGGTCCGGGCAACGGATGACCCCGCTGAACTTGGTGTACAGGATCTGGTCATACTGGCGGTAAAGGCGACCGCTCTTAAACAGGTGGCGCAGAAGATCGCCCCTTTGATCGGTCCGGATACGATCGTTATGACGGCAATGAACGGAATCGGCTGGTGGTTTTTTGACGGATTCGGCGGCGGATATGCGGGTACGCGTCTCGTATCCGTCGACCCGGACGGCTCGATTGCCGCGGCGATTCCGACCCGCAATGTAGTGGGTTGCGTGGTGCACGGCAGCTTTTCATTGCCTGAGCCGGGTTTCGTCCGCCACAGTTTCGGCAAGCGCCTGATCATCGGAGAGCCTGACGGGTCTGATTCCGGGCGGGTTCAGATGCTGGCGGAACTGCTGGGGAATGCATCCCTTGATATAGACGTTTCCCGCAGTATTCAGACCGACATCTGGTTCAAGCTGTGGGGGAACATGACCATGAACCCGGTTTCCGCGATTACCGGCGCCACCTGCGAGCAGATACTTGATGATCCGCTGGTATATCGATTCTGTCTGGATATTATGGCGGAGGCTGCCCGGATCGGTGCCGGAATCGGTTGCCCGATTGCCCAGAGCGGTGAGGAAAGAACCGCGTTAACGCGCCGGTTGGGGGCATTCAAAACATCGATGCTGCAGGATGTCGAAGCCGGAAGGAACGTGGAGCTGGATGTTCTGGTAAGTGCCGTGCGCGAGATCGGTCAGATGACAGGTGAATCCACGCCGAATATCGATGCCATGCTCGGATTGGCGAGGCTGCATGCGCGTGTGCGGGGTTTGTACCCCTGGTAGTCGTTGTGCCGTTTGATCTTGACAGATAAATTGGTATTGTGGTACTAATTTACGCTAATAAACGAAATAAACCGGTTTTTGGTATAGCTATTCGGGGAGGTTCACATGAAGCTCAAACAGTTGTCCATCTTTCTTGAAAATGCACCGGGGCGCCTCTGTGAAGTCACGCAGGCACTCGGAGATGCCGGTATAAATCTGAGAGCCCACTGCATCTCCGACACATCCCACGATTTCGGCGTCCTGCGCATTCTCGTGTCCGACCTGGCGAAAGCCCGCGGGGTCATCATGGACAAATTCTTTCCGGCCCGGGTTGACGATGTCATAGCCGCCGAGATTGAAGACAGCCCCGGGAGCCTCTCCCGCATACTCAGGCTGTTTCTGGGAACGAAGGTGAACGTCGAATATATGTATGCCGTGGCTGGTGCAACCCAGGGAAAGGCCGTGATGGTGTTCCGTTTCAACGATAATGACCTGGCTATCGAGATTATGCAGAAAAACGGTGTACAGCTTCTTGATGCCGCCGCATTCGGCATTCTGGAAACCCAGTCGTAGATATTCCGGTACATGAGGCACGTGACAGCAGTATGATGTGAAGGGGTTCCTTATGACGAAGAAAAACAGCTATACGCCGCGCAGGTTTGCGGTCATCGGCGCCGGTCCGGTCGGATGTATCGTGGCGGCTTTCCTTGCCAAAGGGGGGTATGATGTTACTCTTTGTGATGTCGTGCCGTCCCTTCTCGAGCCTGCCATGAACCCCGGTATTATCGTTGAGGGGAGTGATACGTTTCAAGGCAAAGTGTCACGCATAACAACCCGTGTTGATGATCTCTCCACAAATCCACCCGACGTCGTTATCGTCACTGTTAAGGCCACAGCTCTGCCGTTGATCGCCTCCGCTCTTGAAGGTTTTGCCGGTGAGGGGCGGTATGTTGTCAGCTGGCAGAACGGCATCGATACGGAGCGCGTACTTTCAACAACGCTCGGCGCCCGGTCAGTCATGCGTGCCGTCGTCAACTACGGATGCACCCTGCTGGGTCCGGGCCGCGTACATATGGCCTTTCATCAGCGCCCCCACTATCTTCAGGAACTTCATGCCGACTCCCGGGATGCGGCGATCGGAATCTGCCGCGCATTTACCGGGTGCGGACTCGATACCCACCATACCGATCAGATCCGCAACATGGTCTGGAGCAAGGCTGTCAATAATTCCAGCATGAATCCGATCTGCGCCGTGACCGGCAAGACCATGTTTGACGTCATTAACGACCCGATTCTCTTCAATCTTGTTGACTTACTCCTGAAGGAGGGCGTTGCTGTCGCACGTGCCAACGAATTCATTCTCGGTCCCGACTTTTATCCGGAGACAATCAGCTACATCCGTAATGCGGGGCATCACAAACCCTCCATGCTCCAGGATATCGAAGCGGGACGACGTACCGAGATCGACTTCATCAACGGCAAGATTATTGAGTATGGTGTCCGCGTCGGCATGCCGACTCCGTTCAACACAACCCTGCGCAGCCTGGTGAAGGCACTGGAAACGTAAGAGTTTTTCATCACAAGGGAGATCGCCATGAAACTGAAGCAACTATCTGTTTTTCTAGAAAATTCACCCGGCCGACTGTATGAGGCGACGAATGCGCTCGGCGCAGCCGGCATAAACCTGAGGTCCCTCTCCATCTGTGACACTCTGGAATTCGGCGTACTGCGGATTCTTGTGTCGGACGTGGCTCTGGCCCGCCGGGTTATTATGGAAAAACAGCTTCCTGCCCGCGTCGATGATGTCGTGGCGGTTGAAATTGACGATATACCCGGCAGTCTGGCAAGGGTACTGTACCTGTTCAAGGAATCACAGGTGAATATCGAATACATGTACGCTCTGGCCGGCACCGGTGGTTCGTCCGACAGGGCCGTGATGGTTTTTCGCTTCAGCGACAATGACCGGGCTATTGAGATACTGCTCGCGCACGATATCAAGCTGCTTGATGCCACGGATTTCGGAATCATCGATACTGTCAGATAGTCCGGTTTATGAAGGAGTGTGCGATGAAGGAAGAAAGCAGCTATAAACCCAAAAGATTCGCTGTCATCGGAGCAGGTCCGGTGGGGGGCATCGTCGCGGCTTTTCTTTCGAGAGGGGGGTATGAAGTCACGCTGTGTGACGTTATCCCCGCGCTCATAGAGCCGGCCCTTGACCCGGGCATCATCATTGAGGGTACTGATACCCTTCAGGCCAGGGTGGCCAGGATAACAACACATGTCGATGACCTGCTGATCGACCCGCCGGACGTTATAATTCTTACCGTTAAAGCCACTGCGCTGCCGTTGATAGCATCCACGCTTGAAAATTTTGTTGCCGAGGGACGCTACGTTGTCAGCTGGCAGAACGGCATCGATACGGAGCTTGTTCTTGCGCAGCACCTCGGAGCCAAATCCGTCATGCGGGCGGTGGTTAATTTCGGCTGTGTCCCTCTGGGTCCCGGGCACTTCAGGATCGCTTTTCATCACCGGCCCCATTACCTCCAGGAGCTTGATCCGTTATCCAGAGAAGCTGCAATCGGAATCTGCAACGTACTCACCGAATGCGGTCTGGATACTCATCATACGGACCAGATCATCAATATGGTCTGGCGCAAGACTCTTATGAATGCCAGTATGAACCCGCTCTGTGCCGTGACCGGGCGGACGATGGTGGAGCTCATTCTCGATCCGATCCTCTTCAATCTGGTGGATGCCCTCATCAAGGAGGGGGTTGCGGTGGCCAGGGCCAATGAAGTTGCGCTTGGATATGATTTCTACCCCTATTGTATCAATTATATAAAAGGTGCAGGCAACCACAAACCATCCATGCTTCAGGATATTGAAGCGGGAAGGCGGACCGAAATAGACTACATCAACGGTAAGGTCGTCGAATACGGCCTGCAGGCGGGAGTGCCGACCCCGTACAACAACATGATCCGCGGTCTCGTCAAGGCCCTGGAACCCAGATAATTCTCTTCCGGAAGCCGGATAACAGGTAACCCGAGTCGGAAAGGTCGGCGTATGGAAATCAGACAAAAGGTTGAGCAGCTGTCGCTGCGTATGTACGACACCCCCCGCTACCCGACGCAGGGGGCGGTGCTGTTTGTCGATCTGGAAAGGCGGGAGCATTTTTCCCGCTATCTTCCGATAAATGTACTCCATACATTTCTCACCGGTCGCGGTGCCAACATGTACCTCCTGTACAACCTCATGACGGACGGTCTGGAACCGCTGGATCCGGGTGTCCCGCTGATTTTCGGCAGCGGAACGCTCACCGGAAGTGTTCCCACCGCCACCCGCGGCAACGTCAGCAGCATCTCGCCTGAAAGCCGCGCCATTCTCGACTGCAGCTGCGGTGATTCGTTTCCCACCTACCTTAAGCTGCACGGGTACGACCATCTCGTGCTCTACGGACAATCCCCCGGGCTGACCCTGCTTCAGATTTCGAACAGTACAGTTCTGTTTCATGATGCCGCCGGATACCGGGGGATGGACAACCACGACCTGACTCAGGCGGTCGAGAAAGATTTTTCATGTACAGAGCGCAAGAATATGGCCATGGCCCGCATCACCAGCGCCGGAGAAAATCTGGCCCTCTGTTCCGGGATCATGGGCGGCGTCAAGGCGATCTATGCCCGGGGAGGCGCCGGAGCAAAGATGGGGGCACTCAAGCTCAAGGCGGTCATGGTTCTTGGTTCCTCTGACGCTCCTTCTCTCTCGGTGAAGTTTAAGGAAAACAACAGAGAGATCGCCAAAAAAATTCTTTCGACCAGCGTTATTAAAAATGCCCTTAAAACGGTGGGGACCCCTTTTCTTTATAAACCGAGTCGGATTCTCTGTGCGATGGGGGCTAAAAACAATCAGGAAACAAGTTGGAGCGATTCTCTTGATGCCGACAATTTTGATGCGTATCGTCCCGGAATGGACGGTTGTCTGAAGTGTCCGGTACGGTGCCGCCCGCTTAACGATCTCACCCCGGAAGGGAAGGGGGGCTGGGGAGCTGATGCTTTAAAGGGATTGGCCGGAAACGCCAGCTACGATCGCGGTCAGGCCGACATAGGGCATCAGAAGGAGAAAGCGTACAAAGGGGTTCGCGACGACGGAGTGTACGACCGGTTCGATAAGGGGGACGGCCCTGAGTACGTCACTCTTCAGAAAATGGGCCCCATGATCGGCCTCAGCGAGCCTGAACAGGTCTTGAGGCTGAATAACATTCTCAACGATCTCGGGCTCGATTCGGCCAGTACGGGAAGCGCTGTCTCCTGGGCTATGGAACTCTATCAGCGCGGGATTATCACAGGGAAAGAGACCGGTGGACTTGATCTGACATGGGGAAACTACCCGGTTATTGAAAAGCTGCTGTTCATGACCGCGCGAAGAGAGGGCTTCGGTGACGTCATCGCCGACTCCAGCCGGGCCGTGGAGCGCGGCAAATACCCGAAAGAGGCACTGAAATACCGGATGGCCGTCAAAGGTCTGTTCCAGTCCGACCCCCACGATTCCAGGATCCTCAAGGGTTTTGCTCTTGGACTCGCCGTTGCGACCCGTGGCATGGACCACCTCCGCAACCGTCCCACGCTGGAGATCAACGCCAGAATTAACGATAATCCTCAATTGAAGGCCGAACTGTACGGCGGGGTAGTTGCGCCTGCGCCGAACAGCTACGCCGGCAAAGAATATGCCGTCCGGGCGTGCGAAAATATGTACGCCGTCGGTGATGCCGTCGGCATGTGCCGTTTCTCGACAAAACTTTTCAATTCAGCCTCTACGGCCGGTTATGAGGATTTTGCCAGTCAACTGACTGAATTGACAGGAGAAGAGTTTACTCCGGAAATGATGGATACTATCGGTCGTAACATCAACGGGATAGAGCGGCTTATCAACGGGCGTCTCGGCCTTACCGAATTGGATGATACCCTGCCGGAGCGCTGGTTTGAAGAGGAGATCACGGTCGGCCCCTTCAAGGGCGAAAAAATCGACCGGGCTGAATTCGAAGCACTTAAAGCCCGGTTTTATGACATATCCGGTCTCAACAGTGCCGGTGTTCCTGCGCTTGCCTGGCATAAAAAACTGGCAGACGTTGTTACCGGTTTTGCTGTCACGGTCATGATGCCGCACGGGTTTGCCGGGGCCCCGGAAGGAGCGGTAATTGTTGATCAGCAGGTGTCGAGCGTTGCAGAGCTCAGGGAGGCGTTGTGCGTAAGACTCTGCCATTCCGGCAGTCAGCTTGAAGACAAGTCTCTGGTCGTCTCGGTGAATGGAGAAATGATCCTGTCTAACGAAAAAGACAGCACAATTAAAAACGGGGATGAACTTGCTGTGTTCCCGCTTCTTGGTGGAGGATGAACCTGGAAGGGGTTTGTTGTGCGACATCGGAGGCGATCTGTGCCGTCGGTGTTTGGGAAACAGAATGCCTCCGGCAGCGTAAGCTGCCGGAGGCATTCTCTACAGCTCTTTTTTGACTTTCCCCAGATAGGCACATTTAACGTCATCATTTTCCAACAGTTCTTTTGCCGACCCTTCCATAATTACCTTTCCGGTCTCAAGAACATACCCGCGGTCAGCCAGTCTGAGCGCCGCCTTGGCATTCTGCTCAACAAGCAGAATTGTCGCGCCTTCGTCACGGAGCATGCGGACAATAGAAAAAATTTCCTTGATTACCAGCGGGGCAAGCCCCATCGAAGGTTCATCCATCATCACAAGCTTGGGGCGCGCCATCATTGCCCGGCCGATGGCAAGCATCTGCTGCTCCCCTCCTGAAAGGGAACCGGCAAACTGGGTTTCGCGTTCCAGCAGGCGTGGAAAGAGTTTATAGATACGATCCAGGTACGGCAGGACCTGACAGCCCATCTTTCTTTTATACTGAACATATCCACCGAGGATAAGGTTCTCCCTCACGGTCATCGGAGCAAACACCTGTCTCCCTTCAGGTACCAGGGAACAGCCGAGGTGCACAATCTTTTCAGTACTCGTCCGGGTGATGTCCTGACCGTCGAAAAATATTCCCCCGGAAATGGGCTTCAGCACGCCGGTGATTGTTTTCAATAGGGTCGTTTTGCCGGCACCGTTGGCACCGATAATCGAAACGATCTCGCCAGGATTTACCTGAATCGTCACATTCTGAATCACCTTGAGATTATCGTATCCCGATACGAGGTTTACAATCTTAAGCATCGTCCTCGTCCTCTCCCAGATAGACATTAATAACCTCACTGTTTGACTGCACAGCAAGCGGTTTGTCATCAGCAATTTTTTTGCCGTAACTGAGAACCAGTATTTCATCCGATATTTCCATGACCAGTGTCATGTCATGTTCTACGATGAGCACCGTTATTCCGGTGTCACGAATTCTCGAGATCAACGATCCCAGTTCGGCTGTCTCACTCATATTAAGACCGGCGGCAGGTTCGTCCAGCAGCAGCAGTTTCGGCTCGCAGGCAAGTGCCCTCCCGAGTTCGACGTTCCTCTGCTGGCCGTACGAAAGGGAGGTGGCTTCGATGTCCGCTAAATTTTCCAGCTCCAGGAACGCCATGATTTCGCGGGCTTTTTCCCGGATCTGTTTTTCTTCTCTCCAGGTGTACGGCATACTCAACATGCCGGCAATAAACCCCGCCCTGCTGTGGATATGCCTGCCGATCATGATGTTTTCAAGAACCGACATCTTCGGGAAAAGGCGAATATGCTGAAATGTTCTGGCCATGCCACTGGATGCAACCTGATGGGGACGTAAGCCCTGAACCTGGTTCCCGCAAAAGGTGATAATGCCCGAGTCAGGAGCAATAACGCCGGAAATCAGATTGAAGAGCGTTGTCTTGCCGGCCCCGTTAGGGCCGATGAGCGCCTTGATCGAACCGGCAGTCACAGAAAACGAGACTTCATTCACCGCCTGCAGTCCGCCGAAGCGCTTGGACAGGTTCTCAATAGAAAGGAGTGCCGTCATGACGCCACTTCCTTGCTGTCCAGGCGTTTGAAGAAGGATTTCAGATCACCTAAAAACTGCCTTCTGATCAATCCTTCAGGTGCGAACAGCATGATCAGGACCAGAATGATACCGAATACCGCGTCGTCATATGAGCCGAATGACCCCCGGAGTGACAGATAATTGAGTACCAGACTCATGACAGCCGCACCCCAGAGGCTCGTCATGCCGCCGATGGCAACAATTGCCACATATCTGACAGATTTCATGACCGATGCCTCAGACGGCCCGATACTGCCGTTGTAGTGCGTGAGAAGGATGCCTGCAATTGCCGCAAATCCTGCGCTCAGCACAAAGACCTTGAGCTTGTACTTCGCTGTCGGAATGCCCATGGCCTCGGCCGCATCCTCAGCGCCATGGATTGCTGAAAGAGCGCGGCCAACCCGCGAACTGATCAGGTTCAACAGGAACGTCATTCCCGCAATTACAACCCCCCAGGCGATGTAATAGTTAAGAATCCTCCCTGAACCCTTGCCGCTGATCACTACTCCCGGAAAAAGCGGAAAACCGGGGACGCCGGAAATGCCGTCAGCTGCACCAAGACCCGAGGTGCCGACAACTATTCGGTAGATAATGATTCCGAAGCCGAGTGTCGCCATGGCGAGATAATGACCTTTCAGTTTCAAAACCGGACCGCCGATTACGTACGCAATTATCAGAACCGTACATACCGAGAGTAAACAGGCAGGCCAGGAACGAAAGGTAAGAATTTCTCCCCCATACAAATTTTTTCTGACGATAAGGACACCAATTTTGGATAGAGCGGTTAGAAACGGTGTGCCCTTCATTGCAGTAAGGTCATATGTTGTGAGAAACGCCGACATGTAGCCGCCAATAGCAAAGAAACCGGCATGCCCGAGTGAGATTTGTCCGGCATACCCTATAAGCATGCAGAGCCCGATCACCAGAAGCGAATAATACGCCGTCATGGTGAGCTGGGTGAGATAATAGGAACTGTCTGTCACCTGGGTGACTATCTGGATAGCGACGATCAGCACCGCAAGACTGATAAGTTGTAGGAATTTGGCAGACATTAATACTCCTTCAGGCGAGCCGAGGCGGCATTGCCAAAGAGACCGCTCGGTTTCACAAAAAGTATGATGAGCATGATCGCGATCGAGACAACGTCCTTATACGCAGCGGGAAGTGCCCAGATGCTGAATGACTCAAGAATGCCAAGTATCATTGCCGCAGCAACCGCAGCAGTGCTGTTGCCAAGCCCCCCGAGTATTGCCACGGTGAATCCCTTTATGGCGAGCTGAGACCCGCTGTCATACTGGATATACGTGATCGGAGACACAATACAGCCGCCAAGAGCACCAATAGCTGCGCTGAGCATGAACGAAAGTGTCACCATGTTCTTCGTGCTTATGCCGCAGAGCCTGGCGGCTTCACGATTCGCCGAGCAGGCACGCATCTGTTTGCCAAGAAGGGTAAAGTTGAAGAAAATGCCCAGGAGCAGTACCGCCACTGAACTTATTCCGACCGCCCAGAACACCTGGGGTGAAATGAAAACACCGCCAAGATTGACCGAAGTCAGACGAAGTGCCGGTAAAATAGGGAAGGGCCGTTACGCCTTCTCCCCAGATGTGGAGAGCTGTTTCCCTGATAAGTATCGACAGCCCTATAGTAATGATTATCATACGAAGGACCGATGGCTTGTGAAGCCAGCGGATGAAGACGATCTCAATCAATGCACCGACAATCATGGTGATTACAACAGCAGATATAATTGCCAGCGGCAACGGCATGTATTCCTTGAGCGTAAACGCCGTCATACCCCCCAGCATGACGAATTCACCCTGGGCAAAATTGATGATACCTGTCGTGTTGTAAATAATATTGAAGCCTATCGCCACGATGGCATAGATGGTACCGTAGGTGACACCGGCAACAATATATTGAAGAAACAGTTCCATAATTATGCCGCCTTCAGGGAGTTCTGAAAAAAACACGGGGCCTAAGCCCCGTGTTTAGGGAAAAATACCGTACGATTACAGGGCAATCGGCTCGTCTCGGATTATTTCTTCTTTTTTGGTGCAGCTTTTTTCTCTGTTTTCTGCTCCAACAGGGTGAATTTACCATTTTTGACGGTCAGCATTTCGAAAGCATCAATGCCAAGACCGTTGTGATCTTCGGCAGAGAAGTTAAAGACGCCACCTGTGCCGACGATCCCTTTTAATCCTTCTATAGCAGTTCTGACAGCTTCTCTATCCAGGCTGTTTGCCTTCTCGATGCCCTTCTGAAGAATGAGCATCGCGTCATAGGCATGGCCGCCGAAGGTACTTGCTGCATCAGGCTTGAACTTGGACTCATACTCCTTTTTGTAACTCATGAGCACGTTCTTCTGAGGATTGCTTTTCGGGAGAACATCTGCAACCAGCAGGCGGCCGGCAGGGAACATAACGCCTTCGGCAGCAGCTCCGGCAGCCTCAACATATTTGATATTGCCAAAGCCGTGGCTCTGGAATATCGGACCGGTGAAACCGATCTGGCGGGCATTTTTGATGACGATTGCCTGGGCAGGCTCAATCGACCAGTTAATAATTGCCTCAGCTCCGGAGGCCTTTACTTTGGTCACTTCACCGGTCAGATCACTTGGCAGTTCTTGTCATATACCTCGTTGCTCACAATCGTAAGACCATGTCCGGCTGCCAGTTTTTCAATCTGCCCCTTGCCGGCATTGCCGAACCCGGAGTTACTGGAGAGAATGCCTATTTTTGAAAGCTTCATCTTCTTGATCTGATCTAGAATCTTGATAACAGCATCACTGTCCTTCTGGGGTGTTTTGAATACATATTTAGCCACCGGATTGACGATCGCTTCAGCTGCCGCGCAGGAAAGAAGGATCATTTTTCCCTCTTCGGCGATCTTTTTGATGCCCATCGTTTCACCGCTCGTAGATGGTCCGATGATTGCGAGAACCTTCTCCTCTTCAATCAGCTGCTTCGCAAAGGAAACCGCTTTTTCAGTGCTGGCGCCGGTGTCCTTGATGATCAGTTCGATCTGCTTCCCTTTGAGGCCGCCCTTTTTGTTGATGTCTGCGACCAGCATCTCGAGCGATCTGGCTTCAGGCGCTCCGAGAAAAGAGGCTGGGCCCGTAACCGCAAGTAATGCGCCGATTTTGACCGTGTCTTTTGCGGCCAACACAGGGGAAACGAACACAACTGCCATGAACATGATTGTCGCCAGAATCTGTGCAAATTTCATAACGCCTTCTCCTTTTCTTCTCATGATTTACCTCCAGCAGATTTTCCCGCACCATACTACAATTACGAACGGATTGGCCAGAATTTTATACAGTAAATAATCCTTTTCAAGGATCCGGGACATTATTCACGCAAAGAAGTACCACTTTACTGTTTTGCGTGTCAAGAAGAAAGTTCCATTATGTAAAACAATAGTTGAATTATTCAGTTTAATAAAAAACGCATTAAAAATAGTTAGATAGTGGTTTATTTACATATGTTTCTACGCGAAGATTATGAATTATAATCTTGTTGGAAATACTTTGTTATGGATTATTGAACTGCCACGCTTTGATTGAAGGTATATCAGTCAGATCGAAGCACGTCATCACCGGCATATCCTGGCAAAGCTTTAGAGTCTGCTCACCATAGGTGATAACTGTCCTGCAGGAAGGCAAGAGATGCAGAGGCGAACGGCAACATTGGAAACGATGTTCGAGGATATGCCGGGTGATATTCAGGGCATGAAAAAGCCCCTTAATTCCTGTATACATAGTACGTATACCCGGACCTAAGAGGCTTGTATGTAAACCGGCAAAACATACCGGTCGGATTGTGGCAGGGGTACCTGGATTCGAACCAAGAGATGACGGCGTCAGAGGCCGTTGCCTTACCGTTTGGCTATACCCCTATATTGAAGAGCTCCTCTTGTAACAAATCAAGCTCCTGTCGTCAAGACTTTTTCGCCTCTTGATATTATCCTCTCGATGCCTGAGCACCGGCTTCCATCGCTTTTACGTTGGCCGGTATCAGCTTGTGATTACGCTCAGGAAGAGCTTTTTTAAGCGCCGCTTCCAGAGAGGTCCTCTGCAATGCTCCGGATTTTTCGATATATGCCCCGCAGGCCACCATGTTGACCATCCGCACATCTCCCATATCGAGAGCGATCTGATTCATCGGTACCAGGACAATCTCAATGCCCGGCAGATCGATGCCATGTGTGTCCACAAGGCTGGAGTTGACGATACAGACTCCTCCCGGTTTGACCTTGGCGGCATATTTATCAAATGAGAGCTGATTGAGCAGGACCGAAACGGACGGATTTCCGACCACCGGTGAACCGGTATCGCCGTCGGCGAAGACGATTGTGCACATCGCCGCCCCGCCCCGTTTTTCAACACCGTAGGCCGGAAAAAACGAAACGTTTTTCCCTTCGTGAATAGCAGCATATGAAAGCAGATTGCCGGCCAGCAGCACACCCTGCCCGCCGTAACCGGCAAAAAAAACGTCGTAGCGCATGATTATCTCCAAACTTTTTACCGTGGGTATACGAGTTGCACCATCATTCTCCGCATGTGTCGCAGAAAATAATTACTTTTCTACAGATCAGCCGTATTGCGGTATACGCCGAGCGGGAAGTAGGGGATCATTTCATCAGTCACCCGCTGGTTGGCGTCAAGAGGACTCATCCCCCAATTGGTCGGGCAGGAAGCCAGTGCCTCAATAAAGGAGAATCCCTTCTTCTCGACCTGATAGCGGAAGGCCGTCTTGATAATCTTCTTGGCATTAAGAACATTTTTCGGACTGTTGAGAGCCACACGCGCGGAAAATGCAACTCCATCGAGATTGGCAAGCAGTTCTGCCATTTTGAAAGGAGAGCCATCTTTCGAAGTATCACGGCCATACGGAGAGGTCGATGTTTTCTGTCCCGGAAGGGTAGTCGGGGCCATCTGGCCGCCGGTCATGCCATAAGTTGTGTTGTTGACAAAGATAACGGTGATGTCCTCGCCACGATTTGCGGCGTGGATGATCTCGGACATGCCGATGGCGGCCAGGTCGCCGTCCCCCTGATAGGTAAAGACAATGCGGTCAGGACGGGCACGTTTGGCGCCGGTGGCCACGGCCGGAGCTCTGCCGTGAGGAGCTTCAATCACATCAACATCAAAGTACCCGTAAAGAAACACCGAGCAGCCGACAGAGGCAACCCCGATAGTCTGGCTGCGTATGCCGAACTCGTCCAGTGCTTCGGCAACCAGGCGATGAACCGAGCCATGATGGCATCCGGGACAGAAGTGTGTTGAGACATCTTTAAGGCTTTCCGGCCTGGTGAATACCTGTTTCATGGAATGTATCCTTGCCTGTTCAGGCGCGTGCCCGATAATTTTTCTTGATCTGTTCGAAAAGCTCTTCCGGCGTCGGCAGTGATCCTGCGCCCGGTGGGCGGCCATAGAAGTCGACGTCGGCATCGCGTGCTATTGACAGGCGCACATCGTCAATCATCTGGCCGGTAGAGAGTTCTATTGCCAGAAAATGCTTACACCGTTCCGAAAGTGCCGCGTAGGTTTTTTTGGGGAACGGAAACAGGGTAATCGGCCGCATCAATCCGACTTTCATGCCGGCTTCACGGGCCATGGCAATAGCGGTTTTGGCAATCCGGGAAGTGGAACCGAAAGCGGTTACAATCATCTCGGCATCGGATGTCTGCACCTCTTCCCAGCGACATTCCCTGTCAGCCAGTTCCTGATAACGGGCCTGCATCTTCCAGTGAAATTTCTCCATCTCACCGTCACCCAGGTACAGCGACTTGACAACGTTTTGCGGCTCTCCGTCCTCCCGTCCGCGCACCACCCACTCTTTGGGCGGCAGTACCGTCACCGGGCGGGGATTGGGGGTCACAGACTCTTTCATCTGGCCGATAACAGAATCAGCAAGCACCATGGCCGGCATACGATAGATGTCGGACAGATCAAAAGCCAGCATAGTCAGATCGTACATTTCCTGCACCGATGCCGGAGCGAGGACAATAATCCGGTATCCGCCATGTCCTCCGCCGCGCGTCGCCTGCCAATAATCCGCCTGAGAAGCATCAATTCCTCCCAGGCCCGGACCGGCGCGCATGATGTCAACGATGACGCCGGGAAGTTCCGAACCGGCCATGTACGAAATTCCCTCCTGTTTGAGGGAGATGCCGGGGCCGGAGGATGAGGTCATGGCACGCACCCCGGTAGCCGATGCGCCCAGCAGCATGTTAATTGCGCCGATCTCACTCTCTGCCTGAATGAATTCGCCACCGAGCAGCGGCAGTTCACGTGACAGATATTCCGGGATATCACTCTGCGGAGTGATCGGATAGCCGAAATAACAGCGGCAACCGGCCTCTATGGCCGCCATTGCAACCGCTTCGTTCCCTTTGACAAATAATTTTTCTTGGTGGTCTGTCTGCATCTGAGTCATTCCTTAAAAACCGTTATTGCGACATCAGGGCACATCTCCGCGCACAACGAGCAGCCGGTGCATTTTTCGGGGCCCGAAAAAACGGCCATGGTGAAGCCCATACTGTTGGGGGCATCGCTCAGGGAGACCAGTTTTTTAGGGCAGGCGATGGTGCAGAGTCCGCACCCCTTGCAACGTGTTTCATCAATTATTATATGCGGCATCGACGCTCATCCTTTGCTGATTTCAGGTCAATCCTTGTAGCAGATACAAAACGTATGCGTCAAGCTCCCACGTAACCTCATGACATGAACCGCTGTGATTACTACACTTTCTTTACTTTCGGGACAAAAATCTGCTCCGGATCAAGCACCTCATGAATAATGTGCAGCTCTTCCCGGGACGGCGGCAGAGTTTCACCGTTGACGCGGGATATGTCAAGATCGAAGTAGCACATCTCCCTGATCTCGTCAGGAGTTTTGCCCGGGTGGCAGGTGTCCAGATATATCTTGCCGCTCTGTCCGTCAAAACGGAACACTCCGGCTGTGCTGATGACCGCCGACGGGCCGCCGCGATAGGCCGCACCATACAGCTCACGGCGGTGCACAAATTCTCCCCCCGGCCATTTTTTAACCCTCCAGCCGGGGCTGGTGATGTAGCTGACGTTGGGGGTGAAGCGCCGCTTTTCGTGGACCATGATGAAAACCGTCCGCTTGGCGAATGAGTTGATGTCTGGGTTGCCGCCGCTTCCGGTCAGACGCAGCTCAGGATTGAGATAGTCGCCGATGCAGGTGGTGTTGACGTTGCCGTATTCATCTACTTCGGCACCGCCAAGAAAACCGAGATCGACGTAGCCTCTCTGGGCAATGCTGAACGCGTCGTACAGGCCGGATGAGCGGGATGCGCCCATTTCGCAGCGGGCGTCACCGACAGACGTCGGAATCTCGGGGGGACGCCCATCCAGAGTGCCGGCTTCAAAGATCAGTTTAAGGTTGGGGGCATGGGTTTTCTGCGCCAGCATGATAGCCACCATCGGTAACCCGGTGCCGGCAAAAACAACCTCGTTATCCTGCACTTCACGTGCAGCGGCACAGCACATCAGATCGGCCAGACCGTATTCTTCAGGAGTCGCGTATTCAATTATCATGGTTATTTACCCCCCTTCTCACGAACACTGTAATTGAGTGCGGTATTGGCCTTGAGCTTCAGCATACGCGGCCACCCCAGTTTTTCCAGGTAGCTCATATGGGTCTGTCCGTGTATCCACTCGTTGGCAAAATCGTCGAACCCTTCCTGGGTGCGGGTACGGCCGTAGAAATCCTTAAGAAACGAGCCGTCGACATCATAGCGTCCGAACATACCGGTTGGATGGGCACCATACGGGCATTCCAGAATATGATCGACTTCGAACGTAGCGATGGTGTTCTGATCTGCGTTGCGCCGCAGGTACTCCTCCGGCACAATTTCCTCGGCCATGACAATCGTGATGTCGGCAGCGCGTGCTATTTCCGGATCGGAGTAATACTGACCGTTAACCCGTACGGTTCCTTCTTCACCCACCTGCTGCACACACATAACCGCAATATCCACCTTCGCCGCCGGAATCAGCACCTGGGAACCGGCACCGAAGAAAGGGTCTTCGGTGAACTGGTATTTGTGCTTCGCGATACGTTTGCCGTCACGCAGTCCGGCACGGCCGAGCATATCGTATTCCGGATTATGAATATCGGTACCGAGTGACGTCTGAGTGACAGCGTAAGGTGAACCGTTGGCGGCGGCAGCGAAACGGAACATCATCTCTGCGTGGCTGTAATCTTCGACAATGATCTGTTTGTCAGCGACCTTGCGCGAGAGGTTTGCTCCGTATTTGCCATACAGCTCATGACCGACCCAGCATGATTCCCAGATGTCTACACAGCCGGCCCCGACCAGAAATTCGGTATGTGAGCCCCCCTGGACCTCAATCAGATGCAGGTTTTTTCGGTGCTGACGGATCAGCTCAAAAACAATTGCCATCGGGCGGCGCCAGATGGTAAACCCGGAAAAGGTGAGACTGGAGCCGTCCTTGATGATTTCGGCGGCGTGCTGCAGGGTAATACGTTTGCTGGTACTCATGCCTGCCTCCTTAGATATTTCTCAAAATCTCACGTGATATGATCAAACGCTGAATCTCGTTTGTTCCTTCGTAAATGGAGGTGATCCGTGCATCACGGGCGTATCGTTCCACCGGAAAATCCCGGGTGTAGCCGTACCCTCCGAGCATCTGGATCGCTTTGTAGCAGGCCTGATTGCCCGCTTCAGTGGCGAACATCTTGGCCATGGACGCTTCTTTGGCAAAGGACTTGCCGGACTCCTTGCGGTACGCTGCATTCATCAGCAGCAGTCGGGCGGCCTCAAGTTCTGTGTACCCATCTGCGATCATCCACTGGATAGCCTGGAAGTTGCTGATTTTCTGCCCGAACTGAGTACGCTCGGTCACATAGCGGGTCGCATAATCCATGGCCGCCAGCCCGACACCCAGTCCGAGCGAGCCGATTCCGATCCTGCCGCCGGCCAGTTCCCCGGCAGCAATCCGGAATCCGTCATTCAGCTTCCCCATCAACGCCGTTTTCGGGATACGGCATCCATCAAAGATCACCTCATTTGTGGCGGATGCGTGCTGCCCCATCTTCTTCTCTTCCTTGCCGATGACAAGGCCCGGTGTGCCTGCCTCAACCAGGAAGCAGCTGATACCCTTCCCCTTGGGCGCATCCTTGTCGGTAACCGCCCAGGCGACAAAAACCCCGGCATAGGGAGCACTGGTAATGAATATCTTGGAGCCGTTCAGTACCCAGCTGTCACCGTCATCTACCGCCTGGGCACACATTCCGGCAGGGTCGGAGCCGGCGCATGTTTCGGTCAGGGCAAAGCCGCCCGCTGAGTATTCACCTGAACATATTTTGGGGATGTAGGCTTTACGCTGTTCCTCGGAACCGACCGCCTGGATGACCTCCGCCACCATGTTACTGACAGACACGGTCACAGCGGTTGAGGCGCAGGCTCTGGCAATTTCGGTAATGGCGAGGCTGAAGGAGATAACCCCGGCTTCCGAACCACCATACTCACTTCGGACGTTCAGCCCCATGAAACCGAGTTCTGACAGCTTTTTGAGGTTGGCAAGCAGTGGTGCCCGGTCCTCGCTCTGGTCAAGCGCGGCCGCCACCGGTTCAAGTTCCGCCCTGGCAAAATCACGGGCCGTATCCTGAATCAACTTCTGCTCTTCGGTAAGGTCAAGAAACATTTCCACCTCCTGAAATCTTGATATCCCGGGTCACGCAGTAATCATCTGTCCCGGACGGTTTCTATTGGAATATCCATCTGTTGCCCCCACTCCTGCCAGTAGGCGGAGTTTTTACGTTCAAAAGCCGCCCGGTACTCTTCCGGTGCAGAGACATGCAGCGCATTCTCCAGACGGTGTTTGAAATGGGGCTCAAGGGCGGCAACGGCCACCCAGCCGTCAATGGTTTTATAGATATTGTATTCAGGTATGCCGCCACCGAGTGATGCTCCGGGGATCGTGCTGCCGTAGCGTAACGGCTCAGCAAAAACAGCTGCCGCCTCCGACAGGGCAACTATGGCATGACCGCCAGCTCCGCATCGTTCCCGATTGAACAGCAGTGCCAACACGGATGAAACCGCCTGCTCGCTTCCCGCCATATCGGATAGCAGTGAACGGGGCAGATGCGGCGGGTCGAGAAGTCCCATCGAAGCCTGATAGGTCAGATCATGCCCGGCCTCGTTATCGCGGGGGGCAGGGTAGCCGACGACGAGCAGCTGGCAGAGGCGGGGATGTTTTGTCTGCAGGGTGGCCGTGTCCAGTCCGAGCCTCTCCATCGCCGCCGGACGGGTGGCGCTGATCAGAACATCTGCCGTTTTGAGAAGCTCTTCCAGCTGTTCCCTGCCGTGAGGGGTCTTCAAATCGAGATGTATGATTTCATGGCCGGCAGCCATATCCCGGTACCAGTCGGGATAGTAGATCTCCATCGGATCGCCGGACGGCGGCTCGACTTTTACCACTGAGGCTCCCATCCGGCTGAGTCGCTGGGCTGCGGCCGGTCCCGGGAGGTTGACCGCCAGATTTACAATCCTGATGCCGTGAAGCACCTTCACCTGGCGAGTTTCGCCGTAAGCGCCGGCACAAACTGCATGACATCGGCCACGACCAGTACATCGGCTATCTCGCCGATCGGCGCATCCTTGTCCTTGTTGATGGCAATGATGAAGTCGGATTTCTTCATGCCGGCCAGATGCTGAATGGCGCCGCTGATGCCGCAGGCGACGTACAGTTTGGGACTTACCGTCTGGCCGGTGGTGCCGACCTGATGGCTGTGTTCCACCCACCCGGCATCTACTACCGGACGACTGGCACCCAGTTCGCCGCCAAGGGCTTTGGCCAGGGCGAGGATGACCGGGACGTTGTCTTTTTTGCCGATGCCGCGGCCGGCTGATACGATGATTTCGGCTTTGCCGAGATCGACGTCCCGTTTCTCGGCCGGTTCATAGCCGACAAATTCCACTGCTCCGCTGCCGTCGGCAGTCAGTTTTTCGATGACGGGCGATCCTCCCGGCTGCAGAACAGGAAAGGCGCCGGCCTGAATTGTCAGTACGGCTCTGGCTCCGTTCGGTTTGACGGTGCGGCGCATCTTGGCGTTGCAGCAGCCGACTTCGAAGCCGCCGTCCGCAGGTGCGATGATTTCCGATATCTGGGCGATGTTGAGGGAGGCTGCTACACGGGGTGCCAGGTCCCAGCCGTAGGAGGAGTGTAAGAATACGATGTAGTCGGGGTTTTCTTTCTGTACTGCGGCAAGAATCAGCTTTTTGTGCAGGTCGGGGTTGTATTCTCCGCACGAGGCGACATCAGCCAGGTAGAGTGTGCCGCCGTATGCGGGGAGTTGATTGTCGCTTCCTACGAGCAGCATGGCGCTGTCGGCGTTCATCTGGGCCGCAAAGCCGAGTAGTTCGTAGGTGGATTCGAGCAGTTTGCCGTCCCGGTATTCGCCGATCAGTAGTGTTTTCATGGTGGTCTCCTATCTCAGTACGGCGGTTTTGTCTTTGAGTATCGCTATGATTTTATCTGCCAGTTCGCCGACGTCCCCTTCAAGGACGATACCGCCCCCTTTTTTGGCGGGTGGGTGGAAGCTGACGGTGGTGGCCACTGCGTCTTCTTTCAGGAGGTCGGCGACCGGTATGGCGGTGATCTCTTTTTTCTTGGCTTTCATGATGTTGGGGAGGGTCGGGTAGCGCGGTATGTTGAGTCCCAGCTGGCAGGTGACGAGAGCGGGGGTTTTCAGTTTGACGATGGCTTTGATGCCCCCTTCCAGTTCCCGCCGGGCGGTGATGGTGCCGCTATCATAGTCGAAGCCGATGATGGTTGTGGTGCAGGCGAGGCCGAGCTTTTCGGCAACGGTGACGCCGACCTGGGCGGAGCCCCGGTCCTGACTCTGCATGCCGGTGAAGATGATGTCGAAGCCTTTGCCTGCGGCGTAGGCGGCGATGATGGAGGCGATCTGCCAGGGGTCTTTGCCGGATGCGGCGGGGTCCTGGATGTGGGCGGCGTTGTCGCATCCCATGGCGAGGGATTTCTTTATCGCTTCGACGACGCGGTCGGGGCCGATGGAGAGGACGGTGAGTTCACATCCTTCACCCAGTTTTTCACGCAGCTGAACGGCCTGTTCCACGGCGTATTCATCGTATTCGTTCATGCGGAAGGCAAGGTCGGTTTCGTTGTACCAGACTCCTGCGGAGTCTGGCTTGAAGCGCGATTCAAGGTCGGGGACCTGTTTGATGCAGACAAGCAGTTTCATGTGATACCTCCTGAAATTATATCCTGGTATCCTGTTTAGCTGATAGCTGATAGCTGATAGCTGATAGCTGTTATACCGTTATCCGTTCAGCGACTATTTCCGCCAGATCTCTCACCTGCAGAATTTCTTCCGCGCCGCCGGTCTTGATGCCGTCCTCGAACATGGTGAGGCAGAAGGGGCAGTTGGAAATCAGGAGCGGCGCACCGGTGTCGGTGGCCATTTTGATCCTGACTTCGCTGATCTTGCTCCCCAGCTTCTCTTCGGCGATAATACGTCCGCCGCCGGCGCTGCAGCAGAAACTGTCGTAGCCGTTTTTATCCATTTCGATGAGCGTCCCGCCGGTCTGCCACAGGACCGCTCTCGGCTGGTCGATGATGTCCATGTAGCGGCCAAGGTAGCAGGAGTCGTGATAGGTGAATTCAAACGGCTCCGGTGTCAGTTTGAGCCGGTTAGTTTCGAGCAGGGTGTTGATGTAGGTACTGTAGTGCTCGACCGGAACGTCCAGGCCAAGATCCTTGTAGTCGCGGGCCAGGGTGTTGAAGCAGTGCGGGCAGGTGGTGACTATTTTTTTGACGTTGTACGCCTTGATCAGTTCGATGTTTTCGGCTGCGGTCATCTGGTACAGGTACTCATTCCCCAGTTTTCTGACCGGCTCGCCGCAGCATTTCTCCTCTTTGCCGAGGATGCCGACTTTTACTCCGGCGGCGTTGCAGATGGTGATGAAGTTGCGGGCAACCGTCTGGTTGCGACGGTCGAAGGAGGCGTAGCAGCCGACGAAGTAGAGAATGTCGACGTCGCTGTCCTGTCCCATTGTTGATATCTGCAGTCCTTCCGCCCAGTCGCCCCGGGCGGCGTAGGCGAGGCCGAACGGGTTGCCGTTGACTTCTATGTTGTTGACCGCCGTTTTAACTTCGTCACCCGGGAAGGCGCCTTCCATGAGGGTGAGGTTGCGCCTCATCTCGAGGATCTTGTTAACATGTTCGATGTTGGCCGGGCAGATGTCCTGACAGGCGCGGCAGGTGGTGCAGGACCAGAGGGCATCCTGACTGACGGTTTCGATCAGGTTGCCGGTCGGGTTTCCTTCGGCCAGTTCACCGATCTGCTTGACGATTTTCATCGGCGAGAGCGGCTTGTCGGTGGCGTAGGCCGGACAGCGGTCCTGGCAGCGTTTGCATGAGGTGCAGGCGTCGGCATCGAAGATGTCTTTCCAGGTCAGATCGGTTATGGCGGCGGCGCCGAACTGTTCGACGGTATCGTCTTCCATGTTGATGGTGGCGATGCTTCCTTTCGCTTCAAAGGGGGCCAGAAATGCATTGGCGCTGGTGGTGAAGATGTGGCGCAGTTTGGTGTAGGGAATGGCGCAAAAGAAACCGAGAACCAGGGCAAAGTGAACCCACCAGAGGATTTTATGGGTAACGAGCAGGGTGCCGGTTGCCAGTGAGGTAAAGAGTTGTCCCGCCAGCAGCCCGCCCGGCGAGTAGAGTGCCAGCCCCTGGTTCTGCTGCATCTCTGTAGCGGCCATGCGGGCCCCCTCAATGAGGAACCCGGTGATCAGGATCGCAAACAGCAGCTGCAGGACGATATAGTCATCGCGCACGATTTCCAGCCCTTCGGGCCTGGTGACGAATCTGCGGATGAAGAGCCCCGCCAGCATGACAATGGCGAGGATGCCGGCTATGTCCAGTACCAGTGAGAATCCCTTGTAGAATTCGCCGGAAAGGAGGTTGACATTCAAAACCGGGGTGAAGAAGTCGGCCTGGAACATGACCATCATCGTGCCGGCGAAGAGAATCAGGAAGCTCCAGAAGAATATGGAGTGGAAGATTCCGCCGTCGGTGACACGGAAAATTTTAGATTGACTGAATACTTCGGCCAGCATCCGCTTGATCCGTTCGTCGTAGCGATCGAAGCGATCAAGCGCTTTACCCTGACGCCAGACCGGCAGGCGCTTCCAGAATCCCCAACCCATGAAGCCGAACGCGGCAAAGGCCAGAATATACATCGGGATAACGACGCTGTGGCCGATGTTCCAGTAAATTAGACGGGTAGCTTCCACAGTGACACCTCTCATGAATTGATACCTGCTGCGTCGTATATAGTTTTACTTGACGCACATGTCAAGTATTAAAATATGCAGGTATTATGAAAGCAACAGTTTCGAAATCACCACACGCTGCACCTCATTGGTGCCTTCATAAATCTCGGTGATCTTGGCGTCGCGGTACATCCGCTCGATTTCATAATCGCAGATAAAGCCGTAGCCGCCAAAAATCTGCATCGCTTCCTTGGTAACGTAGGTGGCAGTCTCGGATGCCAGCATCTTGCACATTGCAGATTCCATAGTGTAGTTCATCTTGTTGTCTTTAAGCCAGGCGGCCTTGTAGATCATCAGCTTGCTGGTTTCGATGCGGGCGTACATATCGGCAAGCTTGAATTGAATCGCCTGAAATTCACTGATGGACTGATCAAACTGCTTGCGCTCCTTGGAATATGCCAGTGCCCGTTCGAATGCCCCTTCTGCGATACCGAGCGCCTGTGAGGCGATGCCGATACGGCCGCCGTTCAAGGTGTCCATGGCGACGTTGAATCCTTTGCCTTCTTCACCCAGCAGGTTCTCCACCGGTACGCGCAGGTCGTCAAAGGCAAAGGCGGTGGTGTAGCTGCCGCGAATACCCATCTTGTTTTCATTTTTAAGAATCGTCACTCCGGGTGATTTCAGATCAACGATAAAGGCGCTGATCCCCTTGTGCTTGAGCGAACGGTCGAAGGATGCGAACAGTACACCGGTTCCCAGATAGCCGCCGTTGGTAATAAAAATTTTGCTGCCGTTGATGACGAACTCGTCACCTTCACGTTTGTACGTAGTGGCGGTCCCTCCGGCATCGCTGCCGGCATTCGGTTCGGTCAGCAGGAAGCAGCCGATTTTATTACCGGTGTTGAGGTCCGGCAGCCATTTTTTCTTCTGTTCTTCAGTGCCGAAGGTGTAAATCGGGCCGTTGGCAAGGGAGGTGTGTGCGGAAATCAAAACGCCGCTGGAACCGCACGCTTTTGAAACCTCTTCCACCACGATGGCATAGGAGAGTACATCAAGACCGGCTCCGCCGTATTCCTCCGGAAAATAGCTCCCCAATAACCCCATTTCAGACATTTTCTTTACCAGAGTGTCGGGGATCATATGCTCTTCGTCAATCTTCATGGCGATCGGTTTGATCTCTTTTTCAACAAAATCCCGTACGGCTGCCTGCAATACCTTGTGATCCTGGCTCAGTTCGAAATTCATGATTATCCCTCCGGAATTTATATTATCTGCCCTTGAATTCAGCGGTCCGTTTTGTTAAAAATGCGCCCATTCCTTCGCGCTGATCATCTGTAGAGAAGAGAACTCCGAACATGGATGCCTCATAACGGAAGCCGTCGACCTTGGTCATGTTAAGTCCGTTGGCGATGGCATCTTTTGCGTATCCAACACCTACCGTCCCCCTGCCGGCGATTTCACGGGCCGTAGCCAATGTCTTTTCCATCAGTTCTTCCGGAGCGAACACCTCATTTACAATGCCCCATGACAGGGCCTTCTGGGCGCTGATAACCCTGCCGGTGAAGATCATCTCGTTAGCCTTGTTCGGGCCGATGAGGCGTGCCAGATTCTGAGTGCCGCCAAAGCCCGGCATGATGCCGAGGCCAACTTCGGGGAACCCCAATTTGGCTTTTTCTGATGCGTAGATAAAGTCGCAGGCCAGGGCAAGTTCAAGTCCCCCACCCAGCGCATACCCGTTCACGGCGGCAATAACAGGCTTCTTCATCTTTTCAATGAATAACATCACCCGTTGACCGGTACGGCCAAAGGCATGCCCTTCAAAGGAAGACATCTCGGACATTTCCTTGATGTCAGCGCCGGCAACGAAGGCTTTCTCTCCCGCACCGGTAATGACAACGACCTTGACGGCCGCGTCCAGGTCCAGTTCATAGAGGGCGCACTCCAGTTCGGCCAATACTACGCTGCTGAGTGAATTCATGGTTTCGCGACGGTTGATGGTCAACGTCGTTACACCTTCCGTTGATTCCAGCTGAATATATTTCAAATCCATATTGTCCCCCTTAGTAGGTATAAAAGCCGCGTCCCGATTTGCGTCCCATATAACCGGCATTCACCATTTTGACCAGAAGCGGGCAGGGTCGGTATTTGGGGTCCTTGAAGCCGTCATAAAGAACATTTGCGATTGCAAGCACCGTATCCAGCCCGATAAAATCGGCAAGCGTCAACGGTCCCATCGGCTGGTTTGTGCCGAGTCGCATTCCCTTGTCGATATCCTCTGCCGTCGCAATTCCTTCATAGAGTGCAAAAACCGCTTCGTTGATCATCGGTATCAGTATGCGGTTGACAATGAATCCGGGGTAATCCTGTGAAACTGCCATCTGTTTTTCCAGTTTTGATACCAGTTCGGAGGTGCAGGCAAAGGTCTCGTCACTGGTGGCATGACCGCGGATCACTTCAACCAGCTTCATGACCGGCACCGGGTTCATGAAGTGCATGCCGATCACCTTGTCGGGCCGCGAAGTGACAGATGCAATTTTGGTGATCGGAATCGAAGAGGTGTTGGAGGCCAGAATTGCCCCCTCCTTGACGATCCCGTCCAGCTTCCTGAATATTTCCAGTTTGAGAGGCTCATGTTCCGTGACAGCTTCGACGGCGAAGTCGACGTCTGCCAGATCGGCCATGTTCTGAGTGGTCCGTATGCGCCCCAGGATTTCTCCTACCTGTGCTTCCGGGAGAGTACCCTTTCTGGCCTGTCGCTCCAGGTTCTGGGTAATGGTTTTCACGGCTTTGTCCAGCTGGGCCTCTGCGATGTCGAAAAGAACCACCTGATACCCCTGCTGGGAAAAGACATGGGTAATGCCGTTTCCCATCTGTCCTGCGCCCAGTACTCCTATTGTCTTGATCATGGTAACCTCCAAAAAATTAAACGCTCATTACGGGTACACGGAGGGAATCAGAGAAATCATGGCTCGTTTTTGTTCAGGCCTGCACCCGCTTTCACAGGTTTCGCACGTCCCATGATGTTCTCTGTGCCTCCGTGCCTCCGTGGCGGGTTTTGATATCCGGTCGAATTATACTCTTTCAAAAATTACCGCTACCGCTTCGCCCCCACCGATACAGAGAGTGGCAAGTCCGTAGCGCAGGTTGCGTGTATGCAGTTCACGGATAACTGTCAGTGCCAGACGGGCACCGCTGGCGCCGATCGGATGACCGATGGCGCAGGCACCGCCATTGACGTTAACTTTGGCAGGATCAAGCTTTAAGCTCTTGATGGCAATCAGGGGGACAGAGGCAAACGCTTCGTTGATCTCAAACAGATCGATGTCTTCAACCTTGAGACCGGCTCTGGCGCAAGCCGCCTGAATGGCCGAAACCGGCGCTTCAGGGAAGTAGTCGGGGTGGAGGCTGCTGGTTGCTGAAGCGACTATGCGGGCTTTTGCCGTCAGATGGTGTTTTTTTACCGCGGCAGCACCTGCCAGAAGCAGCAGTGCGGCTCCGTCACTTATAGATGATGCGTTTCCGGCCGTGATACTGCCGTCTTTTTTAAAGACCGGTTTCAGTTTGGTAAGCTTGTCAAAATCAACCTTGAACGGCTCTTCATCACTGGAAACCACCGTGTCCACGCCGCGAACGCTCTTGACTACCGGGGCAATTTCCTGCGCGAAGATCCCTTCTTTTACGGCTTTCTGGGCCAGTTGATAGGAGCGAAGAGCCAGAGCATCCTGTTCTTCCCGAGTAAGTTCATTGCGCGCAACGCTCGCTTCCCCGATGTCACCCATATGCACTCCGGTGTAGGGATCGGAAAGGCCGTCGTGGATCATCAGGTCGAATATTTCGCCATTGCCCATGCGGAAACCGTTGCGGGCCTTTTTTAGAAAATAGGGGGCCATGGACATGTTTTCCATGCCGCCGGCCAGCACAATATCGGCATTGCCGAGCTGTATCGAGTCACTGCCCAGCATTACCGCTTTAAGTCCGCTGCCACAGACCTTGTTTATCGTCAGCGCAGGGACTGCATCCGGCAGACCGGCGCTTCGCATCGCCTGACGGGCGGGAGCCTGTCCGCATCCGCCGCTCAGCACCTGTCCGAGAATCACTTCACTGACAGCCTCCGCAGGCAGCGTATTCCGGCTCAGAAGACCTTTTATCGCCGCGGCGGCCAACTGGGGCGCAGCTACATCCGACAAGACACCGCCAAAAGAGCCGAACGGCGTCCTCATACCATCGACAACATAGACCTCTTCTTTCATATTACCGCCTCCGATAGAGTGTTAGTATACGCCGGACTATACATTCCGTTTACGTTCATGTCAATACGGCATATAACATAATTTTACATAAAAGAAATATCCGAAGACAAAGTACGTTTAAATCAGCAGAAAAGCGACTCAAGAATGCGCAGTATCATGCGTGTTGCGAATATTTCAGAGCAGAGCCGTAGCGGGCAATTACGGAAAGACGTTATAAAAATAGTATCTTGTCCGGCATGTCAGTGAGTTTTTCGCCGCCGTTTGCGGTCACGGCAAAGGTGTTTTCTATGCCGATTCCGCCTTTTCCGGGAATAACGAATTTGGGTTCAATGGCGATGGTCTGCCCGGCCTGAAGCGGCGACTTGAATCCCTGCGCTAAAACCGGGAGTTCATCCAGTTCAAGCCCGACTCCGTGCCCGACAAATTTGGCCTGTTCACCCGGCATTCCCATGAAATTTGTGCCAAAACCGGCCGCATCCGCCATGGCGGCCGCCATAAAAAACAGCTCTTCGCAGATGGCCCCCGGTTTCAATGCCTGCTGAAGGGCGCTCTGGATTTCAAGGGAAAGATCGAAAGCCCGCTGTAATTCCGCATCGAGGGTCCCGAAGACAAAGACGCGGGTCATGTCTGTAATGTAGCCGTTGTGGACGAAAGAATAATCCAGCAGAATAGGTTCGTTCTCCCGGATCAGATCCCTTGAGGCACCGTGAGGGGAAGCATTTGACAGCCCGCGGCCGGTGACGGCTCCGTCAAAAAAACCGTAACTCGCAGAGCCGGCCGAGACGGCCAACCCCATGAACAGCTCCTGGTTGTAGGAGCGCATCCGGACGTAGCCTTCACTGCCGGCCTTGCGCAGACGGCTTTCCAATTCTGCGGCTATGTCGATCTCGCGCATGCCGCGTTTGAGAAATTCCGGTATGGTTGCATACACCGAGCAGCTTGCGGCGGCGGTCTGTCGCAACTGCTCCAGTTCATAGGCGGACTTGACCGAGCGCAGATCCCGGTTGAGGCCCGAAATATCAATAAACTCCCGACCGGGAAGGAGCCTGCTGTAGAAGTTCAGCTGCTGCACCGGCGCCACGTCGAAGGTGAAACCTATTTTTTTCAGATGATCCCCGAACAGTGCCGGAAAATCTTTGCTGGAGGGGAAAGGTCTGATATCGGCAATGGGACTCTCTTCTTTTGCCCGCGAATAGCTCTTGCGCACCAGCAGTATCGGATCACCTTCCGCTGGTATCCACAGCGTCGAGTTCTGGCGGGTGCCGGTGTAATAATAGACATCGATCGGAAAAATAATAAGCGCTCCGTCGAGCCCCTTTTCCTTGAGAAGCTTCTGCATGCCGGAAGTGCGGTGGTGCGATTCAGAGTGTGTGAACATGACGGTCTCCTGCAACAATTAAATTTTATTACGGCCACTGGTCAAAAAATGCGATCTCCGACAACTCCTTGCGAGGCCGCGGTTTCGGCTCCTGATCGGGGTACCCGAGAGGCGTAACACCGACTACCCGCACGGTATCCGGAATACCCAGTTTCACCTTCATATCCGCCTCGTCAAACATCCCCATCCAGCAGGTGCCGAGCCCCAGGGCATGTGCTGCCAGACAGATATGCTCAAAGGCTATGGCAACGTCGGCCACAAAGTACTCAATGCCATGGTTCAGATCCGACTCAGATGGATCGGCGCAGACCACTATGGCGACCGGAGCCTGGAGAAACGCCTTTTTCCCGGGGTTGTCCTCTCCGAAAGCCGACAGCAGGGCTTCTTTTTTCTCCGGAGCGGTCAGTACCAGAAAGCGCCAGCACTGGAGATTTTTCCATGAAGGAGCCAGTCGCGCCGCATCCAGCACCTGATCAATCTTTTCCCGCTCTACCGGGATGTCTTTATACTTCCGGATGCTGCGTCGATCACGGATTACCTGAAAGATGTCCATTCTGTACTCCTACATGTTTCGTCTGTATTTTCCACCGACTTCATAAAGTGCGTGAGAAATCTGGCCCAGTGAGGCGACCTTGACCGTCTCCATCAGTTCGGCAAAGATGTTGCCGCCTGCGATGGCCGTCTCCTGCAGCCGCTTGAGCGCAGCCGGTGCAACGCCTTTGTTGAGTTCCTGGAACGCCCGCAGATTCTGTATCTGCTGCTCCTTTTCCTCTTTCGTTGCCCGGGCCAGTTCGCCCGGCACATTGAACCCCTCTTCGTCGGCACGGGGGTTGAGGAACGTGTTGACCCCGACGATCGGCAGCTCTCCATTATGTTTCTTATGCTCGTACAGCATCGATTCGTCCTGAATGCGGGAGCGCTGATACTGGGTCTCCATAGCGCCCAGCACTCCGCCACGGGAGTCGATCCGCTCGAATTCGGCCATAACCGCCTCTTCCACCAGATCGGTCAACTCCTCTATTATGAAGGAGCCCTGCAGAGAGTTTTCATTTTTTGCCAATCCGAATTCTTTGGTAATAATCATCTGGATAGCCATCGCCCGGCGAACCGACTCTTCTGTCGGGGTGGTAACCGCTTCGTCATAGGCATTGGTGTGCAGGGAGTTGCAGTTGTCGTAAATTGCCATCAGCGCCTGCAAAGTGGTGCGGATGTCATTGAAATCCATCTCCTGGGCGTGCAGCGAGCGACCGGAGGTCTGGATGTGATATTTCAGCTTCTGGCTGCGATCGTTGGCACCATATTTCTCCCGCATCGCGACCGACCAGATCCGTCGGGCGACGCGCCCGATGACGGTGTATTCCGGATCGAGTCCGTTAGAGAAAAAGTATGACAGGTTGGCGGCAAAATCATCGATATCCATACCTCGCGACAGGTAATACTCGACAAACGTGAAGCCGTTGGAGAGGGTGAATGCCAGCTGGCTGATCGGGTTGGCTCCCGCCTCGGCAATATGATAACCGCTGATCGAGACGGAGTAGTAGTTCCGCACTTTCTGCTCGATGAAATACTGCTGCATATCCCCCATCATCTTCAGAGCAAACTCGGTTGAAAAGATGCAGGTATTCTGCCCCTGATCCTCCTTGAGTATGTCTGCCTGTACGGTGCCCCGAACCGTTTGCAGCGTACAGGCACGGATTTCATGGTACTCCGCCTCTGACGGCTCCCGGCCGTTATTCTCCCGGAAAAGATCAAGCTGCTGCTCGGTGGCGGCATTGAAGAAAAATGCCAGCATCATCGGCGCCGGGCCGTTGATGGTAATGGAAACACTGGTATTGGAGGCGCAGAGATCAAAGCCGGCGAAAAGTTTCTGCATGTCATTGACGGTGCAGATTGAAACGCCGCTCTCGCCGACCTTGCCGTAGATATCAGGCGGATAGTCAGGATCCTCTCCGTAGAGCGTCACGCTGTCAAAAGCGGTAGAGAGGCGCTTGGCGTCATCATCCTTGCAGAGATAGTGGAAGCGGCGGTTGGTCCGCTCGGGAGTGCCTTCACCGGCAAACTGTCTCTTTGGATCCTCTTCGGCCCGCTTGAACGGGAAGACTCCTGCGGTAAAGGGGAAATAACCCGGGGCATTTTCAAGCATGCACCAGCGCAGAATTTCGCCCAGATCAGCGTAATCGGGAAGACAGACCTTGGGGATACGGGTTCCGGAGAGGGTCGTTGTATAGAGATCGCTCCTGATTTCCTTGTCTCTCACCCTGGTAACCAGCTGGTCGCGGCGGTAGGAGGCCTTCAATTCCGGCCATTCTTTCAGGATCCGCTTCGGCTCTTCATGGAGTCTGGCATTAAAAACCGCCAGTTGCGTATCGATTTCCGCCTGTGCGGCAGAGCCGCTCAGGACTTCACGGGCTCCGTGCAGTTGAAAGAGCCGCCGGGCGACATCGACCTGTTCGCGAACCTGTTTGCGATAGCCGCGCACGGCGTGAACAATTTCGCCCAGATAATGAACCCGATCGGTCGGTATGATGTACTTCTTCAGGCTCTCTTTTTCGGTTATCCGGAGAGAAGAGTGCCAGTCTGTACCCTTTCTGCCGTTGATGACATCAATCAGCGCCAGGTACAGAACGTTTGTGCCTGGATCGTTAAACTGGGAAGCGATCGTGCCGAATATCGGCAGCGCTTCATCGGCCACATCGAATAGATTGCGGTTACGGCGGTACTGTTTGCGGACATTGCGGAGGGCATCTTCGGCGCCTTTGCGTTCGAACTTGTTGATGGCAACGACATCCGCGAAGTCGAGCATGTCGATTTTCTCCAACTGAGTAGGAGCGCCGAACTCGCAGGTCATGACATACAGAGAAACGTCACAGATCCCCACGACTCCGGCGTTGCCCTGCCCGATACCGCTGGTTTCGACGAAAATCAGATCGAAGCCGGCTGCCCGCACGACATCGATAGCGTCCTGGATAGCGGCCGAAAGTTCGGTCTGGGAATCCCGCGTTGCCAGCGACCGCATATAGATGCGATTCGAATTGATAGAATTCATCCGGATCCGGTCCCCGAGAAGGGCGCCGCCGGTTCTCTGACGTGAGGGGTCAACCGCCAGAATGGCCACATTCTTGTCAGGAAAATCACGGGTGAAACGGAGAACCAGCTCGTCGGTAATGGAACTCTTTCCCGCACCGCCGGTTCCGGTGATGCCGACAACCGGTACATCCTGCGCCATCCCCCTGATGGTCCCGCGAAGCGCGGCATAACCGGACGCGTGGTCATGAACCGCCTGCTCGGCGAGAGTTATCAGCGTGTTCACCGCCCGGATATCCTGCCGGGCCAGTCGGGATGTTTCAGCGGCACTGTCCCGCTCGACTGCAAAATCGCATTCCTCCAGCATCAGGTTAATCATCCCCTGGAGGCCCATTCTCCGGCCATCCTCCGGCGAGAAAATCTTCCGGACGCCGTACGTTTCAATTTCGGCGATTTCATTCGGCACAATCACCCCGCCGCCGCCGCCAAAAACCTTGATATGCCCTTCACCACGTTCCCGGAGCAGATCAATAATGTACTTGAAAAATTCGACGTGGCCGCCCTGATAGCAGCTGACGGCAATCCCCTGTGCATCTTCCTGGATGGCGGCTGTGACAATCTCCTCAACTGAGCGGTTATGCCCCAGATGGATCACCTCTGCCCCCGAAGACTGCAGGATGCGGCGGATGACGTTAATTGTGGCGTCATGGCCGTCAAACAGGCTGGTTGCTGTCACAAAACGTACTTTATGGGTTGTCTTGAGCGGCCCGGTTTCTGTTGAATTCATATGCTCTCCCTTCGTTCTGAACTGTCATCTCCCAGAGTAAACTCCCATGCGCACCAGAATGTTTCGGGATGTTCGTCGGGAGGGCAGGCAATACAATTTGTTTTGATACGGGGATCAACGGTTTTCGCAAATTCACTGTATTCAACTATGCCGACTGATTTACAGGGGTGGTCAGCCAGTCCTTTGCGCTTGCGGGCCGATTGAACCCTGCAGTCAAGCATCCGGAAGACAACCCGCGTGTCACTCTGTTCTATGACATCCTGCAGATTGAGGCGGGCATAGAACCGGTGTTTCAGACACTCCACCAGCGCCGGAATGCCGCTCCCCGCCTTGATCCCCAGGCGGTCCATAATGCGTTTGGCCTCGATCACGGTAAAGTGCCGCCACGCCTCCGTGTCAACATCAACGGCAACTTCCATACCGTAACGCTTCTCGACAGCCTGAAACCAGACACCGTCATGAGCCAGCCAGTTTTTAGCGTCATCGACAATGATTTTTACCAGCTCCTCTTTGCTCAGTTCATATAGAAGCCGTACACCCTCATCACCAGCTCTCTCGGCGTTAGACATGCTGTCTCCTTCATTTATGTAGTTAAGCCATACCCAGGATGGGCGACAGAGTATATTCCTTTTACGTTCATGTCAACCGTAAATAAAACAAATTTATATCACAGCATGAGTCCGTGCTGTTATACGTGACTCGTACGTCTATTGCCGCCGGAATAGACGGCTCTGTCGATGCCGGCATAAGTGACCATGTCCGCAATTGTCACATAATTATAGTGTGTTGCATGGTAGTTACCATATGACCGGTGCAGACGGGATGCCGGCAATTACGGCCCGCGCAGCTTCAAAATCATGTTCCGTTACAATCATCCAGCTGAACGGATATATCGCCGCTTACGTCAATAATTCATCGGATAATTGCAGAAATAATGAGACTCAGGGCTCTGCAGGAGAAAAACCGCTTGTATTTGTATGGCTCTAACGCTACCTTTCGAAAGTGCCTGAACGGAGTGATTGAATTCGAATACTATATGCAAGGAGTTGGGATTATGATGACACAATCAGAAGCGAAAGAGTTTGCAGCCCGATGGCTGCAGGCCTGGACAGGAAACCGTCCCATCGAACTGGCCGATTTTTATGCAGAAAATGCTTTTTTTCTGGATCCGGGCCGCCCGCAGGGGATTCAGGGCAAAGAACAGCTGATCGCCTATTTCACCAAGGTAACAAGCAACAATCCAACCTGGGTCTGGTCTCTGGTTGAAACGATTCCGATTGAGGATGGCTTTCTCGGGAAATTATCCGCCTGTATTCCGGTCGGAGAGAAAATTGTGGAGTGTGTCGGGCTCTGTTTTCTGCAGTTTAATGGTGAGGGAAAAATCAAGCGGAATGAAATTTATTTCGACCGGACCGAGTTGATCAGGGAGATCAACAAATACCGCCAGTCATTTGCGCATTAATGTGTAACAGCTGCATAACCGGCCGGGGGGCGGCAGACCCACCGGCCGGTTGTCACATTTCTGCTCGTGCGGCCAGAAAGGTTTCCAGCTCGTTTTCCGCCCGCCCGTAGTCTTCCAGCTCCATTTCCAGATCCGGTGTCCAGGGACGGTGTTTGTAGTACATCTTGTCGTAGTACCCTTCAATCAACCCCCGGGCGATACCCCCCACGTTCCACTCTTCGATCATGAGTTTCAAATCGGCATATCGGGTGCCGCCGAGTTTTTTTCTGATTCGCTCAAGGGCATCCAGCATCTCTCCCCGATACTCGGGGCGGGCGTACTCGTCCGTAAGTCTCTGGATGCGGGTTTCAATAGAGGCATGGCACCATATCCTGCAGCTCTCCGCCATGCGTTGGTACAGCCCCCCCGGCAGAGAGTACTTTCCGATGCGCTGGCTCTCACCCTCCAGCACAATGGGAGTGCCGGCCGGCAGTTTTCTGAAGATATCCCACAGTGTCGTTTCAAAATGTTTCTGGGTGAAATCCTGCTCCAGTCCGAGGGCGCCAAAGGCGGATCCCCTGTGGCAGGCGGCACCTTCAAGATCAACAGTTGACCATTTCAGAGGGTTCAGGCCGTTGATAAATTCGGTCTTACCGGTACCGGTCATCCCGTGCAGAACGACCAGCGGCGAAGGAAAGTCACACCGTTCAAAATAATCGACCACCCGGGCGCGAAAGGATTTGTACCCGCCGGCGAGCTGCCAGGCAGGAGTTCCGCACGTCTCGACCAGCATGGCGACGGATTGGCTGCGCAACCCTCCACGCCAGCAATAGACGACAACCGGCCTGCCGGCAGACGCTGAGACAATCCGGTCAACAATGTCGTAAAAGCGGGAACAGGTCAGCTCCAGTCCCCTCCTGCGGGCCTCGACAGGGCCGATCTGCTTGTAGATGGTCCCCACTTCCGCACGCTCCCCGTTGGTCAGCAGAGGAACGTTTATCGCGCCGGGGATGTGGTCCTCCTCGAACTCCAGCGGGGTCCTCACATCAATCAGGCAGTGGGTATCAATCAGTTCAGGAGTAAAAGTAATCTTTTCGGGCATCTGTTTCTCCTGATTCGCGGTCCGTACGGGTCAGATCGTGACAACGCTGTCGGCTTGCTGCATACCGGTGACAATTTCGAGCATGTTCGTGACCTCACCGACCTGCATCCTGTCCAGAATATGGAAATACGCCAGGCAGGCGCCGCATGCCCGGATCTGAACACCGTTTCCGGCCAGTTCCTGTAATATAGGCACAGCTTCAGAACCTGCCGCGGTAAAACTGACGCCGCTGTTGACGAAGGTAACGCACCAGAGATCCGGCCCCATCTCTTTCAGGGTTTTCAGGAAATTAAACATCAGCATATCCCCAAGACCGTCATCGCCATGACCCATATGAACACTCGTGACCAGCACCATGATCTTCTTCGTTCCGGTCTCCGGTTCTTTCACTGCAGGCACCGGGGGTGTTTTCTCCGGAGTATCCATGCCGCCGCCTTTCGTGCCGACAACCCGGTACTCTCCCCCCTGCATCTCAGAATCGACCCGGTAGTTCCGGTGTTCAAGGAATCGGGTGACGTTCTGCCGGGCCGCCTCGTTGTCGACAATAACCGTTATCGCGGCCGGATGGTCCTTTTCGACAGCATCCCTGACATGCAATACGGGGGCGGGACAGTTCATGCCCCTGCAGTCCAGTTCGTTTTTCATATACTGTTCCTTTCGTACGTGTATTCCACAACAATCCTGTCGACCGGCCCGGCAACAACTTCGCCGACTATCGCCGCACACCCGATACCCTTCTTCTGCAGGGCGGCAACGAGCCTGTCCGCTTCTCCGGGCGCAACCGCAATCAGCAGTCCGCCGGATGTCTGCGGGTCAAAGAGGATGTCCTGAACGTTCTGGGGGACGGCTGCAGAAAAATCGACAAAAGTCCCCCTGAAGTTTTTGTTGTTATAGGCAGCAGCCGGGATCAATCCCATGGCTGCCCACTCCAGCGCCTCCGGATACATCGGGATATCGCCGGCCGATATTCGCACGCCGTGACCTGAACCCACCACCATTTCGGCGAGATGCCCCAGAAAGCCGAAACCGGTTATGTCCGTGCAGGCGTGCACCGGAAACTCCTGCATGATAGTGGCCGCATCCCGGTTCAAGGTCGCCATAGCCCCTGTGACCCTGTCTGTCAACGCCTGATCGGCACACCCGGCCTTGATGGCGGTAGAGATGATCCCCGTGCCGACCGGTTTGGTCAGGATCAGGCGGTCACCGGTCTGCAGGTTCTTTTTGGTCAGGATGCGTGCGGGGTGAATGTAGCCGGTCACCGAGAGGCCATACTTCAGCTCGCTGTCCTCCACGGTGTGTCCGCCGACCAGCACGACCCCGGCCTCACGCATTTTGTCCAGGCCCCCTTCGATGACCGAGCGCAGGATAGAGATGTCCATCGTCTTTGCCGGAAACGCCACAATATTCATTGCAGTCTTCGGAACCCCCCCCATGGCGTAGATATCACTCAGAGCGTTGGCGGCGGCGATCTGGCCGAAGCTGTAGGGGTCGTCGACCATCGGTGGAAAGAAATCGATCGTCTGCACCAGGGCGAGCTCATCCGAGACCCGGTAGACTCCGGCATCATCCGCCTGATCGAGGCCGACCAGGAGATTCGGGTCTACAGGCAGATCGAGCCCGCAGAGCGCCCGGTCGAGGTCGCCGGGGGACAGTTTGGCGGCGCATCCCGCTCCCTTGACGGTCTGCGTGAGGCGTATGGTTTCGTCGGTCATGAAAAGATTCTCCTGAGCGGTCGGGTGGATGGCTCTCCGTGTGCACAGCCTGAAGCGGTCACATTGTGGGGATACCATTCACGCGTTGGATAATACAAAAAGGGCTACCGCTTCAATGCCGTAACCCTCTGGTGTCGATATGGAGGTAATCGGTCTGGCTGGTGCTGTAACAGGCTAAAAACAATCAACTATTGTACAGTGGGAAAAACGGATGAATCAATCCATGAAACATTTCAATCCTGTTTTCTGAATCCGGAATGGGAGAGTATCATAGATTCCGGAAACAGCAAAAAGGAAAAGCCGCTCCATAATCCGGAGTAACACGTATCCACGGTTCGTTCGTATGCCGGTTGCCGTTCAGGCACACACCTGAAAGAAAAACAGATTTTACATTCATGGTTGTGATGAAAGGACCGGCAGTACGTACGGATAGATCATATCGGTAATAATCCGGTATCCTTCTGCAACGGGGTGTAAACCGTCGCCCTGGATAAGGTGCGGGACGCCCGCCACACCCTGCAGGAAGAACGGGATCAGAACAAGGTCATGCATGTTCGCCACGGCGGGGAATATGGCTGCAAATTCAGACGTGTAGTCCCGTCCCATACTGGTGACCATGCGCATGCCGGCCAGAATCACCGTGACCCGCTTCTCCTTAAGGATACGGACCGTTTCGGCGATGTTCTTTTTCGTTACCTGCGGATCGATGCCGCGCAGCCCGTCATTGGCTCCGGTTTCCAGGATGACGATATCCGGTTTGAGTCTGAGCACCCAGTTAACCCGCGAAAGCGTGCCGCTGCTTGTCTCGCCGCTGATTCCGGCGTTAACGACCCGCCAGTTGAAACCTGCCGCCTGCAGTTTTTTCTCCAACCGGGCCGGATAGGCATCCGCTTCATTGACCCCATACCCGGCAGTGAGGCTGTCACCGACGGCAACAATGGTTCCTTTGAAGGTCTGCTGCGTTTGGGTCGCGGGAGGTGATGCCGGAGGCGGCGATGGGCGACGTTCACAGCCGCAGAGCAGGGTGAGAAGTATGGCAGCCAGAGAAGAGGCCCGCAGTACTATTGACATCAATTTCTCCCGTTCAAACATGTCACATTCCGGGTGGGACCGGATCATTCGTCCGCCTGTTCCCGCAGGAACACCGCCGGTTTTACGTTCAGGATCGCGAGCGAGGCTCCGAGTCCAACGGCGATGACCAGCAGCGTCGTGGCCAGTGCCATCAGGGAGCTGATGCCGGCGAAGGGGCGCCAGGTGACGCCGAGGGCAAACCGGCAGATGCCCCAGCTGGCGGTCTGGGCAAGAATCAGGGCGCTTGCGGCGCTTGCAACCCCGAGACACAGGTTCTCTGCGGCAAAAACAGTGATAACGAATCTCCCCCGTGCCCCGAGAACAGTGAAGTAGACCGATTCCAGAATTCGGGCATGGCGCGTGGCAAAGATTGAACTGACAATAATAAGGATTCCGGCGACAACACTAAAGAGCGTAAAGAAACGGACAATCGTCGAGAGTTTCCCCATGATGCCGGCAAAAACCGCTGCCGTCTCCGTCACGTTAACGGCCGTAATGTTGGGAAAATCAGCCACTATACGGTTCTGAAGCGGTGCTATACGTTCCTTTTCCACCCTGACCGCTGCGAACAGGGTCTGGGGGGCGTCATTGAGAGCGGTGTCCGGAAATACGAAATAAAAGTAGGGCTGCAGCATCTCCCTGGAATTTGTGCGGATGCTCGAGATCCGTGCGGCCATCGGAATGCCCTGAATACGGAATGTGATGGTATCACCGATCTGCATATCGTGCATATTCAAAACCGTGTCCAGAACCGACACCTGTAACCCGGACCAATCCTTGCGGAAGAGGCTGCTGCCGGTAATAATCTTCTCATCCTCCAAAAGTTGTTCCCGGTAGGTCAGGTTGAATTCGCGCCCCAGGTTGTCACCCCGTTTCTGGCGCTCTTTCTCCCGGTCAATCGCAACGCCGTTAACGGCGATAATTGATCCCCTGATGATGGGGTAGAGGATCGTGTCCATGCCGAGCTCCCGGACGAAGGCGTCCTTCTGCCCTGGCTGAATGTCGATGAAGAAGAGGTTGGGCGCCTTGGGAGGGTATGACCGGATAAAGGCCGTGTCCAGATTTTTTTCTACGAGGGTGATGCAAAAGATCACTGCCAGGGAAGCGGTCAAGGTTACAATAGTCGATCTCGTGGCATTGCCGGGACGAAAGAGCCCCTTCATCGCCTGCCGCAGGATCAGATTTCGCGGCTGCATTTTTCTCAGCAGGTACATGATCCCTTCGGCGCAGAGCAGGGAAACGATGATGAGCAGCACAACCCCGAGAACAAAATAGAGGCTGGTTTTCACCTCCTGGATCCGCCAGAAAACCATGACAAGCAGGAAAAAGACGGTGGTGCCGGCGGTTATCCATGTCGGGATTCCGCGTGTGGCCCGCTGTTCGTCTTTGCCGAAAATGGCCCGGGGCTTCAGCTCCCCGAGCCGGTAGATCGGCAGGGCGGTAAAGAGAAGCACTGTCAGTAACCCGAGAATCAGGCCTTCGGCTACTGCGCTCCCGGAGACCGTCAATTCGACTGCGGCAGGGAGCAGCCCCCTGAACAGCGCCGGGAAAAGCGGCTGCAGGAGAAAACTGGCCGCCAGGCCGCACATCGTCCCGATCAGGCCGAGAGCGAAAGCAAGGGCAAAATAATGAGTGCGGATAAAGCGGCTTCCGGCCCCCACCGCCTTCATGATTGCGATGGTCCGCTCCTGCTCTTTAATCAGGGCGGTCAGGGTGCTCTGAATGCCGATCCCCGCCAGCAGCAGGGTGAAGATTCCAATAAGATTGAGGAAAAAAATCAGATTATCGAAGAACCGCTTCACCCCTGATCCGGCCGTCCGGTACGTCTCCACGTGCTCCCGGTCCGTGACTGCCGAGCGTCCCAGCTCTTCGGCAATACGATCGATCCCCCCCTGATCCCGTACTTTGGCAAGGATTGAGTAATGTACTCTGCTCCCCGTTCCTACCAGTTCCAGTGAGGCGAGATCCGTCGCCGCGATAAAGATGCGCGGGCCGAGGGCAAAAAGGTCAACCGGCCGGTCAGGTTCCGTCACCAGTACATCCCGGATGGTCAGGACAGTACTGCCGATACGGAGTTTGTCGCCCACCCGAAGGCGCAGGCGGTCCAGAAGCTGCCGCTCAACAACGGCGCCGCCCGCAGTCAGAACATCACGAAACGGCCTCCCGGAGGCCAGTACTACGGCGCCATAGAATGGATAGTCCGGCTCGACAATTTTCAGGTCGGAAAGCAGAGACCCTTTGTTGTTCATCGTGCGTACTACGGAGTAGAATTCATAGACGCGGGCGGTTTCAATTTCATTTTGACTTTGTCGCCTGGCGACCTCCCTGGTAAGAGCGATCGAGAACGGGGAGTGGGCCCTGATAATTATGTCGGCAGCATGAAGCATGCGGGCGTCCCGCAGGAGTGAAGAGTGGACGCTCCGGCTGAAGCTCCCCAGGGAAACCAGAGTAACGACGGAAAGTCCGACACAAAGCACGAAGACGGTTGACAGGCGCAGAGCACTTCGAATCTGCCGGAGGAGGAGGCGCAGGTTAAACATGTTCGGAGTCGGCGACTATCCTGCCGTCCCGGAGTGTGATGACCCGGTCTGCGCTGTGGGCGATCTCCAGGCTGTGGGTAACGAGGATCAACGTTGTGTGACGTTCACCATGCAGTTCACGAAGCAGTTCCAGAACTTCTCTGCCGTTTGACAGATCGAGATTGCCGGTCGGTTCGTCGGCAAAAAGAATCTGCGGCCCGTTGACCAAAGCCCGGCAGAGTGCGCAGCGCTGTTTCTCACCGCCGGAAAGCTGATGGGGAAAGCTGGAAGCTCTACCGGTAAGTCCCACCCGCTCAAGGAGCTGATCGGCTTTTTCCCGTGCGAGAGGATCTTTGCGAAGTTCGGCCGGGAACATGACGTTTTCGCGAGCCGTGAGTGACGGGATCAGGTGGAACGATTGAAACACAAAACCGAAAGTGGCGTTTCTGAGCGGTGCAAGGTTGTCTTCGGGGAGATCGGTGATATCCCGGCCGACCAGCAGGATCCGGCCGGTATCGGGACGGTCAAGACCCGAGAGGATCGAGAGGAGTGTTGATTTGCCGCTGCCGCTTTCACCTTTGATGACCAGGAATTCGCCTTCTGCAACGCTGAGGGAGATGTCGTCAAGGACGGCCATCCTGCGGTTGTTGATCGTGTATGTCTTTGAAACAGAGCGGGCTTCGAGGGTGGGCATGGTTACTCCGTCGGGTGACTGTTCTACCGGTATGTACCTGTATCATATTTCAACGTGTACGTACATTGCCGGGCGATGGTGCATATCAGCCGTCTGTATTTGCCGGCCGAAGCTGCCCGTGTGACGAACTGCACTAGAGAGGGCGCGGCATCACATAATAGAAAATTGAGCAGAAGTGGCATGCGCTGCCGGTCAGGACGAAGAGATGCCAGATTGCGTGATTGTAAGGGAGTCTGTCCCAGAGGTAAAAAATGACTCCGGCGGTGTAGGCCACTCCGCCGGCAAACAGCAGCAGCAGGCCATCTGCCGGGAGCGCCGCGGAAAGAGGTTTCAAGGCGATCACCACGATCCATCCCAGAGCGATGTAGAGCATCGGCCCGATAAAGCGCAGTCGATGGGTTGTGAAGATCTTCATGACCGCCCCCACCGTTCCCAGGCCCCAGACCGTACCGAACAGCGACCACCCCCAGGGCCCCCGCATGGTTACCAGGGCAAACGGGGTGTAGCTCCCCGCAATCATCAGGTAGATGCTGGCGTGGTCGAGAATGCGGAAGATATACCGGGTGGAGGGGGTGCGCACGCTGTGATAGGCGGTAGACAGGCAATAGAAGATGACCATCGACACGCCGTATATGCAGGCGCTCACAACACGGTAACTGTCGTGCTGCCGGGAGGCGAGAATGATCAGGGCTATCGCCCCGAACAGGCCGGCCACTGCACCGAAACCGTGGGTACAGCGGTTAACCAGCTCTTCCCTCTCGCTGTAGTAAACCAGCCGTGTATGAAGATCAGATGTTTTCATCAAAGTAACAGTATAGCTCATGGTCCCGGAAACACAATGACGTTCCCCCGTTACACCGGTCTATTTATACGGGGAGAAGGCCACTGCTCCAGGGAAAGCACACCTTTTCAGTGCCCTGAAATAACGCCTCAAACATAACAAGTTCCATAGGACTAATTTACTCCTGTTATGAGGTGTACTACAAACAAAATGTTTCATCCCTGAACAGTTTATTGTCTTTTGATGACGTACTTACTATCGTTTATCACGTAAATAGCTGTACAATGGAACACGCATCATGAAATGCTTTCTTTCGAACCAGGTTCACCCTCCGGAAGTTCACCGGGTATGCTGTTACAGGTTTTATCGTGGACCGGAAACGGTGAAACTGGCGTTGCAGGGGAGGGTAGATGTGAATCGAAAAACGTACCCGGGACTCCACAGACCGGCGAGGATATTATGTCAAAATTTCGCGTTCTTACGCTTTTAATTCCGGTCTTTCTGGTCGTTATGACCCTTGCCATATCAGTGTCTGCGCAGGCTGACACCGCCGCAATAAACTGGTATGCCGGGGGTGATGGCAAACTAAACCTCGATCCCATACCCCTCGACAATTCATCAAGTATAAAGCTGTCCGGATCCACCCCGCTAAAGACGTTGGTCGTAACGGTTGCAAAAAATAACGGGAGATCACAGACTAATCCAGTCCCCCTTGCGGCCGACGGATCGTTCCACGTCCGCTACCTTATCAAAGATGGTGCCGGCACCTATACCATAAAGCTCTCCGGCAGCAGGCAAAGCGGTTCACTGAGTTTTGAGGGGCTGGGCTTTTTTACCTATACGGTAAAAAAAGCGCTCCCGGCCGGCTTACACCGCAGAGAACTCAATGACAGAATAATCAACTTTGTCGACAGGGTGATGGGCACCACGGTAGGTCGCGGCGAGTGCTGGGATCTCGCCCAACAGGCTCTTGATTTGAATCTCGCAGACTGGTCACGCCCGACTGCTTTCGGACTTCACCTGAACCCGGAAACCGACGAGATCAAGGCGGGGGATATAATTCAGTTCCGCTCTGTCACGATAACCGGGCATCTGCCCGGTGGAGTCACGAAGCGTGAAACCTGGGGCACACCTGACCACACAGCTGTCATCTACAAAGTTCTTGGCAAAAAGAACTATATTCTGGCGCACCAGAATGTAGGAGGCATCAGAAGTGTGATAACGGGTGACATAAACCTCGCAGGAATTACCGGCGGCGCGTACCGGATATATCGACCGGTGGCACTGATGATCCGGGAATGATTCATTTTTAGAAGGAGGACGCCGGATGAACCAGATCTCTCTGCTTTTCCTGATGTTCCTGGGCGGCATCGCCATTGCGATTCAACCCTCCATAAACGGTCGGCTGGCCCAGAAGGTCGGTGCGCTTGAAAGCTCCCTGATCTCTTTTGCCGTCGGTACGCTGTTTCTTGCGGCGGTGGTGCTGTTTGCCGGCAAGGGATCTCTTAAGGGTGTCGCGAACGGCTCCCTGTGGGAATTCACCGGCGGCATCCTCGGCGCTTTTTTCGTCACGATGACCATTATCGCCATACCCCGCATCGGCACAACGGCGGCGATGGCGGCAGTTATCTGCGCTCAGCTGACCACAAGCGTGATATTGGACCATTTCGGTCTCTTCGGTTTCCGCACTATCCCACTGGACAGCAAGCGGGCGGTCGGGGTCGCCTTACTCATGGCCGGGGCCGGCCTGATTTTAAAGAAATAATGCTTGCTCTGCAGGAAGCATGGCGGGACGCAGCGATTGGAACGGGCCTCTGTTCTACTCTATACTAAATAACCACCTGAAAAGGGGAGTACAGTAATGCAATTCAGTTATGAAACAGCAGGTTCTTGCGCCACGCGGATCGATATTGAGATTGAAGCAGGTTTCATTGTCAGTGTTGATTTCATCGATGGCTGCGCAGGCAACACCCGGGCGGTGGCTGCACTGGTGAAGGGGATGCCGGTAACGGAAGCGGTGCTGCGCCTGAAGGGGATCGCCTGCCAGGGAGATACGTCGTGCCCGGATCAACTCGCCCGGGCCCTGGAAGCGGCTGAAATGAAATAGCCGCATATCCCGCCGGAATCTGCTCTCTGTCCGCGTTACCCGTGCCAGCAGGCGCCTGGATATAGTCTGCTGGCGGGAGCTTGCCGCAGGGCTGGCGTAGCGGCATAACAGCACTGCAGATGTGATACAGTATCGAAGGTATCGTGAATCCACCCGGCCGGGCCCGCGTACACCTTTGTGATTCTCTCCTGGGTGTGCTATTACAGAGCGGTCAAAAAAACATCAAACAGCGGCAGAATTTAAGCAGACGCCGTTCCAGTGGGAATTATGCAAAAAACCGGTTTACTGCTTCTTCTTATTTTTGTGCTCGGTCTGGTGGCTTTTTCAACCTGGCAGCTGTATGCAGGCAACCTGGCTGCGTCCTTTGCAACGCTTCCGATTCTGCTCATTGCCTATCTGTTTGTGATAAGAATTAAGCGGTAAGCGATCAATTTCTGACATTCATACTGTCATCGTAACAAAGGGCCATACTCATGCGATTGAGCGGCTCTTTTTTTGTGACGAAGAGGTCCTGTTCGAATGCTGCCTGGCAACCCCCGTTCTGTGGACTAATCAGTGAGTGACGAGCGCAGAATGTGTGCCAGTTCACTCACCCGGTAAGGTTTTGCAATTGCGCCGGCAAAACCATAGGAAATGTAGTCAGACATTACCGGACTATCTGAATACCCACTCGAAACTATCAGGCGCGCAGCAGGATCAATACCAAGAATTTCTTTCGCTGCCTCAATGCCGCCCATGCCTCCCGGAATGGTCAGATCCATGATTACCGCCGAAAACGGCTTTCCTGAATCCCTCGCCGCTTTATAATGTCTTATAGCTTCTGTCCCATCGTGACACATCGTAACCTGATACCCGATTTCTTCAAGCAGTCCGGCAGCAAGTTCCAGGATCATTTCCTCGTCATCCATGACGAGGACGGACCCACCATTAGTATCCCTGACGGTTTGCGTGTCCAAGACGATTCTGCAATCGGGAATTGTCTCTCCGATTGATGGCAGATGGAGTGTGAAGGTACTTCCGGTATTTACTGTAGAGCTGACGCTGATATTTCCTCCATGCTTGACAATAATCGAGCGGCAGGAGGCTAATCCCAACCCATGACCGCTTACTTTGGTGGTAAAGTACGGGTCAAAGATTTTATTCAGATCAGTATCGGGGATTCCGCAGCCTTCATCGGTAAATAAAAGACGGATGTATGAACCGGGAGAAAGCGACATGCTCATGTCGTTATCAAGCATTTCATTACGTGCGGTGACGGTCAATGTCCCTCCGCCAGGCATCGACTGCGTAGCGTTGATAATTATATTGTGGAATACCTGGCTGATTTGCCCTTCATCGGCTTCTATGGCATGGATTGAATCGGGGATGTCTATGACTGCTTTGACATTTGAACCGTGAAGAGCCATCGATACCGTTTCATTCACAAGATTCCGGAGAGAAACAACCTTCTTGACAGGTGTGCCTCCACGGGCAAAGGTCAGGAGTTGACGGGCCAGTTCGGTGGCCCGCACGGTCGCTTTTTCTGCGCCGTCCAGAGCATTGTAGGACTTGTGCGTATGATCAATAAACATCCTGGCAAAAGAAATATTCCCCATGATCACGGTAAGAATATTGTTGAAATCGTGGGCAATGCCTCCTGCCAGGACTCCCAGTGATTCCAGTTTTTCAATTTTCAACCGTTCATTTTCGTGTTCTTTATGATCCGTAATGTCGAAGCTATGAACGGCAATTGAAACGACGTGCCCGTTAGAATCTGTAATGGGATTATAATTTACCTGAATCCAGCGTTTTCCCGAAACAAGATCAAACACATTTTCGTAGGAAGCTGATTTTCCCGCTCTGACTTCTTTTATATAAGTGAGGGCGAACCGGTAATTGTTTTCCCCGATGATGTCCTTTATAAAACTGCCAATAATTTTTTCCCGTGGGATCCCGAATGATTTTTCAAAGGCGTCATTTACAAACTCGTATTTCAACGTGTCTGCGGTGACAAAAGCTACGTGTCCAGGCACGTTATTGACAATACTGGCTATTTTGGATGCGGATTCTTTCAGGGCCGTCTCAGCCTGTTTGTGCCCGGTAATGTCTTCCACCATTGCCGCTATGAAATCAACCGATCGATCTGACTTCCGGACACATCGAACAACAAGTTTAGTGAAAACGATCCCCCCGCTTCTCGTTAGAAAGCGTTTTTCCAACTCATAGCCATCAATGTTTCCGCCAAGTAATTGCTCGAACTGTTCGACGTCGGCTGTAAGGTCATCAGGATGTGTGAGCTGATCCCACGTCATCGTACGTAATTCAGCTTCCGTATAACCAAGCATGTTGCACAGACACTCGTTGATATTTACCCAGCCTTTTTCCGGAGATGTAATAGTTAAACCGACCAGTCCTAAATCATAAAAAGCCTTAAAAGTAGCTTTGCTCTCCCGCAGGGACTCCTCCATCCGGTTCCGGTCGGTGATATCCCGCAGAAAAGCCATCAGTATTCCACCCTCAATCGGTATAAATTTGGCACTGACTTCTACGTCGTAGACAGTGCCATTCTTGCGGCGATGCTGAGCGACAAAACGATCTTCGCCCTGTCCCATGATTCTATCGTTGTGGGCAACAGCGTCATTGGTGGTCTCATTCACATCAAAATCAGCAATATTCATGGTCAGAAGTTCCTGCTTGCTATAGCCGCTCATCCTGCAATAAGCATCATTGATTTCCAGGAGTCTGCCCTCCCGGCTTACAATCCAGAAGCCATCCATAGCCGAATCAAGAATGGTCCGATGCCTTTTTTCCCTCATGAGCAAAGCATCGTCCAACTGCTTGCGATCGCTAATATCCCTGACAACAGCTATGATTCTGTCTGAATCATGAATTGATATTCGTCGGAGTGAAACTTCAGACCAGAAGAGCCCGCCATTTTTTTTACGTGAATGCCACACGAAAACCTGAGGCCCCTCCAGCAGAGTCCGCCGGACTTTTTCTGCAGCTTCTGCCTGTGAATACGGAGACACTCCTTCTGATAGATCACCAATTCCAACAGCCAGAGCTTCTTCACGAGTGTATCCATAGATTTCCAGCATACGGTCATTAATATCCAAAATGTGCCCGCTTTTAGCATCTTGAACAAATATTGCCTCATTGGTGGCATTGAAGATCGCTTCATAGTTTTTCAGACTTTCGATTTGACCTGTTTCGGCAGAAGTTAATTGCCGGATGAAGCGGTTGATTAAGAAGTAGAGAAGTGTAGCCGTGCAGAAGATGAAGAGAGAGCCTTTAATAACGGCAATTTTTACCATTACGGCCGGATCATGCACCAGCCAGCCGAGTACTGTATCAGACCCATATATCCAGACTAAGCCGAACAGAGAATAGATTGCTACAATTCTCAACGCTTCTATCCCGTGTTTTCGGTGCTTTAGATCATCCATTGTACAATCCTTACGTGTATAGGCAGCTGTGAGTCAAATCGAAGTGTGTGGCCGTTCGTGTATGTCATTATGCGTGTAAGAAGTTACCACATATTTTTATAATTGCACCTGGAGATTCAGGAGAACAGCACGGGCAAAGAAGGGAACAGATTGATTATAGCTTGAGGAAACAGGGCCGCCAATTAACTGCCAGCCCCCTTATAGCCTGTACATGGATTCGGGTTCAGAAGTTTGAACATGGATTGTTCATCAAGGGTAGGTGGTACTGCGGGGATTAATATGCTTTTAACCAGACGTTATGCCAGCATGTTCTCAAGCTCATCACTATCGTCTGATATTGTTTTCCTGGTAGTTTTATTCTGGTACATTTTCATGTCAGCAGCTTTTACAGCGTCAAGAAGATTCTCATGTGATTCAGCAATAGCAGTTCCTAAAGAGAACTTTACAAGTACACCATCTGTAACCTTATTTGCCATGGTAAGACTTAATTCCAGGCGCTCAATAGCAGTCTTGAGTATACCGGGTCCTGATTCCGGCAGAAGAGCTGTGAATTCGTCTCCTCCTGTGCGTGCAACCAGATCATCAACTCTAAGGGCGCTCTTCAGAATGTCTGCCGCCTTGCATATCATTTTATCGCCAGCTGCATGACCATATGAATCGTTTATGGTCTTCAACCCATCAAGGTCAATTATAATTATGCTTACCGGGTAACGCCTGCTGGTAGCTAATCGGTCTAACTCTGCCTCGTAGAATGTTCTGTTGTAAAGACCCGTCAATGCATCGTGAGAACTCAAATGTTTGAGCTGTTCTTCATATACTTTTCGTCTGGTAATATCTCTTATGAAGACAGTTACTTCATTCTCGGCTGATTTGACAAAGTTGAACACATGATAACAGACTTCAGACTCTTGCCTGAACATAAGGTCAATTTGCTGATTAGCACCGTCTTGCAGCGTAGTGTTCATACTGGTGAGGAAACTTATAACAATACCGGGAGGCAGGCAGTCACTCACATTAGCACCTGCCTTAAAGATAAGATTAGCATTTTGCTTCGGCAGATACTCAATCACGGTACCATCGGCAGCAATTCTAAGAACAGCATCAGGCATCGATTCAATGATGTTTCTATTCTTGATTTCACTGAGTACTAACTGCTGCTCTGATAGCGTTCTCAATTCCATTTCTTTTAATATCGGGTTTACTACGAATTTAGACATGAAGATCAGCATCAGGCTGACAAGAGTGCCATGCTCAAGTAATTCAAATATCAGCACGTTTGTTTCGAAGTGTGGCTGTATAACGATCTCTACGATCTCTGCAATGCCGCATGACACAACAAAAATAATAAGGAAGCGAAGTGCAAGAAGTGTTTTACTCGGAATGAGTGGTTTGGATGTGGCGCCCATCATAAACTGTCCTCATTAAGCTGTAATTATGCGTTGATACTATCAGAGTATGAGTGTAATTAAAACTATTATTTTAGTAGTTAAATTAGCACCTTATTGGAAGGTGCCGTATGGAAATTATCTACGGTATAATTACATCTGTCGATGACCGATGTAATTATACCGTAGATGAATGGCCGCGAGCTGGCAAAAACATCCTCACAATGTATCCACACTTGAAGCGCCTGTGTATGTCCGGCTATACGGCCGATTGTATTGCCCACCACGGCGTGCTTGATGAAGGTGTGCATTTCATTCAGAAGCCGTTTTCGCTGCCGAATATGGCGACAATGGTGCGGGAGGTGCTGGACAGTAACTAATTCGCAATTAAACCGAAAGGTCATTTACACATTATTTTTTACACCCTTCTCTTATTCCAGGTTTATGATTGCAATTTGCCGGATTAACGTTATAGTTCCTTCATCAATACTGTTTGGAGGAGGTCTCAAGTGGCAAAACTATTGCGCAGGCAGACAGACAGAAAACCTCCTCCTGACAAATGCTTCTGTCAGCATTTATTTGATTGATTCCTTGCTGACCGGCGTTGCGGCTTTTACCGTGCGCCGTTTTTTGATTGAATAAGAGAGCGAGAGGAACCACATGGCAAACGAGTCAACAGCAGGAGAGCGTGACCTTCGCACACGTGCCGAGGGTGAGCTTGCCTCAAATTCGTTATCTACAGATGCCGATTTTGGAGGGTTCGACGCAAAACGTCTGTTCCATGAGCTGCAGGTTCACAAGATTGAACTGGAGATGCAGAATGAGGAGCTGACACGTGCGCTGGCAGAAAAGAGTGAGCATGAGGAGCACCTCGTCAACATCATCAAGATGACACCCGCCGGTTATTTTCGTTTGGACACGGATGAACGCTTCGTGGATGTCAATGATGCCTGGTTGCGGATGCACGGTTATGGCTCACCTGACGAAGTTATCGGCAGCCACTTCAGCATAGTCCAGGTAGACAGCGAATCACAATCTGCGCTCAAACATCTGGCCGAACTGAAGAGAGGGATGCCTATTCCATTAGGAGAATTCTCCAGCCTCCGCAAGGACGGCTCAGTCGGTCACCATATATTCTCCGCCCATCCGGTCGTGCATTTCGGTAATATCATCGGATTTGAGTGGTTCATAATTGACACGTCCGAGCGCAAACAAATCGAGGAGGTCCAGTCGTATCTGCTGCAGATCAACTCTCTCCAGCCTGGCGAGGATTTTTTTGAATCATTGGCCCTTTTTCTTGCCGAGACCCTGAACATGGACTTCGTCTGTATTGACCGGTTGGAAGGGGACGGCCTGTCCGCCCGGACGGTGGCTGTCTGGTGTGACGGCCATTTCGAGGATAACGTGACCTATGCCCTGAAAGACACTCCCTGCGGCGATGTAGTCGGCAAGACCGTCTGCTGCTTCCCTGCCAGTGTGTGTCAATTTTTCCCGCGGGATCAGGTCCTTCAGGACCTGCGGGCAGAGAGCTATGTCGGAGTTACCCTCTGGAGCCATACACACCAGCCGATCGGCCTGATTGCGGTCATAAGCCGTCGCCCGCTGGTGAACCGTCATCTGGTTGAAAACGTAATGAATCTGGTTGGAGTACGTGCTGCCGGAGAGATGGAGCGCATGGATGCCGAAGAAGTGAAGCAGAACCTTGAAAAGCAGGTACTGCAAGCCCAGAAGCTGGAAAGCCTCGGAGTACTGGCCGGAGGTATCGCGCACGACTTCAACAATATTCTGGCAGTGATCATGTGCTATTGCGATTTGGCAAAGCAAAAGCCTGAAAAGGCAGCTGAGTTTGTGCTCGAAATTGAAAAGGCCTCCGGACGTGCTGCTGAACTCTGCCGCCAGATGCTGGCCTACGCCGGGAAAACGCAATTTGTGCAGTCACAAATTAATTTGACGGCGCTGGTGGACGATGTTCTGAATTTGTTGAAATCAACCCTCCCCCAGAATGCGGCCATCAAACCGTACCTTACCGGAGACCTCCCCTCTATTGAAGGTGATGCCAGCCAACTCAGACAGATCGTCATGAACCTGATCATCAACGCATCTGAGGCCATCGGCGAAGTGCAGGGGGAGATTGTTATATCGCTTACCAGGACAGCGGTCAGAGACGGCCAATCTGAACTGGATCATCTCGGCAGGATCATACCGGCCGGGCTGTATCTCTGCCTGGAGGTCACCGACAGCGGCTGCGGTATGGATGAAGCGACAAAACAGAGAATCTTCGAGCCGTTCTACAGCACCAAATTCGTCGGTCGTGGATTAGGCATGTCCGCCGTACTTGGCATTGTCACCTCGCACAAGGGGGCCCTGCAGCTTACCAGCCAGCCCGGTATGGGTACAACCTTCAAAATCTTTCTGCCGGTACATATCGGTGAGACGGCCGCAGAGGAATCACGTCCACAGATATCCTTACTGGCGTGGCAGGGAAGCGGCACGATACTGCTCGTAGAGGACGAGCCGCAACTCAAAACTGTTGCCAAAACACTTCTGGAAGCACTGGGCTTCTCGGTCATTGAAGCATCGAATGGCATCGAAGCGCTTGAACAGTACCGGAAGAACGCTGGAGACATCAGAGTGGTTGTAACAGACATCGGCATGCCGCTCATGGACGGTTATGAGTTGTTAATCGAGTTAAAGAAGATCGACCAAAAACTTCCGGTTATAGTTATCAGCGGCTTTGGCGATGCGATTGTTTCCTCAAGGGTAACCCCGGGTGATGTAGCCGGACTGATCAGTAAGCCGTTCAGCTTTGACCAGTTGCGGGAGGTTCTGAAGAGTGTTGTGGAAGGTACGCCGGCTAATGCATGACGGCAAATTCTACCATTTAGCAGGATAACGTATCGTATATTAAAAACCGGGATTTGATGTACACAATTGAATTGACAAGCTCCTGCTTGCCGGATACTCCTGTCAGCTCACGATATCTTCAAGAGCAGACGCCACCTCCTGAATGTATTCATCATCACATCCCGCTTTACTCAGGAGTTCATAAAGATTGAATGCGACTTGAACGGGTCTGTTGTGGTGTAATAATGAATCTTCAATTGCTCGTAATAAATCATCCATACTTTTCTTCTCCTGAAGTATTCACTTGAACTAACAAAAAACATAAAAAAAAGACCACATCCAACGATGCGGTCTTTTTTAGGTACTTTGAAAAACGGATTACTTTGCAGCAGGAGCAGCAGCGTCAGCAGCAGGAGCAGCAGCTTCTTTTGCAGCTTTAGCTTTCTTGGCTTTTTTGTGTTTCTTTACTTTCTTTACTTCTTTCTTTTCTACAGCAGGCTTGGCATCAGCAGCAGGAGCAGCAGCAGGTGCAACATCAGCAGCAAAAACTACAGCAGAGAAAGACAGAGCAACGAGAGCAGCAACGATTGTGGAAAGAACTTTTTTCATGGGTAAAACCTCCGGATAATCTTAGTGAATCTGTTTTTAGTATGAGCATATACAGTGCCAAATATCAGAACGATGTAACTAGCCGTAAGTAATCGCCTAATAAATAAGATGCTGATATAGTAACTTTTTTATCACCTTGGATGCTCTGAATGATACTTCATATAGGGTTTGTTTCCTGTCTGCTCATCTTCGGCATATCAATCCCATAGTCCAACCTCATCATAACTTCCAGAAGCACTGTAGGCTGATAACGATTACCGCCCTGCTGTATACATGAATACAGGTGGTATCCCAAAAGCGGCAATTCATTTACTACAAAACCGGACAAGCCAATTTGTTCTCGACATTTGACGAAAAGTTGCCGCCGGCATATACTTTTACCCACAAGCATAACTATGAGTAGATGCCGGAACATGATCGCTGTAATGACAGGTGAGACTCTGGATGTACCGGGAGGTGAGCGTGATGAGCAACGAACAGGTGGCACCCGGGACGAAAGGTGTTACGGTGAAGTTACTTGCAACGGTTGATCTTGGCCCTGAAATCGAGGGCATGGCGGGGCGCCAACTTCGGATGCGTATGGTGACCATCGAGCCTGGAGGCGTCTTCGGCCCGATTCATGATCATAAAGGCAGACCGGGCACCGTCTATATACTGCAAGGAACGATCACTGACCATCGAAATGGAGTCGCTACGGACTATGGACCGGGAGCCGGTTGGCCCGAGGATAGGAACACCACACACTGGCTTGAGAACAAAGGAACAATCCAGGCGGTGGAGATCTCGGTCGATATAGTCAGGCAGGAGTGAACCCACGCCCGAATGAGATTGAAAAATCCGGAGCCGGTACGGGGGGGGCCGTTTTCAGAAATCGAAGACGCCATTGAAGAAGATGCCGGTACCTGAACTTACCGGAAGCACCAAAACGTCAGGGGGCGGCGGAGTAGGGGGAAGGGGTGTGTAGTGATTCATTTACTTGTAAACACCTCAAATGATATACTGGCAGCTCGATATGGTTTGCAGGGATGAGCCGGTTCCACGTAACGATACCTGAAAGTCGCGGAGACGCTATGAAAAAGATATGTGCTTTGGTTACTGTCGTGTCGTTTCTTGTGCTTCAGGGGTGTTCGGCATTCAGGGACACGACTCAGACAGTCACTATCTCATGCGCTGAGCCGGAAACCATTATTGTGATAGACGGTCAGTACAAGAACTGCCCTTTAAAGGTAGAAGCAAAACGAGACCGCTCCTTGTATATCCAGGCCCATAAGCCCGGATATAACACGTATGGACGTTCAATCGGATACCACATGAATGCAACAGGGGTTCTGGATTTTGTAGGTGGGTTGGTGCTTCTTGTACCCGTTATAGGCATACTTACGCCGGGTGCATGGGATTTAGACGAAACAAATATCACGGTTCAATTACTTCAAAACAACGCCATCTCAATTCCTGCCGCACTACAAGCAGCACCTGACAAGCCGGATCATCGGTAATGCCTTGACCGGCATCAAGCAGCCACCCGCCGGACATACACATAGCAGCCAGTTGGAGTACTGACCATACTATTTCCCGAAAAAAGCGATACTCATAGCCGTGAGTGATTGTCACGAGTAGAATGAGGTCATTTCTGTCAACTTTATTCGTACGAAGGGGGGCGCATGTCTGTAAAGGAGATTCTAAACTATCAGATTGCATTACAGAAAACGATTCATTCTCGATTATTGAAGAGTGGATTTACAAATATCGATAGTTTTTTCAATGATAGCGGCGTGAGCAAGCACCTCACTGCAGTAGCAGCCGACCGGTGCTTTAATGATAAAATAAAGCCCATACATCCGCTCTCCATGGCGCTCGTAATGAAATTTCTTAATTTTTCTCATTCAGAGATACTGAAAGCGGTAGAAGCGTTGGGTGGCGGTAAATATATTATACTATTTGAAGATCCTGATACCAGGCGGCTTGAAAATTGGGAAGAGGGATTGTTGAGTGCAATCAGAAAAATAAAGGATCAACCACATGTACTTGACGACGTTATTGATTTTTTAATTAACATTACGAAAATGCACAATGTTAATGCTGCGACTGATATTGCCCGGATTCGGGTTCCCAAAAGAACCATATTAGTAAAGAGCGGTGATAATAAAATCAGATCCAAGCTCATCGATAGACTTCTTTAATACCCCTCTCGAACTATCTTGCCGTCAATTTTTTGTTTTCCGGCACAGGTCCTCGCCACGACAGTTACATATTGAAACCTCTTCCAATTGCTCACATTGATGTTATCACCTAATATCAGGCAGTTGCATGTTTATCTCACGCTGCAAGCACGGCCAGCAACGTTCACACTCACGTTCCACCTTTTGAATATCCGGGGGCTGTATGGAGAGATCTTAAACCAGTAACTATTGTCAAAAAATGTAGTAGTTTTCTGCTCTCGTAATGGGCTAAGAAAGATTAAAATGTCACTAAGTAACTGTAATTTCTAAGATGACAAACAATCCACAAAATATGTGGAAAACCCTGTTGACTCTGTGGATATGTTTCATAAATGTCACATAAGATCTAGTGTTTTATCGGTTTGCACAGAGAATAGACAGGTCGTGTAACTAGCTGAAATCACGTGTCAATACTTATCTTTGGCATGTATACAAATAAGCGCGAAATAGTCTGATATCTCAAAGTCTAAAAAATAGGCAGTATATTGACGCCCCCCCTAAAAACCGGACCGGTATATAGGGGGAACGTCACTGAACTAAAAGTGTTTTGCTACCGAAATAGCTGTGATATAAGTTTAAAAAATAAATAAATGACATCTCATATAAGCACTGATTTCCGAACCGAACCTGTTTTTCATCAATTCAACAGCCCTGTTGGAGGTTTCATGAAGCGGATTCTGCTATTATTAGTAATTACAATCATGCTAACAGCATCGCTTGTCTCCGCTGATACTCCAACTCCCCAAAAAATCCGTATTGCAGCATTCAACTTCTATCCCACCCTCTTTCAGGCCAAGGATGGCACCGTACAGGGCTTTTATGTCGATTTTCTCAGTGAAATTGCCAAGCGTGAAGGCTGGGCCATCGAATACGTGTATGGCAACTGGTCAGAAGGTCTCTCGCGGATAAAGTCCGGTGAAGTTGATGTCCTCACTAATGTCGCCTTAACCGACGAGCGCACTCAGTTCATGGACTATGGCAAAATCCCGTTGCTTACGGTATGGGCCGAACTTTACGCTCCCAATGGTTCTCCCATTGACAGCATTCGTGATGTAAAGAACAAGAAGATTGCCCTGATGAAAGGCGATTTCAACGCCGCTAACTTCAAAAACCTGGTGGAGAAATTTAGCATACCATGCACCTATGTAGAATACGGGAATTTTGAAGAGGTTTTCAAGGCAATATCAGCCCGACAGGTGGATGCCGGTATCGTCAACAACACCTTCGGTACGGCAAAGCAATCCGAATACGACCTCAAGTCAACCGGTGTCATGTTCAACCCGTTTGACATCTTTTTTACCGTGGCAAAAGGCAAAAATAGCGCCATCCTGGCAACGCTTGACCGCTACCTTGAGGAATGGCGGAAAAACGAAAGTTCGCCCTATCATCAGGCCCGCGAAAGATGGTCACACAAATCAGCTTCTATCATCCGGGTCGTAGATCCCTGGCTTAAAAAGGCTGCAGTCGTCTCTGTGATTATGCTGTGTGTTGCGGTCGGTTTTGTGATCCTGCTCCGTATTCAGGTGCGCCGTAAAACTGCAGAGATCACGAAATATACCGATGAGCTCCAGTTGGCGAACCGCCAGCTAGAAAATGAAGTTGCAGAACGACAGGCAGCACAAGAAGCCCTGCAGGAACAGACCGTCATACTTGAAGAAGAAATTGAGGAGCACAGGCGGGCAGAAACAGAACTCATAGCAAATACAGAAGACCTGAAGGAAGCGCAGCGAATTGCTCATGTAGGCACCTGGCGACTGGACGTAGCGAGCAATAAGGTCATCTGGTCCGAAGAACTTTACAGGATGTATGGGTTTGACCCGAAACTTCCACCACCTCCTTATACCGAGCACCAGAAACTCTTTACTCCCGAGAGTTGGAAAAAGTTATCCACAGCCCTGCAAAACACTCAAAACACAGGAAACCCTTATGACCTTGAGTTGGAAACTCTCCGGGTTGATGGAAGTCCTGGATGGATGTGGGTGTATGGCATGACGGTACTTGATGCCAGCGGCATTACTGTGGGCCTCCGGGGATTGGCACAGGACATCACCGAACGAAAGCAGATCGAAGAAGTTCAGTCATATCTGCTTCATATCAGTTCTCTCAGAACAAGCGAGGATTTTTTTGAATTACTGGCCCGCTATCTTGCCAATATCCTTGGTATGGACTACGTCTGTATTGATACCCTCCATGGAGACAGCCTCACAGCCCGCACGCTCGCAATTTACAATGATGGCAAATTCGAGGATAACGTCGAGTATGCCCTGAAGGATACTCCCTGTGGTGATGTGGTGGGTAAAGAGGTTTGTGTCTTCCCCAGGGAAGTACGAAAACTGTTCCCGCAGGATGCAGCTCTACAGGATTTACAGGCCGAGAGTTATGTCGGAACCACGCTCTGGGGTTACGATATGAAGCCAATCGGTCTGATTGCCGTTATCGGAAGAAAAGAGTTGAACAGCTCTCATTTTGCAGAGACTGTATTAAAACTGGTATCTATACGGGCGGCGGGCGAGTTAGAACGCAGGAAGGCTGAGGAACAGAATTCTCAGCTGGAACAGCAATTCCAGCAGTCCCAAAAACTGGAAAGTCTCGGTGTACTTGCTGGTGGCATTGCCCACGATTTCAACAACATCCTGGCGATTATCATGGGATACTGTTCCCTGACAAAAATGGACTATGAAAACGCCGATAAACATATTCCGGAAATAGAAAAAGCAGCAGAACGTGCCGCAGCACTCTGCCGCCAGATGCTGGCCTACGCCGGGAAAGCATCACTAAGCCAAGCGCAGGTCAATACCTGGATGCTGGTGGATGAGATGGTCACCATGCTGAAAACCACCATCCAAAAAAATGTAGTGATCAAATGCGAACTCGGCACTGATATCCCCTTCATAATGGGAGATGCCAGCCAGATCAGGCAGGTTGTCATGAATCTGGTCATCAACGCAGCCGAAGCTATCGGTGATGCAGAGGGTGCGATAGACATCACGTTGGTAAAGGCAGAGCTCAAGGCGAAGCATACTGAGAAAGACCATCTTGGTTTAATCATACCGGCGGGACATTATATCCTCTTTGAAGTAACTGATAACGGCTGCGGCATGGATGAAGAAACCAGTCGCAAAATATTTGATCCGTTCTACACCACGAAATTTACCGGGCGTGGCCTCGGGATGTCGGCGGTACTTGGCATCATCAAGGCACATCATGGGGCATTACAACTTGAAAGCCGCTTGAGGCATGGTACCACTTTCAAGGTCTATCTGCCCGTTCAACTCAGCAAACCTGAAACAGAGGAAGTACACCAGAAAGCAGTTTCAGCAGCGTGGCAGGGGAGCGGTACAGTCCTGCTGGTAGAAGATGAAGTGCAGGTCAAAGCCATTGCAATTGCCTTGTTACAGAAACTGGGTTTCAGCGTCCTTGATGCCGCAAACGGCATGGAGGCGTTGGAGTTGTATCAACAGAACGCCGCTGACATTACTCTGATAGTGACCGACATGGGTATGCCGGTTATGAATGGCTATGAGCTGTTCTACAAACTGAAACAGCTCGATCCGCATCTACCGATCATTATATCCAGCGGTTTTGGTGAAGGTGATATTGACTCTAAGATCCCCCGTGAGGAGATAGCCGGATTGATCAACAAGCCATATAACTTTGATCAGTTGCGGGAAGTTCTTAGGGGTGTTGTGGAGGGAGCGAAGTAAACTTATGTCCAGGGGGAAATTCTAAATTTCAGAATAACGCACTCTTATATAAAATCCGGATTTCTATTTACACAATCTGGTTGACAGGACCCTTTTACATCATGCATTTTTTTGTTTTTCTTCTTCTTTTTGAGTCCGCACAAAACCCACCTTGAGACCAAATGGCCTGGCAATCTTCTGTAATGTCTCCAGCGTCGGGTTGCCGCGATCATTCTCAATTTCCATTAGCACTCTGGGGTAGATCTTCAAAACCTTCTCCGCATAGTCCTTTTGGGTTAGGCCAACGATTTTGCGCATGCTCTTAGTGGCATCACCCAGTGATATATCGCCTGAAGCCAGCTTCTCGAAGAGGAGTTCTTTTTTTTCCCTGATAAGTTGGTTTTTCTCTTTTCCATTTGTTGATTTCGCTCTGATGGTCATAACCTGCCTCCAACAAGCCGCAAATCGGCGGCTATCTCTCTACAGCGTATTTCAACTCCAGCGATGACTTCTCTCTCGACACCGACTTGATCCATTAAAGTGGGGAGTTCTTCCACCGGTTCGGCAAATGAGTAGAGGAATTCCAGTAAATCATGTTCGTCGTTATGCAAATTTCCAAGATTCTCTCCTACGGCGATCCAATCAGGACGTCCTTTTCCCGGTTCAATACCCGACCCCCAGATCGATGCTCGGGCAATTCCTTCCGGATCTAAAAACATCGGGGCAAAATCGTACAGCGGCGAAAGCTCGACTTTACCATTTGGGTATTTTATAAACGCGGTATTCCTCGAATGGTTATCAGTATTTCGCAAAGACAAATTAAGAATTTCCCGGCGTAGGTATTCCCGTATCTCGCCCCTGGGTTCTGTTGCAAATTCCGAAATAGTTTTGCAAAGGTCTTCGTGGTATGTCAGGACGCCGTAAGCGGATATTCCTGAAGCAGATGCGAGGCTTTCGAGTCCGAGCCTTAAAAATGGTTCACCGGCCACCCGGTCAAATCTTGGTATAAACAAAGAGTCATTTTCAAATTCAAGCGGCCGGCCGGTTCTTATACCAAAACGCCTTGCCACCTCATAATATGGAGCCTCATTGCGTAAAACAGTATAGTCACCTTCCTTTTTCCCTCGTGGGAATTTTACCAACCAGCAATCCTGGATATATTCATCAAAAAGTGCTCCGTCAGGGTGCCAAGATCCGTTTTTAGCGCGGGAAAGGAGATATTTAGGAGCATCGCCAGCAACGTCTGTTGCGCCAGCCACGACTGCCCCTTGAGCTTCGGCATATTCGATAAAGTCAGCGTTCTTGGCAATAACGTCTTCCCTTTTAAAGCCCGGATGGCTTTTCAATGGAGGTTTTGCCGCTTCCAATACACGAATGTTACCAGGGGCATTTCCCGCACCGTTAAGTAGCATTTGAAGGTCAGAGGAGTAATCTTGCGTGATCCCTAAGCGTTTCGCCCAGACCCTGCGGCCGGCACCGGATGGGAGGATGTCGAGAAGAAAGGCAAACCAACGATGTTCCTGGTATAGCCCGAAGTTTACTGGATATTTCAACCCAACACGCAAAGATGGCGTCTCAATCGGTATATAATTGATGCCATAGCCACCATCATATTCAAAATAACCACCCGACTCATGACTGGATCCAGCAGGGTCGAATTCCCCCGCAGTAATCCACTCGCCACCAATAAAAATCTGAATTGTCGCGGTTTGTTTTTTTGCCATAGTGTTACTGTGATAGCATATTTTTTGAGCTTAGGCAATTAAATGTGTTATTGTAATAACACTTCCAATAAAAGATTGCCGTTATTGTTACGGTTCATTATGGCATTTAACATACAAGTTTGAGCTCAGACCGACCTCATAGTGCTGTCAGTATAAGATACTCCCAATTCTACCCCCAAAAACAATTACTGGGAAGTTTCAGTAGGTTACGGTATTTCATAAATCTTGTTAGAATGAACTACAGGGATTCGAACCGTAGTGACTACGGAACCCTCTGATTGTACCTATGTGAATAATACCTACTTGCTGTCTCTACAGCGCAGCAAATTCAGAGCCTCCATTGTCATAACAACTTCATGCTTCTGGTTCAGCACTTCAATGAAAGATTTGACAATACCACGATCCGGCTTGGAGCTTGATCGGCGCGCTTCGAGTACCGTAACCCGTATAGACAGCTCATCACCGGGACGTACGGGCTGCTTCCAGCGTAATTCATCAACACCAGGAGAGCTGAGACTTGCAACTCTGGACAGATAATGGTCAGCGTAGAGGCGCATCATTAATCCGGAAGTATGAAACCCGCTCGCGATTAAACCTCCGAAGATGGTCTGCCTGGCTGCTTCCGGATCAGTATGGAAATCTTGAGGATCAAACTTATGCGCAAAGGAGATTATTTCATCCTGAGTAACGGCGATAGAACCAAACTCATGTATGGAGCCTGGCACATAATCCTCGAAGTAACGATCAGTAATTGGGGTTTTGAATGAACTGTTGTTCAAATTGCACCTCGATGAATAGAATACGCTACTTGCTGCTCAGTATCCGCTCTTTAAGTTCCTTGCCTACCTTGAAGAAGGGGGTTTTCTTGGAAGCAACCGGTACTTCCATACCGGTCCTGGGATTCCTGCCGGTGTAACCTTCATATTCACGAATCTCAAAGCTGCCGAAGCCCCTGAGTTCGATCCTGTCACCGGCAATGAGTGTATCAGACAAACTGCCGAATATTTCCAGGATAATCGCTTCAGCAGCAGCAATACTAATGTCCTTCTCTATTGCAAGTCTGTCAATCAAGTCCGATCTCGTCATAAATCCCTCTCAGCAAGAGTAATAATCCGTTTCGACCATTCAATAGCCTGGTTATAGCGTTCAAGGTCACTGGTCGAGTGTCATTTACCATTCGTCACTGCCAATGAAGCCTCATGCAGTTCCGTCAGTACCGTAAATAAATCCTCTTCCAGCAATTTAAAAGCTAACTCCCAAGAATCAGAGAAGTTTTTATCACAACCACATTGAACAAGTCTACAACTCAATCCAAAAAAGGAGCACCACAATGAAACGAATATTTCCACCAATCAGAAAGATGACCCGGGACGGGATCAACAACCACAACCTGCAGAATCCGGGGCTGATAACTCTTATGATACCTACATTATTAACGAACTACTTAAAATTGCGATTGTAACATTGAGTGAGATTGACAACACACTCATGGTGCTTTGCGCAGAATAGCTAGAAATGGAGCTCCAGTCATAGCGACTGGGGCTCTTTTTTTTATAACCATACTTACCTTATTTGCTGAATCTTTTTAACTACCCACTTGAACGGGAGAGTTGTGTAATAACCCACAGTTAGAGATAATTGTCATATGCAGCATGGCAATTCAGTCTAAGCTGTTCGCCAGTACTATAGCCACAATTACCAGCTGATAGTTAAGCGCACTGGTCGTAATAACTGCCTCACATATGCTGCATTCGAGAAAAGCGACTGATCACACGCTATCAATAGTCATCTTGGTTCTCGTAATTGCTTTAATGAAGAGGCTTTCCATTGGCTATTCGAGCAATTTTCTGCTATGAAAGCTCAGCGTATCCATCCAGATAACCTATGAGAAATAGTGATGAAATATCAGGAAACCGAAACAGTTGAACTGAAGAAATCCACCTCCGAACTGAAGGAGGCGGTCATCTCTATTGTTGCGATGCTGAACAAGCACCAGCGGGGTGAAGTCTGGTTCGGCGTCAAGAACGATGGGACGGTTGTCGGCCAGCAGGTTTCTGATAAAACGATCCGCGATATTTCCAAGGCGATTGCCGATACATATTGAACCAAAGATCTACCCCGTTATTGAGCAGGTAACAGTTGACGCCAAGCAGTGCATCAAGGTGCAGGTCGAAGGCAGCGAGCATCCCTACTATGCCTATGGCCGGGCGTATATCCGTGTCGGTGATGAAGATCGGCAGTTAAGTGCCAAAGAGCTGGAAAGTCTGATCCTGACCAAGAACCGTGACCGGCTCCGCTGGGATACTGAGATTTGCGATAAAGCGACCTTCGATGATATCGGTGCCAGGAAGCTGAAATCATTCCTGAAGCTCTGCGGTCTCACCTATGACACAATCCCTAATTCTCTTGAAAAGCTGAATCTGGTGAAGGATGGTAAGTTGCTGAATGCTGCCGTGCTATGCTTTGCCCGCAAGCCGGAGAAGCTCTTTCCCAATGCCAGGTTACGCTGTGCGGTATTCGGTACGCTGGACACTACCGTTACCATTGATATGAAGGACTTTTACGGAGATGCTTTTACTCTGATCAGCAGGGCCGAAGAGTACGTTCTGGAGCATATCAATATCGGCATGCGACTGGACGGGTTGCTGCGGGTAGATGTTCCTGAGATCGACCGTGAAGCTTTTCGTGAAGCGATTATCAATGCTTTCTGTCATCGTGACTATCGGGAGTATGATTCCGTCAACATCGCCATCTTCAAGGATCGTATTGAGATCAGAAGTCCCGGCCTGCTGTATGGTGGCCTGACAATCGACAGCATCAGAAAGAAAATGGTTTCTGCACGACGTAACGAGTTGTTGGCGGAATTGTTTCAACGCAGTCACCGTATAGAAAAATGGGGTCGTGGAATCAAGATGATCCTGGAGCGGGAGCCTGCTACAGAGTTCGAGGAAATTGGAACCGTACAGTTTATTGTCACGTTCAAGCGTAAAAATTTAGTTGATGTTTCTACCGAAACAAATCAAGTTTCTTCGGTAAAAACTTCGGTAAAAACTTCGGTAAAAACTTCGGAAGAAATCATTGCAGCGATTCGTTCAGATAAGCTTGTAACAGCACAGCTGTTAGCTGATCGTTTGGGGTTATCAGTACGAGCAGTAGAAATGCAGTTGGCTAAATTGAAGAATGATGGACTCATTCAGCGTGTTGGTCCCAAAAAAGGCGGATATTGGGAAGTTATTAAGGAGCAAGAACATGATCAAGCAAAACATCAGCTTTAATTACGTGATGGCGAATATTGGGCAATTAGAGCAAGTGAAGGATCTTAC
>CAVYYZ010000001.1:47500-255380 GCA_963772835.1 uncultured delta proteobacterium | reverse complement strand
AAGGTTCAAGGTTCAAGGTTCAAGGTTCAAGGTTCAAGGTTCAAGGTTCAAGGTTCAAGGTTCGAGGTTCAAGGTTCGAGGTTTGAAATTCGAGGTTCAAGTTCAAGGTTCAGGTTCGAGGTTCGAGGTTCAAGGTTCAAGGTTCAAGGTTCAAGGTTCAAGGTTCAAGGTTCAAGGTTCAAGGTTCAAGGTTCAAGGTTCAAGGTTCAAGGTTCAAGGTTCAAGGTTCAAGGTTCAAGGTTCAAGGTTCAAAGTTCAAGGTTCAAGGTTCGTCTTCAACATTGAACATAGAACATAGAACAATTTATTAAATCCACAGGATGCCCCACATGCCAACAACATACGAAATAACGAAGAAAACATTACTCGCCACTCCAAAGACCTGGCTGGTCACCGGTTGTGCCGGGTTTATCGGTTCGAACATCCTTGAACAGCTCCTGACGCTGAACCAGAACGTTGTCGGTCTGGATAACTTCTCCACCGGGAAACAGTGCAACCTGAATGAGGTGCAAAGCCTTGTCACTGCCGATCAGTGGCAGCGCTTCCGCTTCATTGAAGGCGACATCCGTGATCTTGATACCTGCCACCGTGCGTCTGCCGGTGTTGACTACATCCTCCATCAGGCGGCGCTCGGCTCGGTGCCCCGCTCCATCGATGACCCGATCAATTCCAACGCCAGCAATGTCACCGGCTTCTTGAATATGCTGGTGGCTGCCCGTGATGCCAGAGTAAAGCGTTTTGTGTATGCGGCTTCGAGCTCAACGTATGGCGATCACCCCGCTCTGCCGAAGGTTGAGGATACGATCGGACGGCCGCTGTCGCCGTATGCGGTGACCAAACTTGTTAACGAGCTGTATGCCGATGTGTTCGGGCGCTGTTACGGTCTGGAGGCGATCGGTCTGCGCTATTTCAATGTTTTCGGTCCCCGCCAGGATCCGGATGGCGCCTATGCGGCGGTCATACCTAAATGGATCGCCGCACTGCTGCGCGGTGAACCGATTTACATCAACGGCACCGGAGAGACCAGCCGCGACTTCTGTTATGTGCGCAATGCCGTGCAGGCCAATCTGTTGGCGGCAACTGCAGAGAACGCCGGGGCGGCGGGTCAGGTGTACAACGTGGCGGTCAATGCCCGTACTGACTTGAATCAGCTCTTTGACCTGCTGCGTGATGGCCTGACAGCCGGACACCCCGGACTGCATGGGGTGCAGCCGCAGTACCGCGATTTCCGGGCCGGTGATGTGCTCCATTCACAGGCGGATATCGGCAAGGCCGCGCGACTGCTCGGATACCGCCCGACGCATACCATCGGACAGGGCCTTGATGAGGCGCTGGATTGGTATGAGAGACACTGTTGAGAGGCAATTTTGGATTTGACCCCAGTGGGCCTAAAGAATTTGACCCCGGTGGGCCTGAATGGATTAAACGCCAAAGGCGATCTCTCGCAGAGTACGCAGCCAAAGCAGGTGCCTCTAGGCAAGGTGCGCAGAGGAAACCTGAGGTAATTAGGGACACTCTCCATATTAATTGTTGCAGCACTTCGGTTTCTGCTGTATTCTTCGTACCATGCCACGAATTGCGCGCATCATAGCTGTCAATTATCCTCACCACATAACACAACGCGGTAACAATCGATCTACTGTCTTCTTTGATGACGAAGATCGACAGACGTATCTGAAACTGCTGGCAGGTTATGCTAAAAAACACCAATTTAAAATCTGGGCTTATTGTTTGATGGACAACCATATCCACTTACTCGCCGTGCCAAATACTGATACCGCGCTGGCGAAAGGGATCGGGATGACTAATCAGGTATATACCCAATATCTCAACAGGAAGCTAAAACAATCGGGACGAATTTGGCAAAACCGCTTTTTCTCCTGCGTTGTAGAAAATGATCTGAACGTATGGGCTGTGGCACGCTATGTTGAGCGCAATCCATTGAAGGCTGGTCTTGTAGAACATGCTGAGTTATATCGTTGGTCAAGCGCCAACTCCCATATCACCGGTTCAAGTGATCCACTGTTGGGTTCAACTTCCTGGCTCTCTTTGCAGGAGCAAAACAGTTATGCCAACTTTGTTGGCACTGTGGATGAAAAAGCTGATGACGCAATCCGCAGAGCCACTATGACTGGACGCCCATTGGGTTCGGAATGCTTTATTGATATGCTTGAGTCCCGTTTGAATCAGCCACTGAGACCCAAGAAAGCAGGCAGACCACGTGCGGATGTTTCCAGTTTTCCGTTGAAAAGCATACCACCTAGTGATATGGTAAACACACATGATCTATAAAACCCGACAGTTTAACCGCTGGGCACGTAAAGCAGACTTGCCTGATCAAGCTTTGTATCGAGCTGTGATGGAAATACGTCAAGGGCTGGTAGATGCCGATCTTGGTGGCGGGATAGTCAAAAAGCGAATTGCCTTGCCCGGACATGGCAAACGTGGCAGTACAAGAACTTTACTGGCAACAAACAGAAATGACAGATGGTTTTTTGTTTATGGTTTTGAAAAGAATGAACGAGATACTATTTCTGCTAATGAACTTGAGGCACTGAAGCTTTTAGCTGGTGATTTGCTCATCCTGTCTGATTAACAAATTTCCGAGGCAGTCACCAAAGGTTCTCTAATGGAGGTAACAAATGAAACCTAAAAATCGTCTTCTTGAGACAATTCACGATACAGCGCGTGATTTACCTGATCTTGGCTTTATCGATAAACGTGCCATGAATCGTTATGATGTATTGTGTATCGAGCCAGTGCCGGCATATTCACCCGAGCAGATTCGCACGTTACGGGACCGTTTCCGAATTAGTCAGGCGGTGCTGGCCTCTGTACTCAATACCAGTCTTTCAACTATACAAAAATGGGAGATTGGCGAGAAGCACCCAGGTGGTCCCTCACTGAAGCTTTTGAACATTCTTGACCGCAAAGGAATTGAGGTACTGATTTAAGTCGGTCACGAATGGCATAATGCACACGGATGACGGCAGAACCTGAAAAGCGATTTAACAGGGATGAAAGGGATGCAGGACCCCAGTGGGCCTAAAGGGATAAAGGCAAAAAGAGACGTAAACCGTTGCACGCGGATAGCTTCGGATAAATTCTGATAAGAATTTGATCTAACCCATAGAAGAACAACCTTCGGGGTCAAGTCTTGAATTATCACAATTTTAAAGGGGTCGAATTCGACTCCTTTAAAACATTATAAAACCGGGACAGATCTATTTTCACCTGGCGAATTCGGCGGACACCTGATCGGGTGGATTATCTGGGGATAGATGTAAAGGCAATGCAGTAAAGGCAATTTTGACCCCTGTGGGCCTAAATGGATTTGACCCCTGTGGGACTAAATGGATTCTGGATTGAACGTCAAAGGCGGTTGTCCACGAAAGGCACGAAAATACACGGAAAAATGCTTTTTGGAAGAAAACGGGACAAAGAAAAAAAGGACTATGGGGTCAAGTCTTGAAAAAGCACTTATCATAGAGAAGCTATTGCATTAACACTTTGAAACAATGGAGGAATGAGTTATACTTCATCTGCCATTTCCATTGTATGATTTAGAAAGATACTGATATGAATTTCCCGTTTGATGAAAATAAAGCTATTGCGATTATGCTGTTCGTGACGCGAAAGCTTTACGCAGAGAAGATCAAAGCTGATCTGCATAAAGTTTTCAAGATCATCTATTTCGCCGATCAAAAACATCTGGTTCGTTATGGCAGGCCGGTGCTGACCGGCGACGATTATATCGCCATGAATCACGGGCCGGTTCCATCCCGAGTGTATGACATTATCAAGACTATTCGCGGAGAAGCGCTGAATTGTTCGTGCCGCGATTATTCCGGCTTTCTGAAGGTAAACGGTCATTTCCTCGTTCCGGTTGCCGAACCTGATCTGGATGAATTGTCAGAATCTGATGTGGCCTGTCTGGATGAATCGTTGCGTGAAAACAAATTTCTCTCTTTTATTGAACTTCGCGATAAATCACATGATGGCGCCTACAACAAGGCCGGCAAGGATGACAAGATCTCCCTCAAGGAAATCGCCAAGGTAGCCGGCGCTGATCATGCCATGTTGAAATATCTCTCTGCGAAACTGGAAGCAGAAGCTGCTTTTTCATGACCCCACGTATTGGCGATCTTTTCCCTCCTGATGTTCGCGCCGTTTTTTCCGTTACTGCCATTAAGCCCGGCACAGTTCTTCGTACATATGTTGACGACACAACTCCACCCAAAATAAAGCTGTTTGTCGTCCTTGCCGTGAATGAATCACTGGCCTCCGTCGCCAGCCTGTATATCAATTCTGAAGTTAATCCAAATTTGTTTTGTACCGAGGAATTGAAGAGTCTGCACCTGCCTGTATCAAGCAATGAATATACTTTTCTGACTCACGATTCTTTCATTGATTGCTCTGATCTGCGCGAAAAAAGCCTTCTGATTCTGCAGGGTGCCATCCGGAATGATATGGATGTTCTACGGGGTGAATTATCTGCAGATGATTTTGCTTCAGTCTACGATACCGTCGTGCATGCAAAAACAATTTCTGTAAAACTTAAAAAGAAATTCGGACTTGTTCCGTAATCACCTCGGCGAGAGAGGCAATTTTGGATGTTGGATTATGAATTTTATATTTAAAATCATTCAGGTTCAAATATTATGCTAAAGCGCTCCTTTGATTTCAGCATGTCGCTTCTGGCGATTATTTGCTTATCAATTCCGATGCTGATTACTGCTTTGATGGTCAAGTTGACTTCCCCCGGTCCGATCCTCTACTGGTCCGACAAGCGAGAGGCAATTTTGGATGTTGAATTATGAGTTTTGGATTTGAAATCATTCTGGATCAAATATTATGCTAAAGCGCTCCTTTGATTTCAGCATGTCGCTTCTGGCGATTATTTGCTTATCAATTCCGATGCTGATTACTGCTTTGATGGTCAAGTTGACTTCCCCCGGACCGGTCCTCTACTGGTCCGACAAGCGAGAGGCAATTTTGGATGTTGAATTATGAGTTTTGGATTTGAAATCATTCTGGATCAAATATTATGCTAAAGCGCTCCTTTGATTTCAGTATGTGCTTCTGGCGATTATCTGCTTATCAATTCCGATGCTGCTTACTGCCTTGATGGTCAAATTGACTTCCCCCGGTCCTATCCTCTACTGGTCCGACCGCGTCGGACGCAATAACGCCATCTTCAAAATGCCTAAATTCCGCACCATGCGTACGGACACCCCCGCCGTCGCCACTCACCTCCTCGGCAACCCCGACACAATGGCTTACCCCGATCGGCAAGTTCCTCCGCAAATCCAGCCTGGATGAACTCCCCCAACTCTGGAGCATCCTCTCCGGTGACATGAGCATTGTCGGTCCGCGCCCTGCCCTTTTCAACCAGGATGACCTGATCGCTCTGCGCACTGAGAAAGGTGTGCACCGGTTGACACCCGGCCTGACCGGCTGGGCACAGATTAATGGCCGGGATGAACTGCCTATACCGGTGAAGGTGGAATTTGATGAATACTATTTTAAAAACCAATCTTTTTTGTTAGATCTACGTATTATATTTCTGACTGTAGTGAAGGTAGCTAAAAGCGAAGGCGTAAAACATTAAAGGCGGGCTCTCGCAGAGTACGCAGAGAAGGTCAAAGGCTGAATTATTTTTGTGGGTAAACCAACGGCAAACGTCTTTTCTCTGTGACCTCTAGTAAGCGAAGCGAACGGGCGAGAGATGCACTTGATTTTGAATTGAACGTCAAAAGCGGGCTCTCGCAGCCAGAAGTAGGTGCCTCTAGGCAAGTAGGCGAAGACACGAAAATACACGGAAAAGGAGAAACCTCTCAGACCTGATCGACGAGGTGGAACCGGTTACAGTAGAACCGCTCGGACCTGACACACCTTGGAATCACACCCTATCCGACATCCACACCCTCATCCACCTTGCTGCCCGTGTTCATATTATGAACAGTGCCTCAGGCGAAAGGCAATGATGTATTTAGGCAATCTGAAAGTGAATTGAGGCAAAATGAAGTGCGATCTCTCGTAGCCAAATTGTACTTGCTATAGACTGTTCTGCGATATACACTGGTATCAAAGATATCAAAGGAGGTAATAACATGGCAAGTACACGGCAGTTGGGCCTCAGACTTGACGAAAAAGACAATTCCAACCTGAAGAGAATTTCAGTAATAGAAGGACGTTCAGAACAGGATATCCTCAGGGATTCACTCCGGATGTATGTCCGGAGTGCCGACGAGCAAAGGGAATTTGTTACTTCGGTAGAACGGGGGTGGTATGAACTCCGTTCAGGGCTCGGTGAGGTTGTAGCGGAGAACGATGATTTTTTCAATTCTATACGAAAAGAGATACGGAATGAAAAAAAAACCGCTTAAGCGTTCCAGTGAATATACGTCCAGAGTAAAATCGTATGCACAGGGATTGGCAGAACGGTACAGACTGGAAATTTCTGATTTATTTCTTTCAAGAGTGGAGGCTGCGGAAGCGCTTCTTACCGGTAACAACATGGCAGGTACTGTTGCACCGTATCTGCTTGCAGACCAGCATGTGGTTCTACGGGAATTATATTTTGATTCAGGTCCGGTCATGTATTGTCTTATTTACGAGATAACTGATGACTATCTTGGTCTGGTTTCGCTTTGGCATGGAGTCGGTTCCAGAAAAACCGGCACATTGATCCGCCTCTGGGAGGAAAAGGGGAAGAATTTATTTCCAACGACATAGTGACAGCAGTGACAGCACACATGAATTACGGCTTCACCGACTTTGTTAGCGTATTTCGGGTATTTCGTGGACAAATATGAAACGGACCTTTGATTTTTTTTCTTCATTGATTGCTCTTGCAGTGCTGAGCCCGCTGATGTTCATCATCGCCGCCTTGGTAAAACTCACGTCCCCCGGACCTATCCTTTACTGGTCCGACCGCGTCGGGCGCAACAACACCATCTTCAAGTGGTATCTGGAGAATCGGTCGTTTCTGTTGGATTTGAAAATTATTGTGTTGACCTTCGTAAAGGTGATTCGGAAGGAAGGCGTAACACATTAACTGCAATTTTGAATTTTGAATTTTGGATTTTGAATTCTGAATTGAAAGGCGAAAGGCGATCTCTCGCAGAGTACGCAGAGGTACGCAGAGAAAGACTAAAGGCAATTTTGGATTTTGGATTTTGGATTTTGAATGTTGAATTGAATGTCAAAGGCGGAGTCCACGAAAATCACGAAAAATGCTTTTTGGTTTAATCAGATTTGATCGGACTTGATCAGCGTCCCATTCAGGATTTTAAGGCTTTTTGGACGCAGATAACTTCTGAAAAAGCATGATTAACGGCGGAATCTTTTTTGCGGGTAAACCAATCGCTTCAGACTTTTGGTTTTGATTTCCTCTGCGTTCTCTAGAGAGCGGAGCGAACGGGCGAGAGATGAATTCAATGTTGGATTTTGAATGTTGAATGTTGAATTGAATGTCAAAGGCGGGGTCCACGGAACACACGGAAATACACGGAAAAATGATTTTTGGGTTAATCAGATTTTATCGGACTTGATCAGCGTCCTATTAAAGACTTTCAGGCCTTTTGGACGCAGATAACATCTGAAAAGGCATGATTTAAGCGAAAAGCCTGGTCTACTGTTTGATCAGATTTGATCGGACTTGATCAGCGTCCTATTAAAGACTTACAGACTTTTTGGACGCAGATAACATCTGAAAAGGCATGATTTAAGCAAAAAGTCTGGTCTACTGTTTAATCAGATTTTATCAGACTTGATCAGCGTACCAATGACTGATGGCTTTTTTCAATCTCCGTCTCCTACTTATTAAAATTATTTCTAAGACTCCTGTTTTGTGATACGTTTCCCGCACTACCCTTCGGAGTCCCGCTATGCAGACATCAAAACGTTTTCTTGTCTTTTTCCTCGACCTCTTCCTGATCGTCGAGTCCTATTTTGTTGCCTGGCTGCTGGCCGAGGATTTTAGTACCGCTGCATTCACCCCCTTCTTTCTGACGTACGTGGTAACCACGGTGATCGCCGTCCAGGCGATTGTCTTCCTTACCTCATCCCTGTACCGCAGCATCTGGCGATACGCTTCTCTGCACGATATGATGGAGATCTTCAAGACCGTTTCCATCGCCGTTATCGTGAGTTCGCTGGCACTGTTTTTCTTCCGTCACGGGGCACACTTCTCGAGGGTGGTCTTTGTGCTGGACGCGGGGCTGCTGATGGTGCAGGTGGCGGCGTCCCGTCTCGTGTGGCGCGTCTACCGGGAGCGCCGCTCCGCACCGAAAGGACTGTACAACAACAACAACAACAACCACCATGAGAACGGAGTTACCCGCCGCACCCTGATCATCGGGGCCGGCGATGCCGGCAACATGCTGCTGCGCGAGATCCAGAAGCAGGCTTCTTCACCCTACCGGGTGATCGGCTTTGTTGACGATGATCTGCAGAAGCAGGGTATGCGCATGATGGGGGTGGAGGTTCTCGGCACGACGGCGGAGCTGGGCGAGGTCATCGCGAAGCACGACATCGAGAAGGTGATCATCGCGGTGCCGTCGGTCGGACCGAAGTTCGTGCGGAATCTGGTGAACAAGTGCCAGCAGTCGGGGGTGCAGTTCAAGATCATCCCCGGCCTGAGCGAGATCATCAAGGGGAATGTGAAGGTTTCCCATATCAGGGATGTGGAGATCGAGGACCTGCTGGGACGGACACCGGTGGCCCTGGACGACGGCGCCATCGGCGCGTATCTGGGCGGGATGCGGGTGCTGGTGAGCGGGGCCGCGGGGAGCATCGGCAGCGAGATCTGCCGGCAGGTGGCCCGCTATTCACCGGCGATGATCGTGCTGGTGGATTCGGCCGAGACGCCGCTGTTTTATATCGAGCGGGAGCTGACGGCCCGGCATCCGGAGCTGCGCATTGTGCCGTTCATCTGCGATGTGCGCAATCTGGAGCGGCTGGAGCATATTTTTGACGAGATCACGCCGCAGGTCGTGTTCCACGCCGCCGCCTACAAGCATGTGCCGCTGGTGGAGCATAACCCGGTGGAGGGGGTGCTCTGCAACGTTATGGGGAGCATGAATATGGCGACCGTATCCCAGCAGTTCGGGGTGCGCAATTTCGTGATGATCTCCACCGACAAGGCGGTTAATCCGACCAACGTCATGGGGACGACCAAGCGGGTGGCGGAGAAGTTCATCCAGGCCCTTTCCGAGGGGAGCCACACCAAGTTTTCGACGGTGCGCTTCGGCAATGTGCTGGGGAGCAACGGCAGCGTGATCCCGCTGTTCATGGAGCAGATCCGCGCCGGAGGCCCGCTGACGATCACCCACCCGGATGTGACCCGCTTTTTCATGACGATCCCGGAGGCGAGCCAGCTGGTGCTGCAATCCGCCTGCTTCGGCAACGGCGGCGAAATTTTTGTGCTCGACATGGGTGAGCCGGTCCGGATCGTGGAACTGGCCGAGCAGCTGGTACGGCTCTCCGGCATGACCCCCCACACCGATATCGAATTTGTCTACAGCGGCCTCCGCCCGGGAGAAAAGCTGTATGAAGAGCTGTTCTTCACCGGGGAGAATATCCTCAACACCCCCCACCGCATGATCCACGTCATGGCCCCTACCCCCCAGAATTATGATGACCTCTGTCAGCAACTGCGGGCACTGCTCCGCGCCGCCTCTGACAACGACACCCCCCACCTGCTGGAACTGCTCCGCGAGATTGTCCCGGAATATACGCCGACGGCGAATTGAAGGCAATTTAAAGGCAATTTTGGATTTTGGATTTTGAATTTTGAATTGAAATCTTTTTAAAATCTAATAAAGGCAATTTTAAGGCAACTGAAGGGCAATTTTGGATTTTGGATTTTGAATTTTGAATTGGAAACCTGTAAGAAGCGATTTTGGATTTTGAATTTTGAATTTTGAATTGAAAACCGTAGGAAACAATTTTGGATTTTTGATTTTGAGTTTTGGATTGAAAACTGAAGGCAATTTGAAGACAATTTTGGATTTTGAATTTTGAATTTTGAATTGAAAACCGTAGGAAACAATTTTGGATTTTGAATTTTGAATTTTGAATTGGAAACCTGTAAGAAGCGATTTTGGATTTTGGATTTTGAATTTTGGATTGAAAACCTGTAAGAAGCGATTTTGGATTTTGGAATGTAAACCTGTAAGAAGCGATTTTGGATTGGAAACCGTAGGAAACAATTTTGGATTTTTGATTTTGAGTTTTGGATTGAAAGCTGAAGGCAATTTAAAGACAATTTTGGATTTTGAATTTTGAATTTTGGATTGAAAACTGAAGGCAATTTTTAATTTTGGATTGAAATATTTTTACAATCTGAATACAACTTTCAGGTATAGATATTGAGTTTAAAAAAGACTGAAAATGAAGGGTAATATAGTTCAGAAAAAAAGTGGTTGAAGACAATTTTGGATTTTGAATGAGGGGACAAATGAAAGAGAACCTTATACAACAAAAGAGCTATGATTTTGCGCTTCAGATTATTGTTCTTTACCGGAAGCTCTGTAAAGCCAACGAGTTTGTTTTGTCGAAGCAGTTACTCCGGTCGGGTACCAGCATTGGTGCAAATGTTGAGGAGGCTCAGGCGGGACAGAGTAGAGCTGATTTTGTTTCGAAGATTTCAATTGCTTCAAAGGAGGCTCGAGAAACCTGCTACTGGTTACGTCTATTGCGGGATAGTAACATCGTCGATGAAACTGACGTGGAATTGCTCCTGGCGGAATCAGATGCCTTAGTAAAAATTCTCACTTCAATAGTAAAATCAACGAATCAAGACAATTCAAAATCCATTTAGGCCCACTGGGGTCAAATTCAAAATTCAAAATTGCCGTAACTGCTGTCTGAGGCGGAATCAATCGTCAATATTTTAACTTCAATAGTAAAATCAACGAATCAAAACAATTCAAAATCTATTTAGGCCCACTGGGGTCAAATCCAAAATTCAAAATTGGTATGAGAAAGCGGGACAGATCAATTTTCACCTACTGTTTGACAATTTCCTGACTTTACTGATACTCTTTGAAGCAGTTTCAAGGAGGGTTCTATGCCGACAATCAGTATGTTTTACGGTATCTTGGTTTCAATGTATGTATTTGATGCTGAGAAGCATCATCTTCCACACATTCACATTCGTTACAACGAATTTAAGGCAGTGATCGAGATTCCTGACGGTGCCTTGCTGGAAGGCGATCTTCCCTCTCGACAGATGAAATTGGTGCAGGCCTGGCTGGAACTGCATCAGGACGAACTTATGGCAGACTGGATTCTGGCTACCAGCGGTCAGACACCTTTTAAAATTGATCCTTTGCGCTAGGAGGGATATATGACTCCGGACGTCGTTAAAGTAAAAGTTTTACCGGATTATTGTATTTTGGCAGAATTCGAAACTGGTGAATTACGCTGGTTCGACATGAAACCATATCTGGGTTTTCCTGCATTTTCGGATCTCAAAGAAAACGGGTTATTTATGAGAGCGTCCGTGGTGTTTGGAACAGTAGTTTGGAATGATGAAATTGACCTCTCACCTGATACCTTATATTTGCGCGGGATTCCTCATTGAAACAAACCGAATTTAGGGCCAAACCATTCTGACCTGCCCCGACATCTCCGGGCACCACACCCTCTCTGACATACACACAATACAACTATTGGTGATTGAACACCGGTCGTTGTCCACGAAATACACGGAAAAATTCACGAAAAATGAATTAAGAATTTTAAGTAAGCCAAAAAGATCAGGATAAACCTCTCAGACCTTGCTACTACTGCACCGCTCCCGGATATTCACACAACCAATCCACCTACTGCTCGTGTTCATATTCAGAAGCAATTTTGGATTTTGGATTTTGGATTTTGGATTGGAAACCTGTGAGAGGCAATTTTGGATTTTGGATTTTGGACTCAATGTTAACCCGGTCACTCTTGTACCACCCACTTTCAGACGTTAATTATGTTGTACTGCACAAAAAACTAATATATTGTGCATTTTAATATGAAAAATATCGTCATGAGTCATAGAATCGAACGCGATGAGATGCTGAAGGGGTGCTTCGTCCCCCGGACAGGTCTTGCGGAAGCGGTGCAGAGCATGACCGGTGGCCTGATCAAGGTCGTCATCGGGCCACGCCGCGCCGGTAAATCGGTCTTTGCCCTGCAGATGCTTACTGCTGCTGCCGGTTCCGACTTCGCCTATATCAATTTCGATGACGAACGTCTGATGCCGCCGCTTGATCTGGATGAACTGCTGAAGGCCATGATCCAGGTGTACGGCGACAACCGGACGATCTTCTTTGATGAGATCCAGAACGTGACCGGATGGGAGTTATTTGTCAACCGGCTGCAGCGGCGCGGTTACAATATTATCCTGACCGGTTCCAATGCCCATCTCCTGAGCCGTGAGCTTTCCACCCACCTGACCGGCCGTTACGTAGAGTTCCGCCTTCTCCCGTTTTCTTTTGCCGAATTCCTGATCGCACGTTCTTTTGCAGTCGATGAGACTCTGGCGGCGCCGGAACGTCAGGGACTCATACTGAAGCAGCTGGACGATTTTCTGAGGATCGGCGGTTTCCCCGAGGTGGTGGTGCGCGGGACCGAACCGGCCGGATATCTGACTGCCCTGTTTGACGGCATTCTCTTCAAGGATGTGGTCAAACGCTACAGCGTACGCTATCCCGCCAAGCTGCATGATGTGGGGAGATGGTTGATTGGTAATGTCGCACGCGAGTATACCTGCACCAGCCTGAAAAACTCCCTGGCATTCCGTAGTGTCCATACCGTTGAGAACTATGTGGGGTATCTGATAGAGGCCTTTCTGTTTATGTCGGTGACACGATATTCGCCCAAGGCGAAGGTGCGCATGTCGGCACCCCGTAAAATATATGCGTATGACACCGGGATGGTCAACGCAGTGCGCTTCCGGACCGGTAGTGATACGGGGCGGCTGCTGGAAAATCTGGTGGCGGTGGAATGGTACCGTCGCGGGAATGAGTTTTTCTCATTCAAGAGTGCCGGCGGCAAGGAGATAGACTTTGTCGTTCGTACCGCCTCCGGGGGATTCAGCCTGTTTCAGGTCTGTTATGACTTAAGCGACCAGAAAACCCGCAAAAGAGAGTTTGCTGCCCTGGCCAAAGCGGCCGAGGAGTTTGGCATTACCGATGGTACGGTGCTGACCTGGAACGAGGAGGGTGCGGAAACGGTCGGAAGCTGCCACATCCATCTGGTCCCGGTCTGGAAATGGTTGTTGAACATTTAAATACAATTTTGAATGTTTGATTGGAAGGCGAAGGCGGTCTCACGCGGCGACGCAACGACGCGACGTAAACCTGAAAGGCAATGTAACAGGGATAAATGGGATAGAGGGGATAACGGCGTGAACCAGGCAGAATGCTGTGGAGGTAAACCGAAAATGTTTTCCTGGTTAAACCAATAAAGTCTGTGGTTATAAGGTTTCATCCGCTTCATCCCTGTTAGATAGTATTAAAGGCATGATAACTGCGCTTCTTTTTGGATTAAATCAGATTCTATCAGATTTAATCAGCGTCCCATTCAGGATTTTGAGGCTTTTTGGACGCAGATAACTTCTGAAAAAGTATGATTAACGGCTGAATCTTTTTTTGGTATACCAACGGCTATAGACTTTTTGTTTAGATCTTCTCTGCGACCTCTAGAGAGCGAAGCGAACGGGCGAGAGATGAATTCAATGTTGGATGTTGAATGTTGAATGTTGAATTGAACGTCAAAGGCGGAGTCCACGAAATACACGAAAATCACGAAAAATGCTTTTTGGTTTAATCAGATGTGATCGGATTTGATCAGCGTCCCATTCAGGATTTTGAGGCTTTTTGGACGCAGATAACTTCTGAAAAAGCATGATTAACTGTGTGTTGTTTTATTGGCCTGATTACCAACTTAGAGCCAGTTAGTAGCTCCATACCGGTTCATAATTATTCCTCTTGACTAACCAGATAATAATCATACAATAATCATATAATTAAATGCCATGAAGGAGTTTACCATGAACGCACTTCTTGAACGTTCCAGCCAGGCTGTTTCTGTAACGGAGGTTTCTCGTTCTGCCAAGACTATTTTTGATCGTCTCTCCAGCGGCAAACAGGAAAAATATGTTGTGATGCGGAATAATGCACCAGCAGCTGTGATGATGCCGGTCAGCGTGTACGAAGCGATGATGGATGAACTGGATGATCTGCATATTCAACTAACGGCGCGGGATCGGTTGCGCAGCTTCGACAGTTCAAAAGCGATCAGCCATGATGAGATGTTAAGACGATTTGCCAATGAGTTGGAATCGTGACCTGGCGGGTTATTTATCACCATGAAGTAGCTGAAGATCTGGAGTATTTGGGTAGATATCAGGCTCGCGCGGTGCTTAAAGCCATTGAAACCCGCATTCGCGATGGGGAACCGGAAAAAACCGGTAAACCGCTTTCCGGCGAACTTGTTGGTTGCCGCCGTATCCGTACCGGTGATGTCCGTATTGTGTATTGCGTTCACGCAGACGTTATTGAGGTTCTGATTGTTGCAGTCGGACCACGACGCAACGATGAAGTGTACAAAACAGCGCTCAAACGAGTTTAAACGGCAACAAGAATCATCGGGGTCAGGCTTCCTACCTTGACACTTTAACAAACCAACCTATATAGACTTTTTGTTTAGATCTTCTCTGCGACCTCTAGAGAGCGCAGCGAACGGGCGAGAGATGCACTTGATTCTGAATTTAACGTCAAAAGCGATCTCTCGCAGAGTACGCAGCAGTAACGCAGAGAAAGACTAAAGGCAATTTTGGATTTTGGATTTTGAATGTTGAATTGAATGTCAAAGGCGGGGTCCACGGAACACACGGAAATACACGGAAAAATGATTTTTGGGTTAATCAGATTTGATCAGACTTGATCAGCGTCCTATTAAAGACTTTCAGGCCTTTTGGACGCAGATAACTTCGGAAGGTCATATTTCGGGGTCAGGCTTCCTACCTTGGTCTTTTTTCTTATCGGACGCAGATAACTTCTGAAGAGGCATGATTAACGGCTGAATCTTTATTGGTTAAACCAATCCCTGAAGTCGTTTGGTTTTGATTCTCTCGCTTAGAAGCGCGACTTCTGCTCGTGCCGTTCGTGGACAACATGATTGAAAGACTGTGTAGCAGCCTCTGCCCCGAAAAAATATCACCGGATCGTTCGCAATGATTGACCGATTTCCAAAGCTTTGCTACACTGCAGCCGATTCATACTTACGCAGGAGGTGGTTCACATGAAAAGAGCGTTATTGTGCGGAGTTGCAGCGGCAGTACTGGCATACGCAGTTTCACCGGCCTTGGCAGCTGACCTCAATTTTACCTCACCCATAAGTCAGAGCGACTTCAGGAGCCTGAGCAAGCAGGCCGGTTCACTGCTCAGCTACAAAAACATGGCCCCGCCGGAGCCGCTCGGCCTCACCGGCTTTGACATCGGCCTGGAAGTGTCGGCCATCAGCATCGACAAAAACAGCATCTACTGGAGTTCCGCTTTCAACAACGACGCACCCGCCTATCTGGCCGTTCCCAAACTGCGGGTCCGCAAGGGTCTGCCGCTCGGCATCGATATCGGCGCCATGTACTCATTCGTTCCCGACAGCAACATCAAACTGTACGGCTTCGAAGTGAGCAAGGCGATCCTTGACGGCACCGCCGCAACACCGGCGCTCGGTATCCGTGCCACCTACTCGAAACTGGCAGGCGTCGACGATCTGGGACTGCATACCTACGGAGCCGATGCGTCGGTCAGCAAGGGCTTTCTCATATTCACCCCCTATGCCGGAGCCGGCATCATGAAGGTTGAGAGCTCGGCAAAACGGTATCTTCAGGCGATCGGCCTCAGAGACGAGAGCTTCACCGTGCCGCGCTTCTTCGGCGGGCTCGTCATCGCGCCGCTGCCGCTTCTGGCAATTACCGGCGAATTCGAATATGCCGACCAGGCCGTCTATTCATTAAAGGCAGCCATCACCTTCTGATTTTCGTACCATACAGAATACACAAAGGCCGGCGGATATTTCCGTCGGCTTTTTCTGCATCGTACCTATTTTTTTGTTTCTGTTTTCCCCTGGTTATAGTGGAGTTGAGCGGTCGTAAAGAGTTTCCGGGGCAATGTCGATTTCACCTGGCCACATTACTGTTCCACCCTCAATAAAGGCCCGCGAAAAGATATTCTTATCTTTCAGTTGGCGAAAAACTCCCATCTCCAGATAAGGAGTAACATCGAAAATACGTTTCTCCTGATTTTCAAATTCAAGGGAAAGCTTATATTCCGATAAAGGTTCAACATTCACTACGTCAAGTAACATAAATCGATCTCCTTTATTGAAGGGGTGGTATTTTCAAAGGCAATTCATTATTTATTGACAGATCCCAGTCGGCCATCAAATCTTCCCTATGAATTTCAATCCATGCCTGAACCAGTTTCAGCTTGCTACCTGGTATCTCACCATCAAGCAACTCACCGGATTCAATGGCAATTGAAGCCTTTTTTCCTTGATAGCGTGTATGAATGTGCGGCAGATGATGGCGATTGTTGTCCATGAGATACATATAGATAACAATCCCATAAAACATACTGATTGTCGGCATAGGATCCTCCTTGCATACCTAGCAAATGGTATCAGTAAAATCAGGAAACTGTCAAATAATAGGTGAAAACAAATCAATTATGTCTAAAAGTGGCAATTCAAGGCTTGACCACATAACCTGGACCCCATAGCCTTTTGATCATGCATTTCGTGGACAAAGTTGACGTACAAACCAACATAAAAATCATCTCTCGCCCGTTCACTTCGTTCACTCAAGACGCGACCAAAAGTAGGCGCTTCTAAGCGAGACGCAAAGAGAGACAACACAAAAAAGCTTTAAGTCTTTGGGGGTAAACCAAAATCCTGTTCAGTTCAGTTTTTCGCCTTCCTCTGCGAGAGACCGCATTTGACGTAAAAACCAGAATCAAAATCATCTCTCGCCCGTTCACTCCGTTCTCTCAAGGCGCGAAGTCGCAAAGAGAGTCAAACAAAAAAAGCTTTAAGCTTTTGGGGTAAAACAACAAATCTTTCAGGTTCTGCCTTTCGCCTTCCTCTGCGTTCTCTGCGAGAGACCGCCTTTGTTCGTGAGTTTCGTGTATTTCGTGGATAAAGAATTGCTGTTACGCTTCATCGTATTAGGATTTAATCTTTCTTTGCGTCTTCGCGGCTTTGCGTGAGACCGACTTTGACTCCAACCTAGCATCAAAATCATCTCTCGCCCGTTCACTCCGTTCACTCAAGACGCGAAGCCGCAAAGAGAGTCAAACGAAAAAAGCTTTAAGCTTTTGGGATAAACCAAAAATTCTTTTCCGTGTTTTTCGTGAACAAAGAATTGCCATTTAATATCAAACAATCATGTGACCGCCGAGTGACGCCGATGCACGCCGATAAAACCAGAAACAACCAGGCAGATACTCTTGGTTTACCCCCCAAAGATTTTGTCTTACTCGGCGTGTATCCGCCTTTCTCGGCGGTTAATAAAAGCCTTAAAACAGTGGAACCGCCGAGTGACGCAGATGCACGCCGATAAAAGCGGAAACAACCAGGCAGATACTCCTGGTTTACCAACAAAATCTTTGGTTTTCTCTGCGTGACTCTGCGTTCTCTGCGAGAGACCGCCTTTGTTCGTGAGTTCGCCTAGAGGCGCCTGATGGAACTACTAACTGGCTGTAAGTTTGTTATGAAGCTAACAAACAACAGTCAGTAATACTTCTGGTCGTGTATTTGTGGATAAAGAATTGCTGTTACGCTTCATCGTATTAGGATTTAATCTTTCTTTGCGTCTCGCTTAGAAGCGCCTACTTCTGGTTGCGGCTTTGCGAGAGATCGCCTTTGACGTTCAATTCAAAATTCATTTAGGCCCACTGGGGTCAAATTCAACATTCAAAATCGCTTCTTACACTGCCTTTCGCATTTCAATTCATTTAGGCCCACTGGGGTCAAATCCAAAATTCAAAATTCAACATTGCCTTCGAACTTCCAGCATTTCCGCGCTTAAATTTTGTTTCATGTTGTAGAACGATTGTATATACTTCGCTAAATTTTCTGCCCCGCCCACTGTTACCGGAGATCCGAATGATTATCCACCGCTTCACGGCTGCTGCCGCCCCGCTTGTTGCCGCTCTTCTTCTGACTTCCGCCGCTCTGTCCGGCTGTACCAAAAAAACTGAAAAACCGAAAGGACGCCCCCCCGCCCTGGTGGTGACCGCTGCGGCGACCCGGGCGGATGTGCCGCTGCTGGTGAAGGCGATCGGCACCATGGAGGCATCTGAAAGCGTGGCGATCAGGACGCAGATCAGCGGCGAACTGACGGCTGTCGCCTTCCGTGAGGGGGACGAGGTGCAGCGGGGCGCGCTCCTCTTCAAGCTGGACCCGCGCAGTTATGAGGCGGCGCTGCGGAAGGCCGAGGCGGCGCTGGCCCGTGACCGGACGCTGCTGAGTAATGCCGGCAGGGATTTCGAGCGCTACGCGCAGCTGGTCAGGGAGGGGATCGTCACCCAGGAGCAGGCGGAAGGGTACCGGACCAGGGCCGAATCGGCCGGGGCGGATGTGGCGGCGGACAGCGCCGCCGTTGAGAGCGCCCGCACGCAGCTGTCGTACTGCACGGTTACGGCGCCGATCAGCGGGCGGCTGGGGGCGCTGCTGACCGACCGCGGTAATGTGGTCAAGGCCAATGAGACCGTGCTGGTGACGATCAACCGGGTGGCGCCGCTCAATGCCTCGTTTACGATTGCGGAGCGGGATCTGGCGGCGGTGAAACGGCAGATGGCGGCGGGAACGGTGACGGTTGCGGCGGATCTCCCCGGAGGTGCGGACGGGAAGGAAACGGGGATCGTTACGTTCATCGATAACACCCTTGATCCGGCGACCGGCACGATCCGGGTGAAGGCTTCGTTCCGGAACCGGAAAAAGCTCCTCTGGCCGGGGCAGTTCGTGACTCTTTCCATTACGCTGGCGACCCTCAAAGATGCGGTGGTCGTCCCCTCCCAGGCGATCCAGACGGGACAGAAGGGGCAGTTTGTGTTTGCCGTGCTCCCTGACGGTACGGCGGAGATGCGTCCGGTGTCTGCCGGTCCGGCGTCCGGAGGGATGACCGTGGTTGAAAAGGGGATCTCGCCGGGTGAGCAGGTGGTGATTGACGGCCAGATGCGGGTGATACCGGGTGGCACGGTGGAGATCAAGGGTCCGGATAAACCGGGCGGTGCTCCTCCGGCCGCGAAACCCGCGACCGGGGGGGCCGCTCCGCGATGAACCTGTCAGAGCTTTTCATAAAACGGCCGATCATGACCAGCCTCGTCATGCTGGCGGTCATGGTGTTCGGCCTGTTCGCCTATCGACTGCTGCCGGTGAACGATCTGCCGAGTATCGATTTCCCCACCATTCAGGTGCGCGCCGATCTGCCGGGGGCCAGCCCCGAGACCATGGCGTCGTCGGTCGCCACCCCGCTGGAGCGTCAGTTTTCAACGATCTCCGGCCTCGATTCCATGACCTCCACCAACGGCCAGGGGATCTCGGTCATTACCCTCAAATTCACCCTGGACAAGAGTATCGATTCGGCCGCGCAGGATGTGCAGGCGGCGATCTCCAAGGCAGCGCGGCAGCTCCCCCAGGACATGCCGAGCCCACCGTCGTACCAGAAGGTCAATCCGGCCGATTCGCCGGTGCTCTACCTGGCGCTCAGTTCCCTGACCCTGCCGCTGTCGGAGGTGAACGAGTTCGCCGATACCGTTATCTCGCCGCGGATTTCCATGATCAACGGCGTTGCCCAGGTGATGGTGTACGGCTCGCAGAAATACGCGGTGCGGGTGCAGCTCGACCCGAAGGCGCTGGTCAGCCGGAAGATCGGCCTGGACGAGGTGGCGGCAGCCCTGGAAAAATGGAACGTCAACCTCCCGACCGGCGGTCTGCAGGGGGACCGGCAGGCGATGACCATCCAGGCGACCGGGCAGCTGCTGGACGCCGCGGCGTTCCGCGCCATGACGGTCGTGTATCGCGGGGGGGCACCGGTGCGGCTGTCCGATATCGCCATCGTGACGGACAGTGTGGAAAACGACAAGATCGCGGCGTGGTACAACACGAAGGGTGGGTCGAACCGGGCGATCGTGCTGGCCATCCAGCGGCAGCCGGGAACCAACACCATCGAGGTGGTCAACAGCATCAAGGAGCAGATGCCCGGCTTTCGCAGCCAGCTCCCCGCCTCCGTCGAGCTGAATACCCTGTTTGACCGCACCGATACGATCCGCGACTCGGTTTCGGATGTGAAATTTACGCTGCTGCTGACGATCGCGCTGGTCATCCTGGTTATCTTCCTCTTCCTGCGCAACCTTTCCGCCACCGTCATTCCGAGCCTCGCCCTCCCCCTTTCGATTGTCGGGACCTTCGCCGCCATGTACGCGCTCGGGTTTTCGGTCAACAACATCACCCTGATGGCGCTGACCCTGTCGGTCGGCTTCGTCGTCGACGACGCCATCGTCATGCTGGAAAATATCGTCCGCCACATGGAGCATGGCGAGTCGGCGATGGATGCGTCGCTGCGCGGTTCGAAAGAGATCGGTTTCACGATCATCTCCATGACGATCTCGCTGGTGGCGGTCTTTATCCCGGTGCTGTTCATGGCCGGGATGCTGGGGAGGATGCTGCACGAGTTTGCGGTGACGATCACCTGTGCGATCCTGATCTCCGGCGTTGTCTCCCTGACCCTGACGCCGATGCTCTGCAGCCGTTTTCTTACCCCCCCGGCGGAACAGCGCCACGGGCGCCTCTACAACGTCATGGAGCGCTTTTTCAGCGCCCTGCTGCATGCCTATGACCGCTCGCTGCAGACCGTGCTCCGTTTCCGCCGCTCGACGGTCGTCGTGACGTTCCTGATGCTGCTGGTGACCGTATGGCTCTTTACCCGGATGCCGATGGGGCTCCTGCCGGCGGACGATATCGGCGCACTCTTCGCGATCACCGAAGGGGCGCAGGGGATTTCCTTTGAAGAGATGAAGCGGCAGCAGCAGAAGCTGGCCGATATCGTGCTGCAGGAACCGGACGTGGAGGCGTTCATGTCGTCGGTCGGCTCCAGCGGCAGCAGGGTCGGCTCCAACTCCGGATTCATGTTCATGCGGCTGAAACCGAGGGGGGAGCGGAAGCTGAACGCCGATCAGATCATCCAGAAGCTCCGTCCGAAAGTCATGTCGGTTCCCGGCATCATGATGTTCATGCAGAATCCCCCGCCGATCCGGCTGGAGGCGACCCTGTCAAAGGCTCAGTACCAGTTTGTGCTGCAGAGTCCCGATACGGAGGAGCTGTACCGCCAGGCGTCCGCCTTCGAACAGAAGGTGCGCGCGATGCCGGACCTGCAGGACGTCACCAGTGACCTGCAGATCAAAAATCCGCAGGTGACCCTGGAGATCGACCGCGACCGCGCCGCATCCATGGGGGTGTCGGCCCAGCAGATCGAGGAGGCGCTCTATTCGGCTTACGGCTCGCGGCAGGTCTCGACGATCTTCGCCCCCAACAACCAGTACCGGGTCGTGATGGAGCTGGAGCCGCAGTACCAGCGGGATCCGGCCGCACTGGGGCTGTTGTACGTGCGCTCCTCATCCGGCACCCTCGTACCGCTCTCCTCGCTGGGCACCCTCAAAAGCGGCCTCGGCCCGCTCTCGGTCAACCATCTCGGCCAGATCACCGCGGTGACGATCTCGTTCAACCTGAAACCGGATATCCCGCTGGGGGACGCCGTTGCGGCCGTACGAGAAGGAGGCCAGGGGTCTCCCCGCGTCGATCACGACCGGTTTCCAGGGGACCGCGCAGGTGTATCAGGCCTCGACGAAAGGGCTGGCCCTGCTGCTGATCATCGCAATTCTGGTGATCTATATCGTCCTCGGCGTGCTGTACGAGAGTTACATCCACCCGCTGACGATCCTCTCCGGACTGCCGTCGGCCGGTTTCGGGGCGCTGATCACCCTGCTGATCTTCGGCAAGGATCTCAATCTCTACTCCTTTGTCGGCATCATCATGCTGGTCGGTATCGTCAAAAAGAATGCGATCATGATGATCGACTTCGCGCTGGAGGCGCAGCGGATGGAGGGGAAAACGCCGATGGAGGCGATCTACAAGGGGTGTCTGGTCCGTTTCCGGCCGATCATGATGACGACCATGGCGGCCCTGATGGGGACGCTGCCGATCGCCATCGGCCTCGGCGCCGGAGCGGAGTCGCGCCGTGGCCTCGGCCTCGCGGTCGTCGGCGGCCTGCTGGTTTCCCAGCTGCTGACGCTCTACATCACGCCGGTGGTCTATTATTATATGGACCGTCTGCAGTCGCTGGCGCAGCAGCGGTTTAGGAAACGCTAAACTCTGAAAGCAATGTTGAATTTTGAATTTTGAATTTTGAATTTGACCCCAGTGGGCCTAAATGAATTTTGAATTGAACGTCAAAGGCGGTCTCTCGCAGAGTACGCAGAGATACGCAGAGGAAGGCGAAAAACTGAACTGAACAGGATTTTGGTTTACCCCCAAAGACTTAAAGCTTTTTTGTGTTGACTCTCTTTGCGACTTCGCGTCTTGAGAGAGCGGAGCGAACGGGCGAGAGATGATTTTGATTCTGGTTTTTACTTCAAAAGCGGTCTCTCGCAAAGCCGCGAAGACGCAAAGAAAGATTAAATCCTAATACGATGACGCGTAACAGCAAAACATTGTCCACGAAATACACGAAACTCACGAACAAAGGCAATCTCTCGCAGAGTACGCAGAGATACGCAGAGGAAGGCGACAGGCAGAACCAGGCAGTACTTTATGGTTTACCCCCAAAGACTTAAAGCTTTTTTGTATTGTCTCTCTTTGCGACTTCGCGTCTTGAGTGAACGGAGCGAACGGGCGAGAGATGATTTTGATTCTCATTTTTACGTCAAAGGAGGTCTCTCGGTAGGGGCGCACCGACGTGCGCCCGGTTTTAGATGGTGAATATGATCGTTTTTGGCTTATGTAATTCAGGGCGCACGCAGTGCGCCCCTACGTGTGGTTCGTTGGCAGAAAGATTCAATGTCTGTGGTTATAAGGTTTCATCCTCTTCATCCCTTTCATCCCTGTAAAGAAAGGTTTAATCAAATTCAAAATTCAACATCCAAAATTTAACATTGCCGTTCAGCTCACTGCGCGGCGGAGGACCTCGGTTGCCCACTGATTAAGGCTTTTACCGCTTGCTTCCGCGGCTACTGCAGCGGCTGCGTGGATTTCTGACGGGACCCGAAGCATCACCCTTCCTGAATACGGTTTCTGAGCCGGCTTTCCGGCACGCTCGCTCATGTCCAGATACCCGTCCACTGCAGTCTTAAATTCAGTTTCAAGCTCCTTCACCGATTCACCGTGAAACGTTACAATATCGTCAATTCCGGCAAGACGGCCGGTAAAGATCCTGTCTTCTGCATCATATTCAACCCGCGCAGCATATCCGTTGTACATCATCGCATTCATGGCGTTACCCCCGCTTTTTCCAAAAATTCTCTCACTGCCCGTACTCTGTACCGCAACGCTTCTTTACCCGGGTGCGGCCGGTGAAAATCAGCTCTTCGTCCATTCAGCACAAAACAGACACGGGAGCCGCGTCCTTCCACCAGTACAGCCCCCAATGAAACGAGGAGTGACTCAATCAAGCGCCACTGGAGAGAGCCACTGACCGGATCAGTGAAAATCGTCTCAAGAGTTGTGCGGTTACGGCTGTTCATGCATTCATACTAACTGGCGTCAGATAAATGTGCAATCATATTTTGGCATCATAGTACATCAACAAAAAAACCTCCGGAACCGTGTGACGGGCTCCGGAGGTTTTTTGTGTGCGTGTCTGGTGTGAAGACGTTACCCTGCCTGCTGCACCATTTCTGTCTGTCCCTTCGCGGTCAATCTGCGTCTGATGAACCAGAGTGCGGAGAAGGCCGAGAGGAGTGCCGACAGCAGCGGGTATTTCACGACGAAGATAAGCGGAGTCAGGGCGACCCGCATCATCATACGCAGAATGGCGTGCTCTGCGATATAGTCGGCGATCGGCGGGCTGTAGCGGTAGTAGAATTTCACGAAGGCGGTGCCGGCGACACTCTGCAGCAGCACCTCGTCACGGAAGTGACGCAGTACCATGACGTGCGGTTCGAGGTAGCTGCCGTAGGCCGCTGTGGCGATGAAACAGCCGCTCGCGCCGCCGCTGTTGGACGTGGTCGGAGGGCTGGTCGAGGTTACGGGCGGTGTGGTCGGTGTGGTCCCAACCGGGTCGATAACCAGGGAGACGCTTTTGCTGTCTCGCGCGCCGGTCTTGTCGGTGACGACAAGGGTAAGCGGGTAGGTGCCGGTGTTCGTCGGTGTCCCGCAGATTGTGTTCGGACAGCTGAGTGTATTGAATACCAGCCCCGCAGGCAGCCCGCTCAGTACCGACCAGGCGGGCTCTGTGCCGCCGGTCATGCTCAGCAGCTGCGAATAGGCGGTCCCCTGAGTCCCGTGCGGCAGCGTGGTTGTAAGAATGGACGGAGGAGGATTAATAACGACGGTAAACGCCTTCGGCGGTGACTGCTGCGTGGCGTCGGTCGGGTTTGTTGCGATAATGTTGAAAATATGATTGCCGATATCAGTCGGATTGCCGCTCAGAAGCCCTGATGAGCTCAAGGTGAGGCCGGCCGGCAGGGTACCGCTATACGTCCAGGTGTATGTCAGGCTGCTGCCGCCGGTGGCAGTGAGCTGCTGGCTGTACAGTGATGATGGTGTGGAGGCTGTGGAGACCCATTGCGTCCACGGAACCAGTGTGGTCGTTGAGATTTTGACGGAACTTATTACGATCGTATAGGTATTGGTGATGGAAACCGTCGGGGCACTGCTGTCGGAAACGGTGACGGCTACCGTGTACGTTCCGGTGATCGGTGTGGCACCTGATATTTCACCGGTAACGGTGTTGAAGGTGAGCCCCGAGCCGGCCAGTCCGGTCGCACTCCAGGTAAAGGGGGCGTATCCGCCGACGACGGACATCTTCTGCGAAAATGCCTCGTTGGTGCTCCCCGTTATTTCTGTCTTGTCGGCCGGGGAGAAACTGAATGCCGCTGAAACGTTCCCGGTGGCGCTTAACGCAACTTTTTGGCTGCCGCCGTCCGAAGTGAGGGTAAACGAGTCATTGTACACGCCGGACGAGGTCGGAATGTAGGTGACAGCATAGGTGATGGAAGAGCCGGGGGCGAGTACGGCGCCGTTTGACGGTGCGATTGAGAACGGCGGGCTGGGCAGATTCGTGCTCGCGATCGGATCGATCGTCAGATCCTGATCACCGGTGTTCTTGACGAGAAACGTCCAGGTGCCGGTGGTTGTCTTGAAATCATGTACCGCCGGAACAAGTTGTTCCGTCGGTGTCGTCGTTGTCAGCAGGGTCATCTGAGGCTGCCCGATGCTGAACAGCTGACCGTAGATATCGGAGGCAGATGTGCCCGGAGGATTGATATTGCGGGCATCCTTCCAGACGGCAAAGAAATGCTTGGTAAAGGAATCGTAGGCAATGGCCGGAGCCAACTGGTTGCTGGAGTTGGAGGATATGGCGTAATTGGCGCCGCTGAGGGAGCCTTCAAGGTTAACATACTGCCCGTACAGGTCGATGTTGGCAACGGATGTGGAGCTGTTGCGTTCATCCTGCCACATGACAAAGTAGCGCTGATTGACCGCATCATAGCTGACGACGGGCCTGGTCTGGCGGGAGTTGGTAATGACCGCATCGTTTGATCCGCTGCCGGCGCTGTCCTGATAGGAAAGCATGCGGTTGCTGTTATACAGCCCTCCTCCGGAATAGATCAGCTGACCGAATATTTTCGTGTTGGAACCGCCGCGCATGTCTTCCCAGGCGACGAGAAATTTGCGGGGGCTGCTGACACTGTCGATAGCAAGCGAAGGATTTGTACCGCTGCCGGTATTTCCGAAATCCAGCCATTTGGTGGCGGTATTCAGAATAATTTCTTTGTCGAATATTCCATAGATGTGTTGATTGCCGTCATCTTTCAATGCAGTTACAAATGTCGACGTGATCGTGCCTGTTGCCGCATCAAGCGAGCAGGAGAGCGTTGCCTTGTTTCGTTCACCTTCCCAGACAAACAGAGTCTCGGGTGACGTACTGTCTGATGCCAGATTCGGATTATTGAGATTGGTGAAAAAGTCGTAGACATATGTTTCCAGCGTTGCCGTGCGTGACGACGAGACAAGCTTCATCGAGCTTGTGGTTTCGCTTCTCATGGCATCGGCACTGGCAATGGCCAGCGGGTTTGCCAGCGGTGTGAGGGCCGGATCAAGATAAAGATAGCCGAGGAACGTACTGTCGCCGGTCAGCCAGGTAACCGGGGCTACGCCGAAACAGAGTACCGAGGCGTAACTGTTGCCGTAATTACTGCCGCTGGTATCAATGCGCGATTCAACCCAGGTCAGTGCAAACTGACCTTTTACGCTGTCATAATTTATTTTCGGCGTTTTCCGCGACTGCAGTGACTCCGGCATATCGATCGAACTCTGGCCGAGTCTGCTGTAGTTTACCGTAAAGGTTGCCGTCGATCCGGTATCCACCTCATTAATCAGGGTGACATCCAGCTTGCCGGTCATATAGTTTATCGTACCGGAGGCACCGGAACCGATTAGCTTGCCCTGGCCGTCATCCTGAATACTGACCGGCGTCGTAGGCCCGACGGACGGGTCGAGATTTTCCGCCGGGTAGGTGCCGGTGACGGTACATGGAACGCGGCTTGACATAGGGAACCAGAACGGCTCCGCCGGTGACATCGGCACCGCCGGTACCGTCACCGACAATCGTAAATGTAGTCGAGGAGGCGTGACGTATTGGCATCGTATTGTTTGAAGTGCGTGAAGCCGACCGATACAGGAGTGGTTACGAACGGGAGAAACGGCGGCACAGGAACCGGCTGCAGGAATTGATGTGATTGCGGCGTAGCGTACATATCCTCCGGTGGAGGATCCCGACCGAATCCTGCCAGGCGACGACAAGTTTATCTCCCGGACGATACGCAACTGACGGAGCGGTCTGATTTCCGGAAAGTCGGTCGGTGATTATAAAATTCGCTTCCGCAGGCCGTTCCGTCAGCATTTATAAATTTTCCCCAGATATCCGATCCGGCAAACTTTGCCGGATCAGCAGGAAAATCGCTCGTAGTCAGGTTCCTGTTGCGCCAGTCCTCCCATACGACAAAATATATTAATTTATCGTACAAATAAAGAACCTGCGGGATTCTGCTGATCGTCACCAGCAGTAGAAACCTGAATTTCGCTCCCTATGAGTTTCGACGTTATTTTACTTCCAGGTGACGAATTAGCCCCGCTGTCCACGCTCCCCGAGCAGCCCGGCAGAGCGGCAAGCATGAATGCGACTAAAATAAGTGATAGTGATGTAAGCGGTTTCATACAAGCCTCCGGAATGTGAATCCTTACTGTTTTCAAAGTCATACAGATTCAAAACGTGCGTCGGGAGATATCACAGATCCCGAAGGGTTACGGAGCAACGGTTGTTGACTGCCATCCCTGAATATTTGTCAAGTCACCGGCATTCGCTTTTACATATACGATGAAGCTTTCTGATCTGCTTGGTGCAAGTATTAACTGGGAGGAGGCAATACCGGAGTTATCGGTCTTGACTGAACTTGTAATTTCAGCACTCTGGGTTTTTGAGGTCACGCCGACGGTGTACCAGATGAAGTTGATTGTCTGACCCGAAAGTGTTGATCCACTGGAGCGTGTCAAGGTGGCGGTGGCGGTAACAACGCCGTTGTTCGTTGTCGGAGTCGATACGGACAACGTACCGGCGCCCTCTGAACCGCACCCGGTCAACCAGATGCCTGACATGATACATACTAACAGAAACTTTTTCATCAGCTGACTCCTTAGAGTGAATTCGGCCCTGTACTGATTCGCTGCTCTACAAAACCGCCCGGTATTTACCATTCCCCAATTCTGAGGAAAGTCCTCAAACCTGCCGCGCGGTTTCACTCTAATATCTCCGAAGGCTCTCCGCATCGATCGCTTCTCGTGGAAGACGGAGTGCCCGGCGGAGGGACTTCATATGGCGCAGTTATATCAACTGTTTCCAAGAATTCTTGGTGTAATGAAAATCAGCAGCTCGGTCTTGGTCTTGGTTTTTACATTGGACTTGAACAGGTTGCCGATGAACGGAATATCCATCAGATAGGGGACGCCGTCATCCCCCTCCTGCTCGCTGTCAACAAAGATTCCGCCGATAACGGTAGTTTCACCGTCTTTCAGCAGCAGTTCGGTTGTCGCCTGTTTCGTGTTGATCGGTGGCGGATTGCCGGTACCGGGAGCATCGTTTTTCGCATCGATTTTCATGATGATTGTGCCGTTGGCGTTGATATGCGGAGTTACTTCCAGTGACAGGGTTGCGGCTACGAACGCCGTAACCGCACCGGTCGTCGAGGTCGTGTTCTGATAGGGGATCTGCTGACCCTGTGAAATCTTTGCCGGCTTATGGTTGAGTGTCGCGACCTTCGGCGATGATATGATCTTGATCATGCCGGCGCTGGCAGCTGCGTTCAGACGCATATCGAGAGAGATATTGCCCAACAGTTTCCCGAAGGAGAGCCCCATTGTCCCGCCGGGAGTTCCGCTCGCCCCGCTTGTGGGAGGTGCGTTGGCAAGCCCGCCGAAACTGGAATCCATCTGATTGATTCCGAGAAACGATGAAGAGCCGTCACGATAATGCATTCCCCAGTTCACGCCGAGGCTGCGGGTAAAGGTGGAGGTCGCCTCGACAATGCGGGCCTCGATCATGACCTGACGTTCGGGAACATCGAGCTGTTTCAGCAGTCTTCGCATATCCTCTATCGCTGTAGGGATGTCTTTAACAATAACAGTGCCGGTACGGGAATCGATCGTTATCATGCCCCGGTCGCTCTTCAGGCTGTTGAACTGTGAGGAGATTGTCGCGACATCCGAATAGTTCACGCTGAATATTTCGGTTTTCAGTTCTATGCCCTTGGCGAGGGTTTTCTTGATCTCCAGCTCTTCATCCGCCTGGGATTTGAACCGTCCCTTGCCTTTGATAAGAATGATATTGCCCTCTTCACGCTTATCGAGCCCTTTTGTATCAAGTATTATATCCAGAGCCTGGTCCCACGGAACATTTACGAGCTTGAGGCTGATAGCTCCGGTAACTTCATCACCCAGTACAAAGTTTTTGTTGCTGACCTCTGCCAGGAGTTGAAATATTTTCCGCACCTCGGCATCTGCAAATTCGAGAGTGACTTTACGCCCGGTGTACGTGTGAGCGGCGCCATACGGCTGGCTGTCAGTCTCGGCAGCGGGTGCCAGAGCGGCCGCGATCTTCTCTTCACGGGTTACCGCCGCCTTCGGCGGTTCGGCGGCGCTCTTCTGTTCCATCGCCTCAATAATCAGCTTGTTGCCGGACAAATTTTCCGGATGCTTGAAGTCGATATAAATCATGTCCCCTTCCGTACGATACTCAAACGGTGCGGCGACGCGGAGAGCGATGAGGATTTTTGTATTAACGCCATTTTTGTACTTAATCGACAGAGGCGTCACGCGCAGTACCGGAGTCACAAACGAACGGGTTTCAAGAGAGCGCTGCAGATTTTTCGGCAGCGTCGTATTTTTGAGCGTCAGAGCAACGAATCCGGGCGACTTTACCGGTTTGTCAGCAGGCATGGCGCCGGTTACCCTGACTGATATTCTCGATATGCCGTTAACAACCTGAAAGTCTATCATCTCGACTGTTGAAGGGCCGCCCTTTTTTACCGCCGTACCCGCAGCTACGGGGAGATGTGTAACGGGAACGTCCTTTTTTGCAGCTTCCGGCTTCACTTCATGTTTCACTTCCGGGGGTGCTTTCGGCATCACAACCGGTACGACCGGCTCAGTTGCAGGTGCGTTTTTTTCCGCAGCGGGTTTTTCCGACCGTGTGGCGGTAAGTTTTGTATTGGTATTTTCATCAGCAGTTTTTCCATCGAGAGTAATGACAACTCCGCTCTCGTTTTTGACTGCGGTTGCTTCCGGGAAACTACCGTTTACGGCATCAAGAACGATACGCACCTTGTCCGGATACAGGCCGAGACGTGCGGATGCGACGCCGGACGCGTTTAGCGGAAGCAGGCGGGTCGACAGGGCGCTTCTGGTATTCATCAGATCGATAACATACCGTTCCGGCTTGTTAAGCCTGAACGTTTTGAAGTCGCTGACCATGCCGTCAAGCGAGAGGGTAATCGTATTGTTGGCGACCGAAATGGCTGTCAGAGTCCGGAATAATGCGTCATACCCCGGAGCGGAAGCAACCGGCGGTGTTTCAGAAACGGCAGGCGCTGCAGCGGCGGTTTCAGCCGGTACTACGGCAGCGGCATCTTCCGGAGCCGCAGTAAATGAAATTTTCAACTCGCCCGAATTGGCCGGCGACTCGGTTATGAGGGCTTCCCTGTCACTGACAAGCTCAATCTCCACACGGGTCAACACTCCTGCATCGGTATCAAAGCGATGTGCTGAAACCGTTTTGAAGTTCCCTTTGTCAACATGTATCGGTGCGGTGATCTTTCCCGGCGCAACCTGTGATAAATCAACAACGAGTCGAAGTGGCGATGTTGTTTTGTAGCTTGTATAGGTTGCCCGTGAGGTCAGTTGTATAGTCAGTTCAGTGGCCGGACCATCACCTGTCGCCACAATAGATTCAATACCGGCAAGTTTTTGTGCCCCCTTCTGCCCGGCAGATTGAGCAACACCCGGTGAGGAGGCTAAACAGCTTATAAATATTGAAAATGAAGTGAGCGCAATTCTCAATGTATGTTTCTTCCACTGCATACGGAACTCCTTATTGTTTCCTGGGAAGGGTAAGTTTTATATTCTCTTTCCGGACCCTGCCATTGTCATCTCTGAACTGTTCAAGAATGTCCACTCCGCCGGCATTTATTGCAACAACTTTGCCATCGTTTTTTCCTATCGACATGCCGACTTTCAATACGTACCCTTTGCCGGAAGGGTCCGTCACCATTGCCTGATTTTCCCGGCCGCCGGTGATTATTCCAATCAGCCTGAACTGACTGACGTCAAAACTGTGAATCGGCAACGCGTTATAGCGGGCTTTCTTCATCGCTTCCGGCGACGATTTCTGCTCAGCTTTAACAATCACGAACGGTTTGAACGGATCTTTTTTATTGCTGAAGTCAAACTGGTTGACAGGGGCTGCCGGGAGACGCAGTGCCGAACTGACCGGTTTCTGGACAGGTTTCGGCGGAATAACGGCTGCCTGCTGGGGCTGGGCAGGAGGTGCGGGCGGTTGTTTTTTGTCGCACGCGGCACACACCAGCACAGTGGCAAAAACAACGGCAGGAAGCAGTAACAGCCTATTTTTTGGGAGCAGCATTTTTATCATCCTTAATCTCTTTTCTATCAAGGAAGCGGAATGTCGTGGCAAGACATGAAACCTTGGTCATCATACGATTATTGACACTCCTGATATCGGAAAACGCAACGTTGGTGATGTTAACAATCCGCGGCAGGTTTGCAACGGCGGCAAAGAAATTGGCCACACTGTAATATGAACCTGAAATAACAATATCAACCGGAACATCGGCATAAAAGTCTTTGGTGACCTCTCCTTTGGGACGGAACGTCAAAAAATCGAGGCCGGCGTTTTTACCCAGAGAGGTTATGCTGGTCAGCAGCGACGGGATCTCTTTTGAGTTGGGAAGTTCCGTCAAGGCCAGCGCCAGCTCCTGATTCAGCTGATCATATTCTATCTGCAGTTTTGGAAGATTATTTACGATCCTGGTTTTATCGGTAATTTCAGTCTCAAGTTTGGCGAGCTCCGCCTTGACTCCCGTCAGTTCCTGGTGCTTAGGAAGATACAGAAACCATACCAATGCTGCAGCCTCGATAACGGAAATCAGAACAAGAATCAGAATCTTCTGTTTTGCCGGGAGCTTGAGTATTTTCTCTACATTAGGATCCATATTCAGACCACCTGCATGATGTGCGTTATTTTTTTACCTGCTGCGCCAGACGGAGAGAACAGTGCCGCTTACTCCAGCTTCATCGATATATCGAATTTCTTGAGTTTTGTTCCGCCGATTTCTGTCTGCTCGGATACCACCAGCTCTACCGCTGCAAAATCGTTTGACGCTTCAAGAGACTTCATAAACTGTGCGATCAGATCTTCCGTAAATGCGATACCCGATATTTTCACAATCGGACCCGCTTCATTATAACTTGTGAGCCACAGCTGATCGGGAGTCAGGTCACTCAGGCTCGCCAATCTCTGCGCCGGCCCGATTTTATTTTTCCGGAGCTGTGCGAGCACATCGAGTTTTTTCTTAACCTGCTCTTTCAGGGTCTTCAGCTCTTCAAGTTTCCCGATTTTCGTTTTAAGTTCCGCAATTTTTTTATTGGCCGTCGCGATATCATCTCTGGTTGCGGCAATCTGGACACGTTTGACGGTATACAGCGATGCCACAACCAGGGCGATCAGAATGACAGCAACGACTGCAATGACCACCTGCTGAATTGCGGTTTCCTTCTTCTTGGCAGCCCTGACGGGTAAAAGATTGATTTTAATCATTTGTCCCCTACCCTCCTGACAGCAAGCCCGACCGGTACCGCCATGAATGGTCCGATCTCCTCAAGGTATGCAGGGTCAAAATCCTTTTCGGCATATTTCAGCTTTGCAAACGGATTGATTTTTTCAACCTGAAGACCGATCTTTTCAGCAATGGTGTCGTCAAGTTTGTAGACCTTTGCACATCCGCCGCTGATATACACGGCAGAAATGCGCTCTTCGCTTGCCGTTGAATTATAAAAGTCAAGTGATCGTCTGATTTCGTTTGTGATGGTTTCGTTAACCTTTACGATGACCTTTCGCAACGGTTCATTTCCCGACTCATACGCAAGCAGCTTACCGGTTTCCGCTTCTGTACTGCTCAACCCGAGCTGCTTCTGAATTTCTTCGGTGTAAAGATTTCCGCCCATCTGAACATCTCTGGTGAACAGCGTTATGCCGTCCTTAATGACGTTGATATTCATGACACTGGCGCCGATATTTACCAGGGCGAGAATATCTTCGGAGCTGTAGTCGTGATTAGTTTCAAAAGCGTTCTGAACGGCAAAGGAATCGACATCGACAACCGCAAGCTGCATCCCTGCTTCACTGAAGACCGATACATAATCGTTAATAATATCTTTTTTGCTGGCAACCAGCAGGACATTCATCTTTGAGGGGTCATGAGAATCGGGGGACAATATCTGAAAATCCATATTTACATCATTAATATCAAAGGGGATGTACTGTTCGGCTTCCCATGAGATCTGGTCTTCCAGCTCTTCCTGAGGCATTGCAGGAAGCACTATTTTCCGGATAATGACCGAGTTCCCCGAGATGGAGCAGACCACATCCTTAATCTTTATACCAAGGCTTCCGACCAGTTTTTTTATGGCAGTGGCAATTGCAGCACTGTCCATCAGGGTGTTATCAACAATCGCCTCGGGCGGTAGGGGAAAAATGCCGACATTCAGCAACTGAAAGGACCCTTTATTGTCCTTCAGCTGAACCACCTTGACGGAACTTGACCCGATGTCTATCCCGATGACCTCTTTTTTCTTTTTGAAAAGAAACATATGCGGTCCCGTTATCCCTGATCCTGAAATACTTTACTTTTGTCCTCAAGACTGTATCCGAGCGCCAGAATAATCTTCCGCATGGTCTCCATCCGGCACTCTTCGCCCCGCTCAATCCTGCCAACCGTCAAGACGGAAACACCAGCCTTGCGGGCAAGTTCTGACTTGCTCAGCAATCTGGATTCTCGAATCACTTTCACGTTATTTTTCATTTTCATAGGTTGTGACATCCCATAAACTATCAATAGTTTATGAGACATTTACTACAATTCAGCTACATGTCAAGCTAATTCTGCATAACTATGCATAAGATGAAAAAAAACTTCAGGTGTATTTCGGTCGTACCGACAGTATACCACGTGTTTTTAAAAAGGGATGGTGATCAGATTTTTTTTGATACCGACAATACCGCCGCCTGACAGGACGGGAGTGCTGTAGTGAAAACCGGTCAATATGCGTACAACAGCGACAGATTGGATTTTTCCTGAGGATTGGACGCACGTTCTGCACGCACTTCTATTCTGTATATTGCCGGCATCGGCTTTGTCGTAACCCCGGAACTGGAGCCGGAGACACTGGTGCCGGCGTCAAGATAATCAATCCCGGAGAGATCGCTGCCGGTGCATTTACCATCAGGATACGGCCGTTTGTCAGAACAGGCGGAATCAACAATTTTACTGTAGACGATGTACGGATCAGATACCGACGAATTGAGGTTGATGGAAACATCAAATCCCGCTTTGGGATCCATGGTCTTACTGCAGGAAACGCTCCATTGTTCCGGCGGCTTTGTTAATTTCTCCTGGAGACAAACATTTCCTGATGTTTGTAGTCCATTTAACATCGGAAAATTAGCCTTAAATAGTGTATCGAGGGTGCCGGAGTTAGCAGGGTTGGAAAGAATTGAAAACATGGCCGGCACAAGCTCTTTTGTCATTATGTCAACTCCGCCATATGAAGCTTCGAGAGCCGTTTTATAGCGTTTTCCCGCACCCGACTGTTTCACGCCTGCTGTTACCATGTAAAGCAGATACATGACGATCGTCAGCGAGATCAATGTCAGCATCAAGGCGGTAACGAGCGCCATACCTTTGTTATTGTGCATGATTTTCATGTAAGTATCTCGTTAATTCAGCTCTGGGATAAATTCTTTGGTTTAATAAACATACGATATATTTTCCAGCGATAATTTAACCACCCTTTCGTACCGAGAGCGGTCAGATCATAGCCGTTCGTGATTGATTCAACCTCTCCAACCACAATTTTAGAACTGTTACTGTACCCGGTGTCTTTTCTCCCTTCCTGGGCCATGACAAACACCTTGATATACTTCAGTTTACTGCGGATTTCGTTGGCATCCTCCATAATTGCTTTAATTTCCGCCGTGGTTGCTATGCCTGAAACCGATATCTTCGTAACATCGCTGTTATACGCCGATGACTCTGTGATGATTCCATTTGACTGGGTATCCCACCCGAAAACCAGCTGCATGTCGGCGACGCAATCCAGAAGAGGCATATAGTTTAGTTTGCCGTCACTATGATTGACAGTCGCCTTGTACAGTATGCCGGTGTTGCTCGCACAGGTTGACGGCACCTGCGACGCATCAGACGGCCTCGCCACGAAATAATCAACACGATTGAAAGGCATCCTTAAACCGGACGAAGGTGCTTCACCTATGCCGTACACATAATATGTCTGTGAGGGGTCAGTAGGACTGAAGCTGGTTGTGAAAAGGTTGGCTGGAAACGTAGTCCAGAATGTATCGGGAGTGGCAACATCGTATATAAGTGTATTGAGTACCTGGCCTGATGAACTGAAAGAGCGGTTGATCACAAGGACACTACTTACACCATCAGTCAGATTATCCGCGGCACTCGGCCATCTTTTTGCCGCTTTTCCGCCGGCAGAGTAATTCAGGTAGGTCCATTTCTGTGCATGCTTATTGGTACCAACGGTAGACGCCTTGATGGCAAGATAATCACTGTTATCCAGTACGGAATAGGTCACTGAACTAACGGTGTCCGTAGCCCCGACAAGAGCATCCCACGAAGCGATCGGTCGCGGAATTCCGCTCGGGGCATCGTTGAGTTTGTTTGCAGGCGCAAAGCCTGCCTCGGTATACACCGGTGCAGGCGAAAGAAAAGCACCCGGCACACCGAATCCTGTCTGCTGAATGTCGTGGCGGAACATTTCAAGGCCGATCACCCCTTCGATATTACTCTCTTCACTCGACGTAACCTTGGCTGTTGTTTTGAGAATCGATTCAAAAGCGCCTGTGGTAATCATTAATACGCCCATGACCAGCGCCATGGTGACCATCATCTCGATTAGGGTAAAACCCAGGCGGTTAGACACCGTATGTATGGTTCTGCATTTTTTCATGGCTGCACCACAAGAGTTGAAATCGCATGACTTTGAATTTTGTTCTTCAATCTATATCTCACCGAGATGGTCACTTCCTTGGAACTTGGACCGGCAGCTGTCACGGTACGAAACACGGAATAGTTGCTGTAGCCGCCACGGATTTTCCTTGGTGCCACCGACAGACTCCCGCTCTTGACACTCGTATAATTTCCGTACTTTGTCGCAACCATCTGCTCGTCAGCGATCATTGTTGCCTCTTTTCGAACGACAGTCGACAGATTCTGCGACGTAGCCATATTGACCGCCTGCAGGAGGCCGAGAATCCCTACCATCATGATAAGAGTTGCGACACAGAACTCAATCAGCGTAAACCCGCTCTGCTTATTTAAATCGACACGCAGTTCCATTAATTTTCCCCATATTAACCCTGGTGTCGTAGATCACCAGGCAGTTCAAAGCTGAATCCACTGTCAGTGGATTCACGATGACCGTGAAATTGTTCTGGGCCCACCCTCTGGTGTCAAACTCGACAAACTTGTCAGTGATGTCTACCGCCAGGTCACTGCCCGAGGCGTTTTTTGAAGTCAGCCCGAATTTGAGAGATTTATCGGAAATCGTTTTTCCGGCTGTAGCCGGCTCGGCTTCAGAGCTGTAATTTTTTATTACATAGCCGCTTGGCTGAAATGTCACCCTGAAGCGTTTCTTTTCGTGAAACGCCCGCGACCGTGCTTCTGAAAGATCGGTGAAAAGCTCCCGTATCTGTTTTTCAATATGACTCTTTTTGACCCATGAGTTGAATGACATGGTGGATATGCTCATCACGATCGCCATAATGGCGATCGTGATTATCAGTTCAACCAATGAAAATCCGGCGCTTTTCCTCATATCACTTTTCCTGAAGATGCAGAATTTTCTTGGGCGGCTTGTTGTTTGCGTTGCTGATGACCGGCGGCGGATCTGAAGGCGGTTTGCCTGTCATCGGCGTTCCAAGCCGTCTGTTCCCTTCAGCCGTAAGAGCCTCTTTGATCGAGATCTCCTCGAAAGCACCGGTAGAGACCTGAACCAGGATTTTTCCCGTCCTGGCTGCTGCAGGAAGCTCTCCCCCCGTTCCGTAGTTCACACCCCAGAGGAACGAATCGCCGCCGAAATTGCACACATTTGCCGTCGGCTTGAAGGTAGTGAAGTAGACAGCCCCGTTGGTCATGGCCACCGGTTCGGTAATGGCCCGTTCGGCACCCATCTGTGTTGATGTATCCTCTGCAGCCAGGTTGATATACCACCCTTTTTCCGTAATTGTGGGATCAACAGCACCGGTACTCTGGTTGTTCAGATCCGCAAGCGTCAAAACAGCGGTGCTTGCAGAGGTGCAGTCCTTGTCCAGCCCGTTGGTTGTGGAATAACAGCCGTCCTGAACGCCGTAGATCCTGCGTTGGCTGCTCTTGTCGTCAGCGCCGGAGAAGAATCTGCCGCTGCCGAAGAAAAGCCACAGTTTCTTGTTTTTTCGGTCCTGCAGCTTGGCGATGCCGCTGGTAATCGCGCCGACATTGTTGGCGTTGCTCCCCTCGATAACCTTGCTCCACGTCCAGGAAGCGGGAGTCATATCTTTCAGACTTGAAGTTGTATCCTTGAAATCGCTGGTTAAAATCCGGATCACGCCGCCATCTGTCCAGGTATCCGTGGCCGGATCAAGTGTACCGCCCGCAATATGAGCCTTTGTGTAGCCGATGTACAGGGCGTCGTCCTGATAGTTGCCGCCGCTGTTCCTGTCCCACCTGTCCGTATCAATTGCAGCGCTTGTGATTGCACCGCCGAATGCGTTGGGTATCAGCGTATCTATGATCCAGTAGTTCGAATCCTTCACAAATGGCGGAGTGGCATTGATATCCACTACGAAGATTTTCAACGTCTGGTCCGATTTGCCGTAGAACTGGCGTTCATTTCCGTCGATCGGCCCGGTCGGACCTGACGCAAACACCGCATACCATCTGCCGTTCTTACTGAAGTCGCTCGTGTAGCCGATAACGCTCCCACCGCTGTTCAGGATCTGCTTCTGGGCGTTAATCCTCACGACCGCCGCCCCTGACGTGGAGTACCCTAAATCCGGGTGCGAAAATTCCCACTTGAGCGACGGCTGCCCCGCCAGGGCGCCGCTGGTGGCATCGAAGTTCTGATTGGTGATATCAAGTGCGAAATAGGATGAATAGCCGAGACCGGTTTTATTGGTAGCATCGGCAGGGTCGTATATCGGTGTCTTGACGCACACTCCTGTCTTGATGCCTTCACTGCAAGTATCGCCTTTTATGCGCGTTGCACCTCCCAGCCCCATGCTCCCGATCAGCACGGTTTTCCAGTTGGTGCCGTCTGTCGTGTCTTTGGTGCAGTCCCAGTAGCTGGAATTGCAGCCGTACGGTTTTTCTATGGATACGTCAACCAGGGTCGTGCTGCCGTCAACGTAATACAGATGTTTGTAGTTATCCTTGTCTGACAGATATTTCAGGTACGGCAGAGCATTGCGCGGTATGTAGGCCCACTGCTCCTGTCCGAGGTTCGTACCGGTCAGGGTCGATTTTACATCCCCGGTAATATCCAGATATGTTCCCGATGTTGCACCGGGTACATCCGACTTGCCGCTTACGGTCAACTTGCCGAGCTTGAACGCGTGAAGCATACCGTCATTTGCACCGACATACACCATGCCGCGGTTCTTATAGGCATCCTTTGATATGAACGCACCATAGCTCTTGTCGCTGTAGCCGACCGGGTACTCCAGGTTGTAGCTGTTCAGCTTGATGGAAGACTGAATTCTCGGAGTTGAAGAGATAATATCGCCGAGTTTCCAGATATTGTGCGTATAAGTAGGCGGAGTCGTGGCAGGTGTGTCAACATACGCCACGTCGCGGTTACGATATCCGGGCTGATCTGTACCTCGTACGAAATCTATTATCTTGACTGCCTCCGTGGCATTTGCGGCCTGAAGGTACGGCCGCAGTGCCGTCACCCTTGAGTCGGTTGTGGATGTTTCATAGAACCCCCCGCCTGCAGCGGATGCTGATAACAGCGATATCCCGTCGATACTGGTATGAACCGTCCTCGATGCGGCCGACTTTGCCCAGAGGTTTTTCCCGGCGCGCCAGAGGCTCTTGACGTTGTCCGGGTTCTCCTTGGACTGGATCGTTACATCGCCGGTACCGTTTCCGTCAGTATCCTGCTTGAGTTCGACGAGTGTTTCGGTTTTGTCAAAATAGAAGCGTGCGGCATAATCTTTTTTAAGCTCAAGTATATGGTTCTGCTTAACGCCGGCGGCGGTCGAAGCGGTGAAGTCGGTATCTTCACGCACCGTACTGGCATCGATAAATGGATCGACATAATACCAGAGGTTCTGCATCTCGCCGATCCAGTCGACCTGGGTGCCGTCCGCAAATATCTTGTTGGGATAAAACACCGCCTGCAGCAGGTTGGCGCCGCTTCCCTCGCTGTTGCTGAGAATCGAGGCGGCCGTACCTGAAGAGACCTTGGCGAGAATGCTGGTCATGGCGGTCATGATCGAATTGACAAGTGTGTCGCCATCAACAGCCTCAAAATAGTTGTCCGGTGTGCCGTTTCCGGCCTGGCACCATTCCGGCGCTGGAGCCCCGATACAGGAGCCATCAGGCGCACCGCTGGAATTTTTGTCTTCGTACCCGCCGTACTTGGCGGCCGATTTGAGCGCCTGGCTGCCGCCGGCTGCCCCGAAGGAGTAGATGCCGTACAGCGTAAGATTCTGCTTTCCGTCCTTCTCCGTACCCATGGTACCGCTTGCTCCACTCCTCAAGTCCGTATTATGGGCATAGTAGGCCACTGCGGAGATGTACGATTTCTGGTTGCCCTCACCGGTACCGGGGTCAGGTATAAGGCTGTACCATGTTTCGGCGTTGAAGTGGGAATCAAGCTTTACCGGGGTTGTGGCGTTGGACCTTCCCGGCAGGATGGCGGACTCGTTGGGGAGACCGTCCGTAACCATCAGTATAAAGTGCTTCTGACATGACCACTGCACCGGATCCATCGTTGAGTAGTCCACATTGTAGTTGTATGCACTGGTTGTACCCTTAAAGAAGCGTACCGCCTCGTAAAGGGATTCGGCGAGCGGCGTGATGCCGCCCGGGTCTGTTTTCTCCTGCACCGTGATAACCAGATCATCCAGGGTTGAGTCCATGCCTGCGACAATATGGCCGCCGGTGCTGGTATTGAGCTTTCCGGTGTTGCCATAACTGCCGAAGGTCATGATACCAAAACGTACCCTGTTGTACAGCGCCTGAAGAATACCGGTCGGCTCGGTAGTTCCCGCGTCAATTTTGATACCGTTGTTGCCGATAAGATATTTCGTGGCGGTAGTGGATTTCCTGTTTGTCAGCGAACCGGCGGTATCTTCCACCTTGCCGCCAATCAGACACCCTGCGGATGACATCAACCCGGTCCATGTACTTCCAGTTGAGGTAGTTTCCGGACATGGTGTTTTTGTCCGCCGCCGTTGGCGGCGCCTTGGTGGTATCCACCGAGTAAATGCCGCTGGCCAGTTTGTAGACCTTGGTTGAATCAAAGTAGCCGTAATAATTTTTGCTCCAGTCATGTGTGGCGCTGGCGTAGGCGCTGTTACCCATACTGCCCGAATTGTCGAAAATAATGAGTACGTTCGGCAGCAGGGTTGTGCCGGAAGCAATAAATGCCGGCGTCTGGCAGTAGGTGCAGGTTGAAGCCGTTGCCGCAGCGAACGTCGCACTTATGACGCCGTTTGCCAGCAGATTTTTGAAGGTATAGGACGTAATGGCTCCCTTGGAAGCGGTGACGCCATTTTCAGTAATCGTTACGTCGAGTATGCGGTACCCAGGCTTCGGAGTTACCGTAAATATCTGATCCGAGTTTTTGGCGTAGTTTTTAGTCTCGGTGGTATTTTCACCAAGACCCGGAGAAACGCTGCCGCCTATCCCTGCTGTGGCCGTTATGTCATAGCCTCTCGGCAGATAGTACACCTCGACAGTGTGGGCCGAATCCATCAGGACAGAATATGACGTTACGGCGCCGACACTGGTTGAAGTTGAACCGGTCCAGAGCAGGACGTCGCCGACAACATAGCCGGAATCAGGGGTAAACGTCACCGTTTTGTAGGTATTTTTAGCGACAGAGGTCGTGCCGCCGGTACTCGAAGCGGGTGGATCCAGCGTACCGTTAAAACAGTTGGTTGCCGGTGCAACCGGAACGCAGACGGGGGGATCAATGACCGCTGTTGTAAGAATATAACTGTTACTGTCAGGCTCGAATACAACCTGCAACGACCATCCGTGGTCCTGGGAATCGCGCAGCGTAAATGTGTAGTACGTCGGGTTTGTGGGAGTATTCGGCACGATGTTGGGGGTCTGGTCCGAGCGGGTGTCGTTGAGCAGGTTTACCAGAGTTACCGAAAGAATGTGGTTGTTGGTCGCCGGGTATATTCTGAAGTCGTAGTTTTTGGTATTGGCCGCCACGTTCACCTGTGTTCCTGAAACATGGCTGGAAGGTGGATCGACATACCCGCCGACACCGTTGGTTGCGAGTGAGTCAGTTCCCCACTGGACCGTCACTCCTGTTGTTACCTGTTGACGATACAGCACCTTTATTTCGAATGTGTCATTTCCGATGCCAAACGTATAATCGCAATAGTTATTTCCCAATACGCAGACCAGATTGGATGTCTTGTCCTGGAAATTGTTGCCGTTCCTGCTGCGCAACACCTGTTGAATCGTATAGTTAGTATTGAAATAGATGCGGAATGTCTGGTCCAGGTACTGCGGCGCGGAAACATATGATCCGGAAAGCGTATCTCCTGGCGGGTCAACGTATCCACCGGCTCCGTTATCCATGCCGCCGTTGGTGCCCCACTTGACCATGACGTTGTTAAGAGCCGCCCCCGTGAAATATGCATATAATCGCACATTGGAAGTCCCGACGGGGACGGAGACCTGATTGGATGAGGATACCGTCAGAGCGGTGCAATTATTGCCGTTGCTGTCACAGAGCTTGACAGCGGTAATAGAGTAACTGTTGCCGGGGACTATGGTAAAGACCCCGGTCGTATTCTGCACAACGGCAACAGAATCGCCATTATTGGCGTTGGAACCGGGCGGGTTTACATACCCTCCGAGACCATTCATGGCGACGCCGACTGCATTGCTGCCCCAGTATACGTCGACATTTTTTGTTGCAGCCGCTACAAACTGCACCTTGACGTCCCAATCAGTCGTTCCGACATTGAAGGTGAACGTATTGTTAGTGACGGCCACCGTTGACCAACTGCCGTTATTGGGCCTTATATACACTGTTCCGACCACATAATTTGCGGCAGGATAGATTGTAAAAATTGGTGAGGATTGCTCACTGAAATCCCTGTCTTTGCCACTATTGCCGGAACCGGGAGGGTTAACATAACCTCCGGCCTTATTATCAAAATTGGAGCTGTTTGTCCCCCATTTCACGTTCACCTTAATCTGTGGTGCCTGCTCGAATGAGACTTCAAACTCAAAATTGTCAGTCCCGGAATTGACCGTCACCGCCGCCATACCGGAAGTCCAGGTAAGCCATGACGACAGCTGACTGTCGGTTGGCTGTTTGGTTACATCACTGCTGCTGTGGCTGTTGTTCTTGATTTTAATCTCTTTAACAACGTATCCGGGGTCAGGAGTGATGGTAAAAACAACATTTGTGTTGCTAGCAACAGTCAGACTTTGATTGTTCACCAGCGATGTTGCACCGTTAGCAATGGAACCGTTATTTCCGAGCTTTATCTTGATGGAAAGGGCGTGTGCCGATAATGCCGTTATCTGCATAATCACCATAAGCATGAACACCGTTTTTAAAGCTGATCTGGCTACATTCCGAATTTTAGTTCGTGTCGTTTCCATTGCCGACTCCTCATGTGAAAATGGTACCTGATAATTGAAGCACCGTCTTTTTATGTGCAGCATCTCCGCGTACATATATATCAACAATCCAGAGAACTATCGCTTCAATAGTTCCGGATTCGTCATAAACACCACCCCGGCGATAATCAGTACAACAACAATCGTTGCAATCACCAGGTTCCGTGTCGAAAAGAGATCCGCCATCAGCTGCTCCAACGGCGTTAATATCTTGCCGTGGCAATAGATGCAGACCTTCAGTTTTGCCGCAATCGGTTTTTTGCAGTACGGGCACGAAACGAGCGTTTCCTTGACGGCCGCCTGCTGCTGCTGTTTCAGCTTGCGCTCTGCTATTTTCTCGGCATGTATCGCCAGATATTTTTCATATTCCTTGGCGTAATCCTTGTAAATAAGAGATCCGGTTATTGTGGTAAACAGCTCTTCAAGCTGTTTCAGATTTTCCGTCGCAGTAGACCGTTCAACCGGGTCAGTCGATCGCATCCCCCTGCCGTACTCGTCCTTCAGCTTTTTGTAGGTCCTCTCAACCTGCTCCGGGTTGTCGCTGAACGAAAGCCCCATCGCCTTGTAGCACAGATCGATATCGGAAAATTCCTTCTCTTTTTCTGAAGCTTCGCTCATGCGGTTTCCCCTTATTCTTTATAGCCGTCTGAAAACGGCCGGTATCACATAACAATGTACGTCGGGCTAAAATATGCAAATTCAGTACCACAGGAAAAATATTTACATTGTACTGATATAACTACCTATTTAAAGAACAGAAGAATAACTACGCAATTTATACATACAAATTACGACAGACAAAGCCCCTTGCTATGCAAACTTTTCATAGCAAGGGGCCGAAATCATGATTCGATATGCGCCGGATGAGGGCTATTTTCCTTCCAGCATTTTCTTCAACGTTTCCGCATCGTGCATGCCGACCTGAATCGTACCGTCCGGCATGACCATGGTCGGTGTCCCGGATATGCCGTTGTCATGGCCGAATTTTACAATTTCATCGATGGCTTTTTTGCTGCTCTCTTTTTTCGGTTTGGGGATTTCTCCGCCTCCGAAAGCCCTGTCCAGAAGTTCGTGGCTCCCGGTTTCAACTATCGTACGCGCTTTGTCGTATGCTCCCGGATGCATCGGCAACGGAAAGAGCATGATGTATATGGCCACATCCGGCGCGATTTTTGCCAGTTTTTTCAGTTCTACGTGCCCTTTTTGACAGTAGGGGCAGTCGGGGTCGGTAAAGACGTACAGCTTCTTCGAACCCTTCGGATTGCCCATTACCACGGCATGTGCCACAGGAATTGTTTTAACATCAATTGGCTTTATCTGTTTTGGGGGGGGGAGCTCATTTTTGTGGGCGAAAACCTGTTCAAGCTTCTCCAGATCGACAACAACACCCTGAATCAGGTATTTCTTGCCGTAGTCCATATAGATGATTCCCTTCTGCCCCTCCCTTTCGACCAGCAGTTCGAACAGACCCCTGGCGGGAGCCTGCCGCACGGATGTGACGGTTCCGCCGATTTTTTTCAGGAGTCCGGTGGCCTCCTGGGGGGTAAGGGTGTGACATGAGGTACAATCGCCGCCGCAGCCCTCTTTTGCCATGGCAAAGGAGGATGAAACGAGGATAATGGTGACCGCTACGGCAATACAGAGTTCTTTCAGCATGCGTGTTCCTTTCAAAATCGGGTTTGTGTCACTCTATGCCATATTCCTTCAGTTTGTAAAGCAGTGAACGATGACTTATTTCAAGAATTTTTGCAGCCTGCGTACGATTACCGCCGGTTTTGGCAAGCGCTTTCCTGATCAGTTCCCGTTCGATGGTGTCTTCGGCCTTCTTTATCGAGAGGTTTTCATCGTCACCCGGCTCGTCCGGCGGCCCCTCATCAGGCAGCCGGAGTGACTGAGGCAGACAGGATGAGGAGATACGGCCACCTTCGCAGAGAATGCAGGCTCGTTCAAGCGCATTTTCAAGCTCGCGTATATTGCCCGGCCAGTTGTGTGCCAGCAGACAGCGCATCGCATCAGGCTCGATGCGTACGGTCCGGCGTTCGGTGTCGGCGGAATAGAGGCCGAGAAAATGTTCCGCCAGCAGCGGGATATCTTCAACGCGTTCGCGCAGCGGCGGCAGCTGCAGGCAGAATACATTGAGACGGAAGAACAGATCCTCCCGGAAACGCCCCGTGGCGACATCGGCGGAAAGATCACGGGACGTGGCGGAAATTACTCTGACATCTACTTTTTTGGATGCCGCCCCCCCTACTCTCCTGATTTCACTTTCCTGTAACACCCGCAGCAGCTTGACCTGCAGTGAGAGCGGCATTTCGCCGATTTCATCCAGAAAAAGCGTGCCGCCGTCAGCCTGTTCAAAAAGTCCGGCTTTGTCACTGGATGCGTCAGTAAAAGCACCCCGCACATGGCCGAACAATTCGCTTTCAAGCAGGTTTTCCGGAATAGCACCGCAATTCACCGCCACAAAAGGCATATGAGAGCGCCTGCCGTTCTGATGAACGGCCCGGGCAACCAGCTCTTTGCCGGTGCCGGACTCGCCCAGCACCAGTATTGTCGTCTTCAGGTCCGCGACCTTGCGGATCTGGCTGAATATCTCCTGCATCGCGGCGGTTCGGCTGAGGATTCCGCTGTAGGAGAACTGACCGGCGACAACCTCCCGCAGCTGACAGTTTTCTGCTTTCAGCCGTTCCCGTTCCTCGGCTTTCTTGAGCACCATAACGATTTCATCTTTTTTGAACGGTTTCGAGATAAAGTCGTACGCTCCCCGTTTCATGCACTCTATTGCCGTATCGACGCTGCCGTAGGCGGACATCATAATGATCGGAGCGGCGACATGCTCCTCCAGCGCCCGTACCAGAAATGCCGTGCCATCCATTTCCGGCATCCGGATATCACACAGAATATAATCGTAGACAGTATCCATGAGGCATTTCAACCCCTCTTCTCCATCCGCCGCCAGATCGACCCGGTATCCCTGACGGGTCAGCATGACCGATAACATGTGGCGCATGTTTTCTTCGTCATCAATAACGAGAATGTGCGTGTTGCCGCTCACGCGTCACCCCCTTGCTCAGCCTGCACCTGCGGCAACCAGACGGTGAAACGGCTCCCTTCGCCAACCCTGCTGGCCACCGTAATACGCCCGCCGAAACCTTCAACAATCCGTGCAGAAATTGCCAGTCCCAGGCCGGTCCCCTTGCCGGGAGGCTTTGTGGTGAAAAACGGATCAAATATATGTTTTATGGACTCCTCCGGGATACCTGTGCCGCTGTCGCGGACATCCAGCCGGATACGGGCGCCATCCCGGCCCGCACTGACCGTTATCGTGCCGCCTGAAGGGGTTGCATCCCGGCTGTTGAGGAGCAGATTGATAACCACCTGCTGAAGCTGATGCTGATCACACCTGGCCGTTAACAGGCCTTCATCCATTTCAAGGGAGAGATTCAACTGTTTGAATGCCCCCTGCTGTGTCATGAGATCGACCGTTGAGAGTACGACGCTCCGTACATCGGTGTTCTCGCCACACGATGTACGCGGCCGGGAAAAATCAAGCAGGCCACGAACAATTCGGTCAATCCGTGAGCAATCTTCCGTGATGCGCCGGGCATAATCCTGGATGGCGCTGTTATCCGGCTGTTCACTTGCGGAGAGTTCGGCATACCCCATGATTGATGCGAGCGGTGTTCCTATCTCATGGGCCATCCCCGCAGCCAGCAGGCCGATGGACGCCATTTTTTCGGTACGGACCGATTCCTCCCGTGCCTGCCCCAGGTCACTGTTCGCCTTTTCGAGAGCGGTCATCTGCTCGGCAACCAGGCGGTCTTTATTTTGCAGCGATGCGGCCATTTCGTTGAAGGCATGCGCCAGCCGTGCAAGTTCGGCACTCCCTGACATTGAAAGCCGCTGACTGTACTGCCCGCCGGTTATTTTTTCGGTTGCCGTCAGCAGCCGGTTTATCGGATTGACAACAATCCGCGTCAGTACAAAAGATCCCAGACCTAACAGCAATATAAAGTCCAGCACGAAGTACGCCATCAGCATCTGCCGGGATCGATTCAGCCGGGCTTTTTCGGGTGAGAGTGAGAGCAGCAGTCCGGCTTTGGCGACGGCCACTCCGTCCCGGGTAACGGTGATGATGTGAACAATGCCATCTCCGTCAGGACCGATAAAGCTCCCCTCCGTCATTTTTACCATGCCCTGAAACGGCGAGTACGGATCACTCCCTTCCCGACCGGCGGTGAAGATCGGCGTGCCGTTTCTGTCCAGCAGGGTCAGGCGACTGAAGGCGGACTCTTCTGACAGCTTTTGAATATAGCGTGAAGCCTGGGAGTCGGAAGGTATGAATCCCTCCGGATAGGTCGGTATTGCATCGGGGAGCAGAGCGACGAATGCCTTGAGCAGCGTGCGGGCATGCTCGCCTTTTTGGGCATAGAGATCATTGGCGGCAGTTTTAAAGGCCAGCAGACTGAAGAGGAGCCAGGTTAAAACCAGCAGCAGTCCCAGAAAAGCCAGGATTGAAACGGTCAGAGTGGGACGGTACCGGACCATGTCTACCCCTGGGAAAAACCGCTCAGCCCCAGATACCAGCGGATGAGGATTCTGCCGTAAAAAATATACAGCACTGCAGCAAAAGCAAGGTACGGACCAAACGGGATCGCCAGTTTGGAATCCTTTTTCTGAAGCAGCATGATGGAAACGCCGATAATCGAACCGATCAGTGAACTGGCAAAAATAATAAACGGCACCGCTTTCCAGCCGAGAAAGGCGCCCATCATGGCCAGCAGCTTGATATCACCGCCCCCCATTCCATCTTTGCCGGTCAGCCGTTGATATACGGAGGCAACCAGCAGCAGGCTTCCGCCGCCGAGTAGGATTCCAAGCAGAGAATTCAGCCAGCCGTGACCCGGAATAAAAAACGACAGGATAAATCCGGCGACAATGCCGGGAAGCGATATTTCGTCGGGGATAATCTGGTGCTCGATGTCTATAAAAGTGATCACGACCAGTGCAGAACAGAACATGAACAGGACCGCACACACAAGTGTCGGCCCGAAGCGGAGGAACAGCAGCAGGGTCAGGACGCCGTTGAGCAGCTCAACCAGCGGGTACTGAAGAGAAATACTGGTGCCGCATCCCCGACACTTCCCGCGGAGAAACAGGTAGCTCAGCAGCGGAATATTGTCATACCAGCAAATCTGATAGGAACAGACCGGACAATGCGACGGGGGGGACACAATTGATTCATGCTTCGGAAGGCGGCAGATGCAGACATTCAGGAATGAACCGACCACCATGCCGAACACAAGTGCGAAAAGAGAATAGATTACGGGAGGAGTCATCAGTCGATACTTTCTGCTACATCCATGGTAATTTGAGCCTTCAGGTACATTTCGACTTCCGCGGCGGTTGAAAAGGCAAAACACCCCTCCGCAATCCTGGCCGCCCGCTCCAGCGTACAGCGCCGGAGAATCTGTTTCACGCGCAGAAGCGATCCGGTACCCATCGAAAGTTCATCAAAGCCGAGCCCGAGCAGTACCGGCAGATAGAGAGGATCACCGGCCATTTCGCCGCAGAGGCAGGCGGGAATCCCGGCGCCGTGTGCCGCCTGAACAATACGCCGCAGTGACCGGAGTACGGCGGGATGAAGCGGTTGATACATATGAGAGAGCTGTTCGTTACTGCGGTCGATAGCCAGGGTGTACTGTATCAGGTCATTCGTGCCGACGCTGAAAAAATCCACTTCACGTGCCAGCAGGTCAGCAAGTGTCACTGCCGCCGGAATTTCGATCATCACTCCGACCTGAACAGCGGTGTCAAAAGGGACACCGGAATCTTTCAGTTCCCGCTTGGCTTCTTCAAGCAGCTCTTTTGCCGCACGCAATTCCTCCATTCCTGAAATCATCGGGAACATGATTCTGACCGGCCCGTCAGTGCTGACCCGCAGGATCGCCCGCAGCTGTTTCTTGAATTCCGAAGGCATGCTCAGGGAGAGGCGGATCGCCCGTACACCGAGGGCGGGATTGGCCTCACCACCCTGGTCCATCCCTTCAAGAAGTTTGTCACCGCCGGCATCAAGGGTCCGGATAGTGAGAAGATGCGGTGTGACCGCCTGCTGCATTGATCGATACATCGCCAGCTGTTCATCTTCATCCGGCATAACGGAGCGGTTCATAAAGAGCATTTCGGTGCGGTATAAGCCGACACCGCTCCCGCCATGTCCCAGCACTGAAGCACCCTCTTCCGGTATCTCGACGTTGCCGCGCAGATGCATCGAATGTCCATCTCGGGTAACGGCAGGTAATGGTGCCGTTTTGAGAAGTTCATATTCGACATATTCATAATGCTGCTTACGCCGCAACGAGGACTGAAACGTTTCCTGGTCCGGGTCAATAACCACCGTTCCGGACAAACCGTCGACAATTACCGGAACACCGTCAAGCAGAAGATCGGTGATCCCTTCCACACCCATAACCGCCGGCAGATCAAGGGCTCGCGCCAGTATGGCCGTATGTGATGTCCGGCCGCCGATCTCGGTTACGACGGCAAGCACATTAGTGCGATTGATCTGAAGCATGTCGGCGGGAGAAAAGTCGTGTGCCGCAATGATTATCTGGCTTTCATTCTGGGGAAACGGTTCCTCCGCTTCACCGCTCATACAGTTCAGAACCCGCTCAATCACCGTTTCTACATCGCTGATACGTTCACGGAGATACGGGTCTTCAATACGTGAAAACGTTTCACGGTAGCGGTGCAGAGTCCGCCGCAGTGCGCCTTCGGCATTAATCAGTCCGGTTTTTATTATGTCTGAAGTTTCGGAAACAAGACGGGTGTCAGCCAGAATCATCAGGTGGGTTTCAATAAAGAAGAGGTGATCTTCACCACTTGTTTCAGCGAGGTGCGATTTAAGCTGTTCAAGCTCGACACGGGTATCTTCAATCGCCTGGGCCAGACGGGCTGTTTCATGACAAACCGCTTCCGAGGGGATCGGATATTCGGACACGACAGCCCGGCGACGGTCAATAATACGCAGCCTTCCCATTACAATCCCGGGCGAAGCCGCGATTCCCGAGAAGGTCACCATATCATTCCTCTCCGAAGCCGGTTGCTATCAGGTCGCCGATGGCCTCAAAAGCTTCGTTTTCGTCTGCACCGGTAACGGTCAGCGTGACAGAAGAACCCTTCGATGCCGCCAGCATCATAATGCCCATAATACTTTTACCGTTAACCTCGATATCTTCCCTCGACAGCATGACGTCAGAATTGAAGCGACTGGAGGTCTTCACGAAGAGGGCTGAAGCACGGGCGTGCAACCCTAGTTTATTTATGATAAGAAATTCTTTCCGAAGCATATTTCAGGTTCCCTTAGTGAGTTAGCATCTCTCTTTTGAGAGATGCGTCAACGAACTATCCCTCGTGGATTAGTGAGTTAGCATCTCTCTTTTGAGAGATGCGTCAACGAACTATCCCGTGCGGATTAGTGAGTTAGCATCTCTCTTTTGAGAGATGTATCTACGGACTTTCTCGTGCGGGTTATTCTGTTACTTCAACAACTCACCGGCGACGATTATTCCTTCGCGTCCGGTACGATACAAATCCGCCGCAAGTTCAGTGACCGACATACGGTCACGGCGAGAGCAAAACTCAATCATCATCGGCAGATTCACTCCGGTGACAACTTCAATAAAGCCCTCTTTCAAAAACGACATCGCCATATTAGACGGGGTTCCGCCAAAAAGATCAGTCATGATGATAGCGCCGTCTGCCTGCACAGCCCCGACTGCAGCCACTACGTGCGCCATGATATCATCGGCGCGCTCGTCCGGAACGACTTCTACGGTGGTACAGTTTTCAATCGGCCCGACTATCATCTCTGCAGACGATCTGAGTGCGGTCGCCAGACCTGCGTGGGTAACAAGAACCAATCCTATCATTTAAGCCCCTTTTCAATATCCCTGTGAATAATCCGCACTGAGGGCCACTTCTCCTGCAAGTGCATTCCGGTGGCTTCTGCTATGGCAACGGAGCGATGGCGCCCGCCGGTACAACCGATCGAAATTGTCAGATATGATTTTCCTTCCTGACGATGTGCAGGCAGCAGCATATCCAGAAGCGGGAAAAAATAATCAATAAACTGCGCGGTGACAACATTATCAAGGACATAATCGCGAACCACATCGTCAAGGCCTGAACCGTCTTTCAATTCCGGCACAAAAAAAGGGTTCGGAAGAAAACGGACATCCATGACGATACTTGACTCGAGCGGCACGCCGTACTTGAATCCGAACGACTGGACTTCGACGACCAGCTGGTTTTCCTTCTCTTCCCCCCTGACGATTCTCAGGATGAAATCCTTAAGCTGGTGTACGGTAAACTCAGACGTATCAATGATTCTGGTGGCCATCTGCCTGAGACCGCCCAGACGATCCCGTTCAATACGGATACCTTCAGAGACCGTACAGTGATCTTCGGCAGGATGACGACGGCGCGTTTCTGAAAAGCGCCGTACCAGTATATCGTCCATGGCATCAAAGAAAAATATTTCTACGGAGTGGCCGGATCCGGTAAGCTTGTGAAAGGCGCTTTCATATCCTTTGAAAAAATCGCGACCCCGGATATCAGCGACCAGAACGATGCCTTTGAAATTCTCGCCCGATTTTCCGATCAAATCCACGAATCGTTTGAACAGGCGTATCGGCAGATTATCAATACAGTAATAGCCTTCATCTTCCAGTGCTCTGACTGCAGTGGATTTTCCCGAACCGGACATGCCGGTGATGACGATAATACGCATGGTCTACTCTACCTCATCCCCGAGGGGGCGGGCTTCGATACGCGCCAGGAGGCGTTCCTGAAAATCACGGGCGGAGTGATAGCCCATTCCTTTGAGCAGATTGTTCCGGGCGGCTACCTCAATAATTGAGCCCAGATTGCGGCCCGGCCTGACGGGAATGATGATATGCGGTATCTCAATACCAAGTATCGTGACCGTATGGTCATCCACACCCAGTCGATCGTACTCATGCAGCTCATCCCACTCCATCAGCTCCAGCTGTATATCCACTATTTTTTTGTCCCGGATCGCCGAAACGCCGTAAAGATCCTTGATATTGATGATACCAAGACCGCGAATCTCCATCAGATATTGTAGCGACTCCTCAGCCTGTCCGATCAGAACCGCCGGCATTTTCTTCTTTATAAACACCATGTCATCCGCCACCAGGCGATGCCCGCGAATCACAAGATCGAGCGCACATTCACTCTTGCCGACGCCGCTTTTCCCGGTAAGAAGAACCCCTACTCCCAGTACGTCCATCAGAACACCATGCAGATGAGTCGTCGGCAACAGCCGTTCTTCAAGAAATTTGGTTATCAGAGATATGAATGTTGACGATTGATGGGCGGTTGCAAGCACCGGAATTGCATGAGAATCAGCCAGTTCGAGCAGAAGCTGCGGCGGACGCAGATTTTTGGTGATTATAAAACAAGAGATAGGATAACTGCAGAGGGCGGCAAGATTCTCTGCGGCAACACGGGTGTCAATCTGCTCGATGTATGATATTTCAGTGTTACCGAGTACCTGCAGCCGGTCCGGATGCAGGTGTTCGGTATAACCGGCCAGTGCCAGCCCCGGCTTTTGAATGCGCGAGCTGGAGACCCGATGGATGAGCCCCGGTTTGCCGGCCAGAAGTGACAAACCGAGACCATACTCATTATCAGTCAGAAGGTCGTGTATCGAGAGAGAAATGCCGTCCATGAGCGCAATAGATCTAGGCGCGCTGCGGCTCAATCAGGCCGATATTCCCGTCTTTACGGCGATACATGACATTTATTTCACTGCTGTCGGCATCGGTGAACACGATGAAATCCTTGTGAAGAAGATCCATCTGCATGACGGCCTCTTCCACCGACATCGGCTTGGCGGTCTCAGTCGTTGCTCTGATAACGACTGATCCGGTGATGCCTTCAAGGCTCTCAGCTTCAAAAATCTTTTTAGAAAGCTGGCGGCCATGTTCCTCTCCGCTCGGCTTATGGGCTTTAATTTTTTCCTTGTAACGGACGAGCTGCCGCTCGATTTTATCGATGACAGCATCGACAGAGGCATACATGTCGTGGGTCGCGTCGGAAGCCTTGGTGCTGATTCCTCTGGAATTAATGACAATTTCAACAATGTGGCGAATCTTTTTTTCTACGGAAAAGTAGACCTGTACATTAATCGGGTCGTCAATATACTTCGTTACCCGCTCTAGTTTTTCTTCAGCATATGCTTTGAGAGCATCGCTCTGATCCATGTGCCTGAATGTCATCGCTACCTGCATACTATCCTCCTGTGTGGTTGGTGCTGTGAAATGGACGACAGCCCGGAAGGCCGTTCGTCAGAAATGTCTTTTTCGTTCAGATGATGATCCCAGATTAAGCATTTCCCGATACTTTGTAACCGTACGCCGGGCGATATTAACGGTCTGACCCGTCAGCATCTCGGCAATTTTCTGATCGGAAAGCGGTTTTTGGGTATTTTCTTTTTCAATAATTTCTTTGATTCTGTTTTTCACACTCTCGGAAGCGACAAAATCACCGTCACTGGTTGAGAGGCCGCTGTTAAAGAAGTATTTCAGCTCCAGCAAACCCTGCGGCGTCTGCATGTATTTGTTGGTTGTAACCCGGCTGATGGTTGATTCATGCATGCCGATATCTTCGGCGATGTCCCTCAGCACCAAAGGACGAAGGTACTCGATGCCCCGGTCGAAATATTCGCGCTGAAAACGGATTATGCTTTTTGCAACTTTATAGATGGTTCGCTGCCGCTGCTGAATACTCTTGATCAGCCATGCCGCAGAACGCATCTTATCATTAATATAATGCTCCGTACTGGAATCGATAGTACCATTTCCGCGAATGTCTGCATACTGTGTGCTGACTTTCAGATTGGGCAGTCCCTCTTCATTCAGCATGACGACATAATCGTCACCCACCTTATGCACAAAAATGTCGGGAGATATATAATGTACGTCTTCCGTACTGAATGATGAACCGGGACGGGGGTCAAATCCGGAAATGATCCTGGAGGCAGCCAGCACCTGATTCATATCAACCTTCAACGAACGGACTATCTGCTTGTAATTCCGTTTTTCCAGATCGCCAAGATGATTCTGCAGAATGCTTTCAACAATACTCCCCTTCATGCCCAGACTCCGGGCCTGGATAAGAAGGCATTCACGCAGATCGCGGGCCGCAACGCCGGGGGGATCAAATTCCTGAATGCATTCGAGTACATCAAGAACATCCTCTTCCGTCGCGGCACTCGCCGCTGCAATTTCCTGAAGAGATGCGCGCAGATAGCCGTAATCATCAACATTGCCGATAATCACTTCACCCACCCGGACATCCATTTCAGAGTACTGCCCCATATGCAGCTGCCACAACAGGTGGTCTATCAGGGTACCTTTACGTGTCAGCAGGTTTTCAAAGGAAGGGCGTTCATCATCACCTCCGTATTGCTGTTCCCCTGAGCTGTAGTTGTAGCCGTCGATATAGCTGTCCCAGTCACGCAGGGTCTCTTCACCGGTCTCCACCTCATGGAAGTCAGCCGTTTCCTGAACCGGTTCAAGCTCCTGCTCCGCAACTTCGAGTGTATCGGGCTCGAGAATTTCCTCCACGTCGGCGGATTCTTCAAGAAGCGGGTTCTCCTCCAGTTCCTGAACGACCAGATTCTGGAGTTCAAGACGCGTCAACTGAAGCAGCTTGATAGCCTGTTGCAACTGTGGAGTCATCACCAGTTGCTGGGACATTTTCAGTTGTTGGCGCATCTCCATTGCCATGAAACAGGTACCCCGATACTGTTATAAAGAATTTCTGCAGACCCGGTTTTTTGCTCCGGAGGTCCTTCCGGACGTTTAAAGTCTAAAATCTTTACCCAGATAAATCTCCTGAGCTTTTTTGCTCACTGCTATCTCGTTCGGAGTCCCGTATTCAAGCACGACTCCACTGCTCAGAATATATGCGGAGTCACAGACTCCCAGCGTTTCCCGGACGTTATGATCAGAAATCAATACACCGATATTTTTATTTTTTAGGGACATGATCAACCCCTGGATATCGGCTACGGCAATCGGGTCGATCCCGGCGAACGGTTCGTCAAGCAGAATGAACGACGGGTTTGTTATGAGTGCTCTGGCAATTTCAACCCGGCGCCGTTCGCCCCCTGACAGCGCATATCCCATGGATGAGGCGATATGACTGATGGAAAATTCCTCCAGCAGCTGCTCCATTTTCTCACGTCCGCGGCGTTTGTCAGAATCGACCGTTTCAATAATAGCCATCAGATTATCTGCCACCGACAGTTTGCGGAAAACTGAGGCTTCCTGGGGTAGATAGCTTATACCGCGACGCGCTCGCTGGTACATCGGGAGTGACGTTATCTCTTCCTCTCCCAGAAAAACCTGGCCGCCGTCCGGCTGCGCCAATCCGACCACCATATAGAAGGTTGTTGTTTTACCTGCTCCGTTCGGGCCCAGCAAACCGATAACCGAACCGGATGAAATCGAGATGTCAACACCACCAACAACCTGCCGGCTGCCGTAGGTTTTTTTCAGGGCTTTTGTCCAGAGCCTGGAAGACTCAACGACTTCCGGCATCGTTTTTCCTCGCGGGCGGATTAATGATCGCTTCGACTCGTGCCTTCGGATCGCCGCCGCTTGACACGTCACTCTTGTCATCATCTACGTAATAGGTGATCACCTTTCCGCTGATGCTGTCCCCGCCCTGCACAACCCGGGGGGTTCCGGTCAAAACGATACGTCCGGTACCGCTATCGTAAATCGCCTGATCTGCAAAACCGGTTCTATTCAGCTGGACAATTCTGACATTTCCGTACGCCTCTACCTTGTCCACCGCTCCGCTTATATCTGCATAGTTCACGACGAGCTTATCGGAAAATATGGTTATGTCGCCCTGTTTTGCGACAACCTTACCGGTGAAGACCGCCGTTTTCCCCCTGTTGTCAGCGTTCATTTCGTTGGATTTAACGGTAATCGGCAGACGTGAACGATCCTCGTGAACCGGAGCCGCAGACAGAGCTGCAGATGCCGAAAACAGACCGCAGATACAGATGAACACTATGCAGGAAAGTTGTAATCTCATATTTTAATACCTGAATACCTGAAGAAAAAGCAAAGTCACATGGACCCGCTGCACAGTGGATTCGAACAGATCCGGCGGATAACGCGAACTATACAAAGAGTTGGAATCCGCGTAATCCGGGCCATCACAGAGCTATTACAGTTCCGGCACTAATCCGGAACAATTGAAGCATCGATCAGAGAATGAAACCGGGCGCGTTGATTTTTCACCCCGAAATCCATTCCAACCGCATTGAGCCGCAATCTTTGCTGCCGGAAGGCGACCGGATCTGCCGTTGATAATTGATCGGTTGCGCCTGTATAGACAATCGAATCGGTGGTAAAAACGGCCTTATCTTCGGTGACAGCGTGGACATGACCATTAAGGCGGACAATTTTTGCCGAGCTGGAATACTCGCCTGTATCTGCTGTAACCGTTACCGCCCCGTGCGAACGGTTATGCGGGAATTCCATCCGGATATCCGAGAGGTACACCGTGTCCACGTTTTTATCGTAGTCAGCCTGCTCGGCTACGAGCTCCCATACAACCAGGCTATCCTGGATTTCTGAAAAACGGGCTTTTTTAAGGGCAACTTCTATGTTGTGGGGAAGCTGATGATTGGCCGACGGAACCGGTGCAGATTCATGAGAACCATTCCGGATAACGACTGTCGCGATGCCGATTATCGCCGCCATCACAAGAAGTGCCAGTAAAGGCCTGATATAAACGGGCGATACCATAATAGGGAGGAACTATACCATTGAGGAGCGGGACTGTCCAGCATAACGTGACAAAATTACAGTTTTTGGCACAGAGATTGTATCAAAGCTCATAACGGGCCGCAACCTCATTCCACACGCCGCGCCCTTTGAGAATCAGGTCGCATACTTCACGTACCGCACCCCGTCCGCCGGCGCAGGATGTTACATAGTGTGCAACAGTGCGGACTTCGATCAGAGCATCGGCAGGAGCTGCGGCAAAAGCCACGCGCCTCATGACCGGGACGTCGATAACATCGTCTCCGATGTAGGCTATCTGGCTGTCGAGAAAACCGGTCTTCTCCCGGATATCACGGTAGCTTTCAAGTTTTTTCAGCGCCCCCTGGTACACCAGTTCAATGCCGAGTTCTCTGGCCCTGATGTCGACAACCACTGAAGTGCGGCCGGTTATGATGCCGACCTCTATGCCGTATCGCTGAAGCATTTTGATGCCGTGCCCGTCTTTGACATTAAATACTTTGGTTTCGAGGCCGTTTCCGTCGTAGATTATGCCGCCATCGGTCATAACGCCGTCGACATCAAGCAAAAGCAGGCGGATATCTGCAAGTGACTCATTCATCAGGCAATACCGGCTTTGAGGATGTCATGCAGATGGATGACGCCGCATGGAGACGAAATCTGATCGTTTTCGAACACGAATAATGACGTAATGGCACGCTGCTCCATGATCTGCAGCGCTGCCGCGGCAAGCTCCGATCGTTTTATGCGCAGAGGCCCGTGCTTCATAATTTCCGAGGCCCGCTGATTGAGGATATCAAACCCTTTTTCCAGCGACCGGCGCAGGTCGCCGTCTGTTATGACGCCCTTCAGCGCACCGCTCGAATCGCAGACACCGGTTACTCCAAGCCCCTTTGCGGTGATCACGAACAGCGCCTCTTTCATCAGGGTATCCTCCTGCACCAGCGGTATTGCTTCTCCGGAGTGCATCAGATCTTCGACTCTCAGAATAAGTTTTTTGCCGAGAGAGCCGCCGGGATGAAAGATCGCAAAATCCTCGGCTTTGAAACCGCGACGGACCAGCAGTGCAACGGCAAGTGCGTCCCCCATTGCCAGCGTGGCTGTTGTGGAGGCGGTCGGCGCAAGGCCGAGTGGACAGGCCTCTTCAGAAACCGATACATCGAGAAAAACGTCACTTGAACGGGACAGGTTTGACGCCGGGTTGCCGCTCATGGCAATCATCTTTGCCCCCAGACGCTTGATTGACGGAAGTATTCTCAGAATTTCTTCGGTTTCGCCGCTGTTTGAAATGGCAATCACGACATCGCCTTTCATAATCATGCCGAGATCACCGTGAATGCCTTCTGCCGGATGCAGGAAAAAAGCGGGAGTACCGGTGGAAGCCATGGTGGACGCAATCTTCTGACCGACCAGACCGGATTTTCCCATCCCGCTGACGATAACCCGGCCCGGACTCTCCAGAATCACGTCAATTGCACGTTCGAACGAACTGTCAATGCGTTCGGCCATAGCTGACAGTGCCATGGCTTCAACCCGGATCACCCGGCGCGCCTCATCGATGACATTCATACCGGAGGCCTTTGCTTGACAACGGAGTCAAGTGCCTTCAGGGTCTTCAACAGGGCGGGAAGATCACTCAGGGGAATAGAATTGGGACCGTCACAGAACGCCTTATCCGGGTCTTCATGCACTTCCATGAAGATGCCGTCAATCCCGGTTGCGACCGCCGCCCGCGAGAGATACTCTACAAACTCGCGCTGACCGCCCGAACTGTCCCCCTGACCACCGGGGAGCTGCACACTGTGTGTGGCGTCGAACACGACCGGGTAACCGGTGGCGCGCATAACCGGAAAACTGCGCATGTCCACAACAAGATTGTTATAGCCGAAAGAGGCACCGCGCTCCGTAAGGATGATGTTCTCGTTGCCGCTGGCGGCAATTTTCCCGGCGACATTTTTCATGTCCCAGGGAGCAAGAAACTGTCCTTTTTTGACGTTGATGACCCTTCCGCTCTGTGCAGCCGCCACCAGCAGGTCGGTCTGACGACAGAGAAAAGCGGGGATCTGAAGGATATCCAGGACCTCGGCCGCAGGTTTGACCTGCTCGATGGAGTGAATATCCGATATTACCGGAACACCGAGCGATTCCTTGACCTTGCGCAGTATGGCAAGCCCCTCTTTCAAACCAGGTCCGCGATACGCATTGATCGAAGTCCGGTTGGCCTTGTCATAGGAAGCCTTGAAAATCAAAGGGATGGAAAGGCCGTTACAAATAGCCATCAACCGTTCGGCATGCCGCAGAGTTGCGGCTTCATCCTCTATGACGCACGGTCCGGCGATCAGAACAAGCGGCCGATTGCCGCCGATTTTTACATTTCCGGAAATAATTTCACGGGTCATGATCTACCCCCTGTTTCTCTGTGCCAGTGAGGCACCGATAAAAGCTCTGAACAGCGGATGCGGGACCAGTGGCTTTGACTTGAACTCAGGATGAAACTGGCACGCGAGAAACCACGGATGATCCGCAATTTCGACAACTTCAACCAGATCTTTCTCTTTATACACACCCGACAGGATGAGACCTTTTTTCGTCAGCAGATCACGGTACTCATTATTGAACTCATAGCGGTGGCGATGCCGTTCTGAAATTTCTGTTTCGTTATAGGCGGTGTGGGCAAGTGATCCCTTGGTAATTGAGCAGGGAAACGCCCCCAGACGCATGGTGCCTCCCTTTTTACTGACCGTTTTCTGCTCTTCCATCAGATGGATCAGAGGTTCTCCCCCTTCATGCCGGAATTCTGACGAACATGCCTCTGCTATTTTGCAAACATTGCGGGCAAACTCAATCACTGCCATCTGCATCCCGAGGCAGATTCCGAAGAAAGGAATCTTCCGCGTGCGGGCATACTGGATCGCCATGACCTTTCCCTCTGTGCCGCGCTCGCCGAAACCGCCGGGAACGAGAATGCCGTCAACATCGTCAAAATGCCCGTCAGCGCCGTCACGCTCAATTTTCTCAGCATCAAGATATTTCACGGAAACCCGGCAATCGTTGCCGATCCCGCCATGGGTCAACGCCTCAGAGAGAGATTTGTAAGACTCCGTCAGATCAACATATTTGCCGACAATCGCGATACGCACCTCACCGTTACTCGGGTGCCGCAGCTTCTCAACCACATCCTGCCATTTGGTCAGATCAGGAGCCTTCGTCCAGATATTCAGCTTTTCAACGATCTGATCATCCAGGTGCTCCTTGTTAAGCGCCTGCGGTACTGCATAGATATGTTCCGAATCCACAACCGGAATAACGTCCTTTTCGCCAACGTTACAGAACAGTGCAATTTTTTTCTTCATATCGTCCGGAAGGTCACGCTCGCAGCGACAGAGCAGGATGTCAGGCTGGATACCGATCTTGCGCAGCTCCATGACTGAATGCTGGGTCGGTTTGGTTTTCAGCTCTCCGGCGGTGCGGATGTAGGGTACCAGGGTAACGTGAATATACAATGCGTTTCCCGGCCCCCGATCAAAGCGGAACTGACGGATTGCCTCCAGAAACGGCAGAGATTCGATGTCGCCGACCGTACCGCCGACCTCTACAATAGCCACATCTGCACCTTTGGCATTTTCGATGATTTTGAGTTTGATCTCGTCGGTTATGTGAGGGATGACCTGAACCGTCCCTCCCAGATAGTCGCCACGCCGCTCTTTTGTAATGACGGAAAAATACACCTGTCCGGTCGTAAAATTACTCTTTTTGGAAAGAACGGCACTCGTAAACCGCTCGTAATGCCCCAGGTCGAGATCGGTCTCGGCACCATCATCGGTAACAAAGACTTCACCATGCTGAAATGGTGACATCGTGCCGGGGTCGACATTGATATAGGGATCAAGCTTCTGCATCGTTACCCGCAGGCCGCGTGCTTCCAGCAGCGCTCCAATCGATGCGGCCGCCAGTCCTTTGCCGATCGATGAGACAACGCCTCCGGTAATAAATATAAACTTGGTTTTCATAGCATCTGCTCCTGATTATAATTCGATAAAAAACAAAGTCTAATTATGAAGTTTACGATACTGCTCCTGCACCTTAAGCAGGTCATCAGGCGTATCCACGCCGATCGACTCAATCTCGGTTTCAACAACCCGGATCCTGACGCCGTTTTCAATAGCGCGCAGCTGTTCCAGCTTTTCGGATATTTCCAGAAACGTCGCGGGCATGGCGGCAAATTTAAGCAGAAAATCACGACGATAGACATAGAGGCCGACATGCTTGTAACAGAGCAGCTTGCCGCAGCAAAATGATTCATCCTTGAGATCTTTCCATTTATCGCGGAAGAAAGGGAGCGGAGAACGGGAGAAATAGATCGCATTGCCACGATTGTCGGTCACCACTTTGACTACATTGGGGGATAGAAAATCGTGCAGGCATCTAATGCGTGTCTTGACGGTTCCCATCTGCAGGTCTTCCTCATCAAGGAGCGGCAGCAGGGTCATATCGATGATGGCCGGGTCAATCAGAGGCTCATCACCCTGTACATTGACAATTATATCGGAATCAAGGCCCGCCGCAACCTCTGCCAACCGGTCGGTGCCGGTTTCATGTCTGGATGAGGTCATGGCGACCTCCCCTCCGAATGACCTGACCGCATCGGCGATACGGGGGTCATCTGTGGCGACAATAACCCGACCCACCAGCTTTGACTGGGCGGTGCGCTCGTAGACATGCTGGATCATCGGGCGGCCGTCAATTTCCGCCAGAGCCTTTCCGGGAAAACGTACCGACGCATAACGGGCAGGGATAACCGCTGTAATTTTCATGCAGGGAACCTTTTTAACATGCGGGGATGTTGACGAAAACGCCAGTTGTCCTGTGGTAGGACGTGGCAAGTTACCGCAAAAGCGGAGAGGTGTCAAGTTACGAACTCGGCCGGATCCGCCAGACCGTATTCATAGCGGCATCATCCCCGCGGGACTTTTTTGTGTATATCCGTTCGCTCAATATTCTGGGCAGCTCCGGCGGGTTCCAGGTCTTATGCGCAAGATCACAAAGATATCCGGTGGGAACGGAAGGCATCTCTACGACTGGCCCGGATATCGTAGCAACCGGTTTCGATAGTGCTGCATGCTGCGCACCCCGATATGCCGGTGATCATAATATATATCGCTGTTCTCCTGCAAACAATTCATTGCGGCGTACAGGAAAAATCGTGAGCAGGCGGCAACAATATTGACCTGACCCGCAGAGTAAGGTACTTTACCGGGAGAATCAGCACACGGAAGGAATACCCCGCTATGCAGCGCCCATCCTGGGATCAATATTTCATGGACATCACCCGCCTGGTGGCGACCCGCTCTTCCTGTCTTCGCCGGCAGGTGGGCGCGCTGCTCGTTAAGGACCGAAATATCCTGGCCACCGGTTACAACGGTGTCCCGTCAGGGATTACCCACTGCGAAGCGGTCGGCTGCCTGCGCGAGAAGCTTAACGTACCTTCAGGCGAACGCCATGAACTCTGCCGCGGTCTCCATGCCGAGCAGAATGCCATCATACAGGCCGCCAAACACGGCACCAATATCGACGGTGCCACGCTGTACTGCACGACTATGCCCTGCATCATCTGTACAAAAATGATTATCAACGCGGGTATAACCACGGTGATATATGACGAAGGATATGCCGACGAACTGGCACGCGAAATGATCACCGAGGCCGATATTACGGTGATCCGTTTCGCGGAAGCATGCACTGGCGGTCCGCAATGAAATGCCCGTTTTGCAATAATCTGGACAGCAAGGTCGTTGATTCGCGCCCTGACAAGGGCGGCTCTGCCATCCGCCGCCGCCGCGAATGTGAACAGTGCTCGAAGCGCTTTACGACCCACGAGCGGATTGAAGAGATACTCCCGCAGGTCTGCAAAAAAGATGGCCGGCGTGAACAGTTTGACCGCCTGAAGATTATCAACGGCATCGTCAAGGCATGTGAAAAACGACCGATCTCCAAAGCCGATATCGAACTGCTGGTTGACCGCCTGGAAACCCGGCTGCAGGAATCGACAGAACGGGAGATTACAACCACGACTATCGGCGAGTGGGTCATGAATGAACTGCACGGCCTGGATGAAGTTGCCTACGTTCGCTTCGCATCGGTCTACCGCTCGTTCCGTGACATCGGCGAATTCATGCAGGAACTGCAGGATCTACTGAAAAAATAAGAATTTTGAGAGTTTCCATGGTCGACACCGACATCGCATATATGAAACGTGCCGTAACATTGGCAAAGAAGGGGATCGGAAAAACATCTCCGAATCCGGCGGTCGGGTGTGTCATCGTCAAAAACGGTGCGGTTATCGGTGAGGGGTGGCACAGGAAGGCGGGCGGACCTCACGCTGAGATACACGCCCTGGAAATAGCCGGCGGCGCGGCCAGCGGCGCGGATGTATACGTGACACTGGAACCATGCTGCCACACCGGCAGGACTCCCCCCTGCAGCGAGGCGCTCATCAGGGCAGGAGTCAGACGGGTTATTGCCGGCATGAGCGACCCGAATCCGCAGGTAGACGGCGGCGGATTGCGGGCTCTGCAGTTGGCCGGTATAGAGACCCTCAGCGGAGTACTTGAGGAGGAGTGTCGTGCAATCAATCGCCCTTTCGTGAAATTCATGACGACCGGGCAGCCGTACGTCACCTATAAATGTGCCATGACTCTGGACGGCAAGATAGCAAGCGTTACCGGCGAGTCACGCTGGATCAGCTGCGAAGCCTCACGCAGGATTGTTCACCGCATGCGGGCTGACAGCGATGCGATCATGGTCGGTGTTGACACCATCATCGCAGACGACCCGCAGCTGACTGTCCGCCATGTCAAAGGGCGTAATCCGCTCAGGATCATAGTCGACAGTCATCTGCGTACACCGGAGAGCGTCGCGGTGTTAAGCGCTCACATGGCACGGGGAACGGTCATTGCGACCATTGAAACAAACCCGGAGGTGCATGCCCGCTATCTGAAAAGCGGCGCCACCCTGTTGGTCTGCCGCTCGGAGAACAACCGGGTGGATCTGAATGACCTCTGGAGCAGACTGGGTAAACTCGGCATCCATTCCCTCCTGCTGGAAGGGGGAAGCCACCTGGCGGGAGAAGCTCTGCGGCACGGCTTGATTGATGAATGCGTATTCTTTTACGCACCCAAGGTGGTCGGAAGCGATGGATTTTCCCCTTTCGCGATTACCGGCACCACTAACATGGCGCGCTCAATTGCGTTTCGCGATCTTAGCATGCGGCGCATCGGCACTGATATTATGGTCACTGCACGCCCGGAGAATGTATGTTCACTGGACTGATTGAAGACACCGGCCATGTGGCCGCGTTTCACCGTCGCGATGAAGCGGGGGTACTTGTTGTGGAAACTTCTCTGCCGACGGCGGAAATTGCCGTCGGTGACTCTGTTGCCGTTAATGGGGTATGTCTGACCGTGACCGCCAGAAGCAGCCGTACCCTTTCCTTTGATGTTTCCCCTGAGAGTATGTCCCGGTCAACGGTCGGAGGACTCTCCAGCGGCAGCCGGGTCAATCTGGAACGGGCTCTCCGGCTCGGTGACCGTATGGGAGGACATATTGTCAGCGGGCACATCGACTGCGAAGGGTATCTGTCCCGATCTGAAAGCCGATCCGGCAGCCACCAATTGCAGTTCACTCTGCCGTCTGAACATGCCCGCTATCTTGTGGAAAAAGGTTCCGTTACGATAGACGGGATCAGCCTGACGGTCAACTCCGTCTCTCAGGATGGCTTTTCGGTAAACATTATTCCGCATACGTATTCTGTTACCACGCTCGGGCAGCTCAGAGTCGGCAGTAAAGTTAATATTGAAACCGATATTATCGGAAAGTACGTAGAGCGATTGGCGCTGCCCCGGAACCCCGGAGGCGGATTGAGCATGAAAATACTCGCAGAAAATGGATTTATTTGAAACCGGTTCATACGTTTTGTGTTCAATGTTTTCCGTCCCACGTTGACACCCTGCGAGCCTTGAATCTACGAACATTGAAACTATACCTAGAGAGGACGACATATGTCAGTAGCAACCATTGAAGAAGCAATCGAAGATATCAGACTTGGAAAAATGGTTATCCTGGTGGATGACGAGGATCGTGAGAACGAGGGGGATCTGACTCTGGCTGCAGAGGCCGCCACACCGGAGAACATCAATTTCATGGCAAAATATGGCCGCGGGCTGATCTGCCTGACTCTGACACCCGAAAAATGCGATGAACTGGGACTGCGGCCGATGGTGCGCGACAACACCTCTCCGTTTGAGACCGCATTTACCGTATCTATCGAAGCAAAGCACGGCGTGACAACCGGCATCTCCGCCGCTGACCGGGCCCACACGATTGTGACGGCCGTCGCTGACGGCGCCGGTGCAAAGGATCTGGTCAGCCCCGGCCATATATTCCCGCTGAGAGCCCGTAAAGGCGGGGTACTCGTGCGCCTTGGCCAGACCGAGGGGTCCGTCGATCTGGCCCGCCTTGCAGGGTTGAAACCCGCCGGTGTCATCTGCGAAATCATGAATGACGATGGCACAATGGCGAGAATGCCGGAACTGAAAGTATTCGCGAAAGAGCACAACATAAAGATCTGCACGATTGCCGATCTGGTGGCCTATCGCCTCAAAAACGAGCGATTGGTACGCACCGTTGCCGAAGCGCGTCTCCCCTCCTCGTTCGGCGGAGAATGGCGGGCGATCGGTTTTGAAAACGATATCGACAAACTCGAGCACATCGCCCTGGTAAAGGGGGACCTGAAAAAAGATCAGTCGATACTGGTCAGGGTACATTCGGAATGCCTGACCGGAGACGTTCTCGGAAGTCAGCGCTGCGACTGCGGCGAGCAGCTGCACCACGCCATGAAGCAAATCGCAGCAGAAGGGTGCGGCGTCATCCTGTACATGCGTCAGGAAGGGCGGGGCATCGGACTGGTCAACAAGCTGAAAGCGTATGAACTGCAGGATAACGGACGTGACACGGTGGAAGCCAACCTTGAATTGGGTTTCAAGGCAGATCTGCGCGAGTATGGTATCGGCGCCCAGATTCTGCTGGCACTCGGCATCACTAAAATACGTTTGCTGACCAATAACCCGAAAAAACTTATCGGCCTGCAAGGCTATGGCATCGATATAGTTGAACGGGTCTCCATTGAAGCGGAACCGACTGACACCAACCGGGACTATCTTGAGACCAAACGGGAAAAGATGGGACATCTGCTGGGGAATCTGTAATGCGTATTCTGCTGCACACCTGCTGCGGCCCCTGTGCCCTTTTCCCGCTGCAGCAGCTACGGGCAGCGGGACACCAAGTGACCGGCTTTTTCTATAACCACAATATCCATCCCTATCAGGAGTATGTCCGGCGGCGGGATACCGCTGTCCAAATGGCGGACCAGGAAGCAATGCCCCTGATTCTGCAGGACGACTACGATCTGGAGGGATTTCTGGCTCACGTCGCCGCTGAACCGGACAAACGCTGCAGCTACTGCTACGCATCACGTCTGAAGGCAACGGCACATGCCGCTGCCGCGGGTGGCTTTGAAGCATTCAGTGCATCGCTCCTCTACAGCCGGTATCAGAAACATGATGAAATCAGGGCACTGGGGGAACAGTTCGGAAGTGAATACGGAGTGACCTTCCACTACCAGGACTTTCGATCAGGATGGCAGGAGGGAATCCGGCTCTCAAAAGATCGGGGACTGTACCGCCAGCAATACTGCGGCTGCATCTACAGTGAAAAGGAGCGGTACCTGCAAACGGCAGACTCTGCTAAAAAGACATGAACGGTGCGGGTCGATTTCTCATTATGGCCGGCCTCATCCTGCTTGCTGCCGGTCTGTTGTTCTCTTTCGCACCGAAACTCCCCTCCTGGCTCGGCAGACTTCCGGGAGACCTCAGCTTCAGACGAGGCAATTTTGGTTTCTACTTCCCTTTTACGACCTGCCTGCTTTTTTCTGCCGTTATATCGCTCATCATCTGGCTGCTCAGAAATAAACTGTAATTAAGAACCGTTTGCCACTACAAAAAAAGCCCGTGCTGCCACGGGCTTTTTTTGTGTTGCGGTGTGATCAACGTCACTTAAGCATGGATAGCGCTTACGGGGCAGGTATCTACACATGCGCCGCAGTCGATACAGGTATCGGCGTCAATAACACGCTTCGAACCCTGCTCGCTGATAGCGTTAACGGGACAGGAATCCTCACATGCTGCACAATTTGTGCAATCTTCAGTAATAGTATGGGACACAATTTCACCTCCTTGTTAGATTAGCTCGCCTGACGGAAAGCGGAGTTTGATGTACCATACCGGATTTTAAATGTCCAGCAAAGAAATCTCCCCTCCGGCAAATCAGCCGGCACATATTTTGTTGAATTCAATTCGAGTTCCGTGTATATATCAAAAACAGTTTTATTACAGCTAGTTATTTTAGTTTCGATGTTATTTTTTTACTGAGAATATAACAAATACACCTTTTTTTGAAGGGGACATACATGATTATCATGGCGTTAAACTGCGGAAGCTCATCAGTAAAATATCAACTTTTCGATTGGCAGAAAATGGAGGTTGTCGCCAAGGGTATGGTAGAACGAGTTATTATTGGCGGCTCGTATATTGTGCATGAAGTGCCCGGTCATGAGAATTATCATCACGAACTTGACTGCGCCAATCACCAGGAAGCGATCGATCTGCTTATCAAAACCGTTATAGACCCGGTCCATGGAGTACTGAAAAGCGTCAATGAGATTTCAGCGGTTGGCCATCGTGTCGTGCATGGCGGTGAAAAATTCACCTGTTCAGTCATGATAGACGAGAGTGTGCTGCATGCCGTAAAAGAAGTGCAGCACCTGGCCCCTCTCCATAACCCTCCCAACATCGAAGGCATCGAGGCTGCCCAGGCCCTCATGCCGAACGTTCCGCATATTGCCATTTTCGACACGGCTTTTCATCAGACGATGCCCGAACATGCCTACATTTATCCGCTCCCTTACGAATGGTATGAAAAGTATCAGGTCAGGCGCTACGGATTTCACGGCACGTCGCACCTGTATGTTTCAAAACGCGCAGCTGCACTGCTCGGCAAGGACCCTAAAGACACCAACATAGTTACCATGCACATCGGCAATGGTGTGTCCCATTGTGCCATAAAAAACGGCATTTCTGTCGACACCACTATGGGGCTCACCCCGCTGGAAGGTGCGGTCATGGGAACCCGCTGCGGAGATATCGACCCGGCTATTCCTGCTTTCATGATGCAGAAAGACAATCTTTCTGCCAAGGAGATTGACAGCATACTCAACAAAAAAAGCGGTGTAATCGGAATTACCGGCCGTTTTACTGACCGCCGTGATGTCATCGAACATGCAAATGCAGGGGATAAACGCTGTCAACTGTCGCTGGACATTGAAGCGTACCGCTTGAAGAAATACATCGGTGCCTATATGGCTGCAGTCGGCAAACTCGACGCGGTTGTATTCACCGCCGGGGTTGGAGAAATGGGCGCTGCCATCCGTGAGAAAGCGATCGAAGGGCTGGATCATATCGGCATCATCCTTGACCGTGAACGGAACAGCGGCGCGATGACCCGCAAGCGGGAAACCCTTATCACCACCGATGACTCACCGGTCAAAGTGTATGTCATCCCGACCGATGAAGAACTGGTGTTCACGGAAGATGTTGTCGGTATACTGAACGGCACCTACACCGATCACATGAACTTTGAATATTCGTTCGCAAAAGCGGATTTCGTCCGGAAATAATCGATATCCGTGAACTGACAGGACACAAAAAAACCGGCGCTCTGCCGGTTTTTTTGTGCTGATATTCCAAAATTAATAAAATAATCTGTAACACCGGGAACGTGAATGATACCCGGGAACAAACTGTATGTGAGAATTACCGGTCTGTATGCGTTTTATTCAAAGTCTTTTTACGCTTCTGCTTCTCGCTGTATGTGAGCCAGTTAGAATGTTTTGGTTACTTCACGAATCAGCGATGTCGCATACGACCCCTTCGGGAGTGAAAACTCGACGGTCACCGCATCTCCTGAAACGCTCCAGGAAAGATCTCCGGGGGGTACTCGCAACGGCCTCCGTTCGCCTTCCATGCGGAGATCGCCAGGCAGGTCAAAAAGAGACAATTCCATCCCCGCCTGTTCCAGAATTTCCCGTTCAAGCTCCCACACCGCCCCTTCGGGGCGCTTCATTTTGCAGCCGAACATCGGCCCGCTTGCCGATATTTCAAACGCTGCTGCCCTGTCACGCTCCCCGTCAGCATCTTCGACCATAAAGCAGGCACCGTTGAGATGCTTGCAGGCCAGATCACCGGTCATCAACCCGTCAATACGATCAATCCGCCGTGCCACCGTCTGATCAAACAGAAAAGATTGAACAGCTGAAAGATACAGCTTTTTCATGCGGGGATGCAGGGCGGAAAATGCTTTCTCATACTGTTCCGGCCGGGTAACAAGCCGCTGCAGTACATCACGCTCGTTGCGACAATGGCGGGGGTACAGCCGAAGCGCCGCCGCCACATCACCCTGCTTATAGGCGAAGATTGCGGATGACCACGCCTCATCCCGGATTGCATCCGGATCACCAACCAGCAGATCCACACAGTCGCGCCAGTCCCGTCGCAGCATTGCCGACCCGATACGGTGCGAATTCCCCTGAGCGCCATAGCGCTGATACCCGAAATAATTCGGGACCCCACGTTCCCCGAGTATATCCAGTACTGCCGGGACTGAATTTTCAGCGATACCGGAGACACCTCGAATGACGATACGAAAGCGATTCCCCTTGAGATGCCCCACTTTCAGCTTGTTGGTGTGTTGTTCCGCCGAAACGACTCTGACGCCGTCCAGTTCGAGGGCGAGCACCCTCGAAGGAGTGATACGCTGGATTGAAATCGTCTGGCGGGTAATACCGACGGAATCCTTCATGCCGGCATAGCCTATATCGCGTTCAGGAACCTTCAGGCTCTGTGCAATGCGGCGTATCGCCTCCAGTGTGGTGATGCCGTACTTCTCGATCGTCAGGTAGCAGTGTTCGCCGGAACCGCAGGGAAGATAGGATGGGATCTCTTCGACAATGAAGTCCCCGGGGGTTTCCTTGATTGTTCCTCCGGTACCGGGAACGGTGCCGGTCAGATAAGGGTGCATCAGATTCATCCTTTCATCCGCATCATCCCGGACACGGCGCCACTGACAAAGGCCAGAAGCCAGCAGCTGTAGATCGTCAGGCTGACGCGATGAAAGAGCACGTTGACAGCTTCTGCACGATGCAGCAGTACGGCAGTCAACGCCAGCAGGAAATGAAAGCCCATTCCTGCCAGTGAGGCTATGCCGGTGATATTGTGCCATTCCGGTGCTTTGCCGTACATCCGGGCGACCAGATTCATCTGATGAGTACCCAGAAAATCAAAAACGAGACCGGTTCCGAATACAGCCAGATGTTTCAGGTGCAATCCCTGCCTGCGACCGCTGAAAACAGCCCAGGTGTAGAAAAAAAGCGCCAGATTCATCCAGATGACCGCTCTGGCCAGCATTACAAAAGCATCCCGCTTTGACGCAGCGCTTCATACAGCACGATTCCGGCCGAAGTTGACAGGTTGAGACTGCGTACATTTCCGGACGGCATCGGAATGGTGAATGAAGTTTCCGGATTGGCACTGAGCAGTTCTTCCGGCAACCCCCTGGTCTCCTTGCCGAGTACGATATAATCACCCGGCTGAAAGCCGGCATCCAGATAACTCCGGCCGACCTTGGTACTCAGATAGAAAAAACGTCCGCCCGATGCTGCCGCCTGAAGTGTTTCAAGGTCGGGCCACTGCTGCAGGGAAACATATTTCCAATAGTCAAGACCTGCCCGTTTGAGATATCGGTCATCGAGGGAGAATCCGAGCTGCCCGACCAAATGCAGGACCGCTCCGGTAGCGGCACACAAACGTGCGATATTTCCGGTGTTCGGAGGTATTTCAGGTTCAATGAGAACGATATTGAATGGGTTCATGGTTCAACGGTATACCACTATTTACGGCTGCCATGCTTGCATTTTTTTTCCTTCAAGACTATTGTGTAATGTCAAAATTCCATAGCCATTGGAGATACGGTCATGAAGATTATTGTAACAGATGAAGTTTCAGCAGAGGGTCTGGCTCTCTTAACCCAGGAACCCCGCATTCAGCTGGACGTTAAACTTGGTTTGAATAAAGAAGAATTGCTGGCCGTCATCGGCGACTATGAAGTCATTATCACCCGCAGCGGGACAACCGTTGACAAGGCGCTTCTGGATGCGGCCACCCGCCTGAAGCTGGTAGCCAGGGCCGGGGTCGGTATCGACAATGTCGATGTCGACTATGCAAGTTCAAAAGGGGTGATTGTTGTCAATGCCCCTTTCGGCAACACGAATAGTGCAGCAGAACACACCATGGCACTGCTTCTGTCATTCTGTCGCAACGTGACGACAGCAAATAACAGTCTGAAAGCGGGTGAGTGGAAGCGGGCGCCCTTTACCGGTCACGAACTGAAGAGTAAAACGGCCGGGGTTATCGGCATTGGCAAAGTCGGCGGACGGGTTGTCTCCCGCCTGAAAGCGTTTGAATGCGACGTGCTGGCGTGTGATCCGTATATTTCCGTCAAGCGGGCCCACGACCTGGGGGTCAAACTGGTGTCCCATGACGAAATTTATAAAAACTGCGACATTATTACCGTCCACACCCCGCTCAATGAAGAGACCAAAGGGATGATCGGAGCGCGCGAGTTCGGCCTGATGAAAACGGGCGTGATCGTCCTTAATGTTGCCCGCGGCGGTATCATTAATGAGCAGGCAATGCTGGACAACCTGAATTCAGGCAAAGTACTCGGCGCTGCGTTTGATGTCTGGAGCGAAGAGCCCCCCGTTACCGACACTCTCAAACAGCTGATCGCTCATAAAAATCTGGTGGTCACGCCCCATCTGGGGGCCAACACCTTCGAAGCTCAAATCAATGTTGCAATTGATGTATCTCAGGAAATCATCAACTACCTGGATGACAAACCGATGGAAAATGCAGTGAACATCCCCCGTTTTGATATGGCTCTGATGGATCAGATGCGGCCGTTCCTCAACCTGATGAGCGTCATCTGCGATTTCGGCGTACAGCTGGTAGACACGAATCTGGAAAAGGTCACCTTCGGATTCAGCGGCGCAATTGCCCATTATGACTGTTCGCCGCTTGCCGTCTGCGGACTTTCGGCACTCTTGAACCGCAAACTCGACCAGGATGTCAACATGGTTAACGCCGGCCTGATTGCAGAACAGATGGGAATTATCGTAGAGGAGACCAAATCCACACAGTCCGACGCCTTCTCCAACGTCATCACCCTCACCCTCGAGGGAAAAGGAAAACGGAGACTGGTCGCCGGCACCCTCTTTGACGGCCACCCGCGCATTGTCCAGTTGCGGGACTATTCCATGGACTTTACCCCCGACGAACATATGCTGCTGCTGAATTACGAAGACCGCCCCGGCATGATCGGGAAAATCGGAACAATCATGGGACAGCACGACATCAACATCGCCTCGATGAACCTCGGACGGAGTGTGAAAAAGGGTGAGGCAATGGTTATCCTGTCGCTTGACTCACCTGTGCCGGCTCCCGTTGTCGATGAACTTCAGGCCGCCACCGACGCCAGCTTCATAAAGGCCCTCAAAATGAGAAGTGGCTCCTGCTCCCGCAATTGCGGCTGCGGAGTATAAACAAGGTTCCCGATTTTATGCAATTTCCACACATCGACCCTGTATTCCTGAGCATCGGCCCGCTCCAGTTCCGCTGGTACGGGCTAATGTATGTTCTCTCCTTCATCGCCACCTATTTTATTTTCCGTTCTGAAGTCACCCGCAAAAAGCTGCCTCTGACGAAAGACGATGTTGCCGATCTGGTTTTTTACGGTGCCATGGGAGTGGTTCTGGGAGGGCGTGCAGGGTATATTCTGTTCTACAACCTCGGATTTTATCTCGCCAACCCGCTCAAACTCTTTGCCGTCTGGGAAGGGGGGATGTCCTTCCATGGCGGCTTTCTTGGTGTCATGCTCGCCTTTGTGCTCTTCGCCCGGCGCAGAAAGATTCCGTTTCTGACTCTGATTGACATGGCGGCTCTCTGCGCACCGGTGGGGCTGGGGCTGGGAAGAATAGGCAACTTCATAAACGGGGAGTTGTACGGCAGACCGACTGATGCACCCTGGGGGATTATTTTTCCCGGCAGTGACGGGGTCCCGCGACACCCGTCGCAACTGTACGAAGCATTTCTGGAAGGGCTTGTACTGTTTTTCATCGTCCGTTTCATCTCGAAAAAGACACGCGTTAACGGCGTTACAACCTGCGCCGCCATTGCCGGCTATGGGCTGTTCCGCTTTACCGTCGAATTTTTTCGCCAGCCTGACGCCCAGATTGGCCTCTTCTACGGTCTCTTTTCCATGGGGCAGCTGCTCAGCCTGCCGATGTTCGTAGCAGGGGTCACATGTGCACTGCTGCTCTCTCGCAGCAGGACCATTCAATAATTATTTTCCCGTGTCGTTCCGTCCCGCGTATAATACAGGATTGAAAAAGTCTTGAATTGCGGTATAGTGAAAGAAAACAATCGGGAGGTTACTTTTATGATCAGCAAAAAAATGTCGGATTCGCTTAACACCCATATGAACCTTGAGCTTTTCTCCGCACACCTGTATCTCGTCATGTCATCCTGCGCCAATGAAATGGGACTGAAAGGGGCCGCCAACTGGTTCTTCGTGCAGTACCGGGAAGAGATGATCCACTTCATGAAGTTTTACACCTACCTGGCCGATCAGGGGATTGTCATTTCAATGCCCGCCAGCAAGGCGGTGCCGAACAAATACAAATCACTGCTTGATATGATGCAGAAAACCCTTATCCACGAGCAGCTGATCACCTCCTGTATTAACAATCTCAGCGAGCAGGCAGTTCAGGAGAAGGATCACGCCACCCAGATTTTCCTGCAGTGGTTTGTAACCGAGCAGATCGAAGAGGAAAATAACGATCGCGACCTGATTGCCAAGCTCAAAATGGTCGGTGACAACGGCTATGGGGTTCTTATGATCGACGGAGAAATGGCGCAACGCATTTTTGTGGCCCCGGTCGGCTCCCCGCTGGCGGTGTAGCGGATGTCAATGAAGATTCGATTCTGCGAACACAACAAGGGTAAAGGCAAGGTCATGCGGAGATTGGAAGAGGAGTTTCCCGACCTGAACATCAAGGTGAAGGATTGTGTCAAGCAGTGCAGCAGCTGCCGTGAACAGCCGCTGGCGGTCGTTGACAAAAAGAGGGTGACCGGAAAGGATGGCGATGATTTATATACAAAAGTTATCGACCTGATCCGGAAGAATGCCGCATCAGAGTGACAACAGAGGGCCGGGATTTTTTTGAATCCCGGCCCTCTGTTATTGTGAGACAGAAAAAACATGTACGTTCTTTATTCAGAGATTCGCATGAAACATGCAGCGGCGGGAAGATTCACTGATCTGTCAATCCGGTGCTGTTATCTGCTTCCGGCCCGTACGTGAATAACCGTCTCGAATGATTCACCACCGACGTCAATGTACAGGGTACCGTCCGACACTGTCACAGACCAGCTTATGGAACGGTCCAACAGAGAAACCAGGCTGTTGATGAACGGCTGGTCAACATGCAGCAGTGTCAGATTGGATACGCCTTCAAGCTTCGAAATATGCTGTTGTTCCCACTTCGGAAATGCTCTCCCGCAGGCGATCAGGGCGACCCGTTCCGCATGACGCCCGGCCTTGACGAGCCTTTCAGGCTCCGGCAGCCCGACCTCAACCCACAGCAACACCCGGTCATCAGGTCCCTTCAACCAGAGATCCGGTTCATCACCGGCGCTTATACCCTTGGCAAACGCCAGTTCAGGCTCGAAGAAGAGTGCATATGCCAGCAACCTGGCCACAAGGCGCTCTTCGGTTTCTGACGGATGACGGGCAACTGTCGCCTGCAGTGACTCGTACACTCCCCGATCGACATCTGAGAGCTGAACTGTAACCCGGTATATGATTGATGGTAATGCCATGAGAATGTATCCTTATCGTATGTGATGCCCTCTTCCATTCAATTCTTAGCTTCATTCATACATCCGTGTCAACGTTCATAACGGATTCGTGCTGCGATGAGCGGCCAATTAACAAACGAACCGTTTCAGCAGGTATGGACAATTGGCAATTACCTGCTATCCTCTGACTACATCAACCGGCGGGGGTATAGAATAATGGTGGGAAAAAGTGGAGTGATGGCGGTATGTATCGCCTGTATCGTTATGTGTGCGGCAGCAGGCTCAGAAGCCCTGCAGAACCCGGGACCCGAAATCATACCTCTGAAGAACGGTTCTATACCCCTGCAGTTCTCGCACAGGAAGCATCAAAACCTTCAGAACAGTGAATGTTTTCATTGCCACATTCCGGACAGGTGGAAGATTGACAACTGGGGCAAGGAAACGGCGCACTCCATGTGTATATCGTGCCATGACCTGAACGACAAAGGGCCAGTAAAGTGTGAGGACTGCCATACATAGAATCATAATCCGGCCGGAAAATGTCCGCGGCCATGTATGTTCTGATGGTTAAAATTCTCTGCCGCCGACGGAATACCGGTGCAGGAGACAGCATCTCCTGCACCGGTATTTCCATTCTCTTCCGGCTGTTTCAGGGAGATCTGTTCCAACCGCCGCGTACAGTGGCAGGAGCCTGAATGATTTCAACGTTTCAGTCCGGGGATTCCGGACGGAAACTGCATAATTAGCTCAGGTCGTCTTCCGGCACTATCGCCTCTCATGACAGGGTTGTTAGAAGCGGTACCCGACTCCGAAGAGGAAAATATCGGTGTCCCTGTCATAATTGGTGACAATCCGGTTCATGATGAATCGAAAAGAAAGAGCCGGATCAAAACCGAAATCCCTGGCACTGACGGTCAACGACATGACACCGGACGCAAATTGTGAACCACCCTTATCGGCAGAGTCGACTTTCCGCTTATCGATGGAGTAATATCCGCCGAATCCGGCACCAAGGGTGAGATGGTCTCCGAGGAACCCCCGGCTCAGCCAGAGTTGGGTGAGTGCGCCGTTGCGGCGGATCAGTTCGTTGTCACCCTCATTCAACCATGCGACACTGGCATCAAGGTAGCGCAACACCCCCCGCCGGTACTCGATACAGGTAGCGAGAGACTTGGGTGATCCGGGATTGTTGACAATCGTCTGCCCGGTATACAGTGACAGTTCGTTGCCGGTCGTTTTTTCCCTCTGACTTGGGGGAAACGGCAGAGGTCCCGGTGAAGGAGGCGAATCGAGCTGATAGGCGATGCCGACCAGGGCGGTGACCGTATTGAAACTCTTTTCGGTGACAACCCAGTTGACCCTTCCCTGAAGAAGTACTCTGGATCGGGTATAGAACGTAGAGGAGAAGGCAATGAGCCCTCCCAGGTCATGATAATCTCTGGCAATGCCGTTGACCCGGGTGGTATCGGCATAGAGATACGGTCCGGCACCGGCTGCCAAAGAGAGCCGGCGGTCAAAGAGGTTGGTCCGCCCCCAGAGCATGATCGGAACAACTCCGTCCCGGTGGTGGTTTGGAATGTGCCCCTCGTTCAGATAGGAAAGGCTCACGGCAGCGTTTTCCCCCAGACCTTCCCGGTATTCCACCTGATAGGCAAAAGAATGAAACAAGGAGTTTACTTCTTCAGTTGCACCATACAAACCGAAAATTTCCCCGGCCTGAGCCATACGGGGAACGGAACTGAGTAAGAACAGCAGGATAACCGGGACCACCGGAATTGAACGGTAACGACAACGGCGTTTAGATTTTGTACTACATACCATCACGTAACCTTCTCCGGCTCTCTGGAGTTTATGGTGTCAGCCTCTCCGATGAGTAACATTTCAAAAAAAGCCAGATTCATGTGCTGTGCATCAGCCGCATAGTAAGATATTTTTGAAATCGCAGCAATGACATTATCTAGAAAGCAAAATCCGGTCCCGGAGACATGTCACAGAGACTGCCCGACCAGCCAGTGCGGCATTTACGGCTTCATTAATTCAGGATTGAACACGCCCCTGAAAACTGCAATAACTTCCGGGGAGAGCTCCAGCAACCTCATTTTCTTGCTTTTCCAGTCCTTATCACTCCATTTCCCTGTGGCAATGTAACTCTCGGAACTACTTCCGCTGGAGAGTATTTCCTGCCCGATGTAGGCGAATTCCTCCACGCCGTTTTTCGCTGACCGGTACCGCGCACCATACTGCATATTCTTCCAGCTCCCATCCCGGGGCACATCGTTTAACCTTCGATAATTGTACAATTCATGCCACACGATGTATTTTGTTCTATTGATCGATAGGGTCGCAGGTCTTCTGCCGCCCGTCCTGTCAGGAGAGAGTGTGCCGCTCGGAGACGGTATGCCGTACCGCGGGTCCAGATACCACCGCGATACCGCTTCATAACACACATGTCTATCAAGACCCTGGTGAACCTGGAGGAGGTGCAGGAATTCGTGAATCAACAGGTCCGTCTTGAAGCGATGCATAAACACGGGATCCCCCGGTTTCATTCCCCTCTGTTCATAAATCTCCCTGTGTTTTGATTGCTGCGCTGAATTGTCCCAGTCCGGACTGACTCCGATGTAGCCTTTATCAAGATACGCCTTCGCGGTATCCGCCGAGCTGTCCAAAACTATCGGTACTGATACCAGAAATGACCTCAGAGATGGGTCGAATACTTCAAACACGCTCTTCAATACAGTGGCGTTACGTTCTTGAGAAATCGGCACTTTCTTTCCAGGCAAAAGCCATGAAGGTAAAAACGAGGAGGAGGGCGACTCCGCACTGCGCCGGACATCACCGTAAGAGCCGGCCCCGGCGCTCACAAGACTCAGCGTGCGTAAACTGCTTTCATTCATGCACAGGAATGCCAGAGTCCCGATTCCAAGAAGGATTATCACAACCAAAACTGTATTTCTCAACCGGTGAGGTTCACTGCTCCTCATGTGTATACTTCCTCCACTGTCAGCGCATGCCGATGTGCGTCTTGGCAGCTCCGGTGCTCATTTGTGTCTGGTACGTATCTACAAGTCAATTGCTACAATCACGTCCAAGCTTGCAGGAATTTCGTAATGCCTAAAACTGGCATAACTATTCTGGAGAACAGCGGAAGTATTAGCCGGTGTTTCTGCCTGATTGGACCCCTGCTCTTTAATTTTGACCTGCTGCCCCCTCAAGCCTCATAAATATTTCACCTACCTGAGCAGAGAAATCACCCCGTATTCCTCAACCCCGACGCAATCCCGTTGATCGTGGCCGCCAGGACAAAGCCCAACTCCGCATCACCCTTTCCTCCCCTTCTCCGGCGGAGCAGTTCAATCTGGATCATGCTCAAAGGATCGACGTACGGATTGCGCAGCCTGATAGAGCGGGCCAGTGAAGGATTCCTCTCCAGCAATTTTTCTGCCCGGTGATTGCCAGGATAAACCGCCGGGTGCGCCGGAACTCGTCCACAACCATGTCAAAAACCCGCTCCCGCAGCTGCACGTCCGGGACAAGCTCCGCATAGAGGCTTGCCAGAGGCAGGTCCACTTTGGTCAGAGCCAGTTCGACGTTGCGTATCAGGTCGTTAAAGAAGGGGAAATCTGCCAGCATCTTTTACAGGGCAGGCAGTAACGGACATCGCGTCTGAGTGCGGTGTCCTTCAACGCCGGGTCGCAGCTCGTCAGTTCATCAAGGCGCGCCCGCTGGTCTTGTGCAATCCAGTAGAGTTCCGTATCAGACATGATCTGTTCTCCATTCAGGCCCTTGAAGACAATCCCGGAGCATTCTAGCGCCGTTCATACAGACATGCATCCTTAAATACCAACGGGGCCGTCGTTGACCCGTCACAGAGTCATCGCGGAACCCGGTGAATCCGACGACTTCCATTTCACTCCTCGCTTTCTAGCGGGCAATATAATAGTAACGGTTCATATCAAAAAGCCCCCCCTGCACAGGTTCATCTTCATTAAGGCGTTTTTGGAACCAGTCATAGGTTTCCCATAATCGTTTGTCGGCCCGGTTTACGCCATACGTGGCCATCCGCGCCATATTCTTTTGACTCGTATCAAAATGTGCAAGGAAATCAATAAAATCCGGGAAATCGTTCTCCTGAATATCAAAGAAATAGTTTGGATATGATCCGATGAGACCATTAATGATGTCGGCACTGTCCTTCGACGGGTCAAGGTGTTTATCCTCTTTAATCAGGAATGCGACATTGTCATGCCACCGGTTGATCACCATGGAAAATGCGACGTCACGACCCTTCAACCGTCTAATCCTCACATAGGCAAGATTGGAGTTGCTGCCATTGACCAGGGCAAAAAATGGCGCCCCGGTTCTGGAAACAGCGCGGATCGCCCGCAGATAGTCGTCGGTGGATTCAAGTATGTCAGGCTGGCGCGGATAATCGGCTCCTGCACGCAGGTAATTCACCGTGTCAAAGCCGATGCCTGTCGCCGGCAGCAGGTGGCTGTCCACGACATGTTCGACGAACTCTCGCTTCGGGTCGTTCGATGTAAAGGGTATTTTTGCAGGCAGAGCGGAAGGGGAATAATTGATCTTCTCATAATCGACGCCCTTGTACCACGATTGCATAATCTCATGCCGATTCTCCGGTGGAAGAAAATCAAGGAAGTAGCTCTCCGCTTCAACGCGCAGTTCATCCATGTAGAACCGCGAGGCCAACTGATGAGCGGTCGTGCCATAGACATCAAAACCGGCAACAAGAGCATAATAAATCCGTTCCAGCAGAGGATAGTCAATGACCCACACTGTTTTCGGCAGATCACCCAGAGCCCCCCTATGCACCGAAGCACTGTCAAAATGGCGATAGACGGTCAGCATCGGGGCATCTTCGGCACGGTTCCCCTTCCAAATGGACTCATAGCCGAGACCGGCATAGTTGAATGAAGAGTAGAGATCCTGCCTGGCCCTGTAGAACTCCACTGCCGACGCACGATGCTCATCGGTGAGCAGTGAAAAGATACCCAGGTTGCTCCCCCCCTCGATGGGCATCCGCAATTTGTCGCTGTACAGCTTCAGAAAGCCTGGATTGGTCGCGCTCAGATCATGTCCCGGGTCCATGAACATGACCCAGAAATGATCATCGATGACATTGAGGGCGATCTGGCCTTTGCAGACCGGACCATGGATGAAGGTCATAATGGTATAGAGGGAATTATCAAGCAGAAATTGATAGCGGGAGCGCGGCGGGATCTGCTCGAATGTGACAAAAGGGTTGGCACTCACCTTAGTAGCATAGCTCATCAGATGCGGTGGCTGCAGCCACTCCGGCTGAATGAACAGGTCGTTGAATCGCTTCAGTTGGGCGTCGTCAAGATTGAAAACCATATGGGTCTTGATGACGATGGTGGAGTATATTTTCCGGAAACGATAGTAGACTCTCTTGACTTTGGGATCGTCATAGGGACGAACGGTGGCAATCAGGTCAAGGGGCAGACCGGGAGCCGTTTTCGAGCGAACCAGTTCGTAGAATTCATTGGTCGGGGTGCCGAACTTCAGATGCGCCAGAAACAAATGTTCGTAGAGATATCGTGCCGTCATGGCATGCTTGGGATCGTCCTGGTTCAAAAAAGCTTCCCACTTCCCGATTTCCAGCGCATCACCCGGTTTCTGCGCCATCAGCTCCGCCTGTTGGGCGGCATCAGGCCCCTTGGCACCCTGGATCAGCCATCCGGCGACTATGTCGAACTCATCCTGCTTGAGCGGGGGGAAACCAAAGGGCATGCCGTTGTTCGGATGTTTTTCCAGGTAGCCGCCAAGCTCCTTGCCGTTTTCAGAACAGGTCAGATCTTCAGATTCAGACTTGTACTCACCTACGCTCTTCGCGTTTTTCATCTTATGGGATAGAAGCTGAATCATGATCGAGTCGTTCAGTCCGTTTGAAACGGTACTGTCGGTTACGCTGAAGAATTTCTTCTTCCGCCACTCCGCTGTTGACTGTGCATCGGTAAAAAGACGGGTCGGGTCCATGGAGCTGAGTCGTGAGGAATTATAAATGGCTCTCTTTGTGCCCCCACGGTCAACTCCCTCATACGAATCAAGCTTGAGCTGACAGGGCGAATTGTAGCAAGAATGGCAAACGGTACAACGTTTGTCGAGGATCGGCTTAACCTCTTTCTGGTAATCAATGGTTCTGGTCGGAATCATCATCGCAACTGGTGGAAGTGCTTTTGCGGCGCATCCGGCAAAGAATAAAGTCAGCACCAAAACGGGAACGAAATTAATTATCATAAATGGTACACCCCTATTGAAAAGTCATGGTTAGACCGGAAATCCAATTTGGATTATTCTCCAGAATAGTGACATTGTATATTATAGCCAACATAAATAAGCCCAAAACAATTAATTTAGATATCATTCTGATTTTAAACTGTTTTATAGCGGTCGTTGTTCCGATTTCGATGCAGGTTCGTTGACAGCGCCTAAAATCAACTAAAGAAGGCCTCGTCAAGTAACTTGGCAGATGGACATCACGACATTGAGAGTGCAACTACCCGATTATAAAGGTGAAAGTTGTAGGAAAGATACGAGAATGGAGAAAGTCGTTAGAAATATCCACCACATTTAGCACAGTCACCATATATGAGGAAAACAAAAGGTATACGCACACAAAATAGTAAGTACGTTGAATATTTTAGTGGTTGCGCTCAAAGAAAAAGGACTCAAGCAATAAGCCTAAGTCCTTAATTTATCTGGAGCGGGAAACGAGATTCGAACTCGCGACCTCAACCTTGGGAAGGTTGCACTCTACCACTGAGTTATTCCCGCGTTTACTTGAAAAAAACAAGCCTGATTACCTGTTGCAGCGTAATCAGACCTGTTTAAAATTGCTCACCGGCACGGACAAATCCGGACACAGGAGGGACACTATAATAAATGACTGATGATTGTCAAGTCAGAAAACTTTTTTCCAGGCTTACTTCGATTCACCTATCACCCAAAATAGCGTAATGACAGGAACACACCGACATTAAGGAGTGCAAGACAGACCGGCAGTGGAAGATTTCCCCGCCTCCCGGTTATGCCGAAGAGGGTGATGACACCAGTATCACGGAGATATTATCCCTGCCGCCGTTTGCATTGGCGGCATCAATAAGATCTGCGGCACGTGTATCCAGGCTGGCGTCACCATGTGCAAGAATTGCTTCGATTTCACCGTCAGACAGCATATCGGTCAGGCCATCGGAACAGATGAGGAGCACATCGCCCTGTTTGAGTTCAGCAGTGTTGAAATCGAGGGAGGGGGGATTTCCGCACCCGACTGACTGGGTGAGGGTATGAAATTGTTTCTTCGGGATCTGTTCGATGGAAATCCCGCTTGCCAGCAACTGATCGCCGACGGTGTGATCGCGGGTTAATTGTTTGAATGTATTCCCCTCCCCTTCAAGATCCCTCTGAGGAAGAGCGGAAGGGTCAGAGCCGGAACCGGGTCCGTTCTGAAACAAATAACACCGACTATCTCCGGCATGAACGATATACGCCGTATTCTCCTGTAGAACGGCAACGACCAGAGTTGTTCCCATCCTCTTAAGCGGCGAGCTTGGCAGCACTTTGGTAATTATCTCCCAGTGAGCGGCATGTATCGCATGTACCATAAGCTCAAAATAACCATCAACCGCCGTATGTCCTATATTTGACCGCAATACCGCATAGACGGTTTCAACGGCAAGGGCGCTTGCCACTTCGCCGGCATAATGTCCGCCAATGCCGTCGGCAAGCACGTAGACACCCAGGCTGTCATCAGTGTAGATACAATCTTCGTTATTTTGCCGGACAAGACCGGGGTGGGTAGCGTGGGCTGATAGCATGGTAGTACTAGTGTAGCTTCGGTTGACAATGGAGCTGATACAGCGCTTTCAAATAGGAATATTTGTCAGCCGTCAGCTTTTTATTATAGCCGTACACAGTTACTTTCGGCTCAACATGAACAGTAATGCCGTTAACAAGAAATTCATGGTGCGGGAAGTCTGTTTCAAACCTCTTTTTTATATACAGTGCTCCGGTTATTTCGGTCATTGGCAATATCATAAATGGAATACTTACATTATTTACCGTAATAACGCCGATGACATCTACATCTCTCTTCTGAATATCTTTTAACAATTTAAGAGCCTGGTTGGTGAGCTGAATAGTTATGTCTGGAGTCACTTCCATAATGGTAGAAGTCCGCAGATCAATAATCTTCTCATACGATATAAGAATAGTTGAAAAGGGGGTGTTATAACGCAAATTCAACTTGATTTCACGATCGAGAAAATAGATCGTGTTACCCGCATTAAATACGCCCGGAGGGAATTCCATCGAATGAGTAATAGCTGATGTGGCACGCAGCTGGGCTTTTTTGACAATGGTGTCTATCTTCTCGACAGAGTACCCATTAGAAACAAGAATAGACCTGATCGCCTCTGTAACACCGCCCTCCCCCAGCCCATGCCCGGCAATCTGCTCAACTATCGAAAGCACTGTCTCTTCATTCGGATTTTTCGAACTGTTGATGTTCGTTCTGAACCAGTCCTCTTTCAAAACAGAAACAGTTTCAGTGAACTGGTTTGCAAGCTTTTGCGCAACGTCAGAGACCGTATTCACTCCGACATCCTGTAATTTCAAGCGATCAAGAATTTCCCTCTCAATTCGTGTGACGGCGGCTGTAAGCATCTTCCCGCCGCCGGGAACAGCAGCTTCGGGTGACTGCAGCGCCAGGGCCCGACTCACCTTTTCGATATAATCACTCAAAACTGCTGACATTTGCTGATCATCAGCCGCAACGCCGCCCTTTTTAATTTCCGCAGCCAGCACGATAAGCCTGGCCGCTTCCTCCGGTGCTTCCTTGATCCCCTCAATCAACTCATTCAGGGTAAGCCCGATCTGATCAGAGGCCTCAACCATAATCTGCATCAATTCATCGCTGTCAAGCTCTTTACTGAGCTCCTTCACAAGCGACAAATAGTCGGCAGGCGACATCCCTTCGGCAAAAAGACCATCTTTAAGCTGTGGCAGCAGATACTTGAGCTCCTTGATATCAGGCAGCATTCGCCGGATAATCTGGGCCAGTCTCTTAACGGAAATTTTTTTGTCGGCCCGGTATTCCTCTTTGATCAGTCGCACAATAACCTGGTAACTGATCGTATTTATTTCGGTTATTGCCAGTTCATCAGTGGCTGCAAGTTTTCCTGTTGCTTTTTGAAGCCTGATATTCTCCAGGACATTTTCTTTAAGCTTGTAAATTGATTCAAGCATCTCTGCAGATGAGAGAATGACACCATCTTCAGTTACTTCAGTTGAATTGAGTTGATTGTTAATGGATTTAATTTGAGTTGACAGAAATTTGTCATGTTCAGCTTGAGATAATCCGGAAAATTCAGCGTCTCCCGCTCCAGACACTTCATTTTCAAGTGCGGAATTTCGCAGAGACAGCATTTCCGAAAATTCCCTGGTAATACTACCCGGATCAGCCTGTTCATAAGCGCCTGTCCCGGGTATGTGCAGACTACTCAGCAGTGACTGAGCTTCCGAAAGGGTGTTTTTATTAACGATAGTATCGTCAATAGTGACTTTCTGGTAAACAACATAGTTGATTTTGACTCCCGAAATACGTTCATGAGCAAGGTACGCCTGTATTGCATCTACGTTCGTGAAATCAGACAGCGACCCCATTACATAAAACAGTGTCTGAACACTTCCCTGGGAGGCATCCCTGTCAAAACTGACGGACTGGATTCCAGCTTTAATGAACCGGCTGTTGATACGCTGAACGCTCACCAACTTGTCGACACAATGATTTTCAAAAAAAACAGATCCCCTGTCTACACTTAACGTGATATTGCCCGCACATTCCAGGATCGGCTGCAAAACAGTAAAAAAAGTTGCAGCACTGTCTTTGGTAGTCTGGTGACTTCCCCCGTACATAAATGCATTATTGAATGACAGGTTAAATGCCCTGGCAATCTGTAACGCCTGTTTTATATCGATGGCAGTTCCCGCCATATCAGGTCACGTCCCAGTATTAAATTTAACAACAACCAGGCTGGTTCAATACACCTTAACGAACGTAGGCTTCAAGGGCTGTTTTAAATTCCAGACAATCGGCATAACGATTATCGGGATGCGCCTCAATTGCCTTCATAATTATCGCCTCGAGGTCGCAGTCTATTGAAGGATTGATTTCAGATGGCCGGGAGGTAAAAAACGTGCCCGGCTCGCTGCGCTTGCGTTTGATCATATCCGCAAGCGGTTCCTTTTGAATCGGCAATAAACCTGCCGCCATTTCCATGAGAATAACGCCAACGGAGTAGATATCAGTCCGGCCATCAACTGATGCAAGAGATGCCTGTTCGGGTGACATGTACAGCGGTGTCCCGACCACCATATTCAACGAGCTGTATTCAGCCCAGACAGTCCGGGCTATGCCGAAATCTGCCACAAGGGGACGTTTAAATCTGTCATCTATAAGAATATTTGCCGGTTTGATGTCTTGATGAAAGATACCTTCCTCATGAGCATAGCCGAGGGCATCGAGCACCTGGCAGACATACCGGATCGTTTCCTGTAACGGGAGAATCCGCTTTGTCGGAACCGGGTGTTTGCGCGCCCTGACGATGATTGATCTCAGGTCCTGACCAACAACAAGCTGCATGACTTGAAAAAAGAAATCGCCGGTCTCACCCATCTCGAACACAGGTACAATATTCGGGTGGGTAAGTATTCCAACCGTTTCCGCTTCGTCGCGAAACATCTGCTGGGCTCGTGCGCTGCTCGCGATTATTTTGGGGAGGATTTTAACGGCAACCTGACGCTTGAGAGTGGACTGATATCCGACAAACACCGCACCCATAGACCCCTGGCCAAGTACTTTGACCAGGGTAACAGTACCGATATTGGTGCCGATATAGTGTGAAAGGTCAAGAGATGCAATTGTTGACATAGATCAATCTCCGTCTATAGTTCTTCCAGTGAAAGTATTATCAATTTTATATTACGGGGTAAAGTTATTAATGCAGGCAGGTGACGTTACCTGATTATACCTGACGTCCGGGTCGGCTAGGACACTGTTGAAACACCACTCATCGATATGTATTATTTTCCTTTCCTAATAATTAGATTCCTGTCATTGTTACACAGGCAACTTGAAAGACAGCTACCAAGTTAACACCTGTACGTTGCTCCCTGACATACATATGTTATAGCTGTTAACGATAGAAATAAGTTCAAGGGTAGGATTCATGATTTCAGCCTGTAATAGTATTCCTATCAGACTTGAAAGAAAATCTAAGGATGGAAGTTTGTGGGTGGTTCCTATTGAGCATTCACCGTTTATTATCGGACGGAAAGAAGGATCGAACCTCCTTCTGGCGGCGGATGAAGTCTCCCGGAAGCATGCAGAACTGCATGAAACGATTGAAGGCTGGAGAATCACGGATTGCGGCAGTACCAACGGGACTTTTGTTAACGGCAGGCGCCTGACTGAAAATCACCTTCTTAATCATGGCGACTATATCACAATTGGTGGAATCAGATTCGAAGTTGTGGAGCAGATCGATGACTCGGAATGCACCCAGATGCTCAGTCCGGATGCAGAAAATATGGAACGGATGCTCGATCTGAAAGCGGTTGTACCACACTTTCAACCGGTGATTTCTCTCATTGACGGCACGTTAACAGGGTACGAGGTTCTCGGAAGAATTTCCTATGATGGCCTCCCGACAAATCCCGTGCAATTGTTCCAGATTTCCCGCGGGCTTGAAAGGGCGATCGAATTGAGTGAACTGTTCAGGAATACAGCGCTTGAATATGCTGCACAACTCGGGGTGAAAGAGCTGATCCTTTTTAATACTCTGCCGGAAGAGATGGATCTTGAATGTCTGGGCAGGTCATTGAACAAGCTCAGGGCGTCTGTACCGGATTTGCTACTGGGGATGGAACTCCATGAGAACACGATCACCAATGTCGGCATGATGAAACGTCTGAGGTCACTTCTGAACGATCTTGATATGTTGCTTGTGTATGATGATTTTGGAGCTGGTCAGTCCCGTCTGATCGAGTTGCTTGACTCGGTTCCTGACATTGTCAAGTTTGATATCGGGCTTATTCAGAACATCCAGCAACGTTCGGAATGCTCGCGTACCATGGTGGAAACCCTCGTAAGGATGGCACGTGACGCCGGTATCCGCACACTGGCAGAAGGAGTTGAGAGCAGTGCCGAAGCTGAAACATGCAGCGCAATCGGCTTTGAACTCGCCCAGGGATTTTACTTCGGCCGACCCGCCATACTGTAGCAAAGAGGAGCACACGCCTCCGGGGAATTGACAACAATGCCGCTGCCTGCTATAACGCAAATATGAAAAATTATCAATTTCCTCGAAAGAACGTACTCTTCGATGAAAAACCGTTTTCCCGTAAATTGTTGCACAGTTTGCTGGAGATGGCCTACACTGTATATCCACCTTTTACTGGATACCTGAAGATCTCAGGCGATGAACCTTCCCTTCTTCTCTTTTTCTTTAATGGCGCTCCCTATGCCGCCGGCAGATTTGCAGACAACAAACCGATAGGTTTTTCTATACAGGAATTTGGTGAGAATCTGGCAAAATCCTCCGAAGAGTCCATGACCATTACCCTCTGCGAAACGGATCCGGTTCTTCTGAAATGCATGCTGCTCTTTCTGCAGGAAGAACCCGCCGTTAAATCTCCTACCGCTTTCATCGATATAGAGCGGATTGTCCGGCAGATTGATGAGGCTGGCACTAATGCAATGATCGCACTTTGCCGGGACAAAAAATTAAATTTCTTCTTTTTCAAGGAAGGAAAAGCGGCGCTTGCTCATTATGCCGATCAGGAGTTCAAGCGGCCGGATGGAATGAGCATCGACGAAGAGATGCTGCTGTACGCATTCCAGCCGGGAGAGATTGTGCAGGCGTACATATTCCGTGACATGGTTACAACCATGGCAGGGGACTCAAACCTGCTTAGCAAAAATTCTCTTGATAAACTTTTTTCTATCGGGTATCCGAAAAACAGACGCAAAAGAGACCCGGAAATAGAGCCACTGCCTGCCGGGATTACAAAGAACAGACGCCGGGGGGATACAGAAATAACGACAATGCCCACTACGGATGGTGCCAAGGTTCTTGTCGAGGCTCTCAGTCAAAAACAGAAGCTCCCGTGCTTCGTACTCTCGGTAGAGTCCGGTCCTCTGCAGGGGGAACGCTTTACGGTAACACTTCCCTGTACAATTGGACGGAAAGGCTGTGATGTGATACTGGACGATCACCGTATTTCGCGACGGCATGCTGAACTTAAACTGGTAGAGGATATACTGGTAATTGAAGATTTGGCGAGCACTAACGGCACTAAGGTTAACGGCAAGACGGTTACCAGCAAACAGCTTATCCCGAACGACCTGATATCTATCGGGCCGACCAACCTCAGAATATCTCCCGCTTAGCCTTTAACTTATACAGATGGCGCTTACAGCCGCGCGCCATGCCTGGCTCACACAAAAAAGGCACCCACAAGATAACTTGTAAGTGCCTGAACTTTTTGGCTCCCCTTCGCGGACTCGAACCACGGACAAGGTGATTAACAGTCACCTGCTCTACCAACTGAGCTAAAGGGGAATAGGACCATCAAAAGCGAACCGTTATCTACCACGTGCCGCACGAAAATGTCAACCACATTTATGTTGTCACAACAAAATAAATCATATTCCGCAGATGCCGAAGCGGCCCTTCTACCGGCGCTGCAGGTTAGCGTCCTTCAGTTCCAACTCTTTATCCATCTCCACTCTATAGCGCATAACGGATTCGGCCAGATGCGGTTCCGAAAGAGCCAGAATCTGAACGGCAAAAAGGCCGGCGTTCTTCGCCCCCGCCCTGCCGATCGCCATTGTTGCGACCGGAATACCGGCCGGCATCTGCACCGTTGCATATAATGCATCCACTCCATTAAGAGCGCCTCCCGGCATCGGCACACCGATAACGGGCAAAATGGTCTTGGAAGCGACAACTCCTGCCAGATGTGCCGCCATTCCTGCACCGGCAATGATGACTTTAATACCCCTGCCGGCTGCCTCTGATGCAAGCGCCAGCGTTCGTACCGGCGAGCGGTGCGCCGATGAAATCCGCATTTCGTACGGAATGTTGAATGAACTGAGAATATCGGCAGCTTCCTGCATTACCGGAAGATCTGTATCACTTCCCATCATCAATAGTACACGCGGTTCAATTTCCATCATTTCACCTCTCGGTTTGTTTTCATCTGTTTTAATGTGCGACTACATGCGTTCAAGTGCCTTTTTTCCGATATCACTGCGGCACTGTGCACCCTGCCAGGAAATCAATGAAACTCCCTGATAGGCGGCAGTTATCGCGTCTTTAACTGTCGTTCCCAGGGCGGTAACGCCAAGAACCCTGCCCCCGTTTGTGACGCAGGAACCGTCTATCTGTGCGGTTCCTGCATGAAAAACATAGAGGTCCTCCAGCTCTGCAGCCCGTTCTAATCCGGAGATCCTGTCCCCCCGCCGGTATTCACCAGGGTATCCTTCTGTAGCCATAACGACGCAGACAGCGGCCTTGTCATGCCACTCGATAGCGACTGAGCCGAGATCGCCTTCAGCGACCGCAAGCAGGACCGGCACGATGTCAGATTTCATACGCATCAGCAGCGGCTGACATTCGGGATCACCAAAACGGGCATTAAATTCGAGGGTCTTAACTTCGCCGTCCTTCACCATTAAGCCGGCATACAGCACTCCGCGATACGGACGGCCCTCTGCAGCCATCCCGTCTACGGTCGGCCGTATCACCTGCTGCATGGCTATTTCATGAATAGCCTGCGTTACCACCGGGGCAGGCGAATAGGCACCCATTCCCCCGGTGTTAGGGCCCAGATCACCATCAAATATAGCTTTATGATCCTGGGCGCTTACGAGAGGGATGATGTTTTTTCCATCGGTGATGACGAGAAAAGAGGCCTCTTCTCCGGTCAGAAACTCTTCGATGACAACACGGGAACCGGCACTCCCGAAGGCATTACCGCTGAGCATGTCGCGAACGGTCGAAACCGCCTCTTCGCACGTCTGCGCAATAATGACACCTTTTCCGGCTGCCAGACCATCGGCTTTGACCACGATCGGCGCTCCGGTGCGGTTGATGAAGGCTTCAGCCTCACTCTGGTCGGTAAACACACCATAAGCAGCTGTCGGCACGTTATACTTCCGCATCAGATCTTTTGAAAAGGCTTTGCTCCCCTCAATAAATGCTGCCTTTTGCGACGGGCCGAACACCTTGAGTCCGTGCGATTCAAACAGGTCTACGATGCCGAGTGAAAGCGGCTGTTCGGGGCCGACCACTGTCAGGTCTATGTTGTTTTCATAGGCAAACGCCAGCAACTTATCCAGTTGATCGACACCAATCGGAAGATTTTCAGCCAGTGATGACGTCCCCGGATTTCCCGGTGCGCAATAAAGCTTCGTTACGAGCGGCGACTGGGCAATTTTCCAGACCAGGGCATGTTCGCGGCCACCGCCGCCGATTACAAGTATTTTCATAAATTCACACCTATATAATTTCTGTTTAAACGAACACGGCACAATTTCTAAGCCGAAAAGCCGGAACCAAATTAATTTATTTCACACTACGCCGCGACGTTTTAACCAAAATTTTAAAAAATGAAGCCTTTCGTTGCGTCGTTGTATCGCCGCGTGAGTCATGCCTTGGAGTGTCCTAGTGCCGGAAATGCCTCATGGAAGTGAACAGCATGGCTATTCCATGTTCGTTGGCCGCTTTAATAACCTCTTCGTCACGGACACTGCCACCGGTCTGGATGATTGCGGTTACGCCCGCCTCCGCTGCAGCATCTACGCCGTCGCGAAACGGAAAGAACGCATCCGAGGCCAGCACCGTACCCCGGGTCGGAAGAAGCGCTTTCTGGACGGCAATCTTGGATGAATCCACTCGAGACATCTGGCCGGCTCCAATACCGACCGTCTGGTCGCAGTTACTAAAGACAATGGCGTTCGATTTAACATGTTTGCAGACCCGCCAGGCGAAATCGAGCGCTTCGTATTCTGACGTAGTCGGGATGCGTTCCGTCACCACACGGCATTCAAGAGAATTGATCATCCCCAGATCACGCCCCTGCAGTAGCAGTCCGCCGGTCACGCGCTTCAGGTCAAATCCTTCAGCAGCATAACGGTCAAGAAGCGGCACCTGCATCACCCGTACATTTTTCTTCGCGGCGAATATTTCCAGAGCCTCTTCACTATAACCGGGTGCGATGACCGCCTCCAAAAACGTGGAGGTCAGTTCTTTGGCTGTCTCTGCATCGACAGTGCGGTTGAACCCGACGATACCGCCGAAAGCCGAAACCGGATCACATTCACGCGCCTTGAGATAGGCGGTCAGCGGCGAATCCGCCAGAGCAACGCCGCAGGGGTTGGTGTGCTTGATGATGACGGCGGCACTTTTTTCAAACTCCTTGACGGTTTCAATGGCCGCGTCAAGATCGATGATATTATTAAAGGACAATTCTTTACCCTGAAGCTGGCGGGCATTGGAAACACATGGTTCCGAGATGCGGTTCTCCACATAAAAAGCGGCCGTTTGATGAGGGTTCTCACCATAGCGAAGATCCTGGGCCTTTTTGACCTGCAGAGTAAATGTCGGAGGATAATTCTGGATTTCACCGGTCAGTCGAGACCCCAGGTAATTGGATATTGCGCCGTCGTAGGCAGCTGTGTGCTGAAAAACCTTGACCGCGAGAGCAAAGTTGGTTGAGGCGGCGACCGAGCCGCCCGTCGCTTTCATCTCTTCAAGCACCTGCACATAGTCGGCGCTGTCAACCAGCACGGTTACATCCGGATAGTTTTTGGCAGCCGAGCGAAGCATGGTCGGGCCACCGATATCGATATTTTCGATTGCCTCTTCAAGGTGGCACCCTTCCCTGGCAATTGCAGCCTCAAACGGATACAGGTTTACTATCACCATGTCGATGTTCTCTATGCCATGTTCCTTCATCTTGGCAACATGCGCAGGATTAGAGCGCATCCCCAGCAGACCGCCATGCACCTTGGGATGCAGCGTTTTCACCCTGCCGTCAAGCATTTCCGGAAAACCGGTAAACTCTGAAACATCCTTAACGGTCAAGCCGGCTTCCCGCAGCAGTTTTGCGGTGCCGCCGGTGGAGAGAAGCTCTACCCCGTAATCAGCCAGCTGCTGTGCAAATTCAATAATACCACTCTTGTCAGAGACACTGATCAATGCCCTGGTTATCTGTGCCATGCCTGTACTCCTTACCGATGTAAATTATCAAACAACCGATGTGTTACTGTACTGAGGAAAATCAATATGCCGCATAAAGAGCGACTCAAAAAGCGGTGTGCCGGAAAGCGGTACAACCCGGAAGCGGCGCGCCAGTTCCTCTACGGCGCTGAATCCGTCACTGCACACCAGCGCCTTTTCGACCCCCGACAGAACCCCGTCAGGCGTAAAGCGGGTCGTTTGTACCATGCTTTCGTCAAAAACTCCAATCGTTTTAAGCCATTCTGCCCGGACAACCGCACCAAAAGAACCGGTCAGAAGTACATCGTGTGACACTCGGCGCGATCCGGGAGAGAGCTTTTCCAGAACTTCAATTCCTGCCCGTATGGCGGCCTTGGCAAGCTGCAGCTGCCGGATATCATCCTGGGTCAACAGAATCAGCCGTTCTGCATCCCGATACAGGACAAAGGCATGTTCACCCTGATGCTCGGTCACCCGCACTGCCAGATTAGAGTCAATCTCGTTGGAGCTTCGCAGCCTGCCGCCCGGTTCCAGGACAGCGCAGCGCAGCAGTTCGGCGATCGCCTCAATCGCCCCTGAACCGCAGATGCCGGCAGGAGATCCATTGCCTATGACCTGCAGAATGAGGCGTTCACCTTCAATCCGAACGGAGCTGATCGCTCCCGGCAGAGCAGCCATGCCGCAGGAGAGGTTGCCGCCTTCGAAGGCGGGACCGGCTGCAGCGGACGTCGCCCAGATCGATTCTCCGGCAATCAGTGCTATTTCCCCGTTGGTACCCATATCCAGGCAGAGCGTGGCGTCACCCGGTTCTGCACCGTAGATAAACGCCACCGTATCGCCGCCTACAAAGCCTCCCGGCATCGGGAAAAGATAGATGCCGGCGCTGCCGTCCCACGCTATATCGGAGGCATGAAGATACGTACCTGTTCTGTAGAGCGGCCGGTACGGAGGAAAAAGTAAAGACGTAAGATCCAGCCCCAGCAGTATATGCTGCATGGCCGGATTTCCGGCAATGGCCACTTTTTGTATATCTTTCCAGGCGATGCCGGAGGAATCGCACAGCTCCCGCCCCATGCGCCACAGTTCGGTCCGGATCAGCATCGTCATTTCCTGCTGACACGGTACGGAGTTGGCCGCCGCGTCAAGTCGCGAAATAACGTCTGCACCGAAGCGGCGCTGGGGGTTCAGTGCACCGAGGAGGGCACGACGCCCTCCGTCGCTGCAATCAATCAGTGAAGCGGACAGGGTTGTCGTCCCGAGATCATAGGCAAGTGCGTACATACTTTTCTCTGGTTAGCGGGAGGTCACTTCAGATATACCCTCGGCACACGCTTGCTGATGCCGCAAAAAATTGCATACGGAATAGTATCGGCCCAGACCGCCAGCTCTTCGGCATGAACACAGTGCCCGTCATCGTCCGGCCCCATAAGGGTTACGGTATCACCCACTGCAACGCCCTCTATACCGGTCACGTCGAGCATGATCCAGTCCATGCAGACTGTTCCGGCAACTGTGGCCCGCTGACCGCGGATCAGGACTTCACCGCGGTTGGTAAGTGCCCGCGGGTAACCGTCTGCATACCCGACCGGAACACTGGCAATCAGGGTTCGCTCTGCAGCGGTATACCGGCGTGCGTAGCTGATGGCAGCCCCGGGCTCTACCCATTTGAGCATGGCGACACAGCTTTTAAGACGCATTACCGGTTTGAGATCGAGTTTACCCTGGAAATCGGACGACGGCAGAGCTCCATACATGGTAATGCCGGGACGTATCAGGTTGCAGTCGGGGATATTTCCCAGCAGTGCTGCGGCACTGTTGGCGATATGAATATAACGCGGAGAGAACCCGGCAGTGCGGATCTCGGACAATGCACGGGCAAAACGTTCCCCCTGCAGCCGGGTGAAATTCCGGCCGGATTCATCAAGTTCATCGGCAGTTGAGAAATGCGAAATCAGGCCTTCGAGGTCAATACACCTCAATTTTTTCAGTTCTGTCAAAAACCGGGGCACATCGGCATGGGGAATGCCCAGTCTTCCCATACCGGTGTCGACCTTGAGATGAACCTGCGCCCTGCGGAAAAGTTTCCCGGCAGATGCAGCCTGATTGAGAGCCTGAGCCTGTTCCAGCGAAAATATCACCGTAGAGAGATTATAGCCGATACATTTCCGCTCCTGTCCGGGATAGACCCCGCCCAGCAGGAGGATCGGCCTGTCACAGCCGCTTTTGCGGAGCTGGATTCCTTCGGCCAGGAAAGCGACGCCGAATGCGTTAACCCCGAGATCTTCCAGTTCCCGGCTGATATCCATGAAACCGTGCCCGTAGGCATCAGCTTTTACGACCGCCAGAATATCTGTCTGATGCGGGATTAACGAGCGGATCAATTGAAAGTTGTGCTTCAGGGCGGAGAGATCGATCTCGGCGTATGTCGGGCGTCCATCGTACAAAATAGCATCACCTCGGATTCAGGATAATCTTAAAATCAATACTGCGACCGCGGAGACACGGAGAAAGCCAGGGTTGAGGGCTTTAGTTTTTGGGGCTGCGCCGGAAAGACTGCTGTTTTTGGCGTTCTCCGTGCCTCCATGGTGAAAGCTTTTGCCTGCCTGTTACAGAATCAGCTTTTTCCGGGCAGTCGCGAGACAGCGCCCGATATCAGCACTGCTGCGGCATGTCAGCGCCGCCCGCGCCAGACGGCGGCACGCGTCAAAACTGTTGTTCCTGATCGCCTGCTTGACGACCGGAATACTGGGAGCAGAGAGGCTGAATTCGCGAATGCCCATCCCGGTCAAAAGCAAAGCGCACAATGGGTCGGCAGCCATTTCCCCGCAGACGGACACCTTTTTACCGGCTTTGTTGGCAGCATCGGCAACACGTTTGATTGAATGCAGAATCGCCGGGTGGTATGGATCGTAATATTGCCTGACACTGGCATTATTACGGTCGGCAGCAAGTGTGTACTGGATCAGATCGTTGGTTCCGATGCTGACATAATCAACCTCCTGTATCAGGTAGTCGATAATCTGCACCGCCGCCGGCACCTCGATCATGATCCCGAACGGGATGTAACCCGGAACATCATGACCTTCACGCAGCAGTTCATTTCTGACCGATGTCAGTATTTCCCTGATCTGCCGGATTTCATCAAGGCTGCTGACAAGCGGAAACATGATCGTCGGGTTGCCTGCATGTGATGCGAGCAGTATGCCGGCCAGCTGTTCCTTGAATATATCCTGACGTTCCAGCGAAACACGGATCGAGCGCCACCCCAGGAAAGGATTATCTTCGTGAGGATAGGGAAAGTAGGAAAGTCCCTTGTCGCCGCCGATGTCAAGAGTGCGGATGTTGACGGTCTGACCGGGGAAGCCTTCAAGAATTTTGCGATAGATGCCGGCCTGCTCTTCACGACCTGGAAAGGCGGAACGCGCCATGTAGGGGAATTCGGTGCGATAGAGCCCCACCCCCTCGGCACCGTGCAGATTGGCTACCCGGACATCTGAAATCAATCCGATATTGGCGCTCAGAACAATCGAAACACCGTCGGTCGTAACCGCAGACAGGTCACGCAGGCTTTCAAGCTCCTTCATCCGGCCGGCATACTCCTGTTCGAGGCGCACGTACTCTTTTTTGATACCGGCATCCGGATTGAGATACACATGCCCCGAGGTACCGTCAACGATGATCTCATCCTTGACATTGGCGGCAGCCATAATTCCCTGTACACCGAGAACGGCCGGTATCCCGAGCGATTTTGCCATTATGGCGGCGTGGGAATAGGAGTTGCCCTTTTCAGTAACGATGCCGAGGATCTTGTTCGGGTCAAGCATCGCGAGGGTGGATGGGAATATATCATCCGCTACGAGAACCCGTTTTTCTTTGAGCGTGACCTCATTGGAATTATTCCCTTCAATGGCGTCGATGACCCGCCGACCGATGTCTTCCATATCCGCCGAACGCTCACGCAGATAAGGGTCCTCCATGGCCGAAAATGCCTGCACATAATGCTGGACGACATCATGCACGGCACGGGTTGCGCCCATACCCTGCTCGATCAGATCGGTTACTTTGGAAGAAAAACTCCGGTCTTCCAGAATCATCAGATGAGTATGGAAGATGGCGGCGTCATCGGCCGAGAGAGTTTCACTGACCCGCTTTTCCATATAAATTGTCTGTATTTTGGCCTTTTCAAGGGCCTGGACAAATTTATGTCCCTCTTCGGCAGGAGTCCCTACTTTTGCCAGCTTGATGACTTTGTCGTTGAAACGGTCGAGGATATATATTTTCCCTCGACTGAAGCCGGGAGACACTGCGGTCCCGGCCAGCGTTTTAGAAACGGGAGCCCGCTTCGTTTTACCGACACCGGGGGAGGCAGATTCACTCCCCGAACCGTTCCGGATTTTGGCAAGCTCTTTTTCAAACCAGGCCCGTTCCTGCTCCTTGTGCTGAATCGAATCGAGCAGCCGGCCGGTATGAACGATGCTTCCGATCTGAAAGGTGATGGTGCGCAGGACGCTGATTTCATCGTCGCTGAATCTGCGGGTTTCCCGGGTCTGTACGACGATGACGCCGATAGGCGCCTTGTGCTCGAACAGCGGCAGCCCCAGAAACGAAAGGAACTGTTCCTCCTTCGCCTCCTTGAAATATTTGTAGCGCGGATGCGCCGGGGCATTTTCGGTCATGACCATTGCGCGGGTTTCAACGGTGAGACCGCATAACCCTTCATGAACTTTCATGGAAACGCGATTGACAGATGCCTTTGAGAGTCCTTTGGTCGCCTTCAGGGTCAGGGTTTCACCATCGTTTTCCAGCAGGTAGATCGAGCAGACATCGCTCCCCATCCGTTTGGCCACCAGGGTAACGATATTGTCGAGCGTATCCTGCAGATCATGCGAATGCAGGATGATCGAACTGATGTCCTCCAGTGTGCGTAAACCGAGTGATTGTTGCGGCTCTTTCATAATGGCGCCTTGTGGATGAATTTCAGAACTGATGCGTTTTGACAATTCGTACGGATTTATCCGTTATCTTCTAATGACTTTGAAACCTGATGTACGGCTTTTCACCAACTCCGTCAAAAGCAGCCCCTACAAATAACCCAACGCTGCCAGCGCCTTCCAGACGCCCATGATCCCAAGAAGGGCTACGATGCCCCCCATACAGCGCTGGAACACTCCCCTCGCCAGGGATGAAAGTGAAGAGGCCACCTGTCCGTACGCCAGCAGAGCAGGCAGCGTTCCCAATCCAAAGGCCAGCATCATACCACCGCCCTTCAGGGCGGATCCGCTGGTTGCCGCAGCGATCAGAACTCCGTACACCAAACCGCACGGCAAAAGCCCCATCAGAAGTCCGGCCGGGATGGCCGCCGCTACAGATGCGCTCGTCGACACCCGTGAGAGCTGCACCCTCAGAAAACCCCATCCGGAACCGTCAAGTGCCGAAATGCCAAAGGCACGCACACCCAGAGCAGTAAAAAGACCGAGTGCCGTGACAATAAGATTGGCAGCCAGAAAAAGCCACGTGACAAGAGGTTTCAAGGTCTCCACCATTCCGGCCTGGGCCGCCATGCCGACCAGAAGTCCCAGCAGACAGTAGGTAGCTATTCGTCCGGCATGGTACAGAAGATTATACAGAAAACGACCCGCCGCATCGTAATCACGCCGTGAGAGAGCCAATGCGGATCACGATCCCGCCGCACATGCCGAGACAATGGCCGCTGCCGGCAAGACCGATCGAAAATGCCAGCCAGATTTCCAGCATCTCCTCAGGTTTCCAGAGCGCCGATCAGGCTCTTGATGTCGGCAACACCGTTGGCGGTCAGCCACGCTTCCATATCCTCCGCGATTTTCTGAGCTGCACCCGGGTTGATAAAACTGGCGGTGCCGACCTGGACAGCCGTTGCTCCGGCCAGCATGAATTCAAGCGCATCGATCGCATTCATGATTCCGCCGATGCCGATGATCGGGACCTTGACCGCCTTTGCCACCTGCCAGACCATGCGCAGTGCGATCGGCTTGATGGCCGGCCCGGAAAAACCGCCGGTGATATTGGCCAGCACCGGGCGTCGTCTGTTCAGATCAATAGCCATTCCGGTCAGGGTATTGATCAGTGACAACGCATCGGCACCGGCATCTTCACACGCCCGGGCCATGGACCACCACATCGGTCACGTTGGGGGAGAGCTTGACGATCAGCGGTTTCTTCGTCGCAGCGCGGCAGGCAGTGACGACCGAGGCGGCACTGTCCGGATCGGTGCCGAAGACGATCCCGCCATGCTTGACGTTCGGGCAGGATATATTTACTTCCAGAGCCGGCCACCTCGGGGATTTCATCGAGGCGGCGGGCCATTTCGGCGTATTCATCAACGGTGTTGCCGAAAAAGTTGGCGATGGCCGGGGTGTTGACCGAGCGGAGATACGGAACTTTTTTGGCGATGAAGGCATCGATGCCGACATTCTGCAGACCGATGGCGTTCAGCATCCCGCCGGGGGTTTCGACGATGCGCGGCGTCGGATTGCCGGCCCGCGGTTTGAGAGAAAGTCCCTTGGTCACGAAGGCACCGATCGATTCCAGATCGACATATTCGGCAAACTCCTCGCCATAGCCAAAGGTGCCGGAGGCGGTCATTACCGGATTACGCAGCGGGAATACCGGCCAGATTGACGGTCATATCAGGTTTCATGCAGTTTTCATGGTCATTCCCTCCACTTCAGTTCGCCCGATTCAAAGACCGGCCCTTCGGTACAGACACAGCGGAAGTCCGGGTGTTTCCGGTGAATGGGAGCGCCCCGGGGCAACGCAGCCGAGACAGGCCCCGACTCCGCACGCCATATATCCTTCCAGCGAAACCTGGCAGGGGATATTGCGCTGTGCCGCGATTCCGGCAACGGCGTTCAGCATGCCGTGCGGTCCGCAGGCATAGATGGTCGCCTTCCCCTGTACCTCATCCAGTCGCCGCAGCAGCGCCTCGGTCACCAGGCCGCATTCTCCCAGAGAACCATCTTCGGTGGCGGTATAGCATTCGACCCCAAGCCGTTCGAATTCGGTGATGCAGAGAATATCGTCCCTGGTCCGTCCACCGGCAAACAGCCGTACCTTTGATTGCTTTACCAGCTCTTTGGCCAGCAGATAGAGCGGCGCCAGCCCTACCCCGCCGCCGACAATCAGCTTTTCTTCGTCGGCCGCTCCCAGATCAAAGCCTTTGCCGAGCGGGCCAAGGACATCAAGCAGATCGGTACCATGCAGCGTTGACAGCATGGCGGTCCCCTTCCCCACCACCCGGTACAGCATCTCCAGATACGGCTGCGGCTACGGCACCGCTCTGAGCGGGAGTGTAGGTGCCGACATCAAAAATGCCGAAGGGACGCCGCAGCAGCGGGTCGATTGCACCATTGACCCGCACCATCACAAACTGGCCGGGTCGTGCGGAGGCAAACTCGGCTGGAGCGGTCATGCGCATCCGCCAATATCCGGGCGAGACCTCCACATTTGAAAGAATCATTGAGGTAAACTGCATTACGGGTTCTCCTTGATTCGTTTTTCCATCAATAGTGCATCTTCAGTCAGATTCATAATATCCGGCACGAATGCCGACACGTTTGAAGCCAAGCCGTTCATACAGTGAAAGTGCGGTACTGTTAGAGGCCCGTACCTCAAGAGACATGACCTCAGCTCCGTTTTCAAGCGCCAGTTTGAACGCCCGCTCCAGAAGCCGTCGCGCAATTCCTCTTCCGCGCTGAAGCGGCGATACTGCAATGTTCAATATCTGTGCTTCTTCGAACAGTGACATCAGACAGACATACCCGATGACGGTGCCACCTGCTTCAGCCACGAGAGGCCATGAATATTGGGCTTCAATCTCGTTCTGAAAATGCTCACAGCTCCAGGGCGTTTCATATGAAGTTCTCTCTATTGCCGTAACGGCTTCAAGATCAATCGCAATCATCGGGCGGACAGTAATCTCAGTGACGTCATCCATAGCGGCACATAATAAGCAATGCTGCTTCTCTTGTAAACGCTTTAAACTTACTTTTCACATTGACAGCATACTTATTATCTGCATAATGATAATAATTCTGATTACGAAGGACTCCACCATGTACGATATTGAAAAAAGCATCGGTTTTCTGCTTTCCAAAGCCTACCAGCGCGCCTGGGCAATTATGCGGGAAGAGATCGAACCGTATGACCTCACCCCGCCCCAGTTTGCGCTCCTTTCATTTCTCTGGCAGCAGGACGGCCTGACGCAGGTCGAGCTGTCAGAAAAGGGACAGATAGATCGATCCACAATCGGCGGCCTGATCGACAGGCTCGAGAGGAACGGTCTGCTGGAACGGCGCCAGCACCCGCAGGACCGGCGGGCGTACAGGATTTATCTTACGGAACAGGGGAAATCTATGGAGAACACTCTGACCGGATGCGCAGAACGGGCACTGAACCGTATCACCACCGGACTGAACGAAAAAGAGCTCACAGAACTCCGACGGATGCTGGAAATTTTGCGTGGTGAACGGAGGATGTATGAACTTCCTGCCTGTTAGCCTTGTAACAGCGGTTTTTCTCGGACTGGCATCTCTCTCCTGGGGTGCGTCACTCTCCCTGCAGGATTGCCTGCAAAAAGCGCGTGACAATAATCCGGCTCTGAAGAGCGCCGCATGGGACGCCCCAATTGCCCGGGAAGGGCACCAACAGGCGAAGGCATCGTACTATCCTCGTGTTGACGCCAAGGGTGGATATACGATGCAGTTGGAACCACAGGCGGTGAAGATAAACGGGGTCACTGCAGAGACACAGGAAGCGGATTTTGCGTTTGCCGGAATTGCGGTCAGTTACACTCTCTACGATTTCGGACAGCGCGAAGCACGGGTCCGTCAGGCCGGCGCATATTCGGAAGCGGCCGCCGAGGGGTTCCTGTTCAGCAAAGGCGAGGTCACGCTGCAGGTTATCGAAACCTATTTCCGGGTACTTGAAGCCGAGAGACTGGTACAGGCAGCGGCGGAAGAGGTCGAGCAGATAACGGAACATCGCCGCGTGGCACAGGTTCTGTTTGAGGAGGGTGTCGTTACCCGCAATGATGTGCTGCAGGCGGAGGTACGCCTCGCCTCTGCTGTACAAAAGAAAATGACGGTGACCAACACACGGGAAAACGCCTGGCTGCTCCTTAATTTTCTCACCGGAAGTGATCCCGGCTTCCGTGGTGAACTTGATGAGACAACTACACGTATCACCACCGGTCATGACAGGTCCGGCACCGGTGATACTAATAACAATCGTCACGACATACAGGCCCAGAAGCGGATCCTCGAAGCGCGCGAGTTTGAGGTGCAGGGAAATCGGGAAAACTATATACCCGAACTATATACAAGTCTCAGCGCCGATTACGTCCAGAACGACAAGGTGCGCGAACAGACCATCTTTTCTGCCACGCTCGGCATTCGCATTAACCTGTTCGACGGCTACGCCCAGCAGGCGTCCCGCGAGAAAGCGGTCAAGTTGCGTTCAAAACAGCAGGATATCCTGAGACTTACAGAACAGCGCGCGCAACTTGAAATCTCGACTTCCCGCAACGATGCGGGGATTGCACAAATGAGGATCGGTGTCGCAGAAACGGCAATACGGCAGAGCGAGGAGAACCTGCGAATCAACAAGGAGCGTTATCAGGAACGGGTCGGAATGGCCTCGGAAGTACTGGATGCCCAGGCGCTGACAGCACAAGCCAAAACTGAGTACTACCGTGCACTCTATGACTTCCAGACCGCCACAGCCCGTCTGCAGAATGCGCTCGGCGAACTGTAGGCGACCGTATCCTTCAAGTTAATTACCTGATTAAACGACACAAGCACCGGAGGACATATGGCAGAAGATATCGGATCACCATCTACCGAAACAGAGGTTTCACCAGAGACCCTGCAGACAGAATCATCGCCTGACCCAAAGGCCGGCAACGGCAAAAAGATAAAAGGACTGGTGATACTGCTGACCGTCATCATCGTCGGCGGATGGCTCGGCCTGAACATGTTCATCACCAGCAAGACCCATATCGAAACCGATAATGCCTTTATCGAAGCACGCATCGTTCCCGTTTCATCCAAAGTTTCCGGTACGGTGGCACGCGTGCTGGTCGATCGACAACCAGTTTGTCAGGCAAGGCGATCTGCTGCTGGAAATCGACGGGCGCGACTATCAGATTCAGATAGCAAAAGCTGCTGCCGGAGTCGGCATGGCCGAAAACGAAACGCGGCGGCGAGCAGATGAAGGCGGATGGAGCCCGGGCGGCGCTGCAATCGGCCAAGAGCCCGCTTCGATCAGGCTGTGCTGGATCTGAATCGAGCCGAAAAACTGTACCGACGTGATGTGCTGCCGAAAGAGCAGCTGGATCGTCTGACAACCGCCAGGCGGGTCAGCGAAGCGCAGACTGAAAGAAGCTGAGGAAGCGCTCAAACGCTGCCAGGCCGAAGCCGGCCTGGCAAACAAGTGCGGGCAGTAAAGCCAAAATACTTCAGCGCAAGGCACAACTGGACGAAGCAGAACTTCAGCTTTCGTACACAAAAATCTATGCCGCACGAGACGGCTACATCACCCGCAAATCGATCGAATCTGGCGTCAACATCCAGGCCGGACAGCCGCTGATGGCGCTTGTGCCGCTGCAGGAGGCCTGGATCACCGCCAACTACAAGGAACGCCAGATCACCTATCTGAAACCGGGACAAAAAGTTGAGTTTTCCGTTGATGCCTATCCGGGCAGAACATTCAACGGCACGGTTGACAGCATCATGGCCGGCACCGGAGCGGCCTTTTCCCTGCTTCCGCCCGAGAACGCCACCGGCAACTACGTCAAAGTCGTCCAGCGGGTGCCGGTAAAGATCAACATCGACAGCAATTCCGACCCTGAACGACTGCTGCGGGTCGGCATGAGCGTCATTCCGATCGTGCTGACCGGCACGATCAAGCGGGGATGTTTTGAAGGAACTGAACCCGTTTAAATAGCCTGTAGGGGCGGCCTCATGTGGCCGCCCCTGTTCAAAGAAACACCAAAAAACGGGCGGGTCGCCGACTCGCCCCTTCGGAAACACATGAAACCATCCGACAGACAAAACCATAAATAAATGGCTGATCACCATCACCGTCATGCTCCCCGCCATCATGGAGATCATCGACACCTCGGTCGCCAACGTGGCCCTGCCGCACATGCAGGGGAGCCTCAATGCCGGTACGGACGAGGTCACCTGGGTGTTGACCTCCTACCTGGTTGCCAATGCGGTGGTACTCCCGATGACCGGCTGGCTGTCACGCGTGTTCGGCCGCAAGCGTTTTCTGATGACCTGTATCGTGCTGTTCACACTGGCATCACTGCTCTGCGGAGCCGCCCCAAATCTGGCATCGCTGATATTTTTCCGGATTCTGCAGGGGGCTGCCGGCGGCGCGTTGATCCCGATCAGCCAGGCTATTCTGATGGAAACCTTTCCACCCCACCAGCGCGGCATGGCCATGGCCATCTTCGGGGTGGGTGCCATGTTCGGCCCGATCGTCGGTCCGGCTCTGGGAGGCTGGATCACCGACAACATGAGCTGGCGCTGGATCTTCTACATCAATCTGCCGATCGGCATCATCGCCATGATCATGTGCGCCTTCTTCATTTTTGATCCCGACTATCTACGCAAAAAGGCCAGAGCGCTCAAGATCGATTACTGGGGGCTGTTTCTGCTGGTTGCCAGCATGGGATCGCTGCAGGTGGTGCTGGACAAGGGGCAGCAGGAGGATTGGTTCAATTCGTCATTCATCATCACTTCAGTATCATTACCGTCATTTCCCTGATCGCACTGATCTGGGTCGAACTGACCCACGAGAATCCGATCATCAACCTGCGCCTGTTCAAAAACGTATCGTTCTCGGCCGGCAACCTGATCATGTTTGTTGTCGGCTTTGCCCTCTACAGTTCCATCATGCTGATCCCGCTGTTCCTGCAGACACTGATGGGGTACTCGGCCACCGACGCCGGCATGGTCATGGCTCCCGGCGGAGTTGCGACACTCTTCACCATGCCGCTGGTCGGGGCGGCACTGGCCAAACGGGACGGCCGCAAAATTGTTTTTGTCGGACTGCTGCTCGGGGCAACCGCCATGTTCATCATGCAGGGGCTGAACCTGCAGGGAGCATTCTGGGACTACACCTGGCCCCGAATTGTTCTGGGTTTCGGGCTGGCAATGATCTTCGTGCCGCTTACCACCGTCACACTGGCCTCGATCATCCCGGGAAGAGATGGGCAACGCCACCGGCATGTTCAACCTGCTGCGCAACATCGGCGGCAGTGTCGGCATAGCCATGGCTGCAACCCTGCTGACGCGCTACCAGCAGTTTTACCAGACCTGCCTTGTTGCCAATGTCAACCCGTACAATCCGATCTGGCAGATGCGTTTCGAGAGCTTGAAGCAGGCACTGATTTCCAAAGGGGTTGCAATCTCTCAGGCAGACACAACCGCACTCGGCATGATGTACGGAGCAGTTCGCCGTCAGGCCGGTGCGCTGGCCTTCAACCGCATCTTCTTCATCATCGGCCTGGCCTTCCTGGTCATCATTCCCTTGCTGTTCCTGTTGAAACGACCGTCACACATCGAAGGTGGCGGAATGGGGCATTGACACAATAAAAAAACGGGGTGGTCGCCCACCCCGTCGTTAGAATCGTATCGTATCAACTCAATCAGGCTATTTCTTGACCTTGATAAAACAACCGTTTTCGTCACACTCTTTACCTTCTGAGAACACATGTACCTTGGTGGTATATTTATAACCGCTGAAAATACTGGTTATCTCCCCCCCTTTTTCCTTTATGTCCAAAAGCCATACGCTATAGATATGGTTGATGACAAAGCAGATGATCAGCCACATTCCTATATGGTGATACAGGTGCATTGTCTGGGTGGGTATAAGCAGATACACCGGTTTCAACGCCGCATACATGGCACCACCCGGAGCATATTCGGCATACAGCGCAAATCCGCTCACAAACATCCCGAAGAAGATCAGGAAAAGCCCGACGTACGCCGTTACCGCAAGCGGGTTATGCCCGACAGAGTCCGGCGTCTTGCGATCGATGAAAAAATAGAATTTCAGCATCACCAGAATTTCCTTCCTTCCCTCCTTGGTAAGGAAGGGGAAATATTCCCGCCACCCCGAGAAGCAATGGTCATTGAGGGACCAGAGCAGGCGGGAGATGACGCTGATCAAAAGGGCATACCCGGCCACAAAGTGAATGAAGCGGACCCAGCCCATAACAAAGGATTGAGGCGAGCTCCCGGCAATAAGCGGATAGCCGATCAGAATGCCGGTAACTGACAGAAGTAGTATGGATAATGCGGTAACCCAGTGGCAGATGCGTACCGGCAGCTGCCATACGTAATATCGTTTAAATACTAAAGGTTCGCTCATGGTCGCCCCCCTTTCTAGGATACCTTGACCTTGACCATTTCGTTGCCGTTGGCATCCAGAACATGGACGGCGCAGGCAAGACACGGGTCAAAGGAGTGGATGGTACGCAGGATCTCCAGAGGTTTGTTGGGATCGGCAATCGGAGTCCCTACCAGAGCGGCCTCATATGGCCCGCGCTGCCCTTTTGCATCGCGGGGTGATGCATTCCAGGTTGAAGGCACGACCGCCTGATAGTTGAGAATTTTCTGATCCTTGATCTTGATCCAGTGACCGAGTCCTCCGCGCGGAGCCTCATGCATACCATAACCGCTGGCTTCAGCCGGCCACGTTGAGGGATCCCACTTCTCATTGGCATGGATACGGTAATCACCCTTGGAGATATTGTTGATCAGTTCATCCAGAAATTTGGGAGTCTGCTGGACGTTCAGCAGGCAGTCGATGCCGCGCGCGGCGGTTCGTCCCAGAGTCGAGAAGAGCGCTCCGGCCCCGACGCCCAGCTTGCTCAGCACCAGATCAACGACCGCCTTGGTTTCCTTGTGTCCGGATGCGTAGGCAACCAGCACACGGGCTAACGGGCCGACTTCCATCGCCTTTTCATCGTAGCGCGGAGACTTTACAAATGAATACTTAGCATTGGTGTCAAGATTTTTATACGGCGGCGTCGGGCCGGTATATCGGACTTCCGTCTCTCCGTCAAACGGGTGCAGCCCTTTTCCCGCTCCGGCAGAATTTTCAAACCATGAATGGTCGACATATTCGGCAATTTTACCCTGATCAACCTTAAGAACCTTGGAAAGATCCTTGTTCAGGATTGCGCCTGACGGAAACCACATGTTGCCGTTGGCATCAGGGAACTCGCCGTAGCACATATAATTGCCGACACCGCCGCCAATGGCGGCCCAATCCTTGTAGAATGAAGCGACAGCCAGCAGGTCGGGTATATACACCTTTTCAACGAAATCCTGGGCCTTTTTCAACAGCCGCTTGATTTCGATCAGTTTTTCGGCGTTGAGAGCATTCTGGGAATCCGGATCGATCGGGATCGACATGCCGCCGACCAGAAAAGTCTGCGGATGCGGATTTTTGCTCCCGAGAATGGCGTGAATCTTGATGACATCCTTCTGCCACTCCAGAGCCTCCAGATAATGGGCAGTAGCCATGAGATTGGCTTCAGGAGGGAGCTTGTAGGCAGGATGCCCCCAGTAGGCATTGGCAAAAGGGCCCAGACGTCCGGAGGCAACAAAGGCCTTGACCTTGTCCTGTACCGCCTTGAAATAGGTGGCTGAGTTATTCGGCCATTCAGAGATCGATGCTGCCAGGGATGCTGTCTTGACAGGGTCGGCTTTAAGGCCGGAAGTGATATCCACCCAGTCAAGGGCGTGGAGATGATAGAAGTGAATGACGTGGTCCTGAACGTTCTGAGTACCGATGATGATATTGCGGATAAGTTCGGCGTTGGGCGGAATCTTTATCTTGAGAGCGTTCTCAACGGCCCGGATGGATGCGATGGAATGGACTGTCGTACAGACGCCGCAAAAGCGCTGAGTCCAGTACCAGGCATCACGGGGATCACGCCCTTTGAGAATTTTCTCGATGCCGCGGAACATGGTGGCGGAACTCCAGGCATCAATGATCTTGCCTCCATTCACCTCGGCCTCGATGCGCAGATGCCCTTCAATCCTGGTAATCGGGTCGACAACTATCTTGGCCATATCTTAATCCTCCTTGGTTTTTTCAGCAGGGTCTTTATCTTTGCGCAAGGCACTGACAACGCCATGGACCGCAAAAGCCGCACCTACTCCGACTGCCATGCCGAGTCCGATCTTGTCGGCAGTATGCTCGATACCAAAACCCGGCACATTGGGCAGGCGTTTGTACATGGGTCCCATTGCATCCCAGAACTGCGGCTCGGAACATCCGGCACAGGGGTGACCTGCGGCTACCGGCCAACTGGTCTTTTCATTGTAGCGCTGGGTGGGACAATTATGGAATGTTGCCGGTCCCTTGCACCCCATCTTGTAGAGACAGAAACCTTTCCGATGCCCTTCATCACCCCATATTTCGACATACTGCCCGGCATCGAAATGCGGCCGGCGCTCGCAGTTGTCATGGATACGCTTGCCGTAGGCAAACAGAGGGCGGCCGTGACCGTCGAGAGCCGGAATTTTTCCGAACACCAGATAATGAACAATCGTGGCGGTAAGGTTATCGGCGTTACACGGGCAACCGGGCAGATTGATAACGGTAGCGCCCGGGACGGCCTCCTTGACACCGACAGCACCGGTCGGATTAGGAACTGCCGCGGCAATTCCACCATACGAAGCACAGGTTCCGATAGCGATAGTTGCCAGGGCGCTGCCGCAGACCCGTCGGGCAATTTCAAGATGCGTCCTGCCGCTGGTGCAGCCGTAAATTCCGCCATCCTTCATGGAGATGGAACCTTCCACGACACAGAGATACTTGCCTTTGTACTTGGTAATAGTAGCTTCAAGCGCTTCATCAGCCTGGTGTCCGGCTGCAGCCATAATTGTTTCGTGATAATCTACCGAAAGAATATCGAGAATAATCTCGCCGACGGTCGGATTAGCGGAACGCAGTAGTGCCTCCGTATCACCTGTGCAATCCTGGAAGTTCAGCCAGACCAGCGTCGGCCGTTTGACTTCATCCAGCGCCTGAGCGACTGATGGCGCGAACGACGCCGGCAGCGACATTGCAGCCGTCATTGCAGTACAGAACTTGAGGAAATCACGACGTGATACCCCGCGCTGTTTGAGAATCTCACCGACAGAGTATTCCCGCGTATCTAAACTCTGTTCTGAATTCTCCGTTATCTTACTGCTCTTGTTATTACTCATACCTAACCCCCTTTCAGAAGATTCTGCTGATGTAACGTATGTGATAAAATTTTATTCTTTACAGTGTGGTATGTATAAAATATAAACCGGTTTTATTGCAACAGATTTCTTGCGTATACACATGCATGACGTCACAAAATATTTTTTTATATATGATCCCGGAAATTACCTGAGTTGAACGGCCTATTTTCTCGTTTTTTTTGTTTTTTTCTTGATCAGATGTTCTTTGACCCGTTTTTCAGCCCTCGCAATTAATACCCGGTGACTCCCTTCGCCCTGTCCATCAGCAGATATGCGCTGAATGTAGGTGCCATCCTGCTGCATATCCCAGGCAGAGCGCTGATCCGCGAGGTGCGTATCGAAAACCATCCGCAGCTCCCTTGTCAGTTCAGGAGGTTCCACCGGGCAGAGGATCTCTACCCGGGCCTCCAGATTACGCTTCATCGCGTCGGCAGAAGAAATGAAATACTCTTCAGCACCGCCATTCCGGAAATAGTAGATACGGGCATGTTCCAGAAACCTGCCAACGATACTGACAACCCTGACGGTTTCAGAAAGCCCCGGTATTCCCGGACGCAATCGACAGGTATCGCGAACAATCAGATCGACCTTAACTCCGGCCATCGAAGACCGATACAGAGCCCGCACAACATCTCCATCCTCCAGAGCATTTATTTTAAATTGAATCAACCCTCCGCCGGATGTCCGGTGCAGATTGATCTCACGTTCAATTTTATCGAGCAGCGCTTTTTTCAGCATCCGGGGAGCCAGGGACAGTTTTGAATATTTACGCCTGAGCATAAAACCGGTCGTAAGAAAATTGAACAGTTCGGTGACATCTTCGGCAATGATCTGATCGCAGGTCAACAGGCCGACATCACTGTACAGTCGTGCGGTTTCAGCGTGATAATTGCCGGTGCCGATGTGCAGGTAGCGGCGCAGACCGTTGTAATCCTGGCGCACGACCATGATGATCTTGCAGTGGGTCTTTAAGCCGACAACTCCATACGTGACATGCACTCCGGCCTCTTCCATTCTCTCTGCGAGGCTGATGTTGGTTGCCTCGTCAAATCGGGCCTTCAGCTCGACAACAACTGCAACCTGCTTGCCGTTGTGCGCGGCCAGAATAAGGGCGTCTATGATTCGGCTCTGGCGTGAGGTGCGGTACAGCGTCATCTTTATCCCGCGGACCTTTGGATCGGTCGCTGCCTCACGCAAAAACCGCTCGACAGACGTTGAAAAAGATTCATACGGGTGCTGCAATAGAATCGCTCCGGCTTCACGAATGATATGGAACATGTTGCGCTGTGTTTGCAGCTGCGGATGGTCTATCGGGTGATGCGGAGTGTCATGCAGCCGGGGAAAATCGAGGCGGGTCAATTCTAACAGATCACGCATCGCAAGCAGTCCGGGGACTTCAAATACATCCGTCGCCTCATCCAGTTCCAGTTCGGCTGCCAGACGGCCGCGATGTACCGGATCCATACCGCTGCCGATCTCAAGCCGCACGATCGGGGCAAACTTGCGCTCCTTCAGTTCCGATTCGATCATTTCCATCAGATCGTCGGCCTCTTCTTCCTCCTTTTCGGTATTAGCATTCCTTGTCACCCTGAAAAGCTCACACGATACGACCTCCATACCGGGGAAAAGCATATCCAGGTTGTTCATCATGACCTCTTCCAACCGGATGAAATGTTCCCCCTTACCGATCCTTATGAAGCGCGGGGTACCGGCATTTACCGGCACTTTGATCCGAACCAGCGAACTCTGTTTGCCCTTCTGGTAGCGTAACGACACCAACAGATTGAGCGACAGATTCGATATAAACGGAAACGGATGGGCAGGGTCGATTGATTGGGGTGTCAGAAGCGGAAAGATATTCCTGTAGTAAAACTCTCTCAGCAGTTTCTTTTCTTTTGGAGTCAACTCATCATAGCGCTCGATCAGGATGTTTTTTTCTTCCAGCAGAGAGCAGATTTCGACAAAAAAACGTTCCTTACGTGTCTCAAGATCACGGATTTCGGCATAACATTCAGTCACCTGCTGGCGGGCTGTCCGTCCATCCAGCGTCAGCTCCCGCATGCCGGCTCCGATCTGCTGTTTCAGGCCGCCGATACGCTTCATGAAAAACTCGTCCAGATTGCCGCTGACAATTGCTATAAACTTGAGTCGCTCCAGCAGCGGCGTACGGTCATCCTCAGCTTCGTGCAGCACACGGCGGTTGAACGACAGCCAGGTGAGCTCGCGGTTTAAAAACCACTGACTGTCATGCAGGTCAAAAAGCGGGACATGCAACAGTTTTTCAGCCAGTGGCTCTGGACGGTCTGATTTACCGGGTTTTTTAGTTTTTTTGCCCTTGACCGTACCTGCTGAAGCCGCACTGCCCGAATCACGTTTTGTTTTTTTAGGGGATGGAACTGCTTTGACCTGGGTGACTTTCACATGCTCTCCGTTTTCAGACTGACCGGAACAGTTCTTCCGTCATACTGAGTATGCTTATAGAATGACGAACCTGCACAAGAGGATTGATACGGCGAATTGAAGGGGTGACGTTACTTACATACACCAGGCCTGCTGATTCTACAAATTCAGAATTTGCAGGTCACACCGGCGAGGAAAGTAACGTCTTCAGCTTCATTGGTAAGTCCCGCACGCAGACCGATATCAACATCAAGATTCTTCTGAATTTCATATACCGCACCGATACCCATAAAAGCCAAAGTTTTCGATCCAGAACCATCTCTTGTCAACAGTACAATTTCACCGACCGCCTTACATTCTTTGGTTGCATTGAATCTACCTGCGACTGAAACACCGAATTCATTATACCAGTCTCCGTCAACAGGCTGATGTTTGAGCACCAGATTGGCATCAACCGTCAGTTTTTTATCAACTGCCAACGAGGCCACCCCGACGGCACCGAATCCGACGTCGGTAGACTCGAGGAGGTTTTTTCCGTTACCGACTGGAAGCACAAGAAACGGCTTGACTGCGAATGACACGTTGTCAACGTTCATGAATTTCCATTTTATTCCAAAAGTAACATCGCTGAAACCACTATCGCTCCTGCCCTGAACGCTCATGCTGGAAAACGGTACAGAAAAAAACGCATCAAGGTCCGGAGATATGCCGCCTTTGACGGTTTCCTGAATGGTAAACCTGTCAACAGTACCGGTGGCAAACTCAACCGATGATTCCGCTTCGAACTTTGAAGGCGCAACTGTCACGGTGTCCTCGGTTACCAGGGGATGAGAAGCAAAAACAACAGCCGGAGACATCCAGAAGACAGCCAGTACAGGTAACAACAATATGTTCTTCATGTGAATATCCCTCATAGGGCCTCCGTCATATCGTTTTATACGTGCGTACCAACAGATAGAAAAATGAAAGATACCGCCTCCCGGACTATGAGAAAAGAACACCTATCAATTATCATACTGACAGCAATTTGCAACCTCGCAAGGATATATGATACACCGTACCATATGAAAAAACTCAACCCCCCCCAACAATGCGCCGTCAACACCGTCAACGGCCCCCTGTTGATCCTTGCCGGAGCAGGTTCCGGCAAGACTCAGGTCATTACCACCCGTATTGTGCATTTTTTGAAAGATCTGCGCGTACCGGCTGAAAACATCCTGGCGGTAACCTTTACCAACAAGGCCGCCCGGGAGATGAATGAGCGGGTGCTCGGCATGGCGGGACCGCTTGCCAAGGGCATCGTTATTTCTACATTTCATTCACTTGGTGTCCGCATCCTGCGACGTGATATTCGCACGCTCGGTTTTAAACCGAATTTTTCGATCTATTCCACCTCCGACCAGGCCGGTGTTATTCGCCAGGCAGTTCGCGAACGCGATATCGATCCGAAAAAAATTGATCCCGACCGGATTCTCTGGAAAATATCCGCCCTGAAAAACCGCCTGATCGGGCCGAAGGAGTTTACCCCGGACCGCAATGATCCGCTGGAGATAGCGGTCGCAGCGGTATACCCCCGGTATCAGGAACTTCTGAAGGGTTTTAACGCCATCGATTTCGATGATATCATCATGCTTTCAGTGCGGCTGATCCAGAGCACGCCGGCAATCCTCAGCCACTGGCAGGAACGCTTCCGCTACATCATGGTGGACGAATATCAGGATACCAACGCGTCGCAATACCTACTGATTTCTCTGCTGGCCAGAAAACATGGCAATATCTGCGTTGTCGGTGATGATGACCAGTCTATTTACGGCTGGCGTGGTGCCGAGGTGGAAAATATCCTTAACTTTGCCCAGGATCATCCCGGCTGCGTGACCATCAAGCTGGAACAGAACTACCGTTCCACCGGAGCCATCCTGGATGCCGCCAACAGCGTCATCAAAAACAATACGGTAAGGACGGACAAGGCGCTCTGGACATCCGGAGGCAAAGGGCGTGAAATTGATCTGATTGTTGCCGACAGTGAAGAAGACGAAGCGGCGAAGGTTGTAGAGCAGATCATGCTGGAGCAGTATCGCGAAAAACTGCGCTGGTCGGATCTGGCAATCCTGTATCGATCAAACGCCCAGAGCCGCGCCTTTGAAGAAAAGCTCCGTCTGGAGCGCATCCCCTATGTAGTGATCGGCGGGCAGCAGTTCTACGAGCGCAAAGAGGTCAAGGATGCCATCGCCTACCTCAAAGTGATCGATAATCCCAGTGACGAAGCATCATTGCTTCGAATCATCAACTTTCCCCGACGAGGCATCGGTGACACGACGCTGATAAAATTGAACCAGTGGTCGATGAATCGAGATGTGCCGCTCTTCGAAACGCTGGGGCGGGCGGGTGAAATTGAAGAGATCTCACCGTCATGCAAAAAAACGGTGCTGGGGTTTCATGCCATGATGAAAGAGGTCATGGCCGGTTTCACTTCGTACAATATGGGAGCACAGGTCAACCTTCTGTTCAACCGGTTGCGGATAGAGGACGAGCTGTACCGGACCCTGAACGATGCACCGCAGGCCCGTAAACGAATCGAGAACATAGAGCAGGTGGTCAACTCATTGGCGGCGTACGAAGCGCAGACCCCCCGGGCTACACTGTCAGCATTTCTGGAACGTATTTCGCTTATGGATGAAGACAAGCCGTCCGAGGATGGCAGGGAGCACGGCACTAACGCCGTCACTCTGATGTCGCTGCACTCCAGCAAGGGGCTTGAATTCAGCCACGTTTGGCTGGTAGGGATGGAGGAAAATCTGCTGCCGCACAAACGCTCGATAGAAGAGGATCCAAACGTAGCCGAAGAGCGCCGTCTCTGTTACGTCGGCATCACGCGGGCCAGGAAATACCTGACGATTTCGCGATGCATGACCCGGCGCAAATACGGCACGGTGGAAGGTCAGAAACCGAGTCGCTTTCTGGCAGAAATTCCGGAGCATCTGCTCAATGGTTCTGAGGGTGCGGGTAACGGCGTTGCAGCATCGCCGAAAGATCTTGCTGCTGATTTTTTTGCTCAGATGCTGGGGGAATAGCTGTTCGATCCCGGCAATCCGCCGGGCTCACCCAACAACCCGGCCCCAGAGCAGAGCAAAAGGGGAAAGATATGTCACAAACGCCACAGGATACAGCTGCGTACGTCGCCGGACTTATGAATATAGATGCATTAACACTTCCCGACGACGGCGGCGACCGCTTCAACCGTCTGATCTTCGCCCGGTCCCCCTACCTGCTGCAGCATGCTGAAAACCCGGTGGATTGGTATGAATGGGGATCAGCGGCCTTCGACAAGGCACGCTCTGAAAACCTGCCGATCCTGCTTTCGATCGGCTACTCTACCTGTCACTGGTGCCATGTCATGGCCCATGAATCATTCGAGGACAGTGAGGTTGCAGCGCTGCTGAACCGCCATTTCGTCTGTATCAAGGTTGATCGGGAAGAGAGGCCCGACATCGACGATTTCTATATGGCCGTTTCGCAGACTCTGACCGGAAGCGGCGGCTGGCCGCTCAATATTTTCATGACTCCGGAGAAGCTGCCGTTCATGGCGATTACCTACCTCCCGAAGCGGGGGCGGGCCGGAATGAGCGGTCTGATGGATCTGCTTGCCAATATTGCCACGCTCTGGCGGCAGCGACCGGACATGATCGAAAAGAACTGCCAGGGGATTATGGAGGCTCTGGAGGGCTCGCGGAAACGCCGGGGAAATGGGAGCACACCTGATTTAACAGCCATTGCCGGAAAGTCGATGCAGCATTTGAAAACTATCTACGATCCGGAAAATGGCGGATTCGGGAGCGCTCCTAAATTTCCGATGCCGATGTATCTCGGCTGGCTGATTGAGCAGGGAGAGTGTGGCGACCGGTCAGCGCTCGAGATGGCGTTCCATACCCTGCGGAAGATGAAATCCGGCGGCATCTGGGACCACCTTGGGTACGGACTCCACCGGTATTCTGTTGATCAGTACTGGCTGGCGCCCCACTTCGAGAAAATGCTCTACGATCAGGCCATGCTGGCCACGGTAGCCACTAAAGCCTATCGTGCCGGCGGAGATCCTTTCTACCGCATCATGGCGGACGAAATCATTATATTTACGGTGCGGGAACTGATGTCATCTGAAGGCGCATTTTGCTCGGCTCTGGACGCAGATTCAGAAGGGGTGGAAGGTAAATTCTACGTATGGGACAAGCGTGAAATTGACGATTGTCTCGGCCCGGATTCCGGGCTGTTCTGCAGCTACCATGCAGTGACGGTAGGCGGAAATTTTGAATCGCATACCATACTCACCGCCCCGAACGCGCTCGATGATTTTTGCCGTAGACACGATCTGAATGCAGCAGAGTGCGGGGACATGCTGGAAAGATGCCGCACAAAGCTGCTTGAACGCCGCGAAGACCGCATCAGGCCGCTCAGAGATGACAAGATCATCACCTCCTGGAACGGGCTGATGATCGGGGCACTCGCTGCGGCAGGGATTGTCAGTAATAATCCGGAATACATCGCCATGGCTTCCCGGGCGGCCTCTTTCATACTCACTTCCCTTCGACGGGCCGATGGCAGACTCTTGCGCAGCTATCTTAACGGAGCTTCAGATGTCCCGGCCTTTCTTGAGGATTACGCATGTATTACCGGGGGGATGCTGGACCTGTACGAAGCGACTCTCGACCACATGTGGCTGAATGAATCAAGAAAACTTACAGAAGAACTGCTGCGCCTTTTCCGTGATCCTGACTCCGGTGAATTCACCCTTACAGGTCTTGATGCCGAGCAGATGCCTGCCCGGGTATCGTCAGATCACGACGGCGTGACTCCATCGGCTCTCGCCGCCACCGCTCACGTTCTCTACCGGTTGAGCTGGATCGACGACAGGCCGCAACTGCTTGAATCTGCCCGAACGGTGCTGAACGGGATCATCGACGATATTCAGCACAACCCGCTCGGGCATCTGGGAGCTCTGCAGGTTCTCTCGCTGTTGAATTCTGAACCGGTAATCGCCACATTCGCCGGAGAAACAGATTCCCCTGAAGCTTTTGCACTCAATGCATCACTGCATCATCACTACATCAAAAATCTGATCGTCCGGAGCGAGAACCGAACGACTTCCCTCTCCCTCTCACTCTGCGTACCGGGCATCTGCTATCCCGCTGTCTCAACCGCAGCAGAATTGGTGATACTTCTTCAGCAGAGCGGACTTTACGGAACGGGACAAGTTGCCCAGGAGGAATTGTGATTTGCCAGCGGCTCATTCAGTATGATATAGAATCTCATATTCATTCATCTATGCAATCCTAGGAGTTTACGAACTTATGCTGACCGGAAAACAGAAACGACACCTGCGGGCCCTTGGGCACAAACTGAAGCCGCTCATCCAGATCGGTAAGAAAGAGATTGAAGGAGCTCTGATAGCGGAAGCGAACACCGCTCTTGATCATCACGAATTAATCAAGGTAAAACTCCTTGAGAGCTGCATGCTTGATAAACATGAAGCTTCAGAGACCCTGGCAGAAGCGTGCCAGGCAGATGTTGCCCAGATTCTGGGTAAAACCTTTCTCCTCTACCGGACCGCGACACCACCCGTGATCATTCTTCCCAAAGCCGACAAACCCCTGAAATCACCCTCGGCATGATCATCCGTGCGGTTCTCTTTGACCTTGACGGCACCCTTGTCGATTCACTGGCTGATCTGACCGACGCCGTCAATCATATCCGGGATGCCTTTTCCCGTCCGACGCTGACGGTTGATGCCGTACGGCTGAAGATTGGTAAAGGGTCTCTACATCTGGTACGGCAGGTATTGCCTGACGTTTCGGGCACCGATATTGAACGGGCTCTGGACATGTTTCTGGCTTTCAACAGACAGCATATTGCTGACAAAAGCATTCTCTATCCCGGAATACGTGACATACTCCATGAACTTGCGGCCCGTAACATCAAGATGGCGGTCATGACGAATAAAAACGAGGATCTGTGCAGGATACTCCTTCAGACTCTCGGGATTCAGGATCTGTTTCAAAGCGTATGCGGCGGAGATACGTACCCGGAGAGAAAGCCGTCTCCCCTCCCCTTGCTGAAAATCATGGAGACGCTGGGAACAGCTCCACGCGAAAGCGTAATGGTCGGCGACAGTATCAACGACATTCTCGCCGCCAAGCGGGCTAACATCGCTTCAATAGCCTGTACGTGGGGCTATGGCGGCCCGGAAGAGCTGGCCGGGGCGGATGTCCTGACAGACACTCCTCACGAGCTGCTTGCCGCCATTACAGCGCGACTCGCCACACATCGATGAACGGCTGGCACGGCAGCATACTCGCGGTTGATCTGACATCGGGAACGTCACACCGGGAAGAGATTCCCCGCGTACTGCTGGAGGAGTATCTCGGCGGCCGCGGTCTTGGCGTGCGCCTGATGCGCGATTATTTTCATCTCGACCCGTTTGATCCCGCCATGCCGCTGATTTTTGCCGTCGGTCCTTTATGCGGCACACCGGCTCCGACATCCTCCCGTCTATCCGTTGTTTCACGCTCTCCGTTGACCGGCACAATCTACGATTGTTCTGCCGGAGGACGATTTGCATGGCGCCTGAAGCGGGCTGGTGTGGATGTCTTATTCATCACCGGAAGAAGCCCCCGGCCGGCCGTATTATCAGTGACAGCAGATACGGTTGAAATTGTACCGGCTGCCCATCTATGGGGGAGTACTATCCCGACAACCGTTGCAGCACTGGGGGACCGGGGAAGTGTGGCTGCGATCGGTCCGGCAGGTGAGAACGGCTCCCTCTTTGCGAATATCATGATGGGAGAGGGAAACTCTGTCGGTCGCGGCGGTATGGGCGCCGTTATGGGAAGTAAAAACCTCAAAGCGGTAACCGTGAATGGAGACCGAACAACCACTATCGCCGATCTCGCACTGTTTGAAAATGCTCGGCGGGACATTATGCGCCTTTTCAAGGCTTCTCCGGTCATATTCGGCCCTCTCGGCCTCTCTGAATTCGGGACCCCGGTGCTGGTCGATCTGATGGCACAGCGCCGCATGGCCCCGACGGAAAACTTCTCCAAAACCTATTTCGAACATTCTGCCAACTATTCCGGTCCGGCCATCAAAGAATCCTGCGAAGCAAAAAAGGACGGCTGCTACGGCTGCCCGATCCAGTGCAAAAAATCATCCGGGACCGGCAGAACTCTGCCGGAATATGAAACCGTTTCCCATTTCGGCGCGCTTAACAACAATGCTTCCCTGCACGCGATTATTACAGCAAACGACCTCTGCAACGAACTGGGAATGGACACGATCTCGGCGGCAGCCACCCTTTCTGCATGGGGAGAAATCAGAGGGACCTATCCAACCGCCGGAGAGATCCCCGGACTGCTGAAAGACATCGCCCTCGGTCAGGGTGATGGATTATTACTCTCCCTCGGCTCACGCCGCCTTGCAGAAAAACTGGGGCACCCCGAACTCTCCATGAGCGTAAAATCGCTCGAACTTCCTGCATACGATCCGCGCGGTGCGTACGGCATGGCACTGGCGTACTGCACGAGCAACCGCGGAGGATGCCACCTGCGTGCCTATCCGGTTTCACACGAAATCCTGCGCAAACCGGTACCGACCGACCGTTTTTCTTTTTCCGGAAAAGCCCGTATTATCAGTATAGCCGAGGACACCAATGCCGCGGTGGATTCACTTGTGGCATGCAAATTTGCCTTCTTCGGCGCCAGCCTGGAAGAATACGCAGAACTGTTGACCGCCGTTACCGGAATATCATATTCGCCGCAGCGCCTGAAAGAAATAGGTCGACGCATTGTGCAGACCGAACGTTTTTACAACTGCACCAACGGTTTTTCCCGCGTTGACGACATCCTGCCGCACCGTTTTTTTACTGAACCGGGGAGCAGCGGGGACGGCATCGACATTCCCCCGCTTGACAGGGTGCGCTTTGAGGAGGAACTGGATAAATATTACCGCATCCGAGGTCTGAACCTGAACGGCTGCTGTGATGATGCCGGATTTCTGGAAGGTCAGCCATGAATCTATTCGGCGGAAACAGAACTGAAGCCGCCCCTCCTTCCACACCCGGTGGAAACAAAGGGACCGGTGAACTGGGGGAGGAAGTGGCTGCGAATTTCCTGATCGCGCGGGGTTATCGGATATTGGAGCGTAACTTCCGCTGCAAGGGGGGCGAAGTTGATATTATCGCCCGTGACCCCGGGGATAAAAGCCTGCTCTTTATTGAGGTGAAAGCTCGCCGCGGATTATCCTACGGTGTGCCGCAGCTGGCGGTGACTCCGTTCAAACAGCGCCAGATTTCTAAAGCCGCGCTGACCTGGCTCGGGAAGAACCGGCTGCATGACACCAACGCACGGTTTGACGTAATTGCCATTCTGTTGCATACTGGCGGCCATCACGCCATAGATCACATAAAGAACGCTTTCGATGTGGCCTATTAAGGAGGAATCACCATGGATTTCACCGCTGTTCTGGCTCAAATAAAACCGAAGCTCGGCTGCATTGCCGACAACCTGGTGCTCATCGAAGATCAGATCGTGAAGGCACGGGAAGCCGGTGCCGATCTTATTGTCTTTCCTGAGCTTGCACTGTCCGGCTATTTCCTGAAAGACCTCGTCCCCGAAGTGGCTCTGCGGGTTGATTCTCCCGAGATCCTGCAGCTGATTGAACTTTCCCGTGGGATATCTATCGCCATCGGCTTTGTCGAAGAGACTGACGACTACCACTTTTTCAACTCTGCCATCTATCTTGAAGATGGCGCAATCTTGCATCTGCATCGTAAAGTGTATCTCCCTACCTACGGTCTGTTTGACGAGCAGCGGTATCTGGCACGAGGCGGATCATTTCGGGCATTCGATACAAAATTCGGTCGGTTCGGCATGCTGATTTGCGAAGATATGTGGCATCTATCAGCCTCCTATATTCTTGCCATGGACGGAGCAACTGCACTGATCTGTCTTTCCAGCAGCCCAAGTCGGGGTATTGAGGGAGATTCTCTCGGTTCGGCAGCAGCCTGGCAGAAACTTACCTCCACCACGGCCATGTTTCTCAATTGCCGGGTTCTGTACTGCAACCGGGTCGGTTTTGAGGATGGCGTCAACTTCTGGGGAGGCTCCGAATATATCGCGGCGTCGGGTGAATCAATTGTCCGCGGGGCGCTGTTGGATGAGGATGCAATCACCGCACGGGTCGATGAAGGATCTCTGAGGCGGGAACGTATTTTTTCACCGATGGTGCGTGACGAGAATCTGTTCGTAACGATGCAGGAACTCGGGCGCATTGCGGACAAAAGGGGGCGGTGATGTCAGTATCAAACGCCAACATGGAATTACTGAGAAAGCTTTTAGTAGGCTTCGTACGGGATGAGGTTCGTAAAGTCGGCGTCAGCAAGGTAGTGCTGGGACTCTCAGGAGGGATTGATTCAGCGCTGGTGGCTTTCATCGCCGCTGAAGCGTTAGGGCCCGAGAACGTACACGCCATCTGTATGCCGTACAAGAGCAGCAATCCTGAAAGCGAGGCACATGCCCGCCAGGTGGCGACGGCGTGCGGGGTCAATTTTTCTGTCGTGCCGATAACAACCATGGTTGACGCCTATTTCGACAGGTTCCCCGATGCAGACAATATGCGACGCGGCAACAAGATGGCCCGTGAACGGATGACAATCCTTTTCGACCATTCTGCGCTGCTGCGCGCTTTGGTGCTCGGCACCAGCAACAAAACAGAACTGCTGCTCGGATACGGTACACTCTACGGAGATATGGCTTCTGCCCTGAACCCGATCGGCGATATTTACAAAACCCAGGTCTGGCAGCTCTCCACAGCGATGGGAATTCCGGCCGTAGTCATCGAAAAGCAGCCGTCAGCCGATCTCTGGGCCGGACAGACCGACGAAGAAGAACTTGGATTCTCGTACCGGCAGGTGGATGAGCTTCTCTACCGCATGGTGGATCAGCGTCTGACGAAGGAGGAACTGGTTGCAGGCGGCTTTGACCGTGAGTTTATCGATTCGATTTACATGAAGATTCAAAACTCTCATTTCAAACGCCGCCTTCCGGTCATTGCAAAAGTTTCAAACCGGACAATAGACCGCGATTTCAGATATGCACGGGACTGGGGCAAATGACAAACTGGTCCGACAGCATCCTTGTGTATTCAACAGAAACAGGGCGGGTAAAGCAGAACGGCCCCGCACAGAAGGCGGCGACTCAAAAGAGTGACGGCATCGTGCGACTGCGGCGTGAAGTCAAGGGACGGGGCGGTGGCACCGTTATTGTCATTAACGGCATCCCGCTTTCCGCTCCGGAGATAAAGGAGCTGGCGGCAGCATTGAAGAAGAAGTGCGGCTGTGGCGGCACCGTCAAAGACGGTGTCATTGAGATCCAGGGTGATCATCGAGATGCGCTGTCAGCGGAATTACAGGCACGCGGTTTCAAAGTAAAGCTGGCAGGCGGATAACAAAAACAGGTCGCATACCCTCCCAAACGTAATAATTTCTTGACCTATCCATGATTTTCACCTATTCTCATGAATCTTTTTATCAAGGCAAACAGCAACCATGGCCAATCGTTTCATGGTTCACGACAGATGCGAGAGTGGCGGAATTGGCAGACGCACCAGACTTAGGATCTGGCACCTCACGGTATAGGAGTTCAAGTCTCCTCTCTCGCACCATCCAAAGATTTCCCGATGTTTGTTTCGATGTACTCAATACATGCAAACATTACATTCCAATATAGAAGAGGATAGCTATCATGCAGGTTCACGTCGAAGACATCAGCTCTGTTCAGAAAAAAATTACCATCGAGATTCCTGTAGAGCGGGTTAACGAAGAGATCGAGAAGGCGTATTCAGCGATCCAGAAAAAAGCCAAGCTGCAGGGATTCCGACCCGGCAAAGCACCAATGCAGCTCATAAAACGCACCTACAGTGACGCAATGCGCGATGATGTCATGCGGCGCTTATATCAGGAGACACTTTACAAGGCGCTTGATGAGCATAAGGTTGAACCGCTCGATTCGCCGACCATCGAGAGCGACATACTCGAAGCGGGAGTTCCGTTCAAATACAGCGCACTTATTGAGGTCATGCCGCAGATACTGTTACAGGAGTACACCGGCTTGATCGTAAACAGAGAAAAATACGTATCAAAACCGGAAAGTATCGATGATGAGCTGAAACGCATGCAGGAGAATATGGCGCAACTGACTCCTCTGGGCGAAGACGAAGCCGTTGAAAATGGTCATACCGTATCTGTCGATTATTCCATGGTGGTGGAGGATTCACCTGAGATAAACAGCGGAGCTCAGACAGCGGAGATTGAAGTCGGCTCAGGGCGACTGATCCCGGGTTTTGAAGAGCAGTTGATCGGACTGAAAGCAGGTGAATCGAAAGAATTTACTCTTGATCTTCCGTCTGAGGGCACTAATGACTCTTCCGCCGGAAACAAGGGCGTATTTTCGGTCACCGTTAAAGAGATAAAGCGCAAAGAACTCCCGGAACTGGATGATGAGTTTGCCCAGCAGTTCGGTGAGTATGACACGATGGATCTGTTACGCGCAAAAATGGTGGAATATCATGAGAAACATGAAACTGAACGACTTGAAAATGAGTTCAAAGAGCGGATTATTCAGGCGCTGATCAAGAAAAATCCTTTAGATGTTCCTGAGTCGATGGTAAAGCGCCAGTTGGACCACATGTTCGAAAACCTCAAAAACCGCCTGAAAAGCCAGCAGATGTCTCTGGACATGATGGGACTTGATGCGGATGGTTTCCGTGCCCGCTTTCGCGACGATGCCATTGACAAGGTAAAAGGTGGTTTGCTGTTGATGGCACTGGTTGAAAAAGAAAATATTTCTGTTACGGATGAGGACCTGACGTCACAGTACGAAAAAATTGCCGCCGGAAATCCGGAGATGCTTGATCGCATCAAAGAGTATTACACATCAAATCAGAATGCCAAGAGCTCGATCGTCTCGGAAATCAAAGAGGATAAAGCCATCTCCTATCTGATTGACCATGCAGTAGTCACCGAAGTAGACGCTGAGCAGCTTAAAACAGCCTAAGGGGACTTTTCTATGTACATACCAATGGTTGTAGAGCAGAGCGGTAGAGGTGAACGGGCGTATGATATTTACTCCCGCCTGCTTAAAGAACGAATTATTTTTCTTGGCGGTGCAATTGACGACACAGTTGCAAATCTCATTATCGCTCAACTTCTGTTTCTTGAGGCGGAAGATCCAGATAAGGATATCCATCTATATATCAATTCGCCGGGAGGGGTTGTCACTGCAGGAATGGCAATCTTTGATACCATGCGGTACATCAAAGCCCCTGTTTCGACGATTTGCGTCGGACAGGCGGCATCTATGGGAGCAATACTGTTGACAGCCGGTGAAAAGGGGAAGCGCTTCAGCCTCACCCATTCGAGAATCATGATTCATCAACCGCTGGGAGGCTTCCAGGGTCAGGCAACCGATATCAGCATCCATGCCAAGGAAATTCTGCGCATGAAAGACGAATTGAACGGGATACTTGCCGAATTGTCGGGCCAGACAAAAGAGAAAGTTGAAGCCGATACTGAACGAGACTTCTTCATGTCTGGTGAAGATGCAAAGGCGTACGGCTTGATCGACGCAATTTTTGAGCGTAAATCGCTCACTGGAGTCCCATCATGAGTCGCCGTGACACAACACAGGAGCACCTGACCTGCTCTTTCTGCGGGAAAAATCAGGATGACGTAAAAAAACTTATTGCCGGACCGGCAGTTTTTATCTGTGATGAATGTATTGAACTCTGCAATGACATCATTTCAGAGGAGATGAAACTTGAAGAAACCACCGGGACTGATCTGAAAAAACTTCCAAAACCTCGTGAAATCAAAGATATTTTAGATGAATATGTCATCGGCCAGGAAATGGCAAAGAAGGTCCTTTCCGTCGCGGTATATAATCATTACAAACGAATTGAATCAGGTGGCAAACCGGGTGAAGTTGAGATGCAGAAAAGTAATATTCTGCTGCTCGGACCAACCGGCTCAGGCAAGACACTTCTGGCCCAGACGCTTGCCCGGATTCTCAAAGTGCCATTCGCTATGGCGGATGCAACAAATCTTACCGAAGCCGGGTATGTCGGAGAAGATGTTGAGAATATTATCCTCACTCTTTTGCAGGCAGCTGATTATGATGTGGAACGTGCCCAGAAAGGTATCGTCTACATAGATGAAATTGATAAAATTGCCCGCAAGTCAGATTCACCTTCAATCACAAGAGATGTATCGGGTGAAGGGGTACAGCAGGCACTTTTAAAGATCATTGAAGGCACCATTGCCAGCATTCCGCCAAAGGGTGGCAGAAAGCATCCCCAACAGGAATTCATGAAAGTTGATACCACCAATATCCTCTTTATTTGTGGTGGCGCTTTTGCCGGTCTGGAAACAGTTATTCAGCAGCGTATAGGGAAAAAATCGCTCGGTTTTGGTGCAGACATCAAAAAACGTGACGAGAAAAAACTGGGAGAACTGCTTAAGAGCCTTACCCCCGAAGATCTCCTTAAATACGGCTATATACCTGAGTTCATTGGACGTCTCCCTATGCTCGCCACTCTGACTGAACTTGATGAAGAAGCGTTGGTTCAGATTTTAAAAGAGCCTAAGAATTCACTCGTTAAGCAATATCAGAAACTTTTTGAACTCGAAAAAGTCCGCCTGAGGTTCACTGACGGATCATTGATAGCAATTGCCAAGGAAGCATTGAAACGCAACACCGGCGCGCGAGGATTGCGGGCAATTCTAGAAAATTCAATGCTCGATATAATGTACGAAGTCCCATCACAATTGAATGTGCAGGAAGTTGTTATCAATGAAGACGTTATTTATCACAAAGAAAAGCCGATTATTGTATTTGACCAGGAATTAAAGGAAGCAGCATAAATTTGCTTGCAAACCAGTATGTTAGACAGATCTTATGCGGTTAGCCCGCATATTTTGTCGATTTTATTCATGTAAACATGTTCAACAGCCCATAATAAGCACGTTTACGCGAAAAAAAACTTGACACAATTTAAGAACATCTGATAAACAAGTGCACGCTTTGTATTTAAAAAAAATAGAATCTTGGAGGTGTAACGTGACAAAAGCAGAATTGATCAGTTCAGTAGCAGAACAGGCCGGCCTGAAAAAAGTAGATGCTGAGAAAGCCGTTTCCGCATTTATCGCCAGTGTAACTGCTGCTCTGAAAAGCGGCGACAAACTGAGCCTCGTTGGTTTCGGTACATTCTCCACTGCAAAACGTGCTGCCCGTAAAGGCCAGAACCCACAGACAGGTAAGAAGATTGATATTCCTGCCGCAACTGTTCCTAAGTTTAAACCAGGTAAAACGCTGAAAGAAGCAGTAAACGTAGTAGCCAAAGAAAAAGAAATAGTTCTGGATAGAATTGCTGAGGGGTTGTAGCTCAGTTGGTTAGAGTGCCAGCCTGTCACGCTGGAAGTCGCGGGTTCGAGCCCCGTCAACCCCGCCATATATTGGGCGAATAGCTCAGCTGGGAGAGCGCCAGCCTTACAAGCTGGATGTCACAGGTTCGATCCCTGTTTCGCCCACCAATAAATCAAGCACTTACATTAATCATGTAGGTGCTTTTTTTATTTTATTCAGTCCGTGCAAACTCCATTGCCCTTGCTGGGGTGAAATCTTGATAATAAAATATCCCCACGGGGTCCCGTCCCATTTGTATTCTCAAAAGATATATTTCTATGGCAGTAAATAGTTATAGGGCCCCGCAAGGTAAGATTGATGCGAGGACTTCACTTTAAGTACCTGGAAAGGCAGATTGTCGCTACGCTGACCCACGTCACGTCAAGTGGGATCATGTAACGTCTCCAGAGAGTGAATTGCGTGTCGCGAGAGAACACGGCTTCCAACCGCTATGGCGAGTGAGGCTACGATCAAAATAGCTGCGACTGCGAACGTAGTCCGCATACCGGTGGCAACAGCCTCAGGACGCGCCGTTGTAATGTTGCTCGTCACTGATGCGAACGCGAACACAGTTCCCATAACGGATGCACCGGTGAGGCGCCCGAGATTTCGTGACAAGTTGAGCATGCCGGACATGACCCCCGCTGGTCGGGCCGCATACCGTTCATGACTGCTGTGTTGTTGGCAGTCTGGAACAGCGCATAACCGCTGGTGATGACGACGATGGGGGCGATGAAGCCGGTGATGCCGTGTGTCGTCGGCAATCAGGGAAAGAACGAAGGAGCCGGCCGCCATGACGATGAGCCCTACGACGGTCATGCGTTTGTGAGTCAAAACGGTCCACAAGACGACCGGCCGGCACGGCAGTCAGGGCTGCAACCAGCGGACCTGACCGACAAGGACGAGTCCAACCATAGCGGCACTGAGACCGAGCGCCAGAGAGAGATAAAAAGGCCCAACCACCAGCGTCGTTGTCACCACCGTCGCGACGAGTGCGCTCATAGCGAGACTCGCACTCAGCAGTGGATCGCGGAACATCGCCAAACGGATCAAAGGAGATGTTGCACTCGCTCTCGGCAAACACAAAGAGGCCGACTCCGCAGACCGCTGCCAGAAGCAGAGCCATGTTGAGTGAACTGAAACTACCGTGCCCGATCGTCACGGCGAGAGCATACGCCGCGAGCGTTAGGGCAAGAAGCAGTGTGCCCACTTTGTCGAATACGTTCCGATCAGCGGTAGGAACCCGATGACTCAACGGGCAGGTAGTGATGCGAGAGAAGAAAGGTCAGAATACCGAGGGGCACGTTGACAAGGAAGATCGACCGCCAACCGAATCCGGCGATCAGAACACCGCCGAGCGATGGGCCAAGAGCCGTACCAATCGCGGACATCGTTCCGAGCAGTCCCATGGCGCTGCCGGTCTTTGCCTTCGGAACCGTCTCGCCGACAATCGCCATGGTGAGGGCCATCATGATGGCCCCTCCGAGGCCCTGCGCCGCCCGGGCGGCAATCAGCAGCCAGAGCGTGGGTGCGACTCCGCACAGAGCCGAGGCCACCGTGAACAGGAAGATTCCGGCCAGGAGCAGCCGGCGGCGACCGATGATGTCGCCGAGCCGTCCGACGCTGACGATCAGGGTGGTGATGGCGAGGAGATAAGCAAGAACGACCCACTGGACTTCCTGGAAGGAGGCGGTGAACGCCTGTGCCAACGTCGGCAAGGCAACATTGGCGATGCTGGTATCGAGTGAGGATAGCAGCATGGAGAGTGAAAGGCTGGCGAGCGCCCACCGAACCGCAGGTGTCGCTTCGACACTTTCAACTACTGCCTCATGCCTTTCTGTAATGATTGTTTTCATCATGAACTCCTTTTTCTGGCAAAGCCGAGCTGCCATAAATAGAGTATAGTCCTATACGAGACACGGCGGAAGACGCATCATTTGCACTTTATTAATGCGTTTGACGCCACATAACAAAAAAGCTGTGCTATAATCAACGTATGTCGAGACCCGATTTCAACCTGCTTGTCACTCTTGATGTGCTGCTCGCGGAAGGCAGCGTTGCGCGCGCAGCCCGACGGTTGCGGCTTAGCCCGTCGGCGATGAGCCGGGCGCTGGCGCGATTGCGTGAGACGACGGGCGATCCGCTGTTGGTCAGGGCCGGACGCGGTCTCGTTCCCACACCCCGAGCACTCGAACTCCGCGAGCGGGTCAGTCAGCTCGTGCAGGACGCAGAAGCAGTGCTGCGCCCTGCCGAGAAGCTCAACCTCAAACAGACTCGTCCGAACGTTCACACTGCGGACCAGCGAAGGCTTTGTGGAAAACTTCGGGCCGGGCCTCATTGCCCGCGTCGGCGAGGAAGCTCCCGGCGTGCGGCTGCGCTTCGTGCAGAAGCCAGACAAAGACAGCACGTCACTTCGCGACGGGACCGTCGATCTGGAAACCGGCGTTGTGGAGAAGACGACCGGTCCGGAGGTGCGTGCGCAGGCATTGTTCCGGGACCGTTTCATTGGCGTCGTGCGCATGGGGCACCCGCTGAGCCAAGGCAAAATCACTCCCTCCCGTTATGCGACCGGCAGACACATCTGCGTCTCGCGGCGGGGGCTCGGACAGGAACCGATTGATGAAGCCTTGAAGCCGTCTCGGGCTGGAACGGGAGATCGTCACGATCGTCGGTGGCTTTTCGACCGCGCTGGCTCTGGCCCGGGCCTCCGACCTGATCGCCACTGTTCCCGAACGACACACCGGAAACCTGCGCGCCGGAATGCATAGTTTTCCCCTTCCGGTCTCCACACCGGAGATCACGGTTTCATTGCTCTGGCACCCACGGCTGGATGCCGATCCAGCGCATCGCTGGCTGCGCGGATGCGTTCGGGACGTTTGCGCGGGACTACTCCAAAATGCGGAAAAACTGCCGAAGGCTAATTTGATATCGCGAAAATGAAACATCTGGGAGATCGTCACGATTGTCGGTGTCTTTTCCATCGCAATCCAGCCAAACATTAAAGTACCGGGTCCCCCGCAATGGGCACCCGGTACTTATTTCATGGTAGCAGTGATTTTAAAGTCACATCATCATCAAAACGTTATATATCCTCAACCAGATTCATTTAAACAATATCCACCTTCAATGCATTTACAGGCAACTGCATAATAATAGTGTTCTTCCAGAAGTATAGAGATAAAAACACTTGCGTCATCTGCAGGTTTTTAGACAAAGACACGGAACGGCCAGCAAGACAACCTGACAACAGACGAACGACTGGCCACCGTACTGACCAACTTCACCCAGAATCGAGGTACAGTCTAAGAGTTAGGCAGTCACCATCGGCGGCACTGCTCTTGGATGCAGGGGCGTAGTTCTTCTTCCCCAGGGACTGTCAGGCGTTCGTACAGATGATTTTCAGGGAGGTGTCACGCCGTTTTGACAAAAAGAGTGGTGGCCCTGGTTAAGATATCGCATCTTCTGACGGGTTGTTAAAGACCAATCATGTCTTATTAGGTGGATCATACAGGAGTCATCCCGGCGAAATAATTATTCACCTGGTGCCGGTTGTTGTTTCAGGTAGGAGGTATACACCAATACAGCAGAGGTTATTAAATTTGCACTCACTACATTTGCACTACTTAATTAACCCAAAACAGAAACAGGGACTCAACCGAATCGGCTAAGTCCCTGTTTTTTATGGTCGGTGCGACAAGATTTGAACTTGCGACCACTAGACCCCCAGTCTAGTGCGCTACCAGGCTGCGCTACGCACCGAAAAACAACTCTACAATAAATCTCGAATTACTTTGAGCTCGTGTCGAACTGTTTGCAAAACTTTGCTGTAATCTGCATCTACTACATCTTCATTTTTAATAAGTTTGCCTTTTGAGGTGATTCTTTTCTTTACGCCTTCAATTGTAAATTTTTCAACATACAGGAGATTTTTAACCTGCAAGACAAGGTCAACTTCATTTTTTGAATAGAGCCTCTGACCTGAACCACTTTTCACCGGCTTTAAAAATGGAAACTCAGACTCCCAAAATCGCAGCACGGATGTTCTCACGCCTGCAACTTCAGCAACTTCACCGATTTTATAATATATTTTTTCAGTTATTGTTGAAGCCATCACGTAGTACGCCTGATCTGCAACCTATTTTACTTCAGCGTTTATTGCACTTTTCAAAACCTGACTAGGCTTAAATGTCAGAATTCTACGGGCATTTATTGTTATAGTCTCTCCGGTTTGCGGATTACGTCCGCGACGGTCAGACTTCTGCTTTACAACAAAATTGCCAAATCCGGCGATCTTGATTTTTTCACCAGATTCTAACGTTAACTTAAGAAGCCCGAATACAGTTTCCACCATCTCGGCTGATTCTTTTTTTGAAAAACCGATTCTTTGATGAATACGTTCTACTATGTCTGCTTTTGTCACAATTACCTCCAACTATTCCGGTTAATGCACTGAATCAAAAGGAGAAATTTTATAGCATAGGGGCATCTATTACGCAATAAATTTATCTTACTGTTACCTGTAATTTATTAAGCAAGTTAGTGATGATTTTATTGTGGAGTGCGACAATCTCTTCTTCGGCCAGTGTGCGTTCAAACGACCGGTATCGAATTCGCACTGCAATGCTCTTATGGCCTTCAGGGACCCCTTTGCCGCGGTAGACATCAAATATCTGAATATGCTCAATTTCTTTTGATTTTTCAGCCTTGATACACTCAATTATTTTAGCAGCTTCAAGCGGTTCCGGTACCAACAAAGCGATGTCGCGGGTGCTGTCGGGAAAACGGGAAGGAGCCGCTATCGTTTTTTTTGTTCGCGCCAGCTTTACAAGCTTCTCGAAATCGAGTTCAAAACAATATATCGGCTTTTCAATGCCAAAGTTTTTTTGAACGGTCGGGTGCAACTCTCCTACTGAACCGATACAATCACGGCCTGCGAAAATACCGCAGCTTTTCCCGGGGTGATAATATCGCTCCGGATTATCCGTGACCCACGATATGCCCCCGATGTCGAGATAATCCAGAACAGTCTCGACAATCCCTTTGGCATCATAAAAATCGACCATTTCGTTAGGACGGCTCCAGCCGTCACCATCACGGGAACCGGTTACAGCTCCAACTATACACAGGGGTTCACGAGGCATGCTCTCCCCATCACCGGGAAGATAAACACGTCTTATTTCGAATATTTTAAGGTCAAGTGATCGGAAGTTCATATTTCTGGCAGCAGTCTCCAGAAGTCCTGGAAGCAATGTGGTCCGCATTACCGACTGTTCATCAACAAGAGGATTAGTCAGTTTTATTGCTATGTGTCGCGGGTCATCGTCTTTTAGGAGCAGTTTCCCGGCGGCGTCAGGTGCGGTGAAACTAAAATTGATTATTTCTGTCATGCCGTTATTGACAAGGAGGTCTCTCACCCGCTTTTCAATTTCCTGATGACGGGTTGGACGATCTGAGACAACCCTCGCAATCGGCATTGTTGCAGGGATTTTATCATATCCGTTCAAGCGGGCAATCTCTTCTATCAGATCAACTTCTCTCTCAATATCTATGCGGTAATGTGGCGGGATTACAGTTACTGTCCCGTCAGCACACTCTGAAATACGGCACTCCAACCGGGTCAGAATATCAATAATAACATCCCGCTTCAGGTCGATGCCAATCAGCTCATTTGCCTTTTCCGGGCGGAATGTGATTGGTGAGCGATCACATGAGCCATGATACGCATCAAGGCACCCGTGAGCCAAAACGCCTCCAGCCAACGCAACAATCATCGAGGCGGCCCTATCAAGCGCACGGACAACACCATCAATGTCTATGCCTCGTTCAAAGCGATGAGATGACTCGGTATGCAGGCCGAGGCGCTTAGCGGTCTTGCGAATTGATGCCGGCTTAAAAAAGGCGCTTTCAAGGAGGATATTGGTCGTCGTATTTTCTATTTCCGAGTTCAATCCCCCCATAATACCGGCAAGAGCAACGGGGCGGTCAGCATCACAAATGACGAGATCAGTAGCGGTTAATACACGTATCTGATTATCAAGTGTAGTGAACGATTCGCCTTCTTCGGCCAGGCGCACTACGATACGTTTTCCGGAAAGCCGGTCGCAATCGAATGCATGCAGCGGCTGCCCAAACTCCATCATAATCAGATTTGTTACATCGACCACATTATTAATCGAGCGTATTCCTATGGCATTGAGGCGTTTAACAAGCCATTCCGGTGAAGGGGCAATTGTGCAGCCGGAGATATAACGGGCGGCATAACGTGGGCAGATCTCAGCAGTATCAACGGTAATTCCGATTACTGAATCTGCACGTTCTGGGCCCTCGACCAGAGTGGCATGCGGATAGTTCAGCTTAAGGCTAAGCTTGGCAGCAATATCCCGCGCAATACCTAAAACACTCAGACAGTCGGAACGGTTGGGAGTCAGGCCGATTTCAAACAAAGTATCTTTGAGACCAAGAGCAGTAAAAACAGGCGTTCCCAGTGGCGCAATTGCTGGGGGAAGTACCATAATTCCGGCGCTCTCATCGGACAACCCCAGTTCTTTATCTGAGCAAAGCATTCCGCAGGACTCTTCACCACGGATCTTTGAACGTTTTATTTTAAAATCGCCCGGAAGCACGGCACCTATCTGTGCCAGAGCAACGGTGTCACCCTGCTTGAAATTCTGGGCACCGCAGACGATGTCAAGCACTTCCCTGCCATTATTCACCCGACATAGCGAGAGTTTATCTGCATTGGGGTGCGGCCGTTTTTCCTCAACCAGTGCAACGACTACATCGTCCAGACCTTCACCGAGCTTCTTCATTGCCTCAACTTCAAGCCCGAGCATTGTCAGCAAATCAGCAAGTTCTTCAGGTGTAGCGTCAAAATCTACAAATTCTTTCAGCCAGTTGTATGTTACGTTCATATCAAAGCACCATAAATAGAGTAAATTTAGAACTGCCGAAGAAAACGGACATCATTTTCAAAAAGGAGGCGCATGTCTGAAATGCCGTACTTCAGCATGGCAATGCGTTCGATTCCCATTCCGAATGCAAATCCGGATATATTGTCCGCGTCATACTGTACATGGCGATATACTTCCGGATCAACCATACCGGCACCAAGAATTTCAAGCCACCCACTATTTTTGCAGACCCGGCACCCTTTACCGCCACAGATGACACAGGCGATATCGACCTCAGCCGAAGGTTCCGTAAAAGGGAAATAACTGGGACGGAGCCTGACACCGGTTTTCTGACCAAACAGCTGGTTTGTAAATACCGTGAGTATCCCTTTAAGGTCGCCGAATGTCACTCTGTTGTCGACCATTAGTCCTTCGATCTGGTGGAACATCGGAGAGTGTGTCGCGTCTGAATCGCAGCGATAAACAGTTCCCGGAGCTATGATCCGGACCGGAGGTTTCTGCTTGAGCATGGTGCGAATCTGCACCGGAGAAGTATGGGTACGTAACAACAGGCTGTTTTCCACGAAGAATGTATCCTGCATATCACGGGCAGGGTGCTCCGGCGGGAAGTTGAGCGCTTCAAAATTGTACCAGTCATGTTCAATCTCTGGTCCTTCTGCAACAGAAAATCCCAGTCCCGCAAAAATTGAGCATATTTCCTCAATTACAAGGGATACTGGATGTTTGTTGCCCTTCAGCGGGCGCCGACCGGGAAGAGACGTATCGACTCGTTCAGACTTAAGCCGCGCAGAAATAACCTTTTCATGTTCCGATGCGCTTGCAGCGCTGAGTGTCGATTCAATCTCATCACGGACTGTGTTAACCAACTGCCCAACAATGGGACGCTCCTCAGCAGACAGAGAACCAAGTCCCTTCATCAGCGCTGTTAGTTCGCCTTTACGGCCAAGCAGTCTGATACGTATTTCCTGAAGCTGCTCTACTGAAGACGCAGTGCCGATTGCCTGGAGAGCGCCGTCTCTCAATTTCTCAAGTTGTTCCCGCATAGTGTTTACCTTCAATACATATTTTGGTAAATGTTTTTATACTGTACAAAAAAGGGAATGGGCGCAAGTCCCATTCCCTTTCCATAATAAAAACCGCAAAAAGCCTAAATACCAGCCTTTGCAAGTGCTGCAATCTGCGCAAATCCGTTTGGATCGGTCACCGCAATGTCAGCCAGCACTTTACGGTCGATCTGTATATCGGCTTTTTTGAGACCGAAAATGAACTTGCTGTAAGACAGACCATTGATGCGTGAAGCCGCATTGATACGAACAATCCACAGACTGCGGAAATCACGTTTTTTGACGCGCCGGTCGCGGAAGGCATAATTTAAAGCCCGGTCTACCGCTTCTGTTGCACTGCGAAACAATTTGCTCCGCGCACCGCGGTAACCTTTAGCCAGCTTTAATACCTTGTTGCGTCTGCGTCTCGCTTTAAATCCTCTTTTTACACGTGCCATACGTCACTACTCCTTCGTTGCTGAATTGGCCAGATCCACAAGGGGAGACAATTTCCTCATGGTTCTTGGCATTATGCATCTCTTCACGCGAATGAAGAGATAATTTGCTATTTGTAAGGAATCAAACGGGATATGTTCTTTTGGTCAACAGCAGCGACCATGGACCCACCACGAAGATTGCGTTTACGTTTGCGGCTCATAGGTGTCAGTATGTGACTTGTGAAAGCGCATCCACACTTGATTCTTCCGGAAGCTGACTTCCTGAAGCGCTTGGCAGCACCGCGGTTTGTTTTAATCTTAGGCATAAGAAACTCCTTCTTCGATATAATAGCTAATTAAATACGTGGTATATTTTTTACTTTTTCGGTTTGGGTGCAACAATCATGTACATGTTACGACCTTCAACGCGGGGTTGATTTTCAATAACACATACTTCCTGCAATTCCTTTGCAACTTTTTCAATTACCGCCCGACCGACATCCATGTGGGTAATTTCGCGGCCTCGAAATACAAGCGTGATTTTGGCTTTATTTCCTTCTTCAAGAAAGCGTTTAACGTTGTTTATCTTGAACTCAAGATCGTGGCTATCTGTCTTCGGCCGTAACTTTACCTCTTTCAGCAGTACATGAACCTGTTTCTTTTTTGCTTCCTGCAGTTTTTTACTCTGCTGGTACTTGAACTTGCCATAGTCCATAATTCTGCAAACGGGAGGAACTGCCGTTGGTGACACTTCAACCAGATCCAGCTGCTGCTGTTCGGCCATTTCAAGCGCCTGTGAGAGGGTAAGCACGCCCAGGGCCTCTCCTGTTGCTCCAATTACACGAACTTCAGAAACTCTGATGGCCTGATTGATATTGACGGTCGGTTTTGCTATGGCGACACCTCCTGACAGTAGTTTATTATTCGCTGCTGTCTGACTTATACATTATTTATAGTTTTTACATTCCTGAATAACAAAATCTACAAACTCTTCAGGTTTCATGGCAGGGAGGTTCTTGCCATCGCGATAGCGAGGAGTTACCGTACCCTGTTCAACTTCTTTATCACCGATAACCAGCATATAGGGAATTTTCTGGATCTGGGCCTCGCGAATTTTGAAGCTCAGCTTTTCGTTCCGGACATCGCGTTCAATACGGATCCCTGCGTTGCGCAACTGCCGATAGACATCCTGGGCAAACGGCACCTGGCTATCCGTTACCGTGACAATAATCGCTTGAACCGGAGAAATCCAGAGCGGGAAACTTCCGGCGAAATGTTCAATAAGAACACCAATAAATCGCTCAATCGAACCGAGGATCACACGATGGACCATTATCGGGCGTTTACGCTCACCATCAGACGCTACATAGGTCAGATCAAAGCGCTCCGGCAGAGTGAAATCGCACTGGATAGTAGCACACTGCCATCTCCTGTCAAGACAATCGCGCAGTTTTATATCAATTTTAGGCCCGTAAAATGCGCCATCACCCTCATTTATATCATATGGGCGACCGGAATCGTTCAAAGCAGACAACAAAGCCCCTGTGGCCTGTTCCCAGTCTGAATCAGATCCAATCGATTTTTCCGGTCGTGTTGAAAGCTCCATCTCGTACTCAAAACCGAAAATAGTCATCACGTCGTTAACAAAAGCAAGCACACCTTTAATTTCGGCATCCAGTTGTTCAGGAGTACAGAGAATATGGGCGTCATCCTGGGTAAAGCATCGTACCCGCATGAGGCCGTGAAGCACTCCGGCCCGCTCGTGACGGTGTACCGTTCCGAGTTCGAAATAACGGAGCGGAAGATCGCGATAACTCCGCAATTGAGACTTGTAAATCATCATATGGGAGAGACAGTTCATCGGCTTTATGCCATAACTCTGCTCATCGACCTCAGTAAAATACATGTTTTCACGGTAATTTTCGTAGTGGCCTGAACGCTGCCAGAGTTCACTCTTGAGAATCTGGGGTCCGACTACGATATCATAATCCCGCTTCAAATGTTCCTTGCGCTCAAAATCCTCAAGAACCGTGCGCAACATGGCACCTTTTGGGTGCCAGATCGGGAAACCGGCGCCGACTTCATCCGAAAATGAGAACAGATCCAACTCTCTGCCGATCTTACGATGATCCCGTCGTTTTGCTTCTTCCAGGCGGTTCAAATACGCTTCCAGCTCTTTTTTATCAACGAAGGCGGTTCCGTAAATCCGCTGAAGCATACGGTTATTTTCGCTGCCTCGCCAGTAAGCTCCTGCAATAGAAAGCAGTTTAAATGCCTTGATTCGACCTGTAGAAGGGAGATGCGGACCGCGGCAAAGATCGGCAAACGTGCCCTGTCTGTATACCGAAACGTAATCGACGCCAAGATCGTTGATCAATTCAGTTTTATACGATTCACCCATGGCTTCAAACATGCTGATTGCATCGGCACTGGCATAGTCGCTCCGCTCAATTTTCTGATCGGCGGCAGCCAGTAGCAACATTTTTGCTTCAATACGCTCCAGATCATCCGGCGTAAACGGTTTTTCAACATCAAAATCGTAATAGAAACCGGTTTCAATGGCCGGCCCGATCGTAACCTTGGCCTGCGGAAAGAGCTCTTTGACAGCCTGAGCCATCAAATGTGAAGTTGAATGGCGAATAATTTCAAGTGCTTCAGGACTTTTTTCAGTAACAATTTCAACGAGGTCGCCGTTGGTCAACCGGGCAGAGAGATCTACCAGTTGGCCATTGATTTTTCCTGCCAACGCAGCTTTGGCAAGACCGGCTCCAATCGAGGCTGCCAACTCATATACTGTGGCATCATCGTTCAGTTCTCGTGAAGAGTTATCCGGGAGCGTAATTGATATCGTATCCATAAATTCCCTTTAAGGGGGCAAACAGAAAAGGCATCGATACATCGATGCCTGCATCCTGCTCGCTCCATCTCTGCTTCATTAATGGTAGGCGCGGGCGGTGTCGAACCGCCGACCTCTACCGTGTCAGGGTAGCGCTCTCCCGCTGAGCTACGCGCCTACATCAAAAAGCTGGAGAGTAATAGCAAATTACGCCATAGATGTCAAGCTGATTTTACTGCCCGACGTTACTGTTTAGACAATCTGGCAACGTTTTCAACATGCACCGTCTGTGGAAACATGTCAACCGGTTGAATTTCACTGCAGCTGTACCCTAACTTGTTTAGAATATCCAGATCCCGCGCTAGGCTTTGAGGAGAGCATGAAACGTAAAGAATCAATTTCGGCCCGAGGGCTGTAACCCTCTCCAGCACGCTTTGGTCACATCCTTTACGAGGCGGATTCAGCACGGCGACATCGACGGAGAGCTGTTCTCCTGCCATCTCATCAAGCAGATCGGCAACGTCCCCGGCTTCGAACCGGCAATTCTTGATTCCGTTTATTCGAGCGTTCATACGAGCATCGGCTACGGCTTCTTCAACAACTTCAACACCGATCACATTTTTTGCGGACCCTGCCAGGAACAGCGCAATCCCGCCAATTCCGCAGTACAGGTCAAGCACCGTTTCAACGCCGGTAAGCCCGGCCCATTCGTTTACCTTACTGTAAATCAGGTTGGCGCCGCTATTATTTACCTGAAAAAATGATCGTGGTGAAATTCTGAAAGATACGTCGCCGATACGCTCCGTCAAATACAATTTCTTGGTCAGGAAATAATCTTTCTGCCCCATAATCACGTTGCCTTCAGTCGGATTAACATTCTGGACAACGATTTCAACCTCTGGAACCTGATCCTGTACAAAACGCCCCAGATGATGGATTTCGTTGAATGACCGGCTTGAAGTAACAAAAACAACCATAGCTTTTTTTTCATAGGTCGAGACACGTACAACCAGATAGCGAAGCAGTCCCATTTTGCTTTGCGGATTATAAACCTGAACCTTACCTTTTTTGATTCCTCTTCGTACAGCTTCAACCACCTTATCAATAAGTGGATGATGGATCGGGCATTGCTCAAGATCATAGACATCATGACTGGCACGACGATAGATGCCGATAAACGGTTCTGAAAACTTGCCTGCTACCGTCAATTTAGCTGTCGTGCGGTAATGAATCAAATTGTCAGGAGAAAGCACCGGCAGCACGGAACTGTTTGACAGACTTGGATATTTGGCCATCTCGGCCAGAATCATGCCCCGTTTCCAGTTTTTTTGTTCAGAATATTTCATCGCAATCAGCGGGCAGCCGAAACAATCGGCACTTTCGCGACAAGGAGGATTGTTGCTCCGAAGCTGGGAAGGCTGCAGCATTTTTTTTACATGGCAAAACGCCGTGCCTCCGGCAACATGGTCGATACCTGCCAGGACCACATCACCAGGCAATGCCCCGCCAACTTTGAGCGTCATCCCGTCTTCATTTCGGGATGTACCGTACCCGTCTTCATCCAGGGAGGTTATGCGTATTTCCAGAACCCCCTTACGGGTCAAAGGCACGAAAGGTTTATCGGCACTCACCGGCTCAGATGTTTTTAGTGCGGGTTCTCGTACATTTTTTTTCTTCGCATATTCGAATTGATTGTTTTTCTTCACAGTGTACGTTTCCCTTTTATTCAATCGTTTCCAGATACCCACGGAATTTTATAAATGCCTGTGCTCGGTGGCTAATTGAATTTTTCTCCGCTAATGTCAGCTCTGCCATACTTCGTTCAAAACCATCCACAAGAAAAAGCGGATCATAACCAAAGCCCCCCTCCCCCCGCTCGGCAGAAAGAATCCGACCTTCAACTCTCCCGGAAAACAACCGCTCATCGCCCTCCGGAGTCACAAAAGCCATAACACAGACAAAAGCAGCCTGACGCCGGTCGTCAGGAACATCCCGGCATTCGTCCAGCAACCTGGCATTATTTGCGGCATCACCGGAGCCAGTAGTGGCATAACGAGCCGAAAGAACACCGGGACGTCCATTCAGGGAGACAACCACCAGACCGGAGTCATCGGCCAGCGCCGGAAACCCCGAATAGAGGGAGGCTTCACGTGCTTTTTTAAGTGCATTTTCCTCGAATGTGGTTCCGTCTTCAACTGTCTCAGGAAAATCGATAAAATCTAAAGCGCTATAGATCTTGCCCACCAAACCAGTCAGCAGGGAATTTATTTCAAGCATCTTGCCTTTATTACGGGTCGCTACTACCAGTTGTTTCATTTTGCCAGTGCTTCTTTCTGGAATTTAAAGAGCTGCTGCACGCCATCGACTGCCAAGTCACGCATAGCGTCCATTTCCGCGCTTGTAAAGGGTTCTGCTTCGGCCGTACCCTGCACCTCTACAAAACGTCCACTGGAGGTTATAACAAAATTCATATCAACTTCTGCTGCAGAATCCTCTAAATAATTCAGGTCCAGCAGAGCTTTCCCGCCCACAATGCCGACACTGACAGCTGCAACGGCTTCCTTGAGCGGAATTTCAGTGAGTAATCCCTTCGTCTTTAATGTCGTTAATGCATCAAAAAGGGCAACATACGCGCCGGTTATTGAGGCAGTACGTGTCCCGCCATCTGCCTGTATGACATCACAATCTATGTATATTGAACGTTCACCAAGTTTTGCAAGATCAGTCACCGCTCGCAGAGAACGGCCGATCAATCGCTGGATTTCCAAAGTACGGCCGGTCTGCTTACCTTTCGCCGCTTCTCTGGGAGAGCGTGTGTGTGTGGCCCGGGGAAGCATTGCGTATTCTGCGGTTACCCAACCGGTACCTTTCCCCCTCAGAAATGGTGGCACTGATTCCTCTACCGATGCTGTGCAGAGAACCTTGGTATCGCCGAATTCGATCAGCACCGAGCCTTCGGCGTGTTTGGTAAAATTGCGTGTAATTATTATTGAACGTAAAACGGCGGCATTGCGACCATCATTTCTCATATATGACAACTCCTCGGTATCGTAAAAAATCAAAACATGGAGCTGTTCATTAACCTGTCAGAGATGCAGAGTCAAATAAAAAGGGAACCTGAAATCAGATTCCCGTGATGCCGTGTGGCAGCATTCTTTATTTATTTGGGACTAGCCAAGATGGGCGTTGTTGTTCCTGGCCCGATTGGCAAGAATGGTAGAATCCAGCAGTTCCCCGCAACAGGTACATTTCCATGCGTCGAAAGAGCGGACAAAATCATAAAATTTCTCTGCAAACATGCGGCCCTTGCAACGCGGACAGTGCATAACCCCCCCTGGGTGTCGTATTAAGTCAAGACAGGGGGGTCATTACACCATGTATGCCAAAGGCTAATATTATTTAAATAAATCAATATATTTTATTTTTTATCTTGTATTATCAGGATGTTGAAAGTAGGTCAGAAGTAGATTATACTTCTTTTCACCAATCCCTTCAATTCCGACCAGGTCTTCAATACGCATTAAACCGCCATTTTTTTGGCGATATACGCATATGCGCCTGGCCAAAGCCGGACCTATGCCTGGCACGCTACTAAAATCATCTTCACTCATTGATGCAATATCGAGCGGTATATTCAGAATCAACCGTTCAGCAACCGTCATCCGATCCACCTTCAACGCATAGCTGCCATCAACCATACTCGAGAGGTTTACCGTCGACCCGTTCAGCAAACGGTTTTCCAGCGGCTCAATTAGTGGCAGACCAAGCGGGCGCAATGGCTCAGCCATTTTTATGGCGCACTCTGCCATTTTATTGGCGCCAATCTCGTATACACCCGGATGAACAACATCCCCGCTGACCTTGACCAATACACTGCAGCTTGAGAATGCACGAAAATCCGTTACAGCAGGAGCCTTGGAACTCTTTCGGATTTTAAATGCCGGCGCCACAAGAAGTAGTGCAGCACATGCAACCATTACGAACCGCCACACTGATTCCGCTCCAGGTTTGTCCGATTTCAAATAAAGGTTGAAATCAAGACAGTAGGGCCAATGCGGCGAAAAGGGACAAAAAAGTACGACGAAAGGTCGGATATGAACCGACGAAGATTACATGCTGATTTAAAATCGGAATCACTCCTCAGATTTGTGAAGTTTATAGTCGATGCTGTCAATCAGTGCCTGATATGATGCATCGATAATGTTGTCAGAAACGCCGACGGTGCCCCAGCGGGCATGTTTATCTCCGGATTCAATCAGTACTCGTGTCGATGATGCCGTCCCCTGACCTGCCGGCAGTACGCGAACCTTATAATCCAGAAGTTTTACTTCCTTCAACTTGGGATAGAACTTCTCAAGCGCTTTACGGATTGCATTATCAAGCGCATTGACCGGGCCATTCCCTTCAGCGGCTGTGTGTTCAACTTTTCCGCCGACCTTGACCATGATAGTTGCTTCTGCCATCGGCTTCTGATCTTCACCGCGCTTTTCATCAATCACACGAAAGCCCAACACGCTGAAGAACTTTTTGTGAGAACCGAGCGCCTTTTTCATCAAAAGTTCAAAAGATGCTTCAGCCCCCTCGAACTGATACCCGCGGTTCTCCATATCCTTAATGTTATCAAGGATCTCCATTGTAACGGGATCTTTGCTGTCTAGATTGATATTGAACTCTTCTGCCTTTGCAAGAATATTGGAGCGCCCTGACAGATCAGAAATCAGTACGCGGGTACAGTTGCCGACCAGTTCCGGACGCATATGTTCGTAGGTTTCCGGATGACGCTGGATGGCGCTGACATGCACGCCTCCCTTGTGGGCGAAAGCGGAGTTTCCAACGTAAGCCTGATGCTTGTTCGGGGAAATATTGGCAAGTTCATATACGTAACGGGAGACCTCCCGCAGATGCCGCATCTGTTCGTCGGAAATACATTCCTTCTTCATCTTGGCCTTCAGTGCCGGAATGATCGAGCAGAGGTTAGCGTTGCCGCATCGCTCACCGAACCCGTTGATCGTACCCTGAACCTGCACAATTCCCTGTTCAACCGCAATCATAGTGTTGGCTACGGCACATTCACCGTCATTATGTGTGTGTATGCCGAGCGGGATTTTGATATGTTTTTTAACTTTTTTGATTATTTCGGCAATCTCGTACGGCATCGTGCCACCGTTGGTGTCGCACAGAATAATACAGTCAACGTTGGCACTTTCTGCAGCTTGGAGAGTTTTTATTGCGTACTCGGGATTCGCCTTGTAACCGTCAAAGAAGTGCTCGGCGTCATAGAAAACTTCGGGAGCATGCTTTTTAAGATATTCAAGGGAATCAAAAATCAGCTCAAGATTTTCCTCAAGTGAAATACGCAACGCTTCGCGCACATGAAAATCCCACGATTTCCCGAAAATGGTAATCGCATCCGGCTCTGCTTTTACCAGCGTAATTATATTGCTGTCTTTATCAGGCGTCACCTTGGCACGACGGGTGGAACCAAATGCCGCAATTTTGGCTTGATTCAGCTTTTCCTTTTTAATATCTTTAAAAAAAGAGACATCTTTTGGGTTACTGCCCGGCCATCCACCCTCGATATAGTGAACGCCTAATTCGTCAAGCTTGTGAGCAATGCGGATTTTGTCCTCAAGCAGAAAGGAGATGTCTTCGGCCTGGGTTCCGTCCCGCAGTGTTGTATCATACAACTTGATTAAACTCATGAGTGCCTCCCGAATATAGTCAACATCAGTTTTCAAAAAAATAAAATCGTGTTCCGTTTTAGCTGTTTTTTCCTGTTTTTTCAACTAAAACCGCTGACGGAAATCCAGCAACCGGTTTGTGTGTTTTTTCTTGACCCGTGGACCTTGACAACTTACCCTGTTTTCATGAATTCAGATCTGACATCCGCACCAGTACCTCATCTCGTCAGGCGCCTGGCAATACCGGCCGGGACAGGTTTTTTCTTTAACACAATGTTCAATGTTGTAGACACCTGGTATGGCGGGCAACTATCGACCTCTGCCCTGGCTGCGATGTCGCTTTCCTTCCCGGTATTTTTTCTGATCCTGGCCGTCGGCGGAGGAATATCTACCGGTGCAACTGCACTGATCGGCAATGCCCTCGGCCGAAACGACCGGGTCGAGGCCGGTCTCTTTCTGTCGCAATCTCTCTCTTTTACCCTGATCCATGCTCTGTTACTCACTGGCGCGGGCCTGATACTTGCGCCATATATTTTCACCATTATGGGTGCCCGTGGGGAATACCTTGCCTATGCCTTACGCTACATGAATGTAATTTTTGCCGGCAGCACATTCTTTCTGCTAAACTTCGCGATGAACGCCATCCTCAACTCACATGGCAACACATTACCGTACCGCAACTTTCTAATCGGCGGTTTTTTTCTCAATCTGATTCTAGACCCCTGGTTCATGTACGGCGGGGCAGGACTTCCGGCATTAGGCCTGGCAGGAATAGCCTTGGCAACCGTGCTTGTGCAGTTCGCAGGAGTTTTTTACCTGTTCAGCCAGATATTTAAAACCGGGAGCATGCCTTCTTTACACCCTGCCGATCTTCGTCCCCGCTGGATATATTTCCGCGAGCTTTTCAGGCAAGGGTTTCCCTCAACCATGAATATGATGACTATCTCGCTCGGAATTTTCATCATTACCTGGTTCGCAGGACGCTACGGTGAGCATGCCGTGGCAGCATACGGCATAGGCACACGTATTGAACAGATTGCGCTTCTGCCGGTTATGGGACTGAACATAGCCACCCTTGCATTGACTGCTCAAAATTTCGGTGCAGGAAAATTCAACCGTATCCGTGAGACAGTTCGGGTTTCGCTCTTTTACGGTGTGATACTGGCTCTGTCCGGCACTGTCGGGGCACTCCTGTACAGCCGCGAATTGATGGGGCTCTTCACCAAAGACCGCTCTGTCATTGAAGCCGGTGTCGGGTTTCTGACGGTTGAGGCATATGTACTGCCGGCGTATGTTCTGCTCTACATCTCCATTTCAGCCATGCAGGGGATTAAAATGCCTCTGTTCGGCCTCATTATCGGACTGTATCGCCAGATCGCCGGTCCGGCATGCGTATTCTACCTGTTTACTTCAGTCATGGGATTAGGGTTGACAGGCATCTGGTGGGGAATATTCGGAATTACATGGTCGGCGGCGCTGATCGTTGTCATCTATGTCAGCAGAACACTTGTCTCACTGGAAAAGGACCCGATAAATATATGAAACGTGTTGCCATAAGCACTCTGGGGTGTAAAACCAATCAATTCGAATCGGCAGCCATGACTGAACAGTTGATAGCCGCCGGGTACCGAATCGTTCCGTTTACCGAGTTTTCTGACATCTATATCATCAATTCATGCACCGTTACCGCACGAACGGATGCGGAAACCCGTCGCCTGATCCGCCGAGCGCGCCGGCTGAATCCACTATCCCGCATTATTGCAACCGGGTGCTACGCCCAGGTAGCTCCTGGAGAATTGGAAAAAATGCCCGAGCTTGACTGCGTACTCGGTAACCAGGAAAAACTAGTCATATCCACCCTTATCGAAACTGCCGAACTGTCGGTTTCTGACATTACCACGGCCAGTCAGATCGAACCGCTCAAGCTGACCAGCTTTGCAGAGCATACCCGCGCTTTTCTCCAGATTCAGAACGGCTGTAACTCATTCTGCAGCTACTGCATCGTCCCATATGCTCGTGGACGCAGCCGCAGTGTCACACCTGAAGACATCATCCAGAGGATACGCGATCTCGCTGCCAACGGTTTCAAGGAGATTGTGCTTACCGGCATCCATTTAGGCGCGTACGGCCTTGATCTCACAATACCGACAACACTGACAGCCATTATCAGGCAGATTGATGCCGAGTCAATCATTCCCCGTCTGCGCATCGGATCTCTCGAACCGAATGAGGTCAGTGACGAACTACTTAATTTGATGGCTACTTCAAAGAATATCTGCCCGCACCTGCACTTACCCCTGCAGAGCGGCTCAAATTCTGTTTTGGACCGCATGGGACGGCCGTACACAGCTGCTTATTTCCGGGATCTGATGATACGAACTTCCGAAACCATGCCGGACGCATTTATCGGAGCTGATGTGATCGCCGGATTCCCGGGAGAAACCGATGAAGAATTCGAAGAGTCTGCCAGACTGATCGAAGATCTTCCGTTCTCCGATCTGCACGTATTCCCCTATTCCAGTCGTCCCGGGACGAGGGCGGCCGGATTTCCGGGACACGTCCCCTCTCATATTATTACCGGACGGGCCGCCCGTTTGCGCAGTATAGCCCAACTGAAAAAAAAATTATTTCTGGAGCGGTTTGCAGGGAGGGAACGCAGGGTGCTGGTACAGGGGTATAACGCTTTATCCGGCCACTGCAACGGATTATCGCGCAATTTTATCTCTGTTACTTTCCCGGGTGATAAATTGCTGGTGAACGAAGAGATATCTGTCCTGATAACAAGTTGCGGTGGAGAGAACTGTCGGGGCACTCTAGAAAACGTCAATCTCACGCTGTCTCGATCTGATCACTAAAAGCATTACATTTCCGAGCGTAAACAGTATTGCTCCAGCCAGTGCCATAGCAGCGCCCGGCTCCCGATGAATCTCAAGAAGCGCTCGCTTTAATGGATACGCTTCCGCCTGCTTGATATACACTCCGAATCCATGAGAGAACCAGGGCTTATTGGGTGATATGACAACCCTCCCGGCGAGTCTGTTCAGATCAGGCACCAGCTCACTGCTGAAGCCAATCGGAATCCCCTGGGAAGAAGTCTTGACCGTAATTGATGCGATACCAAACCTTGTACCGTCCGGCAAAGCTGCGAGTGTCATCTCCCCTACCTCTACCGCATGATGCGAAGACCCTACGGCACTCAGCAGATGGGCACACACAATCAGCAGAAACCCGGCATGCATCAGTTGTGGAGCCAGAAGTGAAGTCGCCCCGGACTTTCCCCATCGTGACCAGAGAGTTTCTGAAGAGCAGAGGATCGTATTCAATGCCAGCAGAGCGAGAAACACGAGCGACACCCAGAGCCACCAGGAAACAGGGAATGGCGCGCCCCGCAGCCACCCAAGCAGTGGTATGCTGTTAATAGTTGCAGCATACTCTCCGGAAAGAGTAACAGAACCGACCGCCATGAGCACACAGACCAAAGACAGTAACCCCAGGCAGAGTTCAAGGGAAATCAGCAGACGCCACAGCTTCATAACCTGATCAGGTCCTCATGTTCCTCTTCATGCGGATTAATGTGTATCATGACATCACCGACCCCCGGATAGCGTTCGAAGATAAGTTTTTTTACGCTGGTAGCCACGTCATGAGACTGTTTAACGGTCATGTCCGGATCCATTTCCAGTTTCAAGTCAACGATCATGTACTGACCTGAGCGGCGTGCCCTCATTTCGTGCACATGATCTACATGCTCGACACTTTCTGCAAGTGCCTGCAGAGCATCAATAAAATCAGACGGGGCTGTCCCGTCCATCAGGTCATGAGCAGCTTCCCGGAACGTCTGATATCCGATATGCAGGATAAAGAACGATGTCAATCCGGCGGCGATCGGATCCATAATCCCCCACCCGAAAAACGCACCGATGACGCCGATCAAAGTAGAAACTGAAGTCACCGCATCTTTCCGATGATCTTTTGCAATTGCCAGCAGTGCCGGGCTTTCCAGCATTTTACCGGTACGTGTCGAGAAGCGGTAGAGCCACTCTTTAATACCGATCGTCAGTGCAGCCGCAGCAACTGCTATCCATCCAGGTGATTTAAAATGCCCGATGATTACGCTGGCTACTGATTCGTAAAGAATCCAGCCGCCGGTAGCAGCGATAACCAGAGAGACCAGAAGTGCGGCAAGACTTTCAGCACGGCCGTGCCCGTATGGGTGATTGGCGTCAAAGGGTTGGCGGCCAAGTTTGAGAGCCATCATGGTCGCAAATATCGCGACAAAATCGCACGCGCTCTCGATACCATCGGCAAAAACAGCATCAGAACGCCCCCAGTACCCGGCAGAAAGCTTCATAATCATCAGGACGGCATTAACCCAAAATCCGATTTTAATGATCCGGTCGGCGCTGTCGAATCTCTCATTCCTTTGCATTATGCTTCCGCCTTCCGGATCTCTTTTATCCGCAGCTGCATTGTTGTTGTGTTGTTCCATCTATTGCTCTCCGGAAAAAAGGCGATATCCAGCAAACCATCAGTGGGACTCTCTGCCTGCCGGAATGCAATAGCATTAAAAATCCGTCCGTCAGATAGTACCCGTAGTTTGAGATGCCCATCACCGACAATCCGGCGGTCAACAACTGTGACTCCGCGCATCATCAGTGTTGGTTCCGGGTTTCCCGCACCGAAGGGGCCAATGCGCAGCAACTCATGTGACAGCGCAAGACCAATCTCAGCCGGATAAACTTCAGCATCGATATCAAGCAAAGGTACAAGTTCCGCATTTCCTAGAATCTGTCGAGCGGCAGCTTCAAAAGCCGCAACAAAATCTCCGATATTTTTTGTTTCCAGACCGATACCAGCCGCATAACGGTGTCCCCCAAAACGCTCAAGATACCCCGAGCAGAGATTCAAAGCCTCCAAAAGGTGAAAACCCGCGATACTGCGCCCGGACCCTTTCGCGTTTCCCTGTGCGTCTATTGCAATCAGTATTGTCGGGCGATGATAGCGTTCAACCAGACGTGAAGCAACAATCCCGATAACTCCCTGATGCCAGTCGCGAGAAGCGACAACTATGCTCCTGCAGGCAGGGTAACTACCACCGTCAATCATGGCAACAGCCTGATCGAAAATTCCTCGCTCGACAGCCTGGCGTTCCGCATTCGCCCTATCCAGTTCATCAGCAATGGAGGAGCACTCTTCAATACTCGCACTGAGCAGCAATTCAACTCCCGGCACCGCGCTTTCCATGCGACCGGCAGCATTAAGACGCGGCGCCAACCGGAAACCAACCTGACTGCAGGTAATCGGCTCCGAGATTCCGGCGACCTTTTTGAGTGCGGCAATGCCCGGTCTGTTGTTATCTTCAAGCTTTTGCAGACCACAAAAGGCATATACGCGGTTTTGCCCGACAAGCGGCACTACATCCGCGATTGTACCGAGCGCGACAAGATCAAGCCAATTCCGAAGATCCGGTTCGTTACCGGCAGCAAATAACCCGTCATGACGTAAGCGACTGCGCAGCGCAACCAGCAGATTAAATGCGACGCCAACGCCTGCCAGCATTTTAAAAGGATAGCTACAGCCCGGCTGCAGCGGGTTTACAACTGCTGCCGCATTCGGAAGAATGTCGCCTGGCGTATGATGATCCAGTATAATCAGATCAACGCCCGCCTGCCGGCAAAAGGCGGACTCCTTGATCGCAGTAATGCCGCAATCGACAGAAAGGATCAACGAAGACCCGGAACTGATAATCTGTTGAAGAGCATCTTCGTTAAGGCCATAACCATCATCAAACCGGTTAGGTATGAAATAACTGCAGGCGATGCCAATGTGGCGCAGGAAAGAGACCAGAAGAGCCGTACCGCTAATACCGTCAACATCATAATCGCCGTAGATACAAACCGATTCTGATGTTTTCAAAGCCCGCACTACCCGTTCAACAGCTTCGTGCATTCCTTTTAACAAAAACGGATCGGGCATACCCGAAAGAGCGGGCGCAAGAAACTGAACTCCGGATTCTACTCCATCTACTCCTCTGGCAACGAGAATTCGTGCGGTTATGGAGCAGATTCCAAGTGAGCGGGAGAGATCCTCGATTTTAGCGTTATCAGCCGGCTTAACAACCCATTTTTTCTGCATCCTGTTTACATCCCGTTTAAAAAAAAACCCCCGACAAGCGGGGGGTTCGTTTTTTATTTACCGGCAGGTGGAGTTTCTCCGCCATCCTGCATCATACTTCTGATCTGCATTGCGGTCGCGCCATTCGGTTCAATTTCAAGAACCTTTTTCCAATATGGCCGGGCCTTTACATGGTCCTTCAAATCTACGGCATAGACGATACCGGCATTGAAAAGACTTTGAATATGCTTGGGGTCAAGCTTGTTGGCTTTTTCAAAATTAGCCAATGCCTTGTCGTACCATCCGACCTTTCTGAACATTACCCCCTGGTCAGTCAGAACATTGGGGTTATTAGGGTTTAACTCCAGAGCTTTTCCATACGCACTAATCGCTTTCTGAGTCTGCTCCGTGTCGAAATAATCATTACCCAGGGAAATCCAGACATTCAGATTATTTGGGTCCTGAGCAACAATTTTTTCTGCCTGGGCTATACGCTGTGAATAATCAGCAGGTGACCCGGCACCGGCCTGGATGGCGGCATTCGGCTGTTGGGCTTTGCCGGCACTACTGATGCTGAATATTAAATACCCCCCTAACAATCCAACGATAAGGGCAACAACTGCAATTAATGTTGTTTCTTTGTTCACTTTGCACCTCTTCATATCGAATAAATACTAGATTACGGGGTGTTAGCCTTTTTAGCCAAGGCTCTATTTTCGAGGATCACCACGATCGGACTAGCAACAAATACAGATGAATAGGTAGCAACACCGATCCCAATCAATAATGCAAACGAGAAATCGTGTATAACTTCACCTCCGAATAAGAACAGCGACGCAGCAGCCAGAAAAGTTGTCATCGATGTCACAATGGTACGGGAAAGAACCTCATTGATGCTGCTGTTGAATATGGTATGCATGGAACCTTTGAGGTTTTTGTGAAGGTTTTCCCGAATGCGGTCAAAAATGACCACCGTATCTGTTAATGAATAACCAGCTATTGTCAATACAGCCGTAATAAAGAGCAGGTTGATCTCTTTGTTCATAAGGAAAAATACCGCAACCATGGCGAGTACATCATGCATGGTGGCAATCGTTGCACCGATGCCGAATTTTAAATCGAAACGCCAGGCGATATAAAGAATGATCCCCATTAATGAGAGAACAACTGCTATGAGAGTATCTTTACGCAGCTTGTCACCGATTGAAGGACCAATTTCTGTGGTGCTTTCAACAGAGAAAGGATTGTCGGCAATCTCTTTTTTGAAAGCGGTCTGAACCACTTCCGATTGTTTTCCGACAGCAGCTCCTGCCATCTTGACTAACAGCATGTTACCACTTTTTATTTCCTGCAGATCTGCTTTGTCAATACCATGCTTATGCAGAGCAGCTCTGGCATCAGCAATCATGAACGGCTTGCTGAATTTCAGCTGCATAGCCGTTCCGCCGGAAAAATCGATCCCCATATTGGCAGCGCCTCGACCAATCTGGATGATGCCGACAATTCCAATAATCGCAATGATCGACGAAATGACAAACGAGATATTCCGCTTGCCGATAAAATCTATGTTAGTCTTGCCAAGAATTTCCATGAACGGTGCTCCCCCTATATGCTCATTTTTTTAACTCTGCCCTTGTGCAGAAACAGGTCAAAGGTCACCTTGGTCCCGATCAGTGAGGTAAACAGATTAATTATAACCCCGAGGCTTAAAGAAACTGCAAAACCTTTTACCGGGCCGGTGCCGAACTGGAACAAAACAGCTGCTGTAATCAAGGTGGTTATATGGGAATCCATGATAGTCAGGAACGCCTTGTCATACCCGGCATCCAGAGCAGCTTTGGGGGATTTGCCCAACTTGAGTTCTTCACGGATTCGCTCAAAAATAATAACGTTCGAGTCAACGGACATACCAACCAGCAATACGATAGCGGCAATACCGGGCAGCGTGAGAGTGGCACCTAATGCGGCTAATGCCCCCATCAGATAAACGATATTAAGAATCATTCCCAAGTTGGCAACAATTCCTGACAGCTTGTAGTAAATCGCCATAAAAACTACGACAATCAATACTCCGATCAAGCCGGCATACAATCCTTTATTGATGGAGTCCTGTCCCAGGGAGGGGCCGACGGTAACATTCTGAATGATTTTAACAGGTGCCGGCAATGCTCCGGCACGAAGTACTATCGCAAGGTCAGCAGCCGTTTTCTCGGTAAAGCTGCCCGATATCTGGGCGCTGCCACCGGAAATCCGCTCTCGAATGACTGGAGCGGAGTGAATATTATTATCAAGCACGATTGCAAAGCGTTTTCCAACATTTGCCGCTGTTACCTGATCAAACAATCTGGCACCCAGAGAATTGAATTCAATCGCGACATACGGCTGGTTGAACTGTGAATCAATTCTGACCTGAGCGTCCGTCAGCAGATCACCGGTAATCATCGGTTTTTTCTGGACGACGATCGGAATTTCAGTAACGGCACCGGTTTTAGGATCAACAGATTTTTCTTTCAGCACTTCTGCGTCATCGGGAATCGTTCCGGACGTAGGAGAGATGTCTTCTCGCACCATTTTGAAATCCAGTCGTGCGGTACGCCCGATCAGATCAATCGCCCGTTGCGGATCCTTAATGCCGGGCAGTTGTACAACAATATGATCGACGCCTTCACGCTGTATAGTAGGCTCTGAAACGCCAAACTGATCAATCCTGTTACGGATCGTTTCGAGGGCCTGCTGGACAGCCTTGTCTTTGCGATCCTGTGCATCCTTCTCGCTTACCCGCAGAGTCAGAGCAACAAAACCGCTTTCGTCAAAAGTCGGACTCTGTTCATAGGAAGGATATTTATCCTTGATCAGCTTTTGAACGGCATCGGCAGTCCCCTTTTCATACAGAACCAGGGACACCTTATCAAATCCGTTTCGGGAAATCCGTTTGAAACGAAGATTTTTGCTGTTCAGAGTGTCCTCAAGATCCGTGGCAACAAGGTCAAGAGACCCTTCAACCGCTTTCTGCGTGTCGACCTCCATCACCAGATGGGTCCCACCCTGCAGGTCAAGCCCGAGATGAATCTTGTCCTTTGGCAAAAAGTTCCCCCACCATGACGGTAATTTACCCGCCAGGGTTGGAGTCAGATAAAGAAACGACAATGCAACAAAAACTGCTATCAGGCTAGTACGCCAGCCAGTTCCTTTTGGCATAAGGCTTGTTCTCCTTTTCAGATTTTAAACTAGTCCTTCTTGATTGCGGCGATGTAGCTCTTGATAATTTTAATAGTTACGTTATGTGCAATTTCGAGAGTCACAAGATCGTTTTCTACAGAGATAATTTTACCGTGAACACCACCGGCTGTAACTACATTATCACCCTTTTTCATCGCTTCCAGCAATGCTTTGTGCTCTTTAGCCTTTTTTTGCTGCGGGCGGATGAGTAGAAAATAAAAAATCGCAAACATGAAAACCAGCGGAATTATCTGCTGAAATGCCGCCATTCCACCACCGGTTCCACCAGCTGCTCCTCCAGGTGCACTTCCCATCGCAAAAGCCAATCCTAACATGTGTCATTCTCCTTTATTCAGTGAATTATTTCTGTTGCGTTGCTGACTTAAATTGCCTGCGAAATTCGTCAAAACAATTATGCTGGATCGCTTCCCTGACTCTTCGCATAAGATCAAGATAATAGTGAAGATTATGGTACGTATTCAACTGCGAAGACAAAATTTCACCAGACCGGTACAGATGTCTCAAATAGGCACGCGAATAATTTCTGCAGACCTTACAGCTGCACGCCGGATCAAGCGGTCCCCCATCCTCTTCATATATTTTGGACTTGATGTTGACTCGACCCTGGCTGGTAAAAAGCATGCCATTACGGGCATTTCTGGTCGGCATAACACAATCAAACATATCATACCCGTGCCAGACAGCCTCCACCAGGTCTTCGGGTGAGCCGATCCCCATTATATATCGCGGTGAATCCTGGGGTAACAGGGTAGAGCAGCACTCCATCACACCATACATCTGCTCTTTTTCCTCGCCGACGGACAGGCCACCAAGTGCGTAGCCGTCAAAACCGATCGAGCAGAGATCATTCACACTACGTGCCCGAAGATCATAATGCATCCCACCTTGAATGATTCCGAACAACTGCTGCCCGGCACGCGTATGGGCTTCTTTGCAACGCAAAGCCCAACGGGCCGTCAATTCAAGGGAGCGACTGACATACTGGTAATCCGCAGAGGCGGGGGGGCATTCGTCAAAACACATGATGACATCAGCACCCAGCGCTTCCTGGATGCGGGTCGCCAGTTCGGGTGTCAACATGTGATAGGAACCATCCAGGTGCGACTGGAATCTGACCCCTTCTTCACTGATTTTACGTAGTTCCCCGAGACTGAAAACCTGGAAGCCACCGCTATCGGTCAGAATCGGCTTATCCCAATTCATGAAACTATGCAGACCGCCCATCTGCTCGACCAAACGATGCCCCGGCCGGAGGTAAAGATGATAGGTGTTGGCCAGAATGATCTGTGCCTTAACAGCAAGAAGGTCTTCCGGCGTCATTGCCTTAACTGTAGCATTGGTGCCGACCGGCATAAAAATCGGTGTTTCAACCACGCCGTGAGGAGTCCTCAGAGAGCCAAGCCGGGCTTTACTGGATGTATCACGGTGAATAACAGAAAATGTTTCTGACACACAACTCCTCAAGAGATGAACATGGCATCTCCGTAACTGTAAAACCTGAAACCACGGGCCACCGCTTCTTGATAGGCTTCAAGAACAAAATCACGTCCTGCAAGAGCAGAAACCAACATCAGAAGCGTGGATTCCGGGAGGTGAAAATTAGTGACCAGTGCGTCGACAACTTTGAAACGATACCCGGGATAGATAAAAATATCTGCTTCCCCACTACCGGCTACAACATGCCCCGATTGCTGAGCTGAATATTCCAGAGTTCTTGCAGATGTCGTACCGACCGCAATAACCCTCCCACCCGCCGCTTTCGTCCTGTTGACCGCCTCAGACGTATCAGAAGAAATGGCAAACCGTTCCGTATGTATCTGATGGTCCTCAACATGCAGGGTGCGCACCGGCTGAAAAGTGCCAAGGCCGGTATGCAACGTAAGAAAGGCCGTTTCTACCCCTCTCGATGCCAGTCGTGCCAATAGTTCATGTGTGAAATGAAGGCCGGCTGTCGGTGCGGCAACCGCGCCTGGTGAACGCGCAACAACAGTCTGGTAGCGCTCATGGTCTACAGAACAGTCATCGCGCTGTAGATAAGGAGGTAAAGGCATGTGACCTTCACGTTCCAGCCAGATGTTAAACGGTTCGTCCCCGGTGAATTCGATCAACCAGTCTTCTGATGTACATCGAGAACGTACAACAGCAGTCATGCCGGACTCAAGAAGAATATTCTGTCCTTCACGGAATTTCTTCGACGACCTGAGCAGACATTCCCATCGTTCTTCACTGCCCGTTAAACGGTGCAGAAGAAAAATCTCAACTCTGCCGCCGGATGGTTTGCGTCCAAACAAACGGGCAGGGATGACGCGTGTGTCATTCATAACCAGCAGGTCACCCTGCTTGAAATATACCGGGAGATTACTAAACGTATCTTCGGTGACTGAACCTGATGTACGGTCGAGCAGCATTAAACGCGAGCCATCCCGCAGTGTCGACGGATGCCGGGCAATCAAATCCTGCGGCAAATTATATGTGAAATCCTTGACGAGCATTCAATTCACATTCAACGGATATCAGAGAGCTTTTTCAAAGAAGTGCCGGGGTAGTAATATGAGAGAATTTCTCCGCTGCTGAATCCATCGAGAGCCCGCTGCTTGGCACCCCACTGACAGAGCCCCACTCCATGTCCATTTCCGGTTCCGGAAAAGCTGATTTCATATTTAGAATTTTTCATGGTAAATCGTGTGCTTTTTATGAAACCATACCCGACAGCTCTACGAAACTGTTCGCCGCTGATCGAAGTGCTTCCTTTTAATGCAATCAGTGCAACCTGTTTCAATCGACCACGCGAATTGTTGCCTCCAGATCGGATTTCATACAGTCCTGATATTTTATGCCCGGCCGCCCGCAACCGTTCTTCCAGTTCTTTGAAAGATATCTTGTATTCCCAGATTGTGGACGCAGGAGATGTCAGGCAGTATTGGCAATCAACACCTTTCAGATACGGCAGCGAGGTTCCCCAAACATTTTCAGATGCTTCGGTCTTCCCACCGCAACTCGAGTGATAAAAGGCCTGAATAATAGTGCCATCGAATGTCAGCACCTCCCCCGCCGTTTCAAGAACCGCGCGACGAGCGCGACTGTCCTCAATAAGGCACCCTTCATACACCTGATCAATAACCGAAGATTCAAGGTGATACGGGGCGGCCATACGGGCCATTTTCCTGTTCAAAGCGTATGTCCTGGCGATAATTGCCTGGGCTTTCACTGCCTCAATCGGCCATGCAGAGGATATTTCACAGTTAATCAACCCTACAAGATATTCCTCAAGCGGCAACTGGTTGATCACCAGAATCCCGTTGTCCGCAACGGACAGTTCTGCAAGACCCCGGTACGGCTTATTATTCACATACACAGCCGAGGAAGCAGAAAATAACAACCGCCGGAATAGTTTCCCCTCTACGAGCAGACCATCATTCACAGGCTTTACAGTGACGGGAAACGACACGACAAGCGCATCTCCGGACTCATTCGTCACGAGGAGTCCGTCACCAGTCACCGTCACCTCGGAAGCTGACTTAATAATAGCAACCCGGATAGTTTCATCCAGAACGGCCGCATGTATCCTGCCCATCCATGACCACAATAAAACAGTCGTTGTCAGCGTCAGGAGGATAATTATGCACGTACGATAAATTGGCTGCAAAACCTGAAGATAAAAACACATAATGCCGTATCGTGTCAATTTTTTTGATTGACTGTTTTTTAATACTTTTGCAAGCCGGGATCCGCTGATCGACTTGGCATGCATACTGTATGTCCAGACTCATCTGATCAATAACCAATAAGAATTACTAATATTATGGCATTGATTTGAGGCATTATCCGAAAGCATACCGGCATGAAAGGGCTTAACTGTCCGTTGCTGCTTCTGTTTATTCTTTTGGGTACGCCGAACAAAGAAAACAATAGATAAGTATCTCGTAATACAGTATTTTCGCTAAATCGCTGTTGGTATGCGGCAAAAGGCACAAACCATTATAATCAGGAAGAATTCGCGTGATTTTTAATTCTCTCAAAATTAAAATAGTAGGCATGGTGTCGATCATCGTCATCGCGGTAATTTCTTATGCCTCGTGGCAGCATTACCGCAACCAGAAATCCGTGATTGAAGATCTTGTTGAAAAAAGCTCCATGGTGTTAATCGAAAGCATCGTTGCAAACATTCAAAGCTCCATGAAGGCCGGACACACTACCGCAATAAACAAGATTCTGCACGATGCAAAAGTTCATGACGACATCAAAGAGCTGCGAATCATAGACTCAGTAGGAACGGTCATCCATTCGGCTGACAAAGATGATATCGGCAAAGAGCTTACAGAAGAGGAACGGGGAAGAATCTTAAACTCGAAACAGAATCATTTTTATTTCACCAATAAACAAAACAACCTCGACTCATACACCCGGATTCTCAATACTCCTGACTGTCATGGATGCCATGATTCAAGAAAACAAGTCATTGCCATTATAGAAACCGAGATATCACTCGTTGATTTAGCCAGCTACCTGCACCGTGAAAGAGTTAACTCCGTCATCTCTGCCGCAGTGATGATCATTCTTATTGTCGGTGCAATCTTCGCCTTTTTGACACTTTATGTCGACCGACCAGTCCGGTCCTTGATAGCTGCCATGCGGCAGATCGAACTCGGTAACTTTGAGGGTAACAGCCCTATTCAAAGTTCAAATGAAATGAGCCTTCTTTCACTTCACTTCAACTCAATGACTGCCAAGCTGAAGGATCTGATGCACACCACCGTCATCAATGAACGGGAACTGACCCGGGCGGAAGAAAAACTAGTTCATCATCACGACACACAGCTAATGAACCAGAAACTTGAAGAACATCTGAGAGAAATTGAAAATCTGAATGTTTCACTCGAAGAGAGAATCGAAGAGATTGAGAAGGCAAGTTTCACTATCGCCGATCTCGCGGCAGAACTTGAACAAAAGAATTCGAATCTTGAACATGCAATTGACAGACTTTCAACCATCTACAAAATAGGTCTGGCAATCAATTCAACAATGGATATAGACAGACTCTTCAATTTGATCGTACGCAGCACAACAAGCACATTGGATGCTCAAATCGGCTATATAATTCTTTACGATAAGGAGCAGCAGACGCTTAATGTAACCAATCTTATTAGTAACGGGAAACTGAGCGCTCCGAATCAGTCAATTAAAATAAAGGAAACCAGCACTTCAGCCTGGGTCATCAACAACTGTAAACCGCTTCTGATAACCGACATCAATGAGACGCCCCAATTTGCCCGTTTCAGTGAATTGGGCTACGAACGCAAAACCTTAATATGCGTGCCGCTCATGATCAAGGATGAGATTATCGGCACCATCAGTGTCGTCAACAAGTCCGATAATTCACAGTTTTATTTATATGAATTAGAAATGCTTACTACGATTGCGGCACAAGCCGCGATTGCCATTAAAAACGCAACACTCTACGATGAGCAGCAGCAGACCTACCTGAACACGATTCAGGCTCTCGTGACGGCTATCGAAGCCAGTGACAGCTACACTAGGGGGCATTCCGAGCGGGTCACTCGATATAGTGTGGAAATAGGTAACCGTTTAAATCTTTCCACCGACAGACTGCAAATCCTTGAACGGGCGGCAATATTGCATGACATCGGAAAAATCGGTATTGATCTGAGCCTGCTGCACAAAGAGGGTAAATTGTCATCGCATGATGTTACTGAACTGCAACTACACCCTGTCATAGGTATGAGGATTCTTGAACCGATTGAGTTTTTAAAGGATGTCCGCACATGTATCGGTCAGCACCATGAGCGCTATGACGGCAGAGGATATCCTAACCGCATCAATCACGTTGATCAGCTCATTGAAGCTCGAATTATCTGCGTATCTGATGCGTTTGATGCCATGACGTCAGATCGTCCCTATCGCAAAGCACTTACATTGGATGCTGCCATCGCCGAGCTATCTGAAAACTCCGGGACCCAGTTTGATCCGGCCATTGTAGAAATATTTACCGGCATTCTTGAAGAAGGTGTATTTTTCGGCTCACGCTTTGACAAGTCACCGAATGTAACTCCATCTGCCTGTCGTGTCTGACACGCTTTCCTTTAAACTCCCGGGTTTCCCGTGACAGAACTGCTCTCAATTCAGAACCTTCAAGTCTCTTTTCGCACGACAACAGATGTCGTTGATGCCGTGCGGGGAATATCGCTTTCACTTTCATCAGGATCGGTACTCGCAATAGTTGGGGAATCAGGATCGGGAAAGACGATGACCGCCCTCTCGATTATGCGGCTTGTTCCTCCACCCGGATATATCAGATCCGGCATAATTATTTTTGAGAAACAAAATCTGTTGACGCTCCCGGAAGAGGCTTTAAGAAGCATCCGAGGGCGAAGAATTTCAATGGTTTTTCAAGAACCGATGACCTCGCTGAATCCGGTATTGAAAATTGCAGACCAACTCTGCGAGCCGCTGATGCTGCATTTAGATCTGTCCCGGCGTGATGCCTGGGAGCGTGGAATCGAGTTGTTGACAAACGTCGGCATTCCTTCAGCAGGCGACAGAATGAGCAATTTCCCGCATCAATTGAGCGGCGGCATGCGTCAGCGGGTTATGATTGCCATGGCTCTGGCGTGTAACCCCTCATTGCTTATAGCGGATGAACCCACAACTGCGTTGGATGTTACTATCCAGGCACAGATACTTGAACTTCTTGATACTCAAAGAAAAGCAAGCGGACTGTCAATCCTGCTCATTACCCACGATCTGGGAATAGTTGCCGAACGAGCCGACTATACCGCAGTCATGTATGCAGGCCAGGTAGTAGAGTCGGCCCCTACCGGCACACTCCTGACATCTCCCCGTCATCCCTATACGCAGGCACTTCTTGCTTCTCTTCCGCAATTTGCTGAACCCGGCAGGCCACTCCCAACCGTGGCCGGTCAATTTGACATTCTAACCGCTTCTGCAGGCGGTTGCTGCTTTGCAGAGCGCTGTCCACTTGCGGAGGACAGATGCCGGGCTGAAGTACAGGAGCTTCGAGAAGTTGCGGATTTACATATGCTTCGTTGCTGGAAATGCTCATGAACGAGACCCATCTTCTCAGCGCAGTCGATCTGCGTAAAACGTTCAAAGTTTCTTCGCAGAATCGTTCCGCAGGTTTATTGACAGCCCTTGACCTTGTATCCCTTCATCTGGCAACCGGAGAGACGCTCGGAATTGCCGGTGAGTCCGGATGCGGCAAGTCGACCCTGGCAAAAATCATGGCCGGCCTTCTTATGCCGGACTCAGGAAACGTTCTTTACAAGGGCATTCAACTGAAGCAACTTGGGAAGAACGATCGGACATCATTCCGGCATAGAACACAGATGATCTTTCAGGACCCGTTTTCATCACTGAATCCGCGCATGCGGATAGGCGACAGCATATCGGAGCCTCTCAAAATTGCCGGCTTGCCTGCTGAACAACAGCAGTCGGAGCTTGCCCGCATAATGACCGCGGTCGGATTGCCAAGAGAGGCAGCCAACCGTTTTCCTGACGAATTTTCTGGAGGACAGCGTCAGCGTGTTGGCATCGCGCGTGCTCTGGCAGCATCTCCGGAAATACTGATCGCTGACGAACCGGTGTCATCACTTGATATTTCAATTCAAGCTCAGATTATCAATATACTGCTTCAGATGAAGATCGATTTCAAGTTGTCCATGATGATTGTCTCTCATAACCTACTTATATTACGTCATATTTGTGACCGTATTATTATTATGTATCTTGGAGCGATTGTGGAGTGCGGTCCCGCTGCGGAGTTGTTTAGCAGGTGCCGGCACCCGTATACAGAGGCACTTATCGCTGCAATTCCAGGGCTGCTCGTTTCACATGCATCCAAAAGCGAATTATTGCGGGATGACCTGCCATCCGCTTTGTTAATTCCGTCCGGGTGCCGATTTCATCCACGATGTCGTCATGCGGTTGACCTCTGTCGTCACCAAGTTCCGCAGATGATCGAATATGCGGGCGGACACGCTGCTTCCTGTCATCTGAGTAGCAAGCTGTATGGCTGAGAGATTACTTCCAGTAATAAGATCATCCAGACCAGTTTTCGATTGACTCGCACAAAATCCATATATATGATATTAAAAAAATGGAGAGCCCAAGTAATGGCCTTTGATAAAGAAAAAAAATTTACTGCAGAAGCAGATGTCTTAAAAGTGCTTGGGCACCCTATCCGCTTGAAGATTGTTACGGGACTTTGTACTCAGGAATGTAATGTAAAACATATCTGGGAATGCCTCGGTCTTCCTCAGGCAACGGTGTCTCAACACCTGGCACTGCTTAAGAACAAAGGAATAATTGAGGGAAGGCGTGATGGGGTTGAAGTTCATTACAGCGTTATCAATTCGTTTGCGAAGAAGATCATAAGTTCGTTATAGCCCGAAATCGTCTCGGCATTACGCCATATGTTATTTACAACTGTGTTCGGGCAGACAGATAAAGGACTTTATACGTAGCCGGGATCTGTCCCTCCACTTCATACTTCTCTTGATACGCACGGGCAGTTGCCTGCAGAATCCCTCTCCACCCCAGACCGTTTCCAGAGCCGCCCGATACAGTTCCTGCTCCGATGTTTTTTATCGATCGAAGCAGAGAATTGAGATCTTTATACCAATCTACTTCAGTTTCGACCGTAACAACCGCCCTCTCATAATTCATACCGTTTATAATTGCCACAACGTCTTCAACAGCACAAAACCGGTGCAGACGGGATACTCTTTGACTTCCGCCAAGGCCGTACCTACTGATCGAATCCCTAAAACAACATTGGAGCTCTTCAAGCGTTCCATGGCAGAAAAAAGCGAGACAAATGTCCCCGCCGGGCCGTACCACTCTATTCATCTCATGCAGAGCAGCGGATAAATTACCCACCCACTGTAATACAGATGCTGAAACGACCAAATCAAATGTCCCGTTTATAAATGGCAGGGACTCGGCTTCGCCGTTAACTACGAAGCAGGCAGTACCAAGTTTTTGCCGCGTACGCATACACATATTGAGAGCAATGTCGACACCGGTCAGGCGGGCATCCGGATAACTTAGATGCATTTCTTCAAGCAGTGCTCCTGTACCAGTACCGACATCGAGAATATTCGTGACAGCCCCGTTGAGATGTAGCCCGACAGCTCTCTTCAGTTGGGATGCAACCCTTTTCTGAACAAGAACATGCGAATCATACTCGACAGCTTTGTGATGAAATGCAGCTGCAACTTTACTTCTATCAGGGATAGTGTCCACAGACTCTCCTGGTAAATCTACTGATTTCCGCATTAAACTGATGGAGGTGCGTCAAAAACGGTGCATGTCCGCAGAGTGGAAAAACCGCCTGCTCAGCATCCGGAATGTGATCCTTCAGATATTTTGATGCCTGTGGCAGACAAATACGATCCTGACCGCCATTTATAATCAATGTAGGGATGTCTAGTGTTGTCAGAATATGACGCATGTCTTCACCGGCAAGCGCATCAAGCGAATCAAGTACCACCGAAGTATCAGGAGGCTCTATAGACGAAAGCAGATTTTTAATCTCAGAGGCAGACAGTTGGCCTTCAATCTCACTTTCAGTAAACAGCCGGGAGACAAAGCCATCCAAGGCGCGCTGTGTGTTGCGTAGGACCTTTAAACGCATTCCGTTGACTTCGATACCGGAAAGGCCGTGAGGAAAATCATCCGAGGCGGTAAAACGTGGAGTTGCAGAGACCAGAATCATTCCAGCAAGTCTGCCGGACAGTTCTGCACACGATTGAAGCGCAACCTGCGCCCCCATCGACCAACCTATCAGGACTACCCTTGAAAGCTTCAGGCGATCAACCAGATCTACCAGATCATTGGCAAATGTATTGAAATCCAGGTGACCCGATGTTCCCCGCGATCTGCCGTGGCCGCGAAGATCGGGGGCCAGGAGCCTCTGCGATGAGGAGAGACCTTCGATCTGGTATTTCCATACTGCTGACGACATGCACCACCCGTGAACCAGCACAACCGGATACCCTGTCCCCTCGTCTTCATACCATAATAACTCGCCTCTACGGTTCTCATACCACGGCATCACACAACCCCAAGGCGCTTACCAATCCTGCATATACATTCAACGGCAACGTCCAGATCGGCAAGAGTATGAGTGGCCATCAGTGTAAACCGGAGGCGACTGGTACCGGCAGGAACTGTTGGAGGACGAATCCCCTGAGCAAACACCCCCTCATTCAAAAGCGCTTCAGAAAACTGCATGGTAGTATCAGCGGATCCAATGACAACCGGCACAATCTGGGTTGAGCCGCCAGGGATTCTGAAGCCGGCTGAAGCAAGACTGTTTCTGAAAAAACTGCTGTTGGTACGCAGCCGTTCTCTCAGCTCGTTCCCTTCCAGAGTCTGTACTAGTGTTACAGCAGCCAGGGATGCAGCCAATACAGCAGGTGGCAAAGATGTAGAGAATATGAAGCTGCGGGCCCTATTGATCAACAGTTCACGCAATTCTACAGAAACAGCCGCATATGCCCCAAAACTTCCCAACGCTTTGCCAAATGTCCCCATCTGAATATCTACAGCATTCCCGACTCCTAGTAGCTCGGCACTTCCCCGTCCGCCTTCTCCAAGTACGCCGCACCCATGAGCATCATCGATCATAAGTAATGCTCCATGGGAGCGTTTAAGGGCGGCCAGCTCAGATAGCGGTGCAATGTCGCCATCCATACTGAAGACACCATCGCTGATAATCAGACTGCGCCCCCCGGCATGTTTGTCCATGAGAGTGGCAAGAGTGCGAAAATCGTTATGAGGATAGCGTACCAGTCGTGCCCTGGAGAGCAGAATTCCATCAACGATGCTGGCATGGTTGAGCCGATCGGAAAAAACAACATCACCCCGTCCGACAATAACCGGAATAATACCGGTATTTGCGGCATGCCCGCTGTTGAAAAGGAGAGCCGCCTCACTCTTTTTAAAAGAGGCGACAGCACCCTCCAGCTGTTCATGCATCTCCATTGTCCCGGAAACCAGACGAGAGGCACCACTCGATGTCCCATACCGCTGAATTGCCGCTATCGAAGCGGCTGCCAGGGCAGGATGATCGGCCAAACCAAGATAATTATTGGAACAGAGTAACAGCACGTCGTGTCCGTTGCAGGTAACACGCGACGATTGTCGACCTCTGATCAGCCTGGTTCCTCTTAATAATCCACGAGCCCTGATGTCTTCAAGCTCGCTCTGAATTGTTTTTTGCATAATCGGCCTTTACACTGGTTAACCGGTTCAGGGCGTAAGGTTGACAATAGGCTGAAAAAAATGACCTGACGCGTCAACAAACTAGAGGTAGGCGGTCAACCCGCCGGCTGCCAACTGCTCAACCACTTTTTTTACATCCTGGCAGCGCTCGCGATCACAGACCAGAATGGCATCCGGAGTGGACACGATTACAATGTTATGAACACCAACCGTAGCCACCATTCTCCCATCAGCATAAATCAGACAATCAGATGAATCGACAGCAATATGTCCGCCTGCATTAATACAAACTGTCCCCGAACAGTCAGGCTCAATTACCTCCGGCAGAGCGCTCCAACTGCCGACATCACTCCACCCCATCTCGACCGGGACCATCTGAACCCGTGAAGATTTTTCCATAACCCCGTAATCGATAGAAATGCTCTCGATGTCCTTGTATAGAGTCGAGATCTTCGCATTCAGAACGGTATGGTTATCCTTGGCACACGTTTTCAGCAACTGCACCAGTTTTTCGTGCAGAGTCGGCATGAACGTTCCCATCTCCTCTAAAATTGTGTCTACCCGCCAGATAAACATACCGCTGTTCCAGAAGAAGTTCCCCTCATCCAAAAAACGTACAGCTTCTGCCAGCGGCGGTTTTTCAATAAAACGTTTGACCGGGAACGGTCCCTGCACATGTCCATCATTGGAGAGGTTCGTTTCGGCTTCGATGTAGCCATATCCTGTCTCTGGACGTGACGGTAATATACCGAGCGTTACCAGAAATCCGTCCCGCGCTACCTCTCCCGCAAAGGTCAGTGTGTCACGCAGCATACGTTCATTTTTTATGAAATGATCGGCAGGCAGGACTGCCATTAATCCAGAAGGGTCCCGAGCGGCAATAAGTGCTGCGGCAAGACCAATAGCCGGTGCTGTATTTCGAGCGGAGGGTTCGGCGATGACATCAATCGGTATAGAGTCGTACCGCTTCATCTGGCGTTCGGTTTCATCCGCCTGAAGATGGTTGGTTATGATCAGGATCCGCGTCGGATTAAGATCCAGGACCCGCTCTACTGTTCTCTGCAGCATGCTTCGATCACCGGTGATTGAAATCAGCTGTTTCGGACGGGCAGCTCGCGAAAGAGGCCAGAATCTTGTACCTGACCCTCCGGCCAGAATAACAATGTACATAGCAGATCTCCTGTTATTTGTACTGAATCCTATTAATAAAATCCGCTGTTTCTCGACCAAGCAGGTTAATCGAGTCGGTTGTATCCAAAACATCCCACAAGGTCTGACGGAAAAATGCGACCTCCTGGCCGCTAACGCCATCACGCAAGCTGACTATAATCGATATTTTGAAGCGTCCGAGGCGGATAAATTTTCCGGTCAGCACTAGTGTTGCACTGTCCGGCGTCCCGTCACGCGAAATATTTTTATACGTATGGTGGGACTTTACATAGCGTTCAATATGCTCGGACAATTCACCCGGGAGGTTTGCATACCTGAGTTCGCGATGGTTCATTACGGCATCGGGAGAATCGGAGTACAATTCCCGCTTCAGATCTAAATCCTGGATCACGAGTGATGTATAACTATACATCGGCCTGGCATTAGTGACGACTTCCTCTTCAATGATTGTTGTGGAGGAGGCTGCGCATCCCGCACAGAGGCACGTCACGCAGGCGCAGAAAAGAAGCCGCTGGGTGCTTCTATTGAAGATGTGACTGAGCGACATTAGTACATTAAATATCATTTTCTGCGTTTTTTGCGGACAAAATGGCTTCCGATTTGTCAGAGTCTGGGTTTTCACAACGATTATAGTCGTCATTAAAGCGGACGATATCGTCCTCACCCAGATATTCTCCACTCTGAACTTCAATGATCACAAGCGGTATCTTGCCTGGATTTTCGAGGCGGTGGTTCTGGCCGATCGGAATAAAGGTCGATTCATTAACGTTAACAACCTGTTGACTGTCCCCGCAGGTAACAAGGGCCGTGCCGGATACCACGATCCAATGTTCACTGCGGTGATGATGTTTCTGCAGCGACAGACGCTGACCGGGGCGGACCTCTATGCGCTTTATTTTATAACTTTTATTCTCATCGAGAACTGTATACGTGCCCCACGGGCGTTCACCACGTTCCATTGCTGTTCCTTTCAGAATTTATTTGAGATGCGAAGTTTCAGATATTCCCGCAAGGCATTTCGCCATTCTTGCGGACGAAAACCGGTGTCCTCGGTCAGTTTGCCGCACTCAAGCGTTGAATAGAGAGGTCGCCGGGCGGGGCGGTTCAACGCCGTTGTTTTCATCGGTCTGACCGAAATGTGTAAACCTGCCTCTTCAAAGATCGCCTGTGCAAAACCGTTCCATGAGCAGTATTCCGAATTGGCCGCATGATAGATTCCCCGGCAGCCGTTGTCAATCAGCGCAATAATCGACCGAGCGAGATCAACAGTCCAGGTCGGTGAACCGATCTGATCATCAACTACAGACAGTTCATCCTTTTCGGCCCCCATACGAAGCATAGTCTCAACAAAATTTTTGCCATGCAGACCGTAGAGCCACTGCGTCCTTACAATTAAATGCTGCGGAGAAAATGCGGCGTTCATTTCGCCGGCCAGCTTTGACTCGCCGTAGACACTGAGCGGACAGGGGGCATCATCCTCAACGTAGGGCAGTCCCTTACCGCCATCAAAAACGTAGTCAGTGCTGACCTGTACCAGCAGTGCGCCGAGGTCCCGGCATGCCATCGCCAGGTACGCAACCCCCTCGCCATTAACCGCCATTGCCGTCTCGGTGTTACTTTCGCAGCCGTCTACATCGGCAAAGGCGGCACAATTGATCACTACTTCCGGTTTTAAATCACCGATAACCTTCAGTACCGATTCGGGCGATGTAATGTCAATCTCGGCAATGTCGACGCCGAGTCCTCTGACGCCCAGAAGCGCAGTCAGGTCTCGGCCCAGCATGCCGTTTGCGCCTACGACCAGAATCAAGCGACACCTCCGCCATACTGATTCTGATAATATTCACGGTACGCCCCGGAAGTCACCTCGGCAACCCATTCCTGGTTGGCAAGATACCAATCAATCGTTTCAGCGATACCCTGTTCAAAGGTATAGGAAGGGCTCCAGCCGAGATCTGATTTGAGCCGGGAGGCATCGATGGCATACCGTCTGTCGTGCCCAAGCCGGTCCTTGACAAAAGTTATAAGAGTGCGGTTTTCTTTTCGTGTGCGGCCTAGACGGTCATCAAGCAGGTCACAGACCAGATTGACGATGTCAATATTTTTCCATTCGTTATTACCTCCGACATTATAGACCGAACCGGGCGATGCCTTTTTCAACACTGCCTCTATCGCCACGGCGTGGTCACGGACATGCAGCCAGTCACGCACATTCAACCCGTCACCGTAGACGGGGAGCGGCTTCTTCTGAATAATATTATGGATAAGAAGCGGTATCAGTTTTTCCGGAAAATGGTAGGGTCCATAATTATTGGAGCAACGTGTATTCAGGGTTGGCAGGCCGAATGTTTCATGATACGCGCGCACCAGTAGGTCAGCCCCGGCCTTACTGGCCGAATAGGGCGAATTAGCGGCAAGAGGAGTTTCTTCGGTAAAATAGCCGGAATCACCCAGACTGCCATAGACTTCATCTGTTGATATCTGGAGAAAACGGAAGTTGGAGACGGCACCGGAGTTCCAATAATTACGGCTCTCTTCCAATAACACCTGTGTACCGAGTACGTTTGTACGGACGAATATTTCCGGGCCGGTGATCGAGCGATCGACATGGGACTCGGCGGCAAAATGAACAACAGCATCAATCCTCCGTTCGGTGAGGAGCCGCGCCACCAGGGGAGCATCACAGATATCCCCTTTAATAAAGCGGTAATTGGGATTCCCTTCAAGCGCAGTCAGATTTTTAAGATTGCCGGCATATGTCAGACAATCCAGATTGGTAATTGCGCACTCCGGATTACTGGCAACAAATGAATGGATGAAATTGGAACCGATAAAGCCGGCCCCTCCGGTTATCAGAAGAGAAGTTGGCGTGAACATCATGGCAAATTTTATCCTTTGAGAATAGAGCAGCCCGTATTCAAGCTGTTTTCTTTTTTCAATAGTTCTGTTATGGTGGCAACATTTCTGCAGTTATACATCTTTCCGGGGGAATTAAAATGACTATTCAATCAAAATGCCGGTGCGGAGCCGATCACCATGGCCATCTCTGTATGTTGAGAAGTAACGGGATGTACGATGAAATAGCCAAGGTAAGTAGTGACCCGAAATTTTATTGCTTCACATGCGGTGGCGAGGCCAACTGTTCTGAAAATCTTTGTGAACCGGCACCCATAGAGTAGAGATACTGTTTTAGTCTCTATTTCCCATGCCGTACCAGCCAGTATCCCGCTCCGAATCCGTTTATTAATCAGGCAGGGGCTAAAGTAGACCTCTCCAGAAGCATACGCCCTTCCAGATCATCAATAAATTGCAGGGCAGAACGGCCGCTCCTGCGTGCTGTCAGCCTGGCCCATTTCAGCGCCTTGTCGCACAAGTCTCCGTCTGAAAGCGGAATATTCCTTAAAGCGGCATAACTACGAATAACTGCAAGATATTCATCCTGAGTAAATTCGTAAAAGCCGAGCGAAAGGCCAAACCGGTCAGACAGAGCCAGTTTCTCTCCGACAGCTTCTTCTGGGTGAATTTCAGAATCTGCGCTATTGCCGGACATCCGTTCCGGCATCAGGTGTCTTCGATTTGAGGTTGCATAAATCAGGATATTTGAGGGTCGCTCCTCAATATCGCCATCCAGAAGCGTTTTTAGCGCCCTGAAATCACCTTCCCCCTCATCAAAGGAAAGATCATCACAGAAAAGGATAAACCGAAACGGAGCACACCGTAACAGAGTAACAATCTGAGGCAGTGACAGAATATCCCAGCGTTTCAACTCTACAATCCGCAACCCGAAGGGCGCAAACATCTTCAAGAGACCTTTGACCAGCGATGACTTACCGCAGCCGCGTTCTCCCCAGAGCAGGACGTTGTTGGCAGGCAAAGACATCACAAACTGAGTTGTATTGCGGACGACTTCATCACGTATCTCATCAATGCCGATCAGTTCATTCAGATCAAACAGATGAGGATGAGTTACCGCCATAAGCCTGCCGGTGTCACCTGTCCGCTCCCACCGGAACGCAAGACTGGCACTTACATCAACAGGGGGCTCTTGGGCAGGAACCAGACGTTCGACCAGTTCACTGATTTTATCAAGCAACCTGTCGAGTTTATCACTCTCGTTTTTCATATTCTACTCAATCCTCATAAACAGGACAGTTCGTTACCCAAATCATTTTCTACCGGCCCTGACAAATGAAATAAGTACGTTCACGAAATAATTTCTGTAAAACTGAACGGAAAAGAAAAATAAGACCAAACTTTCAAAAAAATTACGACTCACTAACAACCACAACCGCAGTTATGGCAGACTTTCCTGAACTCGCTTGAAGGTGCAACCGTTTCAGGTGCAAACGCCACACGCCTGACAGCTCTGCTGACATCATCAACTATATCCAGTCGCTCGCTTTTTCCGATTATATGACCAACACAGAGGTTGCTATGCCCATCCTGCGGAGAAGATATTTTCACGGCGTTCAAAAGATCGGCATAACTTTTAATCGTAATAATTGCATCCCGATTTCGCACCACCGTCAATAGAATGCCCAACCGTTCCATCTCCTCGATCATTTCTGCCAGAACAGCTTGAAACTGCTGACCATCAAAATCAATGTACCAATCTTTTTTGAGATGCTTTTGCTCATAAATCGTAATGACAATCAGCTTTGAATTTTTGCATGCCATTTCTGTCACTCCGTAAAAGCACTCAAATCACAGCGGGGCAGCCGGCGTTCCACGCAGCAAAACCGTCTCCGGTAAGATTCAGAAAAGAATCAATGCGTTGTCTAAAATAATCAAGGTCGTCCGCCTCATTCAGTATAAAAGAGAGTTCCTCTTCAGAAATAAGATGCTGTCGATGCAAATAACGATAAAAAGCGGTTATCGCAGTAAGATGACGCACCAGCATGGAAAACTCAGGATCCAGAGTATGTGTGATAAACCAGGAGCCTGCAAATGCGGTTACGGTTCCCGGCTGAGGACGCACAATATTCTGACGACCAAAATCAATAAGATAATCCCGCAGATAAAGATCGATGCTGAAAGCTTGCTCGGAAGCCTGTTCAGCCGCCATACCCTGCTGCTGAAGAAAAAGATAGAATTGTTTCAGAATCTGCCGGCAACGGCCGTCAACCAACAACTCTTCGTCTAACGTGTCAAATTCGAAGTCATTATGTTCAAATTCAATTTCAGTACTCTGCGGCATAATTTCAGTACTCTTTATAAAATGGGATTAAGTTCCAGCAAATCTTTGTGGACAAACCGCCCGTTTTTCTGGATCGATATGTCATCGAACAGTATTTCACCATCGGCTAGAATCCGTACCAGATCCCAATGTACGGAGGAGCGGTTGCCATTATCACACTCATCATACGCCTGCCCAGGGGTAAGGTGAATTGAGCCGAAAATCTTTTCATCAAAAAGTATATTGCGCATCGGCTGGCGTATGCCCGGGTTGACACCGATAGCAAATTCTCCAATATAACGGGCACCGTCATCTGCATCGAGAATTTTGTTAAGGTCGTTGCTCATTCCCCCTTCAGCAGACGCCTTGACAATTTTACCGTCGACAAACTCGAACCGTACACCGTTATATTCTTTTCCCTGGTAAATACTCGGACAGTTGTACGTGATATGCCCCTGGACAGAGTTTTTAACCGGTGCTGTAAACACCTCACCGTCCGGCATGTTGAGGCGCCCATCGCATTTTATGCCGGGAAGACCGTCAATACTGAAACGGAGGTCCGTATCAGGTGCTAGGATGTGTACCTTCTTCGTCCGATCAATCAGTTTTTTAAGTTTTTCCTGTTTCTTTGACTCCGCTTTCCAGTCGATACAACAGGCTGAAAACAGGTAGTCTTCGTATTCATCCAGACTCATTCGAGCATCCTGGGCTGCCGCATGAGTCGGGTAGCGGGTAACACACCAGCGGGTGTGCTTGACCCGTTGGTCTACAAGAGGCCTGGTAATCTTTGAATATGCGACAACCGACTCCTGGCGGGCATTAGCCAAGACCATAGAATTATTGCCAGCAGAGATTCCGATATAGACCGTCACGGTTTTGTAGAAATCCAGTTTATGCTGCGGGAAATGATCAAGCTGCTGTTTATCAGCGAGAATATAAAAGCTGCGATCTATTTCCGGAACTGAAAAAGCATATTCAACGTATTTCGCACCACGCGTGAGACAGAGCGCATATATCTCCTTTACTAAAGGCATCGCCTCCAGACCGGCAGCATTTATTAGTACGACATCACCTTTTTTCACTCTGGTCGAGTAATCAACCAGTATCTCTGCAAACTGACGAATTCTGGGATCGTTCATCTGTACCTACTTACGAAAAACGGGAATTAATGCATCATCAGGCTTGTAACTCCAAGAACGAGTCCGCTTTGCGGCCCGGCCAGCAATTCAACGCCAATTTTTAGAACCGGAGAAATAATGTACGAAAACATATTAGTAAAAAAAACCAGCACAATGATAATTATCATCCCATACGGTTCAATGCGGGACCAGGCAGCAGCCTGTTTGTACGGTAGCAACCCCACTAATACGCGCCCGCCATCCAGAGGTGGCACCGGTATCATGTTGAATATCGCCAGAAGGAGATTTATATAGACTGAAAAAGCCAGCATAAGTATCACCGGCTCCACCAGCAGGGCCAGCGGCAAACCAGGCGCGGCCGGAGTGCCAAATGCCGCCAGCCCCCGGAGCAGGAACGCAGAAACCGTTGCCAACAGGATGTTTGTAATGGGTCCGGCTGCGGCCACCCAGATCATGTCGCGTTTGGGATTGCGAAGATTTCCAAACACCACCGGCACCGGTTTAGCCCACCCTATGCCGATAAAGAATATCATGAGAGTACCAACAATATCGATATGTTTCAGGGGATTGAGCGTCAGTCTTCCCATCATTCGTGCCGTCGGGTCGCCAAATCGCCAGGCTACGTATCCATGGGAAACTTCGTGACACACTATTGCCAGCATACCCGGTACAAGCATTACTGAAAGCTTAAGGAAGAAACTTTCCATGTAGAGTCCTTTAAACTGGATAAATCTGCACCTCTTCTAACAGAGAAGACATGTAAAGTCAATTGCAAGGCAACTTCTACAACGCAGAAAAGGCGGGATCGCTCCCGCCTTTCATGAATGAATGCAACTTCAGTTTTAATTAAATGTCGTAATACAATTCAAACTCAAGAGGTACCGGACGCATGCGAACCGGATTTACTTCAGCCTCAGTTTTGTACTCGATCCACTTCTCGATTACGTCGGGAGTAAACACGTCTCCCTTGAGAAGAAACTCATGGTCATCCTTAAGGCATTGCAAAGCTTCCTCAAGTGTACCCGGAGCTGATGGAATATCCTTAAGTTCTTCCGGAGAAAGTCCGTAGATATCCTTGTCCAGAGGCTGTCCCGGATCAATTTTATTTTCGATGCCATCCAGGCCGGCCATCAGCATGGCGGCAAACGCAAGGTACCCGTTGCACGAAGGATCAGGTGTACGATATTCCACTCGCTTGGACTTAGGATTCGTGGACATCATCGGTATACGGAGTGAAGCTGAGCGGTTACGACTGGAGTAAGCCATATTTACCGGCGCCTCGAAACCGGGCACCAGTCGCTTGTACGAGTTGGTGGTTGGATTGGTGATGGCACAGAGTGCCTTGGCATGCTTGATGATCCCGCCGATATACCAGAGCGCCATTTGGGAAAGCCCGCCGTATTTATCCCCGGCAAACAGGTTTTGTCCATCTCTCCAGATCGACTGGTGGCAATGCATCCCCGACCCGTTGTCTCCGTACAGCGGCTTAGGCATAAAGGTAACAGTTTTGCCGTTACGATACGCTACATTTTTGATGACATATTTGAACCATTGCAACTGGTCAGCCATATCAACCAGTGACGAGAAGCGCATATCAATTTCAGCCTGACCACCGGTGGCAACTTCGTGATGCTGACACTCTACACGAATACCAACATTTTGAAGTTCAGCGACCATTTCGTTACGCAAATCATTCTGGGAATCAACCGGTGAACAAGGGAAATAGCCTTCTTTGTGTCGCGGTTTATAGCCAAGGTTCGGAAACTCCTCACGGCCGGTATTCCAGGCTCCTTCAGAAGAGTCGACGGCAAAGAAAGACTGATTGGCTGTCGAAGAATAGCGGACATCATCAAAGATGAAAAATTCAGCTTCGGGGCCAAAGAAAGCGGTGTCACCAATGCCGGTCGATTTCAGATACATTTCTGCTTTTTTAGCTATATTGCGCGGATCACGGGTATAATCTTCCTTGGTGATTGGATCGAAAATATCGCAAATAATTGACATGGTCGGGACCTTGATAAAAGGATCCATTTTGGCGGTTGTAGGATCGGGAAGGAGGATCATGTCCGAAGCATGGATGGGCTGCCAGCCACGAATTGAAGAGCCGTCAAAGCCTTGGCCCTCTTCGAAGGTATCCTCGCTAAACTCGGACATTGGTACGGAGACATGCTGCCATGTCCCAATAAAATCCATGAATTTATAATCGACCATCTTCGCGCCATTTTTTTCTGCAAATTCAACTACTTGTTTCGGGGTCATCTGTTGCTCCTTTCAAATTTTATTTTGTTACAGTGCATCTTCTCCGGTTTCGCCCGTTCTAATACGTATTACTTCCTCTACATTGGTAACAAATATTTTCCCATCCCCTATACGTCCGGTTTTGGCAGATTTTTCTATTGCCTCAACTACTTGCGGGAGAATTAAGTCCGCAACAATGATTTCTATCTTGATTTTGGGGATGAAATCAACAACATATTCTGCCCCCCTATACAATTCAGTGTGACCTTTCTGACGCCCAAAACCCTTTACTTCACTTATCGTAATTCCCTGAATGCCAATTTCATTCAATGATTCCTTAACTTCATCCAACTTGAACGGTTTTATAATCGCTTCGACTTTTTTCACGATGATACCCTCCTGTTTCTTGAGATAGTGTGAAAGCAAGGAAAACAGGTTCACAGACTAACACCATTGAACTTTCCTTTGCTTCAAAAGCAAGCTCCTTGCCAATTAGTTATCCAATTATAATGGCCGAATAATTGAACAGTTAGGATGCATATCCAATTTACTGTCGCACGTCCAACACACCAGGGTGCCCAACAATCTATCACTCTGAAACATATCTGCTTATTATACAGGCAGACACTGAGGATACCCGGATGTTTATATCATACGCTCAGAATTGAATCGACCCGCGGCGTACTGCGGGAGGTTGTACGCGAAGCGCCAGAAAAACCCTGGCTGCTCCGAAGATGATAATTTGAACAATTATTTAAAATGGTATATCATGGAAAGAATGAATTTAATTATCAGAAAATGCGCCGAACAACAAGCACAATTGACAGCCTCAGACAAAGGACCTCTCACGTTTCGAGGCAGGTTACTTTGTTTGCGCCTACTGCCTCTGACTCTGGTTTTCTGTATGGCCAGTTCTATTGCTGGAGCCGACATCTATCGCTTTGTCACTATTGACGGTGTCGAAACGTTTACCGACACCCCAAGCAATAAAAACGCCACTGTCATATTTAAAGATCGGGCAGCACCTGCATCCAAGCATAAAAAATCATTAAAGAAACAGAAAATTCATGACATTTCGCTCGATGAAATTGCCCAAAAAGCGGTTATTGCCTCTCTCAGTCCGCACGACACAGCTCTAAACAGCTTCGAGCCTCACCTGCCACAGGTCGGCGGTTCGATAACCTCGCACGTTGGAATGAGAATCGATCCGATCGACGGAACCTGGCGCCATCACAACGGCATTGACATTGCGATACCCACCGGAACCCCTGTCAGGCCGGTTGCTCCGGGCGTAGTCGTCTACAGTGGAAGCCGTTCCGGATATGGCAACACCGTTATCGTTGAACATGATAACGGAATCATTACCCTGTATGCCCACAACAGCCAGATTCTGGTGGTGCAGGGACAACACGTTACTTCGGAAAGCACACTTGCGCTTTCAGGCTCCACCGGAAGATCGACGGGACCCCATCTCCACTTTGAAGCATGGCAGGCTGGTTCAAATGTTACGATGGCCTTTGCTCCCGAAAGCGGCATATCACTCCCGAGTTCGACACTCATCGCCAGCAGTCAGCGGGCACCCCGCTTCCGGAGTGAAACGCTTACAGACGGTTCGATCCTTTTTACCAATATCCCTACATCTACCCCCTGATGCACGACCAGATTGTCAAATACACTGCAAAACTGATTTCAGATGGTTCGGCGCAGGCAGGGAGTATCGCCTTTGCCGCCCAGGATGACATAATGATATCAGAAGGCGAACCGAATCTGGCATCACTGTCTGAATCGGTCCTCTCCCGCCTGAATTGCCTTGCTCTCACCACTGCCGCACCTTCACTCCCCTTCGCTGATTTTCTCATCCGGAGGTCCGCCGCCCATGTCCATGAAATTGTGCCGCGTGACACCGAAACCCGCACATTTCTGCATGACATTCCGATTGTGCGGAGAGGTGAGATAGATATTGATCCCAGCGGAATAATTACCTCCCTGCTAGGGAATCGCAAAGGAATCATAGTTGAAGGGATTGGTATCATTGCTGCCGGGACTTTGACCGTTGAACAGTCTTACATTAACTGGTCATCAGTGTTTCATTCAACCTATATCAAATATCTTGAAGACCTTCTCGAACACGGTTTCATGCTGCCTGACGAAGAGGTTGCCTTTGAACATTTTCGCCTTGAATCGCTCGCTCCGCTTTCTTATAGTGGGCTTGAGTTCCGGGAGGGGCCGTTTACAGAAAAAAATGTCATCCTGGAAGAGATCGCTCGAGTCGGCCGGTACACCGTCCAGCGGGGTTTGGTAGATTCTTTTTTCGGAAACATTTCGTATGTAAACGGCAACCTGATCTATATCTCTCAAACAGCATCCAGCCTGGATGAGCTGACCGGGTGTATTGATCCGGTCCCTTTTGAAAACAGTTCAACGGTCGGCATAACCGCTTCAAGCGAACTGGTTGCACATCGATCTATTTTTGAGATGACCGGTTGTCGCGCCATTCTTCACGGCCATCCGCGCTTTGCGGTGGTCATGAGCATGGTATGTACCGAGAAGGGTGCGTGCAACGTCACGGACTGCTGGAAGGAGTGCGTAAAGGTTCGCTTTCTGGGAGATATACCGATAGTCGCGGGAGAAATCGGTGCCGGCGGCATAGCAAAGAATGTCCCGCCGGTGATCGGCAGAAAAGGTACTGCCATTGTCTACGGACATGGCGTATTCAGCATCGGCGTCACCGATTTCCGTGAGGCGTTCCAGAGACTGGTTGATGTCGAGAACCGGTGCAGGTTTGAATATTTCAGGCAGTTTGATGAGAAGAGAGCCGGGGGTTAACCCCGAATCTTCCTCGCAATTTCAAACAGTGCAATCCCCCCGGCTACTGAAGCGTTAAGAGAACTAACACCGCCAAACTGCGGGATAGACATCACAACATCACACTGTTTGCGCACGAGCGGCCTGATCCCCTCACCTTCCCCGCCAACCACCAGAGCAACGTTTCCTGAGAAATCTGTTCCATAGACGGACTGCCGGGCGGCACCATCGAGTCCATACACCCAGTAACCGAGCTTTTTCAAAGTTTCGAGCGTTTGAGCAATATTGGTAACCAAAGCCACCGGAACTGTTTCAACAGCACCGGCCGAAGTCTTCTCGGCGGCTGCGGTAATACCGCAGGCTCGATCTTTGGGTATAATGACGCCGTCAACCCCGGCACAGGCGGCCGAACGAATCAGAGCGCCCAGATTGTGAGGATCCTGAATGGCATCGAGAACCAAAATAAACCCGGGGCTGCCGGACTGAGTGACAGATACCAGCAGATTGTCGAAATCGGTATATTGAAAGGGCTCTACCTCAAGTGCAATCCCCTGATGATGGGATGAAGTGCACATCTTGGTAAGATCAACCTTATCCCGCCGATGGACCGCAACGCCACGTTCTTCGGCCAGCCTGATTATCTTTTCAACTCGATGATCGGTGGCACTGATCTGTACATACAGGTTGAAGGCGCCGCGGGTTCCCTGCAGAGATTCTTTTACCGGATTAACACCAAATATCAATTCTCCTTTCATACCGCACCTTCCGTAATTTCTACAGCAATACATTCCGCCGCTTCAACGGGATTGATCGCTTTGGCTATCGGCCGGCCGATTACCAGATAGTCAGCTCCTGATGAGACCGCCGCTGCCGGAGTCATAATACGCTTCTGGTCATCAGCTGCAGCAAAAGCCGGGCGCACCCCCGGGGTGACAATCAGAAAATCGGTGCCGCAGGCTTCTCTGATAAGACCGATCTCAAGCGGGGAAGCGACGACTCCATCCATTCCGGATTCCTTGGCAAGTCTGGCCAAACGCACCACCATATCCTGCACTGAATGCTCGATTCCCACCTGTCGAAGTGTCTGGACGGTAGATGAGGTCAGGATCGTCACAGCGAGAAGTTTCGGGCGTCCCCCATGGCTGAACTCCCTGTGCACTGCAGTGACTGCCGTTTCCATCATTTCAGAACCTCCCAGAGCGTGCAGATTGGTAATTTGAACTCCAAGGCGTGCCGCTGCAAGCATCGCACTCGCAACAGTATTCGGAATGTCGTGGTATTTCAGATCGAGAAACACCTGTCCGCCATGACGCTGTACAGCCTTGACAGCAGCAGGTCCGCAGGAAGTAAACAGTTCCTTGCCGACTTTAAACATGCCTACTTTGCCAGCCAATGTGTCAGCCCACCGGTCAATATCTTCCAGTCCATGTACATCCAGGGCAAATATGATTTTACTTCGTGCTTCCTCTAAAGTCATGGCATCCTCATTTCATAAATTCTAAAGCAGCAGCGGTAATTCCTTCCGCATCAATTCCGACATCCTTGCGCAGCTGTGCCTGACTCCCCTGTTCTATGTAATGATCGGGAAGACCCAAACGACGCACCTTAACATTCTGCATGTTATTGTCATACAGCAGTTCCAGTACGGCACTGCCAAAACCGCCTTGCAAAGCATTTTCCTCCACCGTAATTATTCTGTCGGTCCGGCGGGCAGCACCGAGAATAAGTTCTGTATCAAGCGGCTTCACAAAACGGGCGTTTATGACCCCGGCAGAAATTCCCTTCAGCCTGAGTGCATCAGCCGCCTGAATTGAGGGGTAGACCGTTGCTCCGATTGCGATAATGGTCACATCACTGCCGTCGAGCAGCTGTTCACCCTTTCCTATTTCCAGACATTTCAACTCACTATCCAGTTCGACACCATAGCCCGCCCCTCTCGGGTAACGGAGCGAAATCGGCGAACCGCTGTAAATAGCTGTCTTAAGCATATGACGTAATTCGTTCTCATCTTTTGGCGCCATCACCGTTAATCCGGGAAGGTGCCTCATATAGGAAAGATCGAAAACACCATGATGAGTCGGACCATCATCACCCACCAATCCGGCCCGGTCCATAGCTATGGTAACAGGTAGATGCTGGAGGCAGATATCATGAAAGACCTGATCGTATGCGCGCTGAACGAAGGTTGAATATATTGCAACCACGGGCCTGAAGCCTTCTGCAGCCAGACCGGCTGAAAAAACCATGGCATGCTGTTCGGCTATGCCGACATCAAAAAAACGGTCCGGAAAACGCTGCGCAAACGGATTGAGCCCTGTTCCATCGGGCATGGCGGCAGTTATAGCAATAATTTTTGGATCTTCAGTCGCTAATTGTACCAACGTCTCGCCGAATATGTCCGTATATGACCTGACAGCTGGTTTTGCGGCCCCTTTACCTGTTGCAACATCAAAAATCCCCACACCATGATATTTGGCCGGAGTCTCTTCGGCAGGCTTATACCCCTTACCTTTCGTTGTCATTACATGCACCAGCAACGGGCCATCCAGTTGATTGATGTTGTTGAATACATCGACCAGCTGTGGCAGATTGTGCCCATCTAAAGGTCCAATATAATCAAAACCGAGAGCTTCAAAGAGGGAACCGGGGGTGAGAAAACCCTTCAGCGAATTTTCCGCCCGACGGGCAAAATGAAGTATGTCTGTGCCAAAAGCGGGAATATGCTTCAGTAATGCCTGCATCTCTTTTTTTAAATCCCGGTAGTAACGCCCCGTCATCTTGCGGGAAATAAAGGCGGAAAAAGCACCGACATTCTTTGAAATTGACATTTCGTTGTCGTTAAGAATTACGATCAGGTTTTTTTTGAGGTGGCCGGCTTGATTCAACGCTTCGAAAGCCATACCTCCGGTCAATGAGCCATCACCAATCACCGCAATTGAGTGACTCCTTTTGCCATCAAGGCTGGAAGCCGCCGCCATACCAAGACCGGCCGAGATGGAGGTTGAGGAGTGACCAACCCCGAATGCATCATGCTCGGACTCACAACGCTTCGGAAAACCGGAAATGCCCTTGTACTGTCGCTGTGTATGAAATCGCCCTCGACGCCCGGTAAGAATCTTGTGAGTGTACGCCTGATGCCCGACATCCCAGATTATTTTATCCCGGGGTGAGTCAAAACAGTAATGCAAGGCAATCGACAGTTCAACCGTTCCAAGATTTGAGCCGAGATGGCCACCGGTAGCAGAAACCGTTTCCAGAAGGAATTTCCGGACTTCTGCAGCGAGCTCAGGAAGTTGTTCCGTGTTCAATTTTTTCAGATCAGACGGTGAGTCGATTGATTCAAGCAACATTATTGTACCTCTTGTATTCTAGCACTGATACACAGCATAAGTGCCTTAACGGAGCTATTTTCCACCAATACAGGCGCAAAAATCAACTTCTAACTTACTACAGGGGAGTATATGTTACTTCAAGCATCTTTGTATGATTATACTTCACTCCCATAGCTCACATAAACGATCAGTACTATTCGTTTTCAGTGATTGAAGCTGCTTGACAACGAACACATCATACGCATAAATACGAACAGAACAAACTCAAGGCAATTGAATAACGACTCTACCATCAATTTGTCAGGACGGGAAGGTTATGCTGCGATTAATATTTCAATTTTGTGTAGCAGTGATATTGCTGTGTGGAGTCCAGCAGAACGCACATGCTGTCCTGTGGCAACCCCTTAACGGCACTTCAAGATTCATGGTCTCCTATGACGTGCACTCCATCCGGTTAACTCCTCTGGGACGGTTGGAAATGTGGCTCCGTTTTATACCTCTTGGAGAGCCTGAGCGTAGATTAGCAGCGGTAGAATACAAGGAAAAACAGTATCGCTCTCATCTTGAATTCTATGAAATAGACTGTAGCGAGCAGACCGCTTTACTCGGCTTGATTGATATATTAGGAGTATCAAGAGCGCGTTTGAAGCGGCTGCAGGGGGGAGGGCAGCTTGAATCGATACTCCCTGGATCAGTACTTGAGAACGCATCTCAAATAATCTGCCCTATTCTGGATGAGAGTGCTGAAGAAACAATTGAGACGGGTGAACCTGAACAATCTAAGAATCCGGATACAGTAGCTGGTACACCTCTGAGCAGTGACAAACTGCAGCAGATCGAAAACCTGCAAAAAAAAGCGGACTCAAAAGAGGCCACTGTTGAAACGTGGAGAGAACTGGGAAATATATATTTTGATACCGACCAACCTGAACTGGCAATCAAAGCGTATGAACGAGTACTTATTTTACGACCCGATGACACCGATGTTCTCAATGATCAGGGGGCAATGTATCGTCAGACCGGAGATTTTAAGCGAGCTCTGACAAATTTTGAAAAAGCATTTTCAATTGACCCAAACAATCTCGAGAGTCTCTACAATAGCGGATATGTGTCAGCGTTCGACATGAACAACATTCCGAAAGCGCTCGTAATGTGGAGGCGGTATCTTGAACTGGATTCAAAAAGTGAGACGGCACGGCAGATACAGTCTTTTATTAAACAGTACGGGAAGCAGCAAGAATAACTATTACACCAGATTCAAGCTTCTGCCGTGACGTAGCATCTTTACGTATCAGCCAAACGTATTGTAAGCAAATCTGACTTCAATATCATATTCTCAAACGTAACTGATGTAACTCTGGCCCAACAATTCCATACGCTTTTGTAAACTCCCCGCCAAATAGAGCTCGTTCAATAAGAGATCGGTCCCGTTGCCCATCTGAATGGGGCACCAGACTTAAATGAGCCGCACGTATATGGATTAGAATGAATAAAAATAGTCTTGTTCATTAGAATACTTACCTGTATAGCTCAAAGGACACCTCCTTTCACAGCACCGGATCCAGTCACCATCAAAGCCGGGGTTTCGTTACTTTATTATTAATTCACACTTGGAAACGTGACAAATGATAGAAAAATATGCTACCGATCTTGCGGCTCAAATCGGGATACAGCTAACGAAGGTCAATGTAATTGAAGGTTCAACCGTTGGCTGTCTTGATGTGCACCTCCTGCACCTATACTCCGGCAGCCAAATGGTCAGTGTGTTGATCTATAAATCTGAACTGAGTGCCCTGCAAAATGACTTGCCTTGCGAGAAGCTTGAGTTGAGGATACGCTCCGCACTGACCGCCTTCTAATTTTCACGTACTGTTGTATCAGAACGGTTTCACAGTCCGGAGTTTCGTGACACCTGCTGCCCTCCCTTTGGGTTTGAATGGGTTGCTTGTCCATGCAGAGGTGAGGCTTGCAGCCCGACTAAACTCGGGAAAAATGTTCCAGATGACGATTTGTCGCACATATACCTGCGTTCGGGAAATTAAGATCCCATTAAAGTCCATAAGAAACTGGATTAATGAGAAGAGCCTTTGACTTTTAGGGTCGAACAGGATATATGTTTGGTCGCAGTATGATCGGCTAAAGGGTCAACTATTAATTGCTGAATCTACCTCTGCAAAAAATCATAGAAACCATTCGCGCCCGTAGCTCAGCTGGATAGAGCACCAGGCTTCGAACCTGGGTGTCGGCCGTTCGAATCGGTCCGGGCGTACCAAACAACATGAATCTGATAACTCGAACAAAAAGGGTTATCAGATTTTTTTATTTTTCCCCATAACCGGCTACAAACCTTGACAAAAGGGACTATGAATTATATAGTCCTGCCAGCTGAAAGATAACAAGGAAGCGGCACTCAATCAATTGCCGCTTTATTAATGCGCTCGTAGCTCAGCTGGATAGAGCAATGCCCTTCTAAGGCATCGGTCACACGTTCGAATCGTGTCGGGCGCACCATAAACAGGGACTTAACCAATTGCGGTTAGGTCTTTTTTTTGTGGGGTTATTGGCGCTGGAATTGAGTTTGAAATGTGTATAGGCTTCAGACTACTGCATTATATAATCACGACGCAAGAGTCATTCTTTGCCCTACAATGCTCCATTCACATCATAGCGAGAGGTTCTTAGGAATCGCCTGGAAGATGAAGACATAAGACCAACAATAAACAAAAGGCCCTGATTTCTCAGGGCCTTTTGTTTATAATCCGGATGTGCCGGATATTTAACTGGTGCGGTGGAATGGAATCGAACCATCACGGAGTTGCCCCCGCCAGCCCCTCAAGCTGGTGCGTCTACCAGTTCCGCCACCACCGCAAGCAGAGTACACAAAATACCGTGTACACCTATATAGAGTCTAAAATTTTAACGCTGTTATCTAAACAATGGGCGGTATCTCTAACACAGCCATTCAGCTTTTTCAAGTGTAAATATTATTTTTTCTGAGCAGGGGCAGCAGGAGAAACGGGAGCAGGAACCGAATCTGCTTTCTGAGGAGCCGGTGCAGCAATTGGTGCCTGCTCTGGTGCTGTTTTCCCTTTACCAGACATCATAGAGGAAGATGAAGGCTGACCGGAAAGATATGCCAGAGTCAGTGAAGTCAACATAAAGATAACAGCAGCGCTGGTTGTTAATTTACTCAGAAAGGAAGTCCCCCCCCCTGCTCCAAAAACAGACTGGCTGCCACTGCTTCCGAATGATGCGCCCATTTCAGCACCCTTTCCGGATTGCAACAATACAACACCTATTAAAAATAGACTAACGATTACATGCAGAATTGTAAGAACAATTGTCATACCGGATCCCCTTGCAGCGATTTAAAGAGAAAATTTATAGCACAGCAATTTACTTGCTGTAAAGTTATAAGTGAAGCAACCGTATAAACAGATCAACAGCCTGGTACAGGTCAAGAGTTAAAATTGGCAATTGCCGCAAAAGATTCTGCATTAAGACTCGCTCCGCCTACAAGAGCACCGTCAATGTCAGCTTGAGCCATCAGCCCTTTGACGTTATCAGGCTTTACACTGCCACCATAAAGTATGCGAGTAGCATCGGCTACCGACTGACCAAACTGTCCGGCAAGCAATTTCCGGATGAAAACGTGAACTTCTTGAGCCTGGGTATCACTGGCCGTTTTTCCTGTACCGATAGCCCACACAGGCTCGTATGCAAGTATGACATGGGTAAATGACTCTGTCCCAAGACTTGCCAGACTTCCTTTAACCTGTGATTCTATGACTGAAAAAGTCTGGCCTGATTCCCGTTCGGCCAATGACTCCCCTACGCAGACGATGGCGCATAACCCGGCTGCGATGACGGCCTTGGCTTTCCTGCTGACGGTCAGATCCGACTCACCAAAAAACTGCCGCCGCTCTGAATGTCCTATTATAACGTAACTGCATCCGGCGTCTTTCAACAGTTTCGGAGCCACTTCTCCCGTAAAAGCCCCTTCCTCCTCCCAATAACAATCCTGAGCAGCCATCCTGACGTTTGAGCCTTCAATAGCATCACTAACGCGGCTCAAAGCGGTAAAAACAGGCGCAACAACGATTTCTACACCCTGACAGTTCGCCACGAGCGGCTTAAGTTGTTGAACCAGAGCGACCGATTCAGCGATCGATTTAAAGAGCTTCCAGTTTCCTGCAATAACCGGTGTTCTCATCAGTGTCCCCTTTTCATTTAGCTGTGACTTCGAGTGCATTGACCCCGGGCAGTGTTTTCCCCTCCAACAATTCCAGAAAGGCCCCTCCTCCGGTTGATATATAACTGACCCGGTTTTCCACTCCGGCTTTGCGGACGGCTGAGTCTGTATCTCCACCTCCGATTATAGTGGTGGCAAAGCAGTTTGCAACCGCTTCAGCCATCGCATACGTTCCCCTGCAAAAGGCATCCATTTCAAAGACACCCATTGGGCCATTCCATATAACGGTTTTTGCGTCACGCAAAGTTTCAGCGAACAGAGTTGTCGTTGCCGGTCCGATATCAAGTGCCATCCATCCAGCGGGTATTTCCTGAGCAGTGGTGATGAAGTTGGTTGCGTTTGCCTCAAAAGCATTAGCAACAACGCAGTCCACCGGAAGATAGAACATGACTCCTTTGGTGCGTGCCGTTTCCATGATGGTACGGGCAGTAGGTATCAATTCATCCTCTACAAGGGACTTACCAACGTTATAACCCATGGCCTTCAGGAAGGTGAACGCCATGCCACCACCGATAACGACCTTGTCTACTTTATTTATAAGTGTTTCAAGAACCTCGAGTTTCCCGGAGACCTTAGCGCCGCCCAGAATCGCGACAAGCGGCCTGACAGGATTCTGCATTGCCTTGTCAAAAAAAGTCATTTCATTTCTCATCAGAAAACCGGCCGCAATTACAGGGATATTCCTGGTAATCGCTTCAACAGATGCATGCGCGCGATGTGACACAGCAAAAGCGTCATTGACGTAAATTTCGCATCCATTGGCCAGCTTTTCAGCGAAGGAGGCATCGTTTTTTTCCTCGCCTGGATAGAAACGGACATTTTCAAGCATGACCGCCTCGCCCGGTTTCATGGCATTTATAAGGACATCCACATCAGGCCCGAAACAGTCCGGCGCCTGGGTCACCGGTTTGCCAAGCAGTTCAGAAAGTCGTGCCGTGGCCGGGGCCATACTGTATTTAGCTTTTTTCTCTCCCTTGGGGCGGCCAAGATGGGAGGCCAGAACAACTTTTGCACCCTGTTCCAGAGCGTATTTAATTGTCGGGACCGCGCCGACGATTCGAGTATCTTCAGTAATGGTTCCTTTGTCGTCCTGGGGAATGTTGAAATCAACACGAATGAAAACCTTTTTACCCTTCAGATTCTTAATTTCATCGATATATCGAATCGACACGGTTGACCTCCATATTTATAGTATATTTCGAGAGCGGCAAAAAAAGAGGGGGAATAATCCCCCTCCTCCTTACGTACTGATCTGTTGCTATTTTTTTGAAGCGATTAAGCGGAAGAGGTCAACCACGCGGTTTGAAAATCCGCATTCGTTGTCGTACCAGGCGAGCACCTTTACCATCGATTCGCCAATAACCTTTGTACAGGAGGCATCAACAATTGATGACAAAGGGTTGCCATTAAAATCAATTGAAACGAGCGGTGCCTCCTCAAAGCCTAAAATACCTTTAAGTACCCCCTTGGATGCCTTTTTCAAGGCTGCGTTCACTTTGGCAGCATCTGTTTTTTTTGTCACAGTTACGACCAGATCAACGACTGAGACATTTGGAGTCGGCACACGAATTGCCATACCGTCCAACTTGCCTTTCAGTTCAGGCAACACGAGAGAAACTGCTTTTGCCGCTCCAGTGGTCGTCGGAATCATTGACATGGCAGCGGCTCTCGCCCGGCGCAGATCTTTATGAGGCAGATCGAGGATATTCTGGTCATTTGTATAAGAGTGAACCGTCGTAATCAATCCCTTCTCTATGCCGAACGTATCATTCAATACTTTTGCTACAGGAGCAAGGCAATTGGTTGTACACGACGCATTCGAAATAATTGCATGCTTTTTCGGGTCATACAGATGATCGTTAACACCCATGACGATAGTAATGTCCTCATTGGTAGCCGGTGCTGAAATAACGACCTTTTTTGCACCCGCCTGAATATGCATTTCAGCTTTTTCTCTGGAAGTAAATATACCGGTTGATTCAAGTACAACATCAATCTTATCTTTTTTCCACGGGAGTTCTGCGGGGTTTCGCACGGCGTAGATTTTTATGGCCTTACCGTTAATGACGAGCTGGTTGTCTTTTGCCTCGACCGTGCCGGGAAAGGTACCGTGTACTGAATCATATTTGAAAAGGTGAGCCAGGGTAGCTGCATCGGTCAGATCGTTAATCGCTACAAATTCAATATTTTTGTCTTTGCTTGCTGCTCTCAGTACCATTCTGCCAATCCTGCCGAACCCGTTAATTGCAACTCGTAACGCCATCTCTGCCTCCTCGAATGTATGATATTCAGCGTTTGCACCGGTATCCGGTAAAAACACTCTCAAATAATAGAGCATAATAACAAATCGTCAACACTAAATTTAAGCATGAAATATTCTAAAAATCATGTTGAACCGATCTGTCGGCGGATTTTTTATTGTTTTACGAACTACGCAAATGCTATTTTGCGATCTGGAGCAACACATAAAGACAGGCAGCGGGGCAGTGGAATCCATGATTTTTTTTCCTGACGGATGTAAGGTAGAAGCCGTTATTTTTGATTTTGACGGCGTTGTTGTTGATACGGAACCGCTTCACTATGCTGCGTTTCAGCGGGCATTGGAGCCGCTCGGGTTACATTTTTCCTGGCAGGAGTACGTTGAGACCTACATCGGTTTTGATGATCGGGATGCATTCAGGCACGCCTTTTCATCCAAAGGAATGATACTTGACCAGGAGAACCTGCATGGACTGATTAAACAGAAAGCTGCTTTTTTCAATGAGGTCATCCGCTCCGGTGTTTCCTCTTATCCGGGAGTAGTGGATCTGATCATTCATCTGCACAGGAACAACATTCCGTTGGCGATTTGCAGCGGGGCGCTCAGATCTGATATTGATCCTATTCTGGCAATGCTCGGCATAACTGACTATTTTGATGCTATCGTTACAGCTGACGATGTCGCAGCAAGCAAGCCTGATCCTGAATGTTACCAGCTTGCCTTCCAACAACTGCTGTCATCGGGACAATACGATTTTTCTAAAGAGACGACAATGGCGATAGAAGATACGCCTGCCGGAATCTCCTCAGCCAGATCGGCAGGATTACAGGTGTGTGCCGTCACAAACAGTTATCCTGCCGACAGGCTTGACCAGGCTACATATATTGTTGAATCTCTCGCATTGCTCCTGAAGCCATCGACCTCCCGCTGATGCACATCGATTTACCGATCTCCTTCTTCGCAAACTTGACCAAAGCCACTATTCCTGCTAATAGTTACCCTTCTTTTCTGTGTCAATACTTTCACACTCCCCATCCGGAGGTACATGCGTGACATTTCAAGATCTTATCCTTTCCCTGCAGGGCTATTGGGCTAAACAGGGATGTATCATCCAGCAGCCTTATGACACTGAAAAGGGTGCCGGCACCTTCAACCCGGCTACTTTTCTGCGAGTACTCGGCCCCGAGCCATGGAACGTTGCCTATGTCGAGCCGTCCCGGCGCCCGACTGACGGCCGTTACGGAGAAAATCCCAACCGGCTGCAACACTACTATCAGTTTCAGGTTATAATGAAGCCCTCGCCTCTCAACATTCTCGACCTGTACCTCGATTCACTCCGCTCCTTCGGGCTTGATCCTGCGAAACATGATATCCGTTTTGTCGAGGATGACTGGGAATCCCCGACTCTGGGCGCCTGGGGATTGGGTTGGGAGGTCTGGCTTGACGGAATGGAGATCACCCAGTTCACCTACTTCCAGCAGGCAGGCGGCATCGACCTGAAACCGATACCGTCGGAGATCACATATGGCTGTGAACGAATCGCCATGTACCTGCAGGGGGTCGACAATGTGTACGATCTCGAATGGGTCAAGGGGATAAAATACGGCGACATTCATCACGAAAGCGAGGTCGAATTTTCGCGGTACAATTTCGAAGAGGCCGATGTTGACATGCTGCTGCAGCTCTTTACTATGTATGAAAAAGAGTGCCTGCGCCTGGTTGCGAAGGAACTCGTACTACCGGCCTACGATTACGTCATGAAATGTTCACACACCTTTAACCTTCTTGATGCCCGCGGAGCGATATCGGTCACCGAGCGCGCCTCCTACATCGGCCGCGTCCGCGGTGTGGCCCGCGTGTGTGCCGAAGGATACCTGCGGATGCGCGAACGTCTGGGCTTTCCATTATTGAAGGGAGGTGCTGCCTGATGAATACAAAAGAACTGTTCCTTGAAATCGGCTGCGAAGAGATACCTGCCGGATTTATACCGCGCGCTGTCGCGGAGATGAAAGCAATAATCACCAAAGAGCTTGCAGTCGCACGCCTCTCATTCAGCGGGATCAAAACCCTCGCAACTCCGCGGCGCCTGGCGCTGGTAGTAACGGGCATTCCGTCTGTTCAGCCTGACGCCGAGATCACCGCCACCGGTCCGTCAGTTAAGGCGGCCTACGATCCTTCCGGCAAACCGACCAAAGCCGCCGAGGGCTTTGCCCGTGGTCAGGGAGTTGATGTTTCGGCCCTGCAAACAATTACTACCGAAAAAGGTGAATACCTGTTCGTAAGCAAACATGAGGCCGGCCGACCGACCTACGAGCTGTTGACTGAGATCCTGCCGGCACTGGTTGCGAATATTCCCTTCAAAAAATCGATGCGCTGGGGGGATCAGGAGGTACGTTTCGCCCGACCGATCCACTGGATTGTTGCACTGTTTGACGGCACGATTGTACCCTTTTCCTTTGGCACGATTGAGAGCGGAAAGATCTCGCGCGGACACAGATTTATGGCCAATACCACCTTCCCGGTGAGTGATTTTGCCCATTATCTGGAAGAATGCGAGCGGCATTTTGTTATCCCGGATCCGGAAAAACGCAAGGAGATCATTCGCCGGGAAACGCACCGGGTCGCAGCGGCTTCCGGTGGACATCTGCTGCCCGATGAAGAACTGCTGGAGCAGGTCACCTATCTGGTAGAATATCCAAGCGTCGTTCATGGCACATTCTCACCCGAATTTTTGAAGGTTCCCAAAGAGGTGCTGATCACCTCAATGCGCAGCCATCAGCGCTACTTTTCGATTGTTGATGCCAACGGAGGGCTACTGCCCGGCTTTATTACCATCAACAACACCCTGACCGATGATCCGTCCGTTGTAGTCAAAGGAAACGAGCGTGTTCTGCGCGCCCGATTATCCGATGCCCGTTTTTTCTTTGAGGAGGATCAAAAAATTCGCCTTGATGAGCGGGTGCAATCACTCAAAAAAGTTGTCTACCAGCAGAAACTGGGAACATCCTTCGAGAAAATGGAACGCTTCAAGTCACTGGCTGAAGGGCTGGCCGAACTGCTTAATCCTGCCGTCAAGACCCGGGTATCACGGGCCGCATGGCTGTGCAAGGCCGATCTGGTTTCGGGCATGGTCGGAGAATTTCCCGAGGTGCAGGGGATCATGGGGCGTGAGTATGCTCTACTGGAAGGTGAGCCGGCAGAAGTGGCGAATGCGATCGCCGAACATTATCTGCCGACCCAGGCGGGGGGAGAGCTCCCCGCATCAGACTGCGGCGCCTTTGTATCGATAGCGGACAAAATGGACACCATCTGCGGCTGTTTCGGCGTCGGCCTCATACCGACCGGCGCTGCCGACCCGTATGCACTGAGGCGTGCAACCATCGGCATCATTGTCATCATACTAGACAGAGGTTACCGACTGTCGCTCGGCTCAATGGTCGATCAGGCTCTTGAGCTTCTGTCCACAAAGTTGACCCGGCCGAAAGAGCAAGCCGCTAAGGATGTACTGGAGTTTTTCCGGGCACGATTCTGCAACCTGCTCGGAAGTTCGTTTGCTACGGATGCGGTCGAAGCCGCTGTTGCTGCCGGATTCGATGACCTCGTCGATGTCAGAGCCCGTATTGCGGCGTTGGCTGAATTTAAAACCCACCCGGACTTTGAGCCGCTGACTGTGGCATTCAAACGTGTCGGTAATATCATCAAGGAAGGGGTTGACGCTCCCGTCGATCCGGCACTTTTTCAGGATAATGCCGAGGCCTGTTTATATGAAGCGATCCAATCGGTAAAACTCTCTGCAGACCGCCTTGTCTTATCCGGTGCATGGCTGGACGCTCTGACTGAAATAGCTACGTTGCGTGGGCCGGTGGACGTTTTCTTCGATAAAGTCATGGTCATGGCCGAAGATCCACTGGTGCGAACAAACCGGTTGGCGCTTCTGACTACAATTGCCCGATTATTTGGCAAAATTGCCGATTTTTCACGGATTGTCGGTTAGCTATGATCGCAATCATAGACTATGGCATGGGGAACCTGCGCTCAGTACAGAAGGGATTTGAAAAAATTGGCCATGAAGCGATTATTACCGACGACCCGCAGGTCGTACTGCAAGCCGAAAGGATCGTGCTGCCCGGTGTCGGTGCCTTTCGCGACTGTATGCACAACCTCGAACAAAGTGGGTTTGTTGAACCGATTCTGAAGGTTATCGCCGAAGGAAGACCTTTTTTGGGGATCTGCGTCGGAATGCAGCTTTTATTTACCGACAGTGTGGAGTTCGGTCTGTACTGCGGACTGAATGTTATCCCTGGTCACGTGCTTCGTTTTCCTAACCGGATGACGGTTGAAGGCGAGAAGCTGAAAGTACCGCAGATGGGTTGGAACCAGCTTTCTTTCAAACGACGTCCACCGGTTTTTAACGGCATCGATGACGGCAGCAACGTGTACTTCGTCCACTCCTTTTACGTCAAGCCGGATGACAGTACTGTTATCGCCACAACGACTGACTACGGCATCGAATTCTGTTCATCAGTCTGGAAGGACAATGTTGTCGCCACCCAGTTCCACCCGGAGAAGTCGCAGGGTATCGGCCTGCAGATACTGAAAAATTTTGCGGAGCTGACATGATAGTAATTCCCGCCATAGATTTGAAAGAAGGAAAATGTGTCCGCCTGGAGCAGGGACTGATGAATAGGGATACCGTATTCAGCGACAACCCCGGTGCACAGGCTCTGGACTGGCAGACACAGGGAGCTGAACTGCTGCATATTGTAGACCTTGACGGTGCTTTTGCCGGCCAACCGAAAAACAGGGGAGCTATTGAGGCAATCCTGAAGTCGATCTCCATCCCTGCCCAGCTTGGAGGCGGCATACGCGACATTGCCACCATCGAAGCATATCTGTCTTTAGGGATTTCCCGCGTTATTATCGGCACCGCCGCTCAGCGGAATCCTGACCTGGTACGTGAAGCCTGCACAAAATTTCCGGGACAAATTGTTGTTGGAATTGATGCAAAAAACGGCATGGTAGCGGTTCAGGGATGGGCCGAGTTGACCGACATCACCGCCATTAATCTTGCCAAAAAGTTCGAGGGGTTCGGTGTCTCGGCTATTATCTACACTGATATTGCCCGGGACGGAATGCTGCAGGGGCCGAATCTGGACGCAACCAGAGCTCTCGCCGAAGCTGTTACAATACCTGTTATTGCCTCAGGGGGCGTTTCAAGCCTGAAAGACATCGAAAACCTTATGGCTATTGAATCCTGCGGGGTCTCCGGCGTTATCACCGGCAAAGCGGTGTATACCGGAGCAATAAAGCTGAATGAAGCAATTGCACTCACAAAGGGACGACTCCTGAAATGTTGACCAAACGTATCATTCCCTGCCTTGATGTAAAAGGAGGCCGCGTCGTCAAGGGGGTTCAGTTTCTGGAACTGCGTGATGCTGGCGATCCTGTGGAGATTGCGGAACTGTACGACAGCCAAGGAGCAGATGAGCTCACTTTTCTGGACATTACTGCCTCCAGCGATGATCGCGATATCATCATCGATGTCATTCAAAGAACAGCTGATCGGGTTTTTATGCCGCTGACCGTTGGCGGCGGCATCCGCTCAGTTGAAGACATCCGTCGCCTGCTCAACGCCGGAGCGGATAAAACCTCTATTAATACGGCTGCGGTAGACCGACCCGATTTCGTACGGGAAGCCGCCGAACGCTTCGGTTCGCAATGCACAGTGGTTGCCATTGATGCCCGCAGGGTTCCGGGTGAACATCGATGGGAGGTGTATACCCATGGTGGGCGCAGACCGACCGGTCTTGATGTTGTTGAGTGGGCCGTCAGGATGGAAACATATGGCTCCGGCGAACTTCTTCTGACCAGCATGGATTGTGACGGCACCAAGGACGGCTATGATCTGGAACTGACCCGTGCCGTAGTAGACGCGGTTTCTATTCCGGTTATTGCGTCGGGTGGTGTCGGCAACCTGGAGCATCTCTACGATGGATTTACGACTGCCGGAGCCAGTGCCTGTCTGGCAGCTTCGATTTTTCACTACCGGGAGTACACCATTGGTGAGGCAAAGGAATATCTTCGTGCCAAAGGAGTTGAGGTGCGCTTATGACGAATGATAGTGACATCCTCCAGGCCGTTTATCAGGTCATACTCGACCGCAAGGCACATCCGGCTGAGAATTCCTATACCGCATCTCTCATGCGGGGCGGGATTGACAAAATTCTTAAAAAAATCGGTGAGGAAGCAACGGAAGTAGTTATTGCTGCCAAAGGGGGGAAGCAAAACGAAATAGTATACGAAACAGCCGATCTGCTTTTCCATCTGCTTGTCTTGCTCGGTCACCAGAATATTCCGCCCGAAGAGATTTACAATGAGTTGCGGCGAAGATTCGGTACATCAGGAATTTCAGAAAAAGCAGCCCGACCTAAGCACATTGACCCATGACCTTTACGGTACATTTGTTTATTGACAAAGTTGAACGGTGTGCTATTGTACAAAACTCTCAATTTTTTCACCAATTGCATTATATTTATTATCAGAATTAAAACAGGATGGGGGTGATTTTACATGCCGGGAGTAAAAATTAAGGATAGCGAACCGTTTGAAATGGCACTGAAGAAGTTCAAAAAACAGTGCGAGAAGGCGGGGATTCTCTCCGAAGTCCGTAAACGCGAGCATTTCGAGAAACCAAGCATCAAGCGCAAGAAGAAGGCAATAGCCGCCCGCAAGCGCGCCCTTAAAAAACAACGTAAAATGATCGATTAACTCCCCGTTATTCAGGGTCAGGATCAAACCGTATGTCACTGAAAGAACAGTTAAACGATGCGATGAAAGCAGCCATGAAGGCGCGGGACAACCTGCGCCTTTCGGCTGTTCGCATGGTTCGTGCTGCAATTAAAAATCGTGAAATTGATACCCGCATTGAACTTGACGACCAGGCAGTGATTGACGTTATATCAACCATGGCCAAACAACGCCGTGAATCTATTCGGATGTATTGTGAAGGGAACCGGCCTGAACTCGCAGCAAAAGAGGAATTAGAACTGGCTGTCCTGCTTGAATTCCTCCCTACCCAATTGAGCAGTGAAGAAATTGACACGCTGATACTGCAGATCATACAGAATATTGACGCACACGGCGCAAAAGACATGGGACGTGTCATGAAAGCAGTTACACCTCTTACCGCAGGCAAAGCCGATGGCAAAACGGTAAGTGATGCTGTCCGGAAACACCTAGCGTGATGTGCTGAGAAAATGTTCTGTTATAATTACACTGTCAAGGGGCTTTCATTGAGATGGCCCCTTCTTTGTAAATTGGTCGTACCGCCACAATGAACTTTATTGACGTAATCATTTTATTAGTACTCTGCTTCTTTGCGATCAAAGGCCTGATCCGTGGACTTGTCAATGAGGCTTCTTCCCTGGCGGGTCTTCTGGTGGGAGGTTGGCTGGCATATCGATTTCACCCACTGCTCGCAGTACCGATAAAAAGATCACTTCATCTGCCTGAGCACCTGGCTTCGTTCCTTGCTTTTATCATTATACTGCTGGTCATAGGAATCTGTGCCCATATTTTAGGCAATGTCATAACGGCCGCGCTGCGACTTGTCATGCTGGGCAGCCTGAACCGACTTGGAGGACTGCTTATCGGGTTTGCTGAGGGGGCATTGCTGCTCTGCATGGCTTTCAGTATAGCCTCCTCCGGATTCATGCCTGAGCAGGTACGTAACAAAATTCGGTCGACAGAGACTGCCAACATGCTGGCTCAAACCGGAGATCGTTTTCTCTCCGAATGGCGCAGCTCCAATGGTCAGAAAAAATGATACCTGAAGAGAAGGTACGCGAAGTTGCTGATCGACTTTCGATTGTTGAGGTTGTCTCAGATTATGTCTCGCTCAGGCGCGCCGGCGGCAACTTCCTTGGCCTTTGCCCGTTTCATGCGGAGAAGACACCGTCTTTCAATGTAAATCCTGCACGGGAAATTTTTCACTGTTTTGGGTGCGGCACCGGCGGTAACGCGTTCTCTTTTATCATGAAGATCGAGGGAGTTAGTTTTCCCGAAGCAGTTAAACTGCTTGCCAGAAAAGCCGGGATAGAAATTGAGGAGCGTCAGCTTACTCCTTCGGAAAAAAAAACGCAGAATGAACATGCCCAGTTCCTGCACATTAACAATCTGACTGTATCCTACTACCGCTCGATTCTTCTAAACGGGCAGGAAGGGGAACCGGCCCGTACATATCTCGGCAATCGCTCGGTCGAGTCTGATATTTCAGAGTATTATCGTCTTGGCTTTGCACCTGACCGGCGCGATGGACTCGTTAAGCACTTGAAAAATAACGGCATTGATCTAGATCTCGCCCTTAAGCTCGGTATAATCCGCAAGTCTGATTCCGGTTGGTACGACCTTTTCCGAAACCGCCTGATTTTTCCGATCAATGATGCGCGCGGGCAGGTTATTGCTTTTGCTGGACGTGTACTGGATTCATCGCTGCCAAAATACATCAACTCTCCCGAATCGCCACTCTACCACAAGAGTTCTGTGCTTTTCGGGTTGGACCTGGCGCTACCTTCCATTAGGACTGGAAACTCAGTTATAATTGTAGAGGGTTACTTCGACCATCTGGCACTGTATCGGGCCGGCGTGCAGAACGTTGTAGCTACCTGCGGAACGGCTCTAACAACTACTCATACCGGACTGATCAAGCGTCATGCTGATCGTGTCTATACCCTGTTCGATAGTGATAATGCAGGAAAAAAAGCAACTATTCGTTCGATGGAGCTTTTTCTCGAGCAACGCTTGCCGGTGTATGTGGTTTCATTGCCGATCGGCGATGATCCGGACAGTTTTCTGGCCGCACATTCAGCTGAAGATTTTATCGCTCGATTGGATCAGGCGCGGCCCGCTTTTGAATATTTCGTACGTTCTCTATTGGCAGAGACGCCGCCGGATAGCGTTGACAGTAAAGTCAGGATAATTGATGAAATTGTACCCCGTTTCCGTAAAATAGCTGACTCAGTAGAGCGCGATTTATATGAGAAGGAAATTTGTAGGCTGCTGGGAATTACAGTTCATGCATTTCGTAAACGCATTGGGGGCGGGAACCTCTCACGGCAGGACGAGCCCGCACATCAAAGCATTGATAAACAGCCGATCGACACCGTTCAAGACACTCTGTTGACATTATTTTTGAATTACTCTGAAGCCCGGACAGAAATAGTCCGGATCGGCCTTGAAACAATATTCAGTGATGATTACCTTGTACTTGCTCAATTGGTGCTTAACACTTTAAATAGCTCCGACGACTGTCAGATATTGAGTCAAATTGCTGAGACGCTCGAAAACCCTGAGCAGAAAACACTCTTTTCCCGGATAATGGTTTCAGACGAATATCTGGCAGGTATTGAATGGCGTGCCGTGTTTGATCAGTGTACACGAAGCCATGAGAAGAAGAAACTTTCATCAATCAAGGATATAGCCGCGCGACTTGCTGTACTGGATGCAAACAGCGAAGAATACGGACTTCTTCTAAAACATGCCGACACGTTGCGTACACGAAAATCGAAACTTTGACAATAAATACTGTTCCCTTGAGGTGATTACACATGGCTAAAAAGAATATGGACAACGTTAAACAGCTGATTGATATCGGCAAAGAGAAAGGGTTCTTAACCTATGAGGAAGTTAATGACATACTCCCTCCAGACATTGCGACAGATCAGATTGAAGATGTCATGGGTATGTTTGGCGACCTCGACATAGAAATAGTTGATTCAGCTCAGAAAATCAAGATTCCGAAACTTAAAAATGAACTTGACGATGATGAGGAAGCGGAAGGTGAGTCAGAAGAAGTGGAATTTGAGCCGGGGTCTATTGGACGTACCAGTGACCCTGTCCGAATGTATCTGCGCGAAATGGGTTCGGTTTCTCTTCTCACTCGAGAAGGTGAAGTCGAGATCGCCAAAAGGATAGAAGATGGTGAACGTGACGTTGCCGGCGTGATACTCAATACTCCGATCACTGTCAAAGAAGTTCTTTCACTGGGAGAACGGCTTCGTAAATTCCAGATTAACCCTTCGGAAGTCAGCAAAGAAGTTGAAGAAGAAGTGTTGGAGGAAGATGAAGAAGATGTTCAGAAAACGAGAATTCTTGAGATTATCGATGCGATTATCGCTCAGGATCAGATATTGATAGAGATGACAGAAACAATTGCTGCTGCTAAATCTCCCGCAAAGAAAAAGGAGTTGGAAAAAAAGCTGCGCGACGGAAAAGATCGTCAGGCAGAGCTTCTGAAATCACTGAGACTGAAAGATCGCCACACGAATAAAGTGGCAGAACGCCTTAAGGAGTTATCCGGCAAGGTTGATATTCTTCAGGCAGAACTATCCGATCTTGAAAAAATTATTTCTGTGGAAAAACTGAAGGCCCTTCTTGATAAACTGCAAAATGATGATGAAAAATGTACCACAGAACTCAACAAACTCAAATTAGACGAAGAAGAAACAGTGAAGATGGAGAAGCGTCTGCGAACCGCAGCGCGTAAAATTCAAAAAGTAGAGCAGGAGTCAGGCTTCAAAGCACGCGATCTCGCTGCAGCACTAAAGGCGATCGAGGAGGGAGAGTGCAAGGCCCGTATTGCAAAAAGCGAACTCATAGAGGCAAATTTACGACTCGTTGTATCGATAGCTAAAAAATATACCAACCGTGGATTGCAGTTTCTTGATCTTATTCAGGAGGGAAATATCGGCCTGATGAAAGCGGTTGATAAGTTCGAATATCAGCGCGGCTATAAATTTTCAACGTATGCAACCTGGTGGATCCGACAGGCCATAACCCGGGCTATTGCCGATCAGGCCCGCACAATTCGTATACCGGTTCACATGATCGAGACAATCAATAAATTAATACGCACCAGTCGCCAATTGGTACAGGAAAATGGCCGCGAACCTTCTCCTGAAGAAATAGCTGAGCGGATGCAGCTGCCTCTTGACAAAGTGCGTAAGGTACTGAAAATAGCCAAGGAGCCTATCTCGCTTGAAACACCGATAGGCGAGGAAGAAGATTCTCATCTTGGAGATTTTATCGAGGACAAAGGAGTTATTTCTCCGATTGAAGCGGTCATCAAGAACAATCTTTCTGAAAGCACTGCCAAGGTACTCGCCACATTGACACCGCGTGAAGAGAAAGTTCTCAGAATGAGGTTTGGTATTGGCGAAAAAAGTGACCACACTCTTGAGGAGGTTGGGCAGGATTTTGAGGTAACCCGTGAACGTATCCGTCAGATTGAGGCAAAGGCTCTACGTAAACTGCGTCATCCAAGTCGTAGTAAAAAATTGAAGAGTTTTGTGGATTAGCTTGATGAAATGTATTACCAGCACTTTAATTCAACTCATTCTGTTGCTGTTTTTCTTTTTATTTTTTGCTGCCCCGGTCCACGCTGCTGAAATTGATGATTCCACCGTTTTTGTGGCTGCTTTCAACGCATACCAGCAGAAAGATTACCTGCTTGCGCTGGAAAAGTGTGAACAATTAAACCAGGTCTTCCCGAATTCCCCTCTCAGGGATGTGACTCTGCTGCTTATTGCTCGAGCCAGCCTCAAATCCGGGGATTTAGAGCGTGCAGCAAAGTTTACTTCTCTGTTTTCAACCGAATTTCCTGAAAGCAGCCTTAAGGCTTCCATTGAAGATGAGCTAACACAGCTGGTGAGTCGCCATCAAAAGGGGGAAGTACTTACTGCCGACAGTACTCTTCAGACCGCAGCCCGCAAAATCAGCTCTGACAGACTGGCTCGCGAACGGGCAGCAGAACTTATAATTGTGATGGAGCGCTCAGCAAAAGCGAAGATTGATCAGGAGAATCAGGCTCGGATCAAACGGGAGAAAGAACAGCTTGAGAACGAACGTCTGCAGGCGGAGAAACGTGCCAAGACAGGCATAACAGCGACAATATCGGTGAACAGAGGTGCAGGACCGTATTTGGTTCCTGTCGGAACTATCGGCAGTATACCGATTGAAGTTACCAACAGTGGTAAATCCAGCGAGGATTTCTTGCTAACGGTAACGGCACCCAATGAATACAATGCCATCCTGTCCGGATCAAACAAACCGGATGAACGCGTAACTCGACTGAAACTTGCTTCAGGCGAAACATTCAGGGGAGCTGTTGTGTTCATAATGCCGACCGAAATGGTTGATGGCTATCGCACCGTTTTTTCGATCACAGCCGTATCGGCCAAATTCAATGATGTCAGGTTTAAAAAAGAGGCCGTTATAATCGGCTCTGCACCACTCGTCCGCGCGGTTGCAAAACTGGTCAAACAAAAAGTAACTCCTGGCGAAGAACTTCATTACCGGGTAACAGTCCTCAATGCCGGTTCGTTGTCTGCCCGACAATTGAGCGTTCGGCTTAAGCTCCCTCCTCAAGTCGATTTTCAGGATGCGCCGGATGTATCTTTTAAACAGGAGCTAAACGGCACTCTGGTTTTTAACATGGACCAAGTCGAAACAGGAAAACTGTCGGAAATTCTGATGAATGTAAAGGTTCGCGAAGACAGTATTGTTGGTCAGGAATTACGCGGGCATGTAGAGGTAGTCAACAACAGTCTGCACAGGAAAGATACTTTTATCGGTGCTGCTTCTTTCGTTCAGGCAAAGTAGCGACACCGGTTGTTACATACGGACACTATAATTTCATTTTTCAGGAGTTACGGCACTTCTAGAGTAAAACCAGATTGTCTCGATGAAAAATCACATCGCCGTAGTGATATCCCAATATTCCCTCTATTTCCGAACTCTTGCAGCCAGCGAGCCGGGTTGATTCACCGCTTGAATAGTCAGACAAACCACGGGCAAACTCAATGCCATCCAATCCACACAGTCTGACACACGCCCCACGTTCGAACCGGCCTTCCACCCGAACAATGCCGGAGGGAAGAAGGCTCTTGCCTTTCTTCACCAACGCATTCCGGGCACCATCATCCACAATTATTCTCCCTGATGGCCGCAGGGTATAGGCAATCCAGTGTTTTCTACGATTAATTCCAATCCCGGAAGGAAGAAACAGGGTTCCGACTTCCTCGCCCTGTAATGCTGCGACAATAACTCCCCGTCTCTTTCCCGAAACCATAATGGTTGCAACACCATTTTTACCGGCTTTCTTGGCGGCAGCCACCTTTGTCGCCATTCCTCCTGTGCCGACAGCTGACCCTGAATCACCGGCAGCACGCTCAACCTCACGTGTAACCGCCTTGATGAGAGGGACCAGAGTGGCCTCCGGATGGGTGTGCGGATCTGCGCTGAAGAATCCCTCAATATCGGTCAATATCAGGAGCAGATGTGCTTCGGCAACGTTCGTTACAAGTGCTGAGAGATTGTCATTGTCACCGAACTTGATCTCGTCAACAACAACCGTATCATTTTCGTTGATAATCGGGATAATTCCAAAACCAAGCAATGCATCCAGAGTTGCACGGGCATTAAGAAAGCGCTGACGGCTTCCCAGATCTTCACTGGTTAAAAGAACCTGTGCAACTTTAAAACCTTGAGGGGCCAACGATTTTTCATACGCCTGCATCAGGCGGGTCTGGCCTACTGCTGCGGCAGCCTGTTTATGAGGGATGGTCCGCGGTTTATCTTTCAGACCCAGTTCGCTTCTGCCCGCCGCAATAGCACCGGATGAGACAACAATGATCTCCAAACCCTGATGACGCAACATCGCAATTTCATCACAGATTTCACCTATGACCGACATATCAAGTGCACCACTTGAATCTGTGAGCACTCTGCTCCCGATTTTTATAACAACCCGCTTAACTGATTTAATTACTTCCTTACGCATCACCACACCTCTTCCGGAGGACCCCACAATCGACGGGCAATTTCATCCAGCAGCAGATCAACATTTTCACCAGTTGCAGAGGAAATTGGAAATACGGTGACTCCCTTACCCTCGAACCAGGTTTTGATTGCAGAGAGTTCTTCCCTTGTCTGCGGAAGATCGATTTTAGTAATAACAACAATTTGTTCCTTTGAAGCCAGTTCGGGGCTGAAAAGTGCTAACTCTCGATTTATTGATTCAAATTCAGCACGTGGATCCCGTTCAGGCATCCAGGAAATATCAACCAGGTGCAGAAGAATACCTGATCGCTCGAGATGTTTAAGAAAACGATGCCCCAGTCCAGCGCCCTCATTGGCCCCTTCGATGATGCCTGGAATATCGGCCATAACGAAGGATTTATAATTCTTATACGGCACGACGCCAAGGGAAGGAACCATGGTGGTAAAGGGATAATCAGCAATCTTGGGGCGGGCAGCGGAAATCTTGCTGATTAGCGATGATTTACCAGCATTAGGTAATCCGAGAAGCCCGACATCAGCCATCAGTTTCAGCTCCAATCGGAGCTTCCGCTCTTCATGTTCTTCTCCCGGTTGGGCAAACTTCGGTGCCTTGTTGGTGGCTGACGCAAATCGGGCGTTTCCTTGGCCTCCCCTGCCCCCCTTCAGCAGAATCACACGCTGACCGTTTTCCGTCAGATCCGCCAGGATATCATCGTTCTCCGCATCTTTGACAACCGTTCCAACCGGCACCTTGATAAGCAGATCCCTTCCACCCGCACCATGGCGGTTTTTACCCATGCCGTTATGACCGTTCTCAGCCTTTTGATGGGGCCGGTGGCGAAGCTCCAATAATGTTGAAAGCCCAGATATTGCTTCGAAAATGACATCGCCACCCTTACCGCCGTCACCTCCGCTTGGTCCGCCGAATTCAATAAACTTTTCGTGCCGGAATGCGACACATCCGGCGCCACCATGACCTGAAGATGCAAACAATGTTACTTCATCGATAAATTTCATCTAACTACTCCCCGTTCAACCAGGCTTGGATCGCCTGCAAGCGTCCGTTCCATGCATCTGTCAGACGCTCGGAAAGAAACGTTGTAAATAAACTGTCAAACAGCTGCAACCCCTGGTCCATGAGGAACATCCGTTCATAAAAAACCGCTTCACGCTCACTCATCTGATCGACGGTAGAATCTTTTTCAACACGCACCTGTGGACATTTAAAAGATGAAAAGCCGAACGTATCACCTTTGAGTGTCAATTTCCAGGGGTTCTCGTCCTTTTCCATGCAAATCGTTGCGCTGGTAATCCGTTTACCACCTTTCAGGGCGGATATGGCCTCAAGGTAACTATCCTGTGAACCTGAAACCGTGACTTTCTGAATTCCACCCTCTTCACCACCACCCTGGAATTGAATCCTGTCATCAATCCAGGCGGAAAATTTCTCGCCGTTCACAAGGTGACCGGGTCGACAAACCGAGAATTCACCCTCTCCGTTTACTCCACGCTGAAGAAGCCATAACAAAAATTCATACCCAAGCCACTGGTTCTCACGAATTAAGGAGACAACAGCATCCGAACCGGCCTGATTTGCTGCCTCCAATGAATCCAGCAGTTGGCCTTCCAGTAAGGTTCGAGCCCGCGCAAACGGATGAACTATAACAGGGCTGAATCCTTCGAAGGTTTTACGGAAGATATCTTCAAAGCGCTCGATAACTTTCGATCCGAGGCTGTAAAGCGTAAGTACTCCGCTCTTCTGATCCCACACAACATCTACAGAAGAAGGAACAGGAAGGCACCTCGTCATAAGACGCAGTTGTGCCTGCTCCTTAATCTCCTCACGTTTATGTTTTGGTGTTCGTCTCAGATTCGGGTTCTGGGACAGAAAGGCACTCTCCTCCCGTGCCGTGTGAGATTTAAGAACAGCTGATGGTATTTTCCGCTGATCCCTGCGAAGAGAAAATACGACAAAATTATCGCGCCAGAAATCAGATGGCACATCAAAAGTTGCTTCATCCGGCTTGTCAACCAGCGTCCAACCCTCAGCAGATTCTTCGGTGGAATTTTCTATTGACTGAAAGCCACGGTCAGCAAGTTTTTTAGAAAACCACTGATATTGGTCTGTTTTTGGCAATTCGCCCGCTATAGCGAACTGAGTAATACTTACAGTGTTGGCATATACGCCCATAATAATTTTCCCTTTTTAGTTACTTGCCCAATAGTCGGACATATTCTTCCAGTGATATGGCGCTGTGCCAATACCCGTTTATCTTGCCGATTATTGACCCACTCAAAAAAAACAGCAGCACCAGAGCGGCAAAAACAAACCCCGGAACCGCAAAACGTCGGAAAGCCCGCATTGTAAGTGCTTCATTGAACCGACAATGGCTGATACATCTCCAGCAGGCAATACATTCGGGAGAAACTACACTCGTTTTGTGCATGACGTCTATGTAAGCTGGACAGACCTGACTACAGACTCCACACTCTACGCAACGGTCACTATTTCTGGTCACACGCAGGGGTGAGAGTGTGGCTGCCAGACCTAGCAGAGCTCCGTATGGGCAGAGATACCTGCAGAATGGATTACGCAGAACAACGGATAAAAGCACCAACACCAAAATAATCACCAACGCCAACGGTGATATATGCAGAAAAAAGTTCAACAGCCGTACGTCCGCTATCATATGGTAATCTGATTGAATAAATCGAATGAGCGCGTCCGACGACATTGCAATACCAATAAAATAAACAAAAAAAACCATCAGCAAATATTTCAGACTCCGAAATCCGGCGTCCATCCATGCAGGTAGTCGCGGGTTGCGTAGCATCAGACGAAAGCCCGTCTTCCAGGCGCACTCGGATATAATCGCAACCGGGCAGATCCATGAGCAGAAGGAACGACGCAACAGGAGTGAAACAAGAACAACCGTTACGAAGATAATAACCGCGGCAGGGTGTACTGAATTAATACCTCCCCCTTTTATCCAGGAGGCTGTTCCCAACAGGCCGGAAATAGGGAGAAATCCATCAATACCATCCGGACGAACAGCTATGTCTCCCTTAATTCCGGAACTGACAACATGCACGAACTGGTAAAAGCAGAGCCCAAGCCAGACCATAAAACCAATGAATGCGCATTGTACCAGAATTCGCAGTGGCTGCATATAACGGGCGGACATAAGTTCCTCAAAACCAAGACGGATTCTAAAACAGCCTTGGTATACTACTCAACTTTCAAAGCGACATAATGCACGGTACCGTCTGGGCGTCGAAGGAGAAGTCGCATAACTTCACTCTTTTTAAGTCTGCTGACAATGGCGTTGTACGAATTAATAGTTTCAGGCCGGCTTCCATTAATCTCAATGATGACAGAACCGGCAGTCACACCAGCTTCTTCTGCTGTAGATCCGGCTTTAATCTCAGTAATGACTAACCCCTTATTGTCTGCAAGACCGAAACGATCGGCAAGATCCTTCCTTATTTCTTCAACAGTAACTCCGATCCTGTCGCTTTCCTTGCCGTTGTCCGGGCCTCTGTCAGCATTTTTATCTTTCAGTTTGCCAACAACAAGCGAAATATCATGTTTGACTCCATCGCGGTAAATTACAATTCTGACTTTTTTCTCAACCGGAGTTGCGGCAACATATCGAGGCAGTTCACTCCCCTCATTAATCTGTTTGCCATCATATTCAACAACCACATCCCCCGCCCTGAGCCCTGCTTTTTCTGCTGGAGTGTCCTTTTCAACGAAAGAAATCAAGGCACCCTTATCAGATTCGAGACCAAATGATTTGGCCAGATCAGTTGTAAGCGACTGAAAACGCACTCCGAGATATCCTCTGGTCACTATACCGGATTCTCGCAACTGGTTGACGATCATCTTAGCCATATTTACCGGAATGGCGAATCCAATGCCTCCACCTCCTCCGGCAATAATGGCTGTATTTACGCCGATTACGAGACCTTCCGCGTTAAAGAGCGGCCCTCCGGAATTTCCGGGATTAATAGAAGCATCCGTTTGAATAAAATCATCGTACGGGCCGTTTCCAATGACCCGCCCCTTGGCACTTACGATGCCGGCCGTAACGGTGTGAGACAGTCCGAAAGGGTTGCCGATGGCCATAACCCATTCGCCAACGTCGAGAGTATCACTGTCCCCAAGTTCAGCAAAAGGAAGTTGCTCCTTTTCACTGATCTTGATCAGAGCAAGGTCAACCTTTTCGTCCGCCCCCTTTATCTCCGCCTTGACTTCTCTGCCGTCGGATAATTTAACCATCACTTCGTCAGCACCTGTCACGACATGGTTGTTGGTCAGAATATATCCATCCGGACTGATAATAAAACCGGTACCGAGGCTCTGTTCACGATGCGGCCTCTGTTGAGGCATTTCATCAAAATACCTGTTAAAAAAATCATCTAAGAAATTGTTACCGAACGGGTTTTGCTGCTGCGGGCGCTTGAGGCGCTGCTGCGGCTTTATATTTTTAGCCGTGCGGATGTTGACGACTGTCGGATTTAGTTTTTTTGCAAGAACAACAAAATCGGGACTTACTGCCTTTGCTGAAGAGGTATGTGGCGTAGATAGCGCAAAAACTATACCTATGACCAGAATATTAACCGAAAACAATCTCTTTAATAACATAACTGACCTCCCAATTATCATGAAAGATTGGTTTAACATGCAAGGGCGGATCGCATAAGCCACGACACCGCCCCTGACTGTTTCCGTATGTAAAATAAACAATCAATCCGGAAAAATCAACTCCATCTACCCTTCTTTCAGAATGTAGCCCTGACCGCGAACAGTGTGAATAAGTTTAGTTGGAAACTTGCCATCAACTTTCTTCCTGAGGTAATTTATATATACGTCAATAATATTTGTGAATGTTTCAAACGGATACTCCCAGCAGTTATCAGCAATATTTGCGCGAGAAAGAACGTTACCGGCATTTCGAACCATATATGCCAGAAGGTTATATTCTTTTGCAGTCAGAACTATCTCGGCCTGGCCTCTCCAGACCTTATGGTTAACAGGGTCAAGCCGTAAATCAGCAAAACGAATCTCAGCCCCGCGATCCTGTTCACTCCGTCTGATGAGGGCTCTTACTCTGGCCTGAAGTTCGGCAAAAGCAAACGGTTTTGCCAAATAATCATCAGCACCTGCATCAAGACCTGAAACAACATCCGACGTTTCAGATTTAGCGGTAAGCATCAATACAGGAAGTTGAGAACCTGACTCACGCAATTCATGCAACACACTTAAACCATCCTTCTTAGGAAGCATACAATCAAGAATGACCAGGTCAAATTCACCACTGCTTGCACGCTTAAGACCATCAGCTCCGTCATAGCTGAGTGTAACCTGAAAACCGTCATCTTCGAGTCCTCTTTTAATAAAACTGGCAACTTTTTTTTCATCTTCAACGATAAGAATTCTCATCTCAATCTCCTTTTTAGATGGCATTCAACAGAATTGTTAATATTCAGCGCCGGCCTTCATCTCCATGCGTCTCATAATTTCGGATGCTGCTTCCTCTACAGACTTATTAGTTATATTTAAAACATACCATTCCGGATGTTTTCTGTACAACTGCCTGCACGCAGATATTTCATCTTCTACCTGCTGATAGTCATTATAACTGCCACGTGGACTTTGCCGCATGTTAATTAATCTGGATGTACGAATCTCGACCAGCCTTTTCGGATCAATCAACAGACCGACAATCTTAGTCTGATCAATTTCGAACAACTCATCAGGCAAAGCAATACCAAAAACTATCGGCACGTTTGCGACCTTATATCCTTTATGTGCAAGATACATGGATAGGGGTGTTTTTGAAGAGCGGGAAACTCCTACAAGTACTAAATCCGCCTTATGCAAATATCTTGTTTCCTGTCCATCATCATGTTTAACGGTAAAATTAACAGCCTCAACTCTCCGATAATAATCAGTATCAATTCGATGGAGTAAACCGGGCTTTTCTCGTGAGGGTGCTCCCAGATAACGTGACAGGCTGTAGATAAGAGGACTAAGTAAATCCACCGTAATGAGCCCGCATTCCTCAGCGACCCGCTCAACCGCCTCTGACAGGACAGGATTAACCAGAGTATATACAACGAGACCAGGGGTAAGAACCGCTATAGAAAGCGCCTGTTGTATGTCAGATTGTGAGCTTACTTTAAATAGGCGGTGAACACGTACATCATCATCATAAAACTGCGAGAGAGCTGCACGAATTACTCGTTCCGCAGTTTCACCTGTTGAATCTGAAAGCACATAAATAGTTTTCATATAATATATGAATCATCCTCAGTCACTAATGAGAAACTTCGCTATTTTTCTAATGAGAATGTACGTCCAAGCGATATGAATGTCAAGTATATTTTGTATTTACTAATGCATCTCGCTAACAATTTCTGTACACTTAAACTCAACACATAAATATTGACCAAACCGCTATAATGGATATACTGTACATGAAAACATAACCGGGAGGGTTTACATGGGAAGAGAGTATTCGTTGCAAGAGGCTATCAGATTGGCTATTAAAGCTGAAAAGGACAGCATGGATTTTTATCGAAGAGCTGCCTCGGTCGCCAAGAATGAAAGGACAAAAAAGACACTTGAATTGCTTGCTAATGAAGAGGTCGGGCACCTCAAAGCTTTTTTTATTCATTACAAGGGTCCTGAGTTTGGAGATCTGGCGTCGTGCCTGAATTCGCCCGTTGATACAAAAAACCCGACCTATATGAAGCTTGAAAAAGCAATCAACGAGGACATGATTGAGCAAAGGGCCTTAGAGCTGGCACTGATTGAGGAGAAGGAGTGTATAGGACAGTACACCCAACTTGCAAAAGGCGTAGTAGACCCAGCAGTTAGAGCCGTTTTTGAGCGGGTCGTTAAGGAAACACAAGTGCACTACGACTTGATAGAGTCTGAGTATGCTCATATCATGGGAATGGTTCATGAATCTGATCAGGACACTTTTGTAAGAGAATAACTCACAGAGTGGAACACGCATCACAGCGTCTTGACATGGAATAAAATTATGACGAAGGTTGATTTATGAAACAAGCCACATATATAACTATTGTAAGTTGCTTTATATCACTATCCTCACTTGCCATGGCATCAGAGGAAAGAAATGATCTAGGAAATGTTACCGGAGGAAACTCACACAAAGCTCATGCTATTATTGACAAAAAGTGTACATCATGCCATTCGAAAGAAAAAATCGATATCGCACTTTCGTCAGGAAAGAATATGAACTTGATCCAGAAGGAAATGGAAAAGAAAGGTGTTACGCTCAATGCAAACGAGCGTGAAGTTCTCGGCATCTTCTGGAAACAATCGAAACCGATATTGAAATAAGTACTGTTCGACACCCCGTAAAAGCATGGCCTTCCGAACACCGGGGGGCTATTTTTTACTCATCATAAACGTAAAACGCCCCGCATCCATTTCTGGTTGCGGGGCGTTTTGTATTAATTCCCGGCGGCGACCTACTTTCCCACACAGCTACCCGTGCAGTATCATCGGCCCTGAGGGGCTTAACTTCCGTGTTCGGGATGGGAACGGGTGTGACCCCCTCGGCATAGCCACCGAGAAACTCTTAGGGGTGAGTGTGAAGGTGAAGAGTGAAGGGATTATCCTTTCACGTTTCATGTTTCACGTTCACGCCAAATGATTTCCTGGCAATTGCGTTGGATGGATAGTTTTTGGTTTGTATGATTTGATTTGATTTATATCGACCTGGGGAGGGTTGCCCCTCCCCGGGCCGTATTTCATTTTTATGGTCAAGCCTCACGGCCGATTAGTACCGGTAAGCTAAATGCATTACTGCACTTACACACCCGGCCTATCAACGTTGTGGTCTACAACGGGCCTTTAGGGGTTGTTACACCCAGGGATACCTAATCTTGAAGGAGGCTTCCCGCTTAGATGCTTTCAGCGGTTATCCTTTCCGTACGTGGCTACCCAGCGACTGCGCCTGGCGGCACAACTGGAACACTAGCGGTACGTCCATCCCGGTCCTCTCGTACTAAGGACAGCTCTTCTCAAGTATCCTGCGCCCACGGTAGATAGGGACCAAACTGTCTCACGACGTTTTAAACCCAGCTCGCGTACCGCTTTAATTGGCGAACAGCCAAACCCTTGGGACCTACTTCAGCCCCAGGATGCGATGAGCCGACATCGAGGTGCCAAACCTCCCCGTCGATGTGAACTCTTGGGGGAGATCAGCCTGTTATCCCCGGAGTACCTTTTATCCGTTGAGCGACGGCCCTTCCATACAGAACCGCCGGATCACTATGACCTACTTTCGTACCTGCTCGACTTGTTGGTCTCGCAGTCAAGCTCCCTTATGCCATTGCACTCTACGGTTGGTTTCCAATCAACCTGAGGGAACCTTCGCGCGCCTCCGTTACTCTTTGGGAGGCGACCGCCCCAGTCAAACTACCCACCAGACAGTGTCCCCGACCCGGATGACGGGCCAAGGTTAGACATCCAAAACAACCAGGGTGGTATTTCAAGGGCGACTCCACCGACACTAGCGTGCCAGCTTCAAAGTCTCCCACCTATCCTACACAAGCTATTCCGAATGTCACTGTCAAGCTATAGTAAAGGTTCACGGGGTCTTTCCGTCTTACCGCGGGTACTCGGCATCT
>CAVYYZ010000001.1:0-42500 GCA_963772835.1 uncultured delta proteobacterium | reverse complement strand
ATAGACCGGCACCTTTTCCGGTTCAATCTCGACTCCCAGATCACCACGCGCTACCATCACGGCATCCGTCGCTTCAAGAATTTTCTTGAAGTTGCGAAGCGCCTCCGGCTTTTCTATTTTTGCGACCACCGGAGTATCTTTCCCCCTGGCGGAAATCAGCCTTTTGATTTCTTCAATATCCTCAGCCGTCCGTACAAAGGAGAGCGCGATAAAATCGACTCCGGCATCAAGAGCAAAATCGAGGTCTACCAGGTCTTTTTCTGTGAGACAGGGAGCAGAGACATTAACCCCCGGCAGATTGATCCCCTTGTTGTTTTTAAGAACCCCTCCCGCGACGACCAGACAGCGAACCCGCTCACCTTCAAGCGCAACAACTTTCAGTTCGAGTAACCCGTCATCCAGCAGAATTCTGGAACCTGGGTGCACATCATGGGGCAACGATTTATAAATCGTCGGGATAACGCCATCACCGCCGAGCACGTTGTCGGTGGTGATGACAACCTCCTCCCCTTTAGTCAGGAGCATACCGTCACCGGCCATCTTTCCGGTCCTGATTTTCGGCCCCTGGAGATCACCGAGAATACCGACCTGACTGCCGAGTTTATCCGAAACACTCCGTATGATCCTGATCAGTTCCAGTTTTTGAGAATTTTCGCCATGGGAAAAGTTCAGCCTGAATATGTCAACACCGGCCTGCATCAACTTCAGAATCATCTCCGGAGATGAACTTACGGGACCGACAGTCGCAACTATTTTGGTTTTGCGGGAAGTTTTTGCCATGGATGTTTCCTTATCAGATTATTAATGTGGGCGTTGCATATGCGATCAGGCGTGTATCGCCTCTTTATGAACATCCAGCGCCGCTTCCCTGATTGCCTCAGGAAGAGTAGGATGGGCATGGCAGATGAGAGCAATATCACGGGCTGTGCCGCCAAAACTCATCACCGTAGCCGCCTCGGAAATCAGGTCAGATGCCCGTGGACCAACGATATGAACACCCAGCACCCGGTCGGTTTCCAGGTGGGCAAGAATCTTGACAAAACCTTCCGTTTCATCCATGCAGCGCGCCCGACCGAGAGCGGCAAAATTAAAGCGGCCACTGCGGTATGGTATACCGGCTGCCTTGAGCTGTTCTTCCGTCGCCCCCACGCCGGCAGCTTCCGGCCAGGTATAGACCGCTCCCGGAATGTACTCGTATTCAACCTTGGTCGTCATACCCGCCATCCGCTCGACACAGGCAACCCCTTCCTCGGACGCCTTATGAGCCAGCATCGGGCCCGCCACCAGATCACCAACGGCAAAAACCCCCGCCACCGATGATTGATACGAATCATCGACAATCACCCGCCCCGATTCATCCAGCGTGACACCAATCTCCTCCAGACCGAGACCAGACGTGGAAGGACGTCGTCCGACCGCGACCAGCACTTTGTCGCAATCGACCTCTTCGCTGCCGGTTCCGGAGTTGAACAGGACAATCGCCTTGGCACCGATCCGGCGTACTCCGGTAATGCGTGTACCAGCTTGAACTGGATTCCCTGCTTCCGCAGTGATCGATAGAGCGTATCGGCGACCTGACGATCCATATTCGGCAGAATCTGCGGCAGCATCTCCATCACCGTTACCTGGGCACCCAGGCGCCGCCAGACGGAGCCGAGTTCGAGCCCGATTGCACCACCACCGGCTACGATCAGTGTTCAGGTACGCGATCGAACGAGAGCGCATCGCGCGCAGTGACGACAACGTGGCCGTCAAAGGGAATGCCTGACAGAGCGGCCGCTTCGCTGCCGGTCGCAAGAATCACCTTCGGAGCGGTGAGAGTTATCTGTCGCTTGCGGAACAGGCTCCAGAAGGCTTTGCTGTCCGTTTGCAACGGGCGGGGGAACCGTCGGCGTCACCTCCACCTGATGCAGTCCGGCAGCATTGACACCCTTGAGAACAGCTGTGCCATGAAGACGTTCAATTTCGTTTTTCTTGAACAGATAGGCAATACCATCGGTCATTTTCTTGACCACATCCTCCTTGCGCAGCATCATGGCATCGAGATCAAGCTGCGGAGGCTCAACAACTATGCCGTGCAGAGCAAATCGGTCCCGGGCCACGGCAAAAAGCTCACTGGAATCAAGCAGTGCCTTGCTGGGAATACACCCCTCGTTAAGACAGACGCCGCCAAAAGTGGCACGTTTTTCAACGACGGCCACCTTCATTCCAAGCTGTGAAGCACGGATAGCTGCCACATACCCGCCAGGCCCGGCTCCAATAATGATAAGGTCAAAGTTCTGTTCAGACACGGTAGAAAACCTCCAATATTTTAACGGCTAAGATCAACTGTTTCCTGAATCCGTCCCCGGTGTTCACCCTTCCAGCAGCAGCTCTTCCGGCGCCTCAATATACTCTTTCACCTTTTTCAGAAAACCAACCGCCTCACGTCCGTCAATAATCCGGTGATCGTAGGAGAGCGCCAGATACATCATCGGCCGTATGACTATCTGCCCGTCGCGCACAACCGGCCGGTCCTGAATGGCATGCATCCCCAGTACGGCGCTTTGGGGAGGATTAAGGATCGGCGTGGAAAGCATCGAACCATACACACCGCCGTTACTGATGGTGAACGTCCCCCCCTCCAGATCAGCAATAGCCAGATGATTGGTTCTGATCTTCTCGGAAAATGAAGCAATTGCCTGATCAATCTCGTAAAGCTTGAGCTGATCGGCATTTCGCAGCACCGGCACCACCAAACCCTTGTCGCTGCCGATGGCAACACCGATATCATAAAAATGGTGGTAGACAATATCATCGCCATCAATACTGGCATTCACCAACGGGAACTCTTTGAGAGCCTCGATACATGCCTTGACAAAAAACGGCATAAAGCCAAGAGTAATGCCATGACGTTGCAGGAAATGCTCGCGATGGGCACTGCGCAGTGCCTTGACTTGCGACAGGTCAGCCTCGTTGAAGGTCGTCAGCATTGCGGTCTGCTGACGGGCCGCCACCAGACGCTCGGCGATGCGTTTGCGAATCGGAGACATTGGTCGCCGCTCCTCACGACCGGATGAATACACCGGCGGCTCTTCCGTCTTCACAGAAAATTGCTCAGACGGCTCAGCATCCGCATGGGACACCGGCAATTGCGTGGCAGTTGGTAGAACAGGTGCGGAAGCCGCACTCTGGCGTTCAGGCTCAACGGCAACAGGTTCGACGCTTTTGGCAGGGCGGGACGGAGGCGGCATTTTCGCTTTTTCCTCGATCCGGGTGAACAGATCATCAAGTGTGATGCGCCCTCCCCGCCCCGTTCCCTCTACCTCATCCGGAGAAATATTCTCCTGACGCATCTCACGCCGCAGAGATGGTGACGATGGCGGCGCAACAGCTCTTTCTGCCAGCGAAGTTACCGTAGAAGCAGCCGGCGTTTCAGAGACAACTGCAGACTCCTCAATCACGCCGATTGTCGTCCCGACCGGCACCGTTGTGCCTTCCGGTATTGATATGGTGAGGAGTCCGGCCACATCGGCATTAAGATCAAGCGTAATTTTGTCGGTTTCGATTTCGCACAGCGGCTCATCACGCTTGACAACATCGCCACTTTTTTTAAACCACTTGGCCAGCAGTGCCTCACGCACCGACTCCCCGACTTCAGGTATCTTTATCTCCATTTTATTCACTCCAGCAAAACGGTCTATATCCATTCCATGTCCTGAATGAATGCTGGATATTCTACCTCATTTCCGCCGATTCTCCAGTATAAACAAAGGGCGACCAATTAATGGCCGCCCTTTGTCAAACATCAACAGATATCGTTACGCATCGCCTTTCAGATGTTCCCTGCCAAACGGTGACATCTGCCGCAGACGGGCAATGATCGGCGGCATTTCCCGAATAACGGTATCGATCTCGGCATCCGTAGTGTAACGCGACAGCGAAAAGCGGATTGAACCGTGGGCACAGGTGAACGGTACACCCATGGCACGCAGGACGTGGGAAGGCTCCAGCGACCCGGAAGTGCAGGCGCTTCCTGACGAAGCGCAGATGCCGAACTCCGACAGCAGCAGCAGAATGGCTTCGCCTTCGACAAACTCGAAAGCGATCGAGGTGGTATTGGGCAAGTCTCTCGGCACCGCCGCCGTTGATACGGGCATGAGGAATAGCAGCCATCAGGGCGTCCTGAAGACGGTCACGCATCGCCTTGACGGTCGTATTTTCCGCTTCCATATGCTGGCCAGCCAACTGGCAGGCCTTGCCGAGGGCAATGATGGCCGCGGCGTTTTCAGTACCGGCCCGGCGGCTCTTCTCCTGATGGCCACCGACCAGAAAAGGGCGAAACGGTGTGCCGCGTCTCAGGTACAGAACACCGATTCCCTTGGGAGCGTGCAGTTTGTGACCGGAAAGCGAGAGCATATCGATACTCGAAGCGGCCATGTTGATCGGAATCTTGCCGATGGCCTGCACGGCGTCGCTGTGAAAAAGGGCACCCTTGGACTTTGCGATGGCAGCCGCTTCTTCCACCGGAAAGATAACGCCGGTCTCATTGTTGGCCCACATCAACGAGACAATCGCCGTGTCGGTATCAACAGCAGCCTTCATATTCCTCCATGTCCAGACGACCGGCACCGTCGACGCCGATTTCCGTCACCCGGTATCCCCTCTGGGTCAGGTTGCGGCACTGGGTCAGCACCGCCGGGTGTTCGACGCGGGAGGTAATGATGTGGCGACGTTCGGGGAAAACTTCCAGAGCCGAACGGATTGCGGCATTGTCACTCTCGGTACCGCAGGCGGTGAAAATGATCTCATCCGGAGACGCTCCCAACAGCTCCGCCACCTGCGCCCTGGCTTCGGTCACCTTGCTCTGCACCTGTCCGCCGAAAAAATGCATCGAACTGGGGTTGCCGTACAGCTCGCAGAAATAGGGACGCATCTCCTCGAAGACCGCTTCGTCAACCTTGGTCGTCGCATTGTTGTCGAGATAGATTTCTTTCATTGAGAGACCTCCTCTACCACAATATCCTCGGCAACAAGGTCGCGCAGTTTGATTTCAACCATGCGGGCGGTGTTTCCGGACGAAGCACAACCGGCACATGCCTTACGGAACGCAACCTGCACCTTGGCGCCGTCAATATCGATCAGCTCCAGATCGCCGCCATCAGCCCAGAGCAGAGGCCGGATGTCGCGTTCCAGAACCTCCTGAATCAGCTGCATCTTCTTCATGTTGGACAGTTTCTCGGGACGCTTGCGCGGTTCCTCGGGACGAGTCCCCATCACCTCCGCAATCAGTTCCTTGATCTTCGGAATGCAGCCGCCGCAGCCGCCACCGGCCTTGGTGAAGTGGGTCACCTGTTCCGGCGTGGTCAGGCGATTGGTCTCGATGACTTTCTTCAGGAAGATATCGGTGATGCCGAAACATTTACAGACAACCGTACCCTCCTGGTCGGGATATGCCGGGCCATGATCATGATCACTGACTGTGCACCGGCGCTTCGTGTCCGCGGTACTTGGCAATAGCCACCTCCAGCGCCTCCTGCCCCATAACCGAGCAGTGCATCTTCTCTTCCGGCAGACCGCCCAGAAAATCGGCAATATCCTGATTGCTGACAGCCAGCGCTTCATCGAGGGTTTTACCTTTGACCATCTCGGTCAGGGCGGATGAAGAAGCGATCGCGCTGGCACAGCCGAAGGTTTGAAACTTGGCGTCAACAATCTTGTCCTTGTTGTCATCCAGCTTGAGATACAGCTTCAAAGCATCGCCGCAGGCCAGACTGCCGACTTCTCCAACTGCGTCGGCATCCGGTATATCGCCCACGTTGCGGGGGTTCAGAAAATGATCTTTAACGATTGGTGTGTAATCCCACATGGTGTAACTCCTTCAAAATAGTTGTTTATTGAATTCAGCTGAGGATAAACTTCCGGCCTGCGGCCATAACTTCGGCAAGACGCGCATCGTTGCCCGCCTCGCCATACAGCCGTACTACCGGCTCTGTGCCCGATTTACGGAACAGCATCCAGCTGCCGTCATCGAGCAATAATTTGGTACCGTCAACTCTGACGATTTCCTTGACCTTCGTCCCGGCAATTTCAGCAGGGACTGCATTGATCTTGTTCTTGTACGCGATTTCCAGCTCCGGCGACAGCTTGAGGTTGTCGCGGCGGGTAACAAAACGCCCCACCTCACCGTACAGCCGGTCAAGAAGTTCGCGGATACTTTTCCCCTCACGAGCCACCATTTCGGCCACCAGGAAACAGGCGAGAATGCCGTCCTTCTCCGGGACATGCCCCTTGATCGTCAGACCGGCGCTCTCTTCACCGCCGATGACCAGCTTGTCCTGACTGATCAATTCGCCGATATACTTGAAGCCGACCGGCGTTTCATAGACAGGGACGCCATGTTTTTTCGCCACGGCATCGATCAGGTGCGAGGTCGCGACAGAGCGGGCCACGCCACCTTCAAGCCTGCGCACCCGGATCAGGTAATCCAGCAGCAGGGCGATGATATAGTTCGGCTCGATGTAGCTGCCGTCGGCATCCAGAATGCCGAAACGGTCGGCGTCGCCGTCAGTGGCAAGGCCAAGCCGGATATCGGGATCATTCTTGACCAGAGAGATGAAATCCGGGATGTGCGCTTCGGACGGCTCGGGCGGATGTCCGCCAAAGTAGGGATCGGGACGGTTATTGATAATGGTGTACGGAATCCCGCGTTTGCGGAGCGGATCGTCCAGATAGCCGCGTCCGGTGCCGTACAGAGGATTGAGCGCAACCTGTCCCAGTTTGCCGATCGCATCAAAGTCAACCTTCTGCTCCAGCGCTTTCAGATAGTCGTCGTGCGGGTTGATTGTCTCAGCCAGTCCCCGTTTTCCGGCTTCTTCAAGAGAGAGCTCACGTATAACATGCGGTGCCAACCGTCGCATTGGCGCGCCGTTCGATCTCGTTCGTGGTTTCCGGCAGTGCCGGGCCTCCCCAGGAGGGAGAAAATTTGACGCCGTTGTATTCGGGCGGATTATGGCTGGCGGTAAAGTTGATGCCGCCGGCAGCGCCGCGCCGCAGAATTTCATACGAGATAACCGGCGTCGGAGTATCCCGTTCACAAATATACGCCTTGATGCCTGCCCCGGCCAGGACGCGGGCGGAAGCCTCAACAAATCGCTGCCCCATGAAACGGGTATCGCAGCCGATCACCACACCTTTGTCACCTTCACCGGAAGCTTTAATGGTATCGGCAATGGCCTGAACAACGACTTTTACATTTTCAAAGGTGAAATCCTCACAGAGGATTCCTCGCCAGCCGGATGTTCCAAAGGTAATCTGCGTCATTGTACCCCCCAATAGATAACAGGACAGCTTTTGTCGTGTTAGAATAATACACATGTGCCCCCCCGTCAAGCGAAACGAAACAGCGCAGTTTCAGTTTTTCACCCTCTCCCAAGTGCGCGCTTGACCTGAATCAGCCAACAGTAGTATATGGTTACGCTCAGATATTTCAGATAAAGGATTTGCATAATGACCAAAGAACTCGCCAAGGGGTACGAACCCCATGATGTTGAAAAAAGATGGTACACCGAATGGGAAACGAAAGGGTATTTCCGCGCCGCCGCCACCTCGGACAAAAAACCGTACTCCATAGTAATCCCTCCTCCCAACGTAACCGGCGCCCTGCATATGGGGCATGCCCTCAACAACACGCTGCAGGATATCCTCTGCCGCTGGAAACGGATGCAGGGGTATAACGTACTCTGGATGCCGGGCACCGACCATGCCGGCATCGCCACCCAGAACGTGGTCGAGCGGCAGCTGGCCGCCGAGGGGAAGGATCGCCACGATCTGGGGCGTGAAGCCTTTATCGAGCGGGTCTGGAAGTGGAAAGCCGAGTCCGGCGGCCAGATCATCGGCCAGCTGAAACGTCTTGGCGCATCCTGCGACTGGGAACGCGAACGCTTCACCATGGATGAAGGGCTGTCCAAGGCGGTGCGCACCGTCTTCGTCAAACTGTACGAAGATGGCCTGATCTACCGCGACAACCGTCTGATCAACTGGTGCCCGCGCTGCCACACCGCCCTTTCCGATATCGAAGTCGAGCATGAAGATCACAAGGGGCATCTCTGGCACATCCGCTACCCGGTGGTCGGCGAACCGGGGCGCTTTGTGACCGTTGCAACCACCCGCCCGGAAACCATGCTGGGCGATACCGCCGTGGCGGTGCATCCGGAAGATGAGCGCTACAGCGACCTGGTTGGCAAAAAAGTTCTTCTGCCGCTCCTGAACCGTGAAATCCCGGTTGTGGCCGATGACTATGTGGATCGCGAGTTCGGCACCGGCGTGGTCAAGATCACCCCGGCCCACGATTTCAACGACTTCGAAGTCGGCCTGCGCCACGGCCTGGACAAGATCAACGTGCTGGACGAGTCCGGCATCATCAACGCTGCCGGTCACCAGTACGAAGGGATGGATCGTTTCGAAGCCAGAAAGCAGATCGTTGCTGATCTGGAAGCGGCCGGTTATCTGGACAAAATCGACGATCACCCCATGTCGGTCGGCGGCTGCTACCGCTGCAAGACCGTGGTGGAACCGTACCTCTCGCTGCAGTGGTATGTAAAAGTGGCACCGCTGGCCGAACGGGCGCTGGACGCCGTAAAAAGCGGCAAGACCCGCATCCTGCCCAAGCAGTGGGAAAACACCTACTACGACTGGATGGAAAACATCCGCGACTGGTGCATCTCGCGCCAGATCTGGTGGGGACACCGCATCCCGGCCTGGTTCTGCGATCATTGCGGCGAAATAACCGTGGCGATGGAAGCGCCGACCAAATGTTCAAAATGCGGCAGCGACGAACTCCGCCAGGAAACCGACGTGCTGGACACCTGGTTCTCCTCCGCCCTCTGGCCCTTCTCCACCATGGGCTGGCCGGACCAGACCGCCGAGCTGAAGACCTTCTACCCGACCGCCTGCCTGGTGACCGGCTTCGACATCCTCTTCTTCTGGGTGGCCCGCATGATGATGATGGGGCTGCACTTCATGGACGAGGTGCCCTTCACGGATGTCTACATCCACGCCCTGGTGCGCGATGCCCAGGGGCACAAGATGTCCAAATCCAAGGGCAACGTCATCGACCCGCTGACGGTCATCGACCAGTACGGCACCGACGCCTTCCGCTTCACCCTGGCCGCCTTTGCCGCCCAGGGGCGCGACATCAAGCTGGCCGAAGAGCGCATCGCCGGCTACCGCAACTTCTGCAACAAGGTCTGGAATGCCGCCCGCTTCACCCTGATGAATCTGGAAGGCTTCGATCCGGACGGCATCAGCCTGGACAAACTGGAACTATCCCAGGGGGACAAGTGGATTCTGCACCGCCTGAACGAAACCGCCCGGACCGTCGATGAAACCCTGACCGGCTACCGCTACAACGAAAGCGCCATGGCGCTCTACCAGTTCACCTGGAGCGAATTCTGCGACTGGTATCTGGAACTGTCCAAACAGGACATCTACAACGGCACGCCGGAGCGCAAACAGGCCACCCAGTATGTGCTCTGGTACACTCTGGAGAACCTGCTCCGCCTGCTGCACCCGTTCATGCCCTTTATCACCGAGGAGATCTGGCAGGCGCTGCCGGGGACAAAAGCGACCCCGACCATCATGCAGGCCGCCTACCCTGCGTCCTGTGACGCCTGTTCCTTCCCCGAAGACGCCGCCGAAATGGAACGGGTCATGGCGGTCATCGGCGGTATCCGCAACATTCGCGGCGAGATGGAAGTACCGCCGTCGAAACAGATTGCGGTTATCCTCTCCTGCGCCAATGAAGAGAGCCAGCGCCTGATGAAGCATAACGAAAGCGCCATCATCAGCATGGCCAGGGTTTCCGACCTTGCCATCGGCGTTGCCATCGACAAACCGGAAGACGCCTCCATACAGGTGGCCGGTGATGTGCAGATTTATGTGCCGCTCAAGGGACTGGTGGATGTTGCCGCCGAGGAAGAGCGCCTGCTGAAGGAGATCGGCAAGATCGACAAGGAGATCGAAATGTTCTCCAAAAAGCTGGAAAGCCCCGCCTTCGTGGACCGCGCTCCGGCCGAGATCGTCGCCAAGGAACGCCAGAAACTGGCTGATGTGAACGGCAAGAAGCTGGTTCTGGAAGAGAGCCTGGTCAAAATACGAACGTTGAAGTAGTTTCCGGACACCGCAAAGCTGGCGAACCTACATAACAACAGCCGGATGAACACGGGAAATAACCGATGCAACAGATTCAGAAAGTCGCCATATTCGCCAAAACGAACGATCCCCGCTGTCAGGGAATAGCCAGTGACCTGATACAATGGCTTGCGGCAAGAGATCGGCTGCCGCTGGTGGAACCGAGTCTCGCCCGGCTGATCGGGCACCCTGATGAGATGACCGAGGAAGAGATTCGTGATCAGGCTGAACTGGTTGTAGTGCTGGGGGGCGACGGTACGCTGATCTCCGTAGCGCGGCTCTTCAGCGGCCGGGATATTCCCATCCTGGGAATCAACCTGGGAAGCCTCGGTTTTCTGACGGAAATTACCATCGAGGAACTCTACCCGCGCCTGGAACTCTGCCTCCAGAGTACCCCGCGAGTCTCGGCACGGATGATGCTGATGGTGACGCTGCTGCGGGAGGGGAAGCAGAACGAGACGTACCATGTGCTGAACGACGTGGTGTTCAACAAGGGCGCTCTCGCCCGCATCATTGACCTGGAAACCAGGATCAACACACAACTTCTTACCACCTATAAGGCTGACGGCCTGATTGTCGCAACCCCGACCGGCTCCACCGGCTATTCCCTCTCCGCCGGCGGCCCCATTATCCAGCCGCAGATGAGCTGTATCGTGATAACCCCGATCTGCCCGCACACTCTTACCAACCGGCCGATTGTCGTCACCGACGAATCGATCGTCTCCGTTACGATCGCCTCCTCTTTTGATGAAAAAGTCTACCTGACCCTGGACGGACAGGTCGGCATCGAGCTGCAGGAGGGTGATTCAGTAGAGGTACGCAAGGCGCTCAACAAAACCTCGCTGGTGATGTCCCGCAGCCGTGACTACTTTGAGCTTCTGCGCACCAAATTGAAGTGGGGGGAGCGTTAAAACCGCGATGCTGACCGATCTCACCATAAAAAATGTCGCCATCATCGACACCCTGCAGATCTCGCTGAAACCGGGTCTGACCGTACTGACCGGCGAGACCGGTGCCGGCAAGTCGATCATCATCGATGCGGTCGGCCTGATCATGGGCAATCGCGCCTCCAGCGACCTGATCCGCTCCGGCGAGGAAGAGGCAGTTGTCGAGGCGCTGTTCGACATTTCCGGACTGCCGGAAATCAGGCTGCAGCTCTCCGAGGCAGGCTTCGACGCCGACGATGAACTGCTGGTCAAACGTTCCATCTCCCGCTCCGGCAAAAACAGGATCTTCATCAACGGCGGCATGGCCACCCTGGCCCTGCTGATGGACATCGCTCCCCGCCTGATCAACATCTACGGACAGCACGACTCCCAAACCCTGCTCAAACCGGAAAATCACCTGCGGCTGCTGGATGCGTACGCCGGCATCGGAGAGCTGCGCCAGAAGTTCACCGATCTGTTCAGCCGCCTCGTCATCTCTGCGCGAACTGCTTGACGGCCTGGAACAGGCGGAGCGTGAGGCGGAGCGACGGCTCGACCTGCTGTCATACCAGTCGGAAGAGATTGCAAAAGCGGCACTGCAAACCGGGTGAAGAGGAGCAGCTTGAGGAGCAGCGCCAGCTTCTGGCCAGCGCCGAAAAACTGGGCGGCGTCAGCAGCGAAGCCTTTGACCGGCTCTATGGCGGTGACGGCGCTATTTTGGGGCAGCTGCAGTCGCATCTCCGGCTCAATTAGCCGATCTGTCAACCATCGACGTCTCGCTTCAGGGCACGGCAGCTTCACTTGGAAGGTGCCTACCTGCAGCTGGAGGATGCCGCCATCACCCTGCGCGACTACGCTTCCCGCATCGAATCAGACCCGGCCGCGCTGCAGCAGATTGATGACCGCCTCGACCAGATCGGCCGGCTGAAAAAGAAATATGCCCCGACGGTGGAAGAGATACTGGCGTACAAGGCGGAATCGACGCCGAACTGGAACAACTGCACGGCAGAGAGCAGAGCAGACACGATCTGGAAGCCGAGCGGGACAGAGCTGGAGATGAGCTGAAGCGGTGGGTGGAGACTGACCGCTGCCCGCACAACAGCAGCCGCAAAACTGAAACTGGCGCTGGAGCGCGAGGCACACCAGCTGGCCATGAAGGGCGCCGATCATCGAGCCGGCGCTGGAACCGCTGACTGAGCCGCGTTCAACCGGTTTTGAACGGGTCGAATTCCTCTTTTCCCCGAATCCGGGCGAAATGCCCCGCCCTCTGGCCAGGATCGCCTCCGGCGGAGAACTGTCGCGCCTGATGCTGGCCATCAAACAGGTGCTGCCCGACAGCGACGTCCCGACCCTGGTGTTCGACGAGGTTGATACCGGCATCGGCGGAGCGACATCCGAACTGGTCGGCAGAAAGCTGAAAAACGTCGCGGCGCGTCAGCAGGTGCTCTGCATCACCCACCTGCCGCAGGTTGCGGTCTTTGCCGATCAGCAGCTGCGGGTGGAAAAACTGATCACGGACGGCCGGACAACCACCCGTCTCCTGGAACTTGAGCCTGATGAGCGCACCCGCGAAGTGGCCCGCATGCTGGCCGGCACCACGATTACCGATTCCGCCCTGAAACACGCAGCCGAAATGCTCGCCGCCGGAGCAAAAAAATAGGGGGTCGGGTTTAAACGAACGTGCCGTTTATCCCACCCCCTGAATATTCCTTCCCCTCTGCATCTCACATCAACGCAAACCACTCCTGATTTCTACATAGGTTCTGACGGATCTGTCATTTTTTCACTCCGTTAACGCCGTCGGCAGCGACGACCAGATTACGTCCGCCATCCTTGGCGGCATAGAGCGCCTCGTCAGCCCCGGCATTGATAGCGGTCGCATCACCAAAGAGAGAGAGCGGGGCGACACCGCAACTGAAAGTGCATGAAAACGTTTCCTCTTTCGCCTCAAAAGTAACGGCGGCGAAACTCTCTCTCACTTCGTTAAGGAGGGTTACCGCCTCGGATATGCTGCAGCCGGGAAGAATAACGGCAAATTCCTCTCCGCCAAACCTGCCGACGATGTCGGCTTTGCGCACCCGCTGCCTGATGAGACGCGCAAGGGCGATCAATACGCGGTCACCGATCGGATGCCCATAAGTATCGTTCACCCCCTTGAACTTGTCCACATCGATCATGGCGAAGCAGACCTCTTCCTGCTTGCGCTGGGCATAGGCAATTACCGTATCCAGCTGTTCCTTGGTAGCGGTATGGTTGAACAGGCCGGTCATACTGTCCCGCACCATCTGGGAGCGGATGATCTTCATCCGTTCGGCACGGACAGCCACGGAAGAAACCAGACGGTGGGGGTTGATCGGTTTGGTCAGGAAGGCATCCCCTCCGGTCTGCATGGCCTGAAACTGTTTGTCGAGATCGGTTTCGCTGGAGAGATAGACGATCGGAATGCTGAAATAGGAACCGATCTGCCGGATTGCCTTGGCCAGCTCCATGCCGTTGCAGCCGGGCATGTACATATCCATCAAGATCAGGTCCGGCTTGAATTCGAATAATGGCGACATGACCTGCAGCGGATCGTTTACCGCCAGAGTGATCATTCCCGCTTCCTGGAGTATCAAGGCATGATATTCAGCCATTTGCGGGTCGTCGTCCACGATCATGATCCGGTACGGTTCAGGCGTCACCGCTGAGGTAAGCTGGCTGAGGGTCGAGCAGAGTTCAGTGATGTTAACCGGTTTCACGAAATAGGCGGAGGAACCGGCGCGTACAGCCGACAGACGATTGGCGAGCGATCCCTGGGATGAAACAAAGATCGTTGGAACCGGGTTCGCGCGGCCCGACTGAATGATTTTCATGACTATCAGCCCCACCGAGCGGCCTGTCGGGAAAAATCATATCCATCACAATCGCGTCGGGGGGGGCGCTCCGGACGGCGTTGAGCAACTGATCCAGTTCACCGAAAGAAAGAACCTCAAAACCGAAACAGCCTATCTGCGTAGCCAATGTCAGGCGTTGATACGAGTCGTCTTCACACAGATACACCAGCTTTCGTTCCCGTTCAGATATTTCCCCGGCGGCTATTGCCAACTCCTGAATCTGCGACTCCATTCCCTGCGTCGGATCGATAACGGAAATCTCATGTTCCATCCGGACGAAATGCTCCTGCATCTTCTGATGCCAGAACCGGTCAGGGGGCGTCTTCAGACTGCATCGCCTCCTTTGCCAGATGTTCCCCCGCCGTGGCCACCGCGCTCAACATGCTCAGCCGGAACGAGGCACACGCCCCTTTCATGGTATGGATGCGGCGATGCAGATCCTCCAGCGACGCGCTCCCTTTCTCTCCCTGAACAAATTCGGAGTAGGAAGCACGGATTCCTTCCAGTTGCGCGGGAAGCTGTTTTATGTACGCATCGCGGATCTTTTGAAGTTTTGCCGCAACTACTGTTTGCAGTGCTCAAGGTGGTCACATCCTTTCCAGGGAGTTGAAAATATTGCACGATCAGAACTGGATCTGTACTTTCTTTGCCGTCCCCTCTTCCTTGACCCACAAGAGGGTCTTTCTTGGCGCGTGAGCACCAATCACGCACATCCTTTTCGAAGGTCGGGCAATCAGCGATAACTTCAAGGACATCACCCGGTTTCATCTTGACCGACATGACGGTGATCTTGAGAGTCGGCTGAGGGCATTTGAGCCCTCGTGCATCGAGTACTGATAACAGCCATAATGTATCTCCTTCTGGTAGTTGTATATATGTTTATGATCTGTGGCAATCTGACGCTTCACTATGCGAATCGTACGGACTACGTTCCGGCGCCACAGCAAGCGGCCCCAGCATACGAACAGATTCAACCATCTCGCGGATGACCCGGCTGAACTTTTCCCCTTCTCCGGCCGAAACATAATCCAGCCGGCAGCGCTCTTTTTCGACCCCCAGCTGTTCCAGCATCAGGTTCAACATGCTGTGGCGCTGCAGGGCGCGGCAGTTCCCCTCTTTGTAGTGGCAGTCACCCGGGTGGCAGGCCAGGATTATAACACCGTCGGCACCTTTTACAAGTGCGGAAAGAATGAACTGCGGATCGACCCTGCCGCTGCACATGACCCGGATGACCTGGACATTGGGAGGATACGGCTCCTGCATCCCGCCCGCCTTGTCGGCGCCGGCATAGGAGCACCAGTTGCAGAGAAATCCGATGATTTTGGGCTCAAAGACCTTCCGCTGCTGTCATTTCAGGACTCCTTCAATCTCGGCCATGATCTGCTCATTGGTAAAATGGTGGCCGGTAATGGCTCCGGCCGGACAGGCGGTCACACAGGTGCCGCAGCCGTGACAGAGCACGGCGTTGACACTGGACGCATTGTGCTCCGTGTCGAACGAAATGGCACGATACGGACAGACCGATAGCGCAGAGACGGCAGCCGGAACAGCGGGTTTCATCAACCTCGGCGGTGATCGGCTCGATTTCCATCGTGCGCCCCGGCTGGAGCCCGGCCAGGGTGTGGCCGACAGACGCCATCCCTTCCAGCATCGCCGTCCTGATATCCATCGGCTCCTGACAGGAACCGGCCAGATAGACCCCCTTGATGGTACTCTGGGCTGCATCCGTCCGCCCGTGCAGCTCACGGAAAGAACCCGAATGAGTCGCGGCTGACATCCAGCAGCCTGGAAAGCGTGTCGGCTCCCTCCGCCGGAATCACGGCCGGGCAGAGAATGACCATGTCCGCAGGAGTGACCTCCCCTTTGGCGCTCACCTGAAGCCTGCCGTTGTCATCCTGTGTGACCGCAAGATCCCTGATGCCGTCGTATCGTTTCAGGGAGGAGTTTCTGTTCCTGACCGCATGGCTGAAGAGGGTGTGCGCCTCTTTGCCCGGCATGACCAGTTCGCGGTGATAGTGGGTGATGGTGGTTTCGGGCAGTTTTGCCGAGATCAGGTGATTGAACTTGAAGGCGTACTGGCAGCAGATGCCGGAGCAGTACGGTTTATGAGCGTCATCAAGGCTTCCGACGCAATGGATGATGGCCACCGCTGACGGGGGCGTGCCGGCTGTCGTCACGATCTCTCCGCCGGTCGGGCCGGTGGATGAGAGCATCCGTTCGAACTGCAGCGCATCGTACACATCCGGCAGCGTCCCCATCCCCATGCCGGCCACCTGAGAGGCATCGTACAGCCCGGCGCCGGTGGCCAGGATGATGGAACCGACCGTGCGCTCGACAACCGTCTCCTGCTCTTCAAGATTGACGACATCCTCGCCCATCGGACAGGCGTCCTTGCAGGCCCGGCATTCCTCGCCCGTTCGAACGGACACAGACATCCTCCATCAGGAACGGAGCATTCGGCAGGACACCGGTAAAGGCGAAGTCGATCGCCTTGCGCTGGCTGGCGTTGCTGTTGAATTCATTCACTGTCGCTGCCGGACAGGCCTCCACGCACTCGCCGCAGCCGATGCAGTCGTGCAGCGAGACGTGGCGCGGCTTCTGCCGGATTTTGGCGATGAAGTTGCCGTAGAAACCGGTCACCTCGACCAGTTCCGCCATGGTCATCAGCTCGATCTTCCCGGCGATAGTCACCATGGAGCAGATCCCCCATCAGCGGTTCCAGCATGCAGGGGGCGCACTCCAGGGCCGGGAAAAGTTCCTCGAAACGAACCGGCAGGCCGCCGATAAACGGCGTCCGCTCCACCAGCACCACCGACCGCCCCGCTTCGGCCAGCGCCAGGGCCGCTTTCATACCGGCCGGACCGGCACCGATCACCAGTGCATCCGGGCAGACCTCCAGCTGTTTCTTTTCCAGCGGTTGCTGCAGCCGCACCCGGCAGACCGCCCCCCGGATGGCCGCGAATCGCCTTTTCGGTCGCCATTGCCGGATCTTCCGTCACCCAGGCGATCTGTTCGCGGATGTTGACCATCTGCATCAGATAGGGGTTCATCCCGGCATTGGTCAGGCAGCGGCGGAAGGTGGCCTCATGGTCGCGCGGAGAACAGGCGGCCACGACCACCCGATCCGGCTGTTCCGACCTAAGGCTCTCCTCGAACTGCAGCTTGCCATCTTCCGAACAGATAAAATCCACGATTTTCACATACGGCTGGTCCGGAAAGGATGCGGCCGCGTCGGCACACCGCTGCGGAACTGATCTTGTCGGCGATGTTGCTGCCGCAGTTGCAGAAATAGATACCGATCTTCATGCTCGCCTCCTCCCATGCCGTAATCTGGGCAACAATCCGGCTCACCGCTCCCGGCAGCGCCGCAGCCACCTCGTCGGTGAATCGTTCGCCGAACAGGTCAAACTCACGGGCCTCGATCCCCCAGAAGGAAACCTGCTCCGGCAGCGGAACACCCGCCATCCGCCCCAGGTCATAGGCCGTGGCAAAATCGGTATCGTGGCTGGAAAACGTGTTCTTGGTGGTGACAAAATCCGTCGGATCAAAACGCTGCACGGTGCCGGGAGGTGCGCCGCTCAGCATGGCGTCCACCACCACCGCCCGCCTGAAACCGGCCATCGCCTCCATCAGCCTGATCCCGCCGGTGTGCAGCTCCGTCACGGTCAGATTCATCCGCTGCTTCAGGCGCTCCGCCACGGCATGGGCCACGGCAATCCCGACACCATCATCGGAGAGCAGCGGATTCCCCATCCCGATGATGACGGTTCCACCCCCTCCCGCCTCCCCCGCGGAGGCACTCTCCCAGCGATGAGATGCTTCATCCCTTTCTCCGCATCTCCCGCAGCAAGTCCGCCCTGGCTGTCACGCAGCGACACGGTCAGCGGCATCTTGCCGGGCAGAAAGTGGGTGGCGCAGGAGAAGCAGGGATCATAGAGCCGGAAGGCCATCTCGATCCTGTTGAGAATCGCCTCCTCCGGGGCGTTGCTGGTGATCAGCTTTTCCGCGGCACGCTTGATCGACATGGAGATCGGGGCATAGTTGTTGGTGGTGCCGACGATCATGTTGACCTTGGTCAGCACCCCTCGCTCATCGGTGACATAATGATGGGTCAGCGTCCCGCGCGGCGCCTCGACCGAGCCGACCCCTTCGCCGACAAACATGGCCGGATCAGGAATATTGCGGGTTTCCGGCGAGGTGATTTCAGGATCGAGCGCCAGCTCCAGCATCCGTTCCGAAGCGTAGAGCAGTTCGATCAGCCGCGCCCAGTGGGTGGCGAGGCGGTGATGGATCGGCTCGTAACGGGCCGCCGTGATCTTTTTGCAGCCGAAGGTCTCGTACATCCGCTGGTACTCGGCGTTGGCCAGCGGCGTCGCCATCCCCTCGGAGACATTCAGCCGCGACAGCGGCGTGGCGGTGTAGACGCCGCTCTCGATCCCGTCGGTCAGCCCCTTCCACCCCACCTTTTTCAGGTAGGGATATTTCAGGTAGGTCCAGGATTCCACCCGTTCGGCAATATGTTCGCGGTATTCGGAAGGGTGGTATTTGACGAACTCGTTCCCTTCCGGATCAACCACCCGGATCATGCCGTCATAGAAATTGGTCTGATTATCGGCATCCACCGTCCCCATGGAATAGGTGCGGTGCAGGTAGGTGTCGGAGGTAACCATCTCCAGATAGAGCGGGTTCTTCAGGACAATTTTTTCAAAGACGGACAGGGTGAAACGGGCAAATTCGATGTTCTTGCGGGCCGTATCCTCGATCTGGGCCCGCTCCTCTGCGGTGATGGCGCGGCTCCAGCCGCCGGGGACTCCGGCCACCGGATGGATCGACTTGCCCCCCAGAAAGGTGATGATCTCGTGGTTGCGCTTGCGGCAGGCGATCACCTCGCCGGCCACATCCAGACCGACCTTGCGGGCCACCCCGAGGATGTTGCGCTCCGACGGGGGAGCATCCGGCCCGACGATGAAATCCGGCCCGCCCAGGGCGTAGAAGTGGGTGGTGTGATCGGTGACGAAAAACGCCATGTAGAGCAGCTCGCGCAGTTTTTTTGCGACAGAGGTCGGTTCGGCGCCGAAGACGCCGTCCAGCGCCTTGGTGGCCGCCAGGTGATGGGCCTCGGGGCAGACGCCGCAGATCCGGTTGGTGATGACCGGCATCTCCTCGGCCATGCGCCCGACACAGAACTGTTCGAAACCGCGCAGTTCCGGGATCTGGAAACAGGCGTTCTCCACCGTCCCCTGATCGTCCAGAAAGATATCTATCCGGCCATGCCCTTCCAGGCGGGTGATCGGGTCAATCGTGATACGCGTCGTCATCGGTTCCTCCCGACCCTGCCGCCCAGAGTCGAACTGGCCAGGGTGTATTTGTAGAACAGTCCGGCATAGTCCGGAATCGTTGCCAGAAAAGCATCCACCCGCCCGGAGATTTCCTCTTCCGACAGGCCGGTCGTATCGCCGATGTCCATGACCGAACCGAGCGCCGCCACCATCTTCGCCCCCTGGTCGCTGATCCCGTCCGGTGCGCCGTAGCAGCCGGTGCAGGGCATGTTGGCCTTGGTGCAGGGAGCGCCGCAGCCGTTCCGGGTCGCGATCCCCATGCAGAGCAGCCCCTGTTCCAGCAGGCAGATTTTGGGTTCGGGATAGAATTCGTAACTGCGCCGGAAGGCGGTGATCCGTTTTTCCTCCTTGGTCCGGTCGCAGTCGTCGCAGACCGTCAGGGTGCCGCAGCCGATCGTGCTCCCCTTTGGCGGCAGATCGCCGGAGAGGATGGTCTCGATCACGTTCCAGATCTGGTGCGATTCGGGAGGACAGCCGGGGATGTAGTAATCCACCTCCACCTCCTGGGCCAGATGCTTCACCCGCCCCAGGAGCGCCGGCAGATGGATCTCCCCTTCGGGAAAGGAGGTCGTGCCGGAGGGGATGATTTGCGTCCGGATTATCAACCGAGGGATTGTCAAGATAGATGGAGTCCAGCAGTTCGTCTTTGGTGGTGAAATTGGCCAGAGCCGGGATGCAGCCCCCCTTGGCGCAGGAGCCGAAGGCCACCAGCAGTCGGGATTTCCGCCGCAGCAGCCGGGCCATCTCGACATTCTCCTCGGTACGGAGGGCGCCGTTGAAGAGGGTCACGGCAATGGCCCCGTCCGGAAGCGCCTCGATATCCTTCTTCTTGGTGTCCAGCAGGCAGGGACAGAACATGAAATCCAGGGCGGCATCCACGTCCAGTAATTTTTCGTGGAGATTGACGACGGCGATCTCGCAGCCGCCGCAGGATGCGCCCCAATAGATCGCCAGTTTCGGTTTTTCAGGCATTCCGTCCTCCGTTAAAACAATCGGCGCACTTAATGGCTCGGTTCGACAGGGAGCATTTCAGCAAGAAGGGTTTCAGGCGCGATATCCTGCTCGTTTGGCCATGTTACCGCGCCGAACAGAATCCCGACACGATTGAAATAGTGTATATCCCTTAGTTCGCGAAACACTCCTCGATCCAGATATGGCTTGAGGTCAAATATCCCCTTTCGACCATCCTCAACTTCAACATAGATACGATAGTCTGACATCGGTTTAACCGCTTTTACATCCCAGTACATAGCAACCTCACAGTGGGGTAGTTGAGTTCGCCCACTTATTTTTCTCGCCGATGTGGGAAGACAAAACGATGTCATGCTGCCAATTTTGCCGGCGTGTTCAACGATGCGTGAATTTCCACATCGTCCCACGGCACAAAAACCCGCCCTTTTTCGTTCTTAGACACCAGCTCCAGTTCCAAAAGCCGGATTATATCGGCATGTACGTTGCTATAATTGCGACCGGTCTCTTTTGCAAGTCGGTAGACGGACAGAGGCCCCTCCTGCTTTAGGCGGCATAACAGCTCCATCCGTTTTGGAGTCAGTTCAGAGAACATTTGAGTCGGCGTGGCAAAATTCAGATGATAATCAGCATCAGGCATGCGCTCCTTCAAATCAAGTTTACTTGCAAGCCCGAGCAGTCCCTTACGCGTCGTTGTCCAGTCACTAATTCCGATGATTGCCTTATTCATAAATTCACTCCTGTCAAGCGTTCAACATCCGCCAAAAAGTCTTCTACCAGTTTTGAAAACGTGGTGTAGCGATACAATTCCTCGCGAGTTCCGTAATGCCGATGATCACCTTTTCCTGGTCTCGTTGTCATATCGAACGATACACTTACCACTTCTGCCGCAGTACAAACGATATTTCAGACTGTGCGGGCGATCCGGCGTGGCTTCCGCCAGCTCCCAAACCACCGTCTCAACAATAACGCCGCCCGTAAACTCTTCTTTAGACTTCTGGAGCAGCCTCGCTTTCATGGGGAAAGAATAGCAACTATATTGTTTTGAGGCAATATAAAGTTGATGACACCCCGTTTGCTTTCAACCGAAACAAATGGGGGGATGTCCTTACATATTTCTGGAATGTAGCGTCGATTCGCACGTGGCATTTGTTAGCGGCCCTTTCTCAACATAGCTTCCTACAAAAAGCATTTGAACCGCAAAGACGCAAAGAACGCGAAGTAAAATCATTGCGTGGCGGCGGGCCACGACGGCCGTGAGTGTGCTGGCCCTGTTCGCCGCCGTCGTGGCCGTGAATCACTTCCGCGATACGCCCTTCCCCTGGCAACCCGACGGCAAATGGTGGCACTTCGGCGGCGGGGCCGGGGCCGCGTGCTTTGCCGTGGAATTCGTGGCCCTAGCCGTCGGGAATCGGCCGTTCGGCTTCCTACTCCGCGGCTTGACCGCCGGTGTGATCGCCCACTTCATCGTGGACGCCCGCTGGCAGGCCGAGGCCCGCTGGTGGGTTCCGCTCGTCGGTCTCTGGTTCGGGGTCTCGTGGGCGATCGTCGCCGAAATCGCGCACCGCCAACCGGGCGGGGCCACGGCGTTCGCGGCGTCGATCTTCGCCGGGGCCGGCGGAGTCGTTTTGCTCCACGCCAAGTCACTCGGCTTCTCCGACCTCGCGACCGGACTCGCCCTGGGCCTGTTTGCATTGGCGATTCTCGCCTGGCTCACAAAGTCCGACGCCGGCGGGGCCGCGACGGCGGCCGTCGTCCCCGTACTCACACTCCTGCTTTTCAACCGCGAAGTGGCCGAATCGGACGTGCCCGTCTGGTGCCACCGCCTACTGGCCCTGACGCCTTTGATTTCGGGCCTCACGTTGTTGCCGCCGCTATGCCGCTTTCAGGGCCCGCGTCGCAGCGGGATCACACTCATCTTCCTCACCGCCCTACCCTCTCTCGTCGCCGTGATTCTCGCCGCGACACTCGCACCGATGACGTTCGACGAAGAAAAATGGTGAGCCATTCTCCGCTAGAAGTTGCTTGACATTAACCTTCGATTTGGAGATTATGCCGCCGTCATAATCCTCAGCCCGGGCATAACCGGAACGGATACGGGGCACGGCCATGAGCCTTCTCGACGCCATTTTTGACAACTGGTACTACGCGATACTCTTCTTCCTTGTGTTCCTCGGGATCACGGCCTACGCCGGGACGGACAGCGAGAATCGGACCGAACGGCGGATCAAACGGAAGATTCGCAAATTTGGCCTGCTCGCCATCGGTGCCGTCGTCGCCTTCGCCGGGAGCATTTCAGTCGGCATGATCGTGGGCACCATTGGCACGCACGACCCGACGGACCCGAATTCGAGCCCGATCTACCTCGTCATGGGATTTATGATTGTCCTCTTGAGTGCCGTGTTCGTCGGGCTGTTGGTGACCGCCTGCGTCCGCCTCGGTCGGTCACGGGGAGTGGTCTCGACGGTTCGTTAGGCGTCCGAGGACCGGAAAGCGGTCCATTCCCCCGTCGCATGATTCAGAGTCTCGTTCGGCCGGAAGTTCGCCTTGTACGCGAGCGAACGGCAGCCCCCGACGAAAAAGCCGAGGTACGCGAAGGGCACGTTTCGTGACTTCGCGAATCGGATCACATTGAGCACGTTGAACGTGCCGAGCGATCGGTCGCGGAGGTCGGGGTCGTAGAAGAAGTAGATGGCCGAGACGCCGTCGGGCAATACGTCCACATAGCCCATGGCGATCAGCGTCTCGCCCAGTCGATAACACCACTCCTGCGTCACGAACGGGTTCATCACGAACGATTCGGCGTAACTCGCCGGGTTCTCCGCGGCGTGCGCGGGCCAGCCGATCGCGGCCGTCTGGAAGGCATGGAATTTGTCGTAAAGGGCAATGCGTTCGTCGCTCACCGTCGGCGGGCCGGCCGTCACGGTCACGTCCCGGTTGGCCTTGTCCGCCCTTCGCTGGCTGCGGTCCGGCGTGAACTTCGCCACGTCCACACGGAGGGACCGACAGGCCCGGCAGGTCGCACAGTCGGGTCGAAACAGGGAATAGCCGAACCGTCGCCACCCGGCCTTCATCCGTTCCGCGTACTCACCGGGCGTCAGGTCGCCGACGATTTCGTACCGCATCCGCGCCGTCTCGGCCGGCAGGTAACTGCACGACTCGGGCTGCGAGAGGAAGCGGTAGAGCGAGGTCATAGGAAAGAATTTACCACGGAGTCACGGAGGGCACGGAGGCACACGGAGAAAAATCTCAATTGAATTCTCCGTGTGCCTCCGTGACTCCGTGGTAAACAGCGTTATTCCCCGACGAATTCGACCGCGACCGGCGCCGGGATGATCCCGGCCTTGTGGGCCTCGTCGAGCAATTTCCGAATCGCCTCCCGGCCGCGGGGGCCGTAGTCGAGCGTCCAGTCGTTCACGTACATGCCGACGAACCGGTCCGCCAAATCCTCGTCCATGTCGCGGGCGTATTGCAACGCATGGCCCAGGGCTTCCTTGCGGTGCTTGAGGCCGTATTCGATGCTGAGTTTAATGAGCCTCGAAACCTCTTCCATCGTCTCCTTGCCCAGATCCTTCCGCACGACGTTCCCGCCCAGCGGCAGCGGCAGGCCCGTCCGTTCCTGCCACCAGACGCCCAGATCGACCACCAAGTGCAGGCCGTTGTTCTGGAACGTGAGCTGACCCTCGTGAATGATCAGGCCCGCCTCGAACCGGCCCTTCTCCACGGCCGGGATGATTTCGTCGAACGGAACCACGTCGTACTTGAGTTTGTCGGCCATGCCGTGGGCGTTGAACAACAGCTTGAGCGTCAGGAACGCCGTCGTCATCGTGCCCGGCACGGCGATGGTTACGTTCGCCAACTCTTCGATCTTCATCGGCTTCCGAGCCACGACCATCGGACCGTACTGATCGCCCATCGAGCAACCGCTGGGCAGCAGGGCGTACTTGTCGAGCAGGTGCGAATACGCATGAATGCTCACGGCCGAGACTTCGAGTTCGCCCTTCAAGCGCCCGGCGGTTGAGCGTCTCGATGTCCTGCAATTCGTGGACGAACCGGAGATCCCCCGTGGGAATCTTGTCGTTCGCCAAGGCGTGAAACATGAAGGCATCGTCCGGGTCCGGGGAATGGCCGACGCGAATGAGTTGGGACATTTTGATTCCTGATTTCACCACGGAGTCACGGAGGATCACGGAGACAGATTCATTTCGGGTTTTACTCCGTGAATCTCCGCGTGCTCCGTGACTCCGTGGTTAAGGAATTTACGAAACGACCCGGCCGGCTTCCATCCGGTGGACGACCGTCGCGCTGTTGGCCAGGTCCATGTCGTGCGTCACGACGATCATCGTCTGGCCGTCTTTCGCCAAGTCGCGCATCACGGCGACGACTTCGTTGACCGTGGCCGGGTCGAGGGCGCTCGTCGGTTCGTCGAAGAGGATCGCCCGGGGGTTAACCGCGAGGGACCGGGCGATCGCAACACGCTGTTGCTGCCCGCCGGACAAGTTTCCGGGCCGGGCGTCGGCTTTGTGGGCCAGTCCCACGCGGTCGAGCAGTTTCCGGGCCGTCGCCTCGGCCTCGGCCTTCGGTTTGCCCAGCGAAAACAGCGGCCCGCTCATGACGTTTTGCAACGCCGTCATGTGCGGGAACAGGTTGAACTGCTGGAAGACCATGCCGACGTGCTTCCGCATTTCCTGCAGCACGTGGCCGGCTTGTTCACGCCCGGCTTCAGCGTCACGCCGTAGCGCCTCGACGGTGCCCGCCTCGAACGTTTCCAGGCCGTTGATGCAGCGCAGCAGCGTACTCTTCCCGCCGCCCGACGGGCCGACGAGGGCGGTCACTTCGCCCTGATTGACGGTGAGCGACACGCCGTTGAGGATGCGGGCGGGGCCGTGGGATTTCACGAGGTCGGTGACGCGGATCATTCTTCTCCTTTAGCCCCCCGTGATAACCTGCTTGCGGTCGCGATTGTCAGAACCGACGCGGGAGCGGTGGGTCGAAAGCCGCCCCCGGTGTCGTCGTTGCGGTTTGTTAGTCACACCGCGGGGGTTCACCGGGGGCTAACCGAATTCGTCGCAAACCGCCGCTCCATCCACTGGGCGGCGAGTGAGAGCGGGTAGCTCATCAGCAGGTACAGGCCGGCCGTGAGGAAGACGAGTGTCACGATGTAGTCGCGATTGAAGTTGTAGAGTTCGTTGTACTTCCGCGTCAGTTCGGTGATGAGGATGACGGAGCAGCAGGCGGTGTCTTTGAACAGGGCGATGAAGTCGTTCGTCACGGGCGGAATGACGGTCCGCACGGCCTGCGGGCACGACGACCCGGCGGATGACGGCGAGGCGGGACATGCCGAGGGCCAAGCCCGCTTCGACCTGCCCCTTGGGCACGGATTGAAGCCCGGCCCGGTAGTTTTCCGCTTCATAGGCCGCGTAATTCAAAGCCAACCCGAGGATGCCCGCTTGCAGGGGGGAAAGTGATTCAATGGGCACCCACACGCCGTGGGCCGTGAGCCAGGTAATGAACGGCGGCAGCAAGTAAAAGATCGCATAGAGTTGCAACAGCAACGGCGTACCGCGGAACAGTTCGACATAGACGGCCAACGGAACGCGAACCCATTTCGGCCCGTAGACCCGGCCGACCGCGAGCAACAGCCCGCCCGCCATCGCGATCGGGAAGGAAACGACCGACAGAAAGACCGTCATCTTCGCGGCTTCGAGAAGTTCGCCGAGTAGCCGGGCGTAAACATCCCAACCCGAACGCTTGCTCGATTCGGCGGTGGCAACGTTATCCGTTTTCCTCAAACGGCGGCCAGGGCCTGTCCTGCCAGTACGAGAGGCGTTCCTGATCCTCGTTCCACAGGCCGTATTTCTGGTAGATCGTCTTGAGCGTGCCGTCCTTCACGCCATCGCGGATGGCCGCGTCAATTTTGTCGAGCACCGCCCGGCCCTCGGGCGTCTTCCTCGCGTACAGCACATAAAAACCCGGTTTCACGGGCTCGCCGACGAGTTTCAATTGCGGCGTCTCGCGGGCGAAGTACGTGGCCGCGGGGCTGTCCTGCACGGTCGCGGCGAGCCGCTTGTCTTTTACGAGGCCGATGACGGTGGCCACGTCTTCGTTGATCTGCAAGTCGATCTTCGTGCCGTAGCGGTGTTTGAGGTAGTCGTGGGAAACCGTCCCGCCGAGGACGCCGACGGACTTCCCGGCCCGGCCGTTTTTGGCGGCGAGGTCGCCCCAGCCGTCGATGGTGTCGTCATCTTTGTGGGCGAGGAGTTGCAGGCGGTAGACGTAATACGGCCGGCTCGGGGCGTAATCCTTCGCGAGGTCTTCGCGGAGTTCGTAACCGTTCATGACCACGTCAATCCCGGCCGCGTCGCTCACGGGCTGATCGAGAAGTTGCGGGAGCTTGTCCCAAGACCCTTTGACGAATTCACTTTTCAGGCCGAGTCGTTTGGCGAGGTACTCGGCGAAATCCACTTCGAAGCCGACGAACTGGCCCGCGTCGTTCTGATAAATGAACGGGGCCCCGCCCGTGGGGTCCGTGCCCCAGCGGAAGGCCGTACGCTTCGTATCCTGGGCATTCGATGGGTTTGCCGTCGTCAAAGCGACGAGCGACAGAAGGGCGAATCGGCCGAACGGCGTATTCAACGGCGGGGCACCTCGGAATCGCGGTCGCGACGCGGCAATCGTACTTGATGCGAAGGGGATCGCAAGGGTTCGGTTGGCCTTTACCCCCGTTTCCGCGGCGCGGTAACTTGCCGGCCTTGCCCGGGCAGGTGTGCCATGCGATTCGCGGCTCTTTTGGGTGTCGTCGTCACAGTCGTCTGTGCCGTCGGGCAGGAACCGCCGGGGTTGTTGCCGTCCACGCTGCCGCGGGCCGTGCCGGACGAATCGGTCGTGCCCGCTCAATTCGTTCGCCCCGCGGCAGGGGCATCGGCGGTCGCCCCCTCGACGACCGTGAATCCCGTGGCCGTGCCGGTCGTCTCGCTCGACGTGATCGTGCCCCAGGCGGCGGCCGCGGCGGCGGCCATTCCGTGCAAGCTCATCGTCAAAAACAACGCCAGTGCCGACGCCTACTCCGTCCAGGTGCGCGTGCCCACGGCCCGGCTCGCGGCGAGTGAAATCCTGAAAATCACGCCGACGCCCGTACAGGTGCCGAATCAGCAGAGCCGTCAGTACGTCTGGAGATTCCCGACCCTTCGCGCCGGCGAGGCGAAGACGATTTCGTTCGACCTGAAGCCCGACGCGACGCTCGTGAACAACGGCGAACTCGGCCTGAAAGGGTTCGTCTCCTTCGAACACGGCGTCGAAGTCGTCACGAAACTCGGCACGGCCGAACTCCTGCTCGAAAAGACCGCCCCGAAGGACGCGGGCACGGGCGAATCGATTTCGGTCGCCGTCCGCATTCGCAACAACGGGGCCGTGCCGCTGCACGATCTCAAGCTGATCGAAACCGTCTCCGCGGGTTTTCCCTTCGCCGAGGGCACCAGTGGCGAGGAAGGAATCAACCCGCAGCAACGCGTCTGGAAACTCGGCACACTCCAGCCCGGCGAGACCCGGCCCGTGAGCTACCGCCTGAACGCGGCCAAGGCCGGCGAGGTGCAGATGTCCTCGGCCGTGTCCACGGCGGAAGGGAACCAGAAAACCAAAGAAGCCGTCACGAAAGTGATGACGGCCGGGTTGAGTGTGAAACTTTCGGGGCCGCGGGAAGTGACGCCGGGCGAACCGGCCGTATACGCAATCTCGGTGAAAAACACGGGCGAGTTGCCGATGCGGAATGTCCGCGTCAGCGGGGCCGTGCCGGACGGATGCCGGGCCACGAAGATGACGAACGGCGGCCGCATGGGCCGGGATCGCATCGATTGGGTCGTGCCGGAACTGAAGCCGGGCGTTGCCTATGACGTGCGGTTCTCCCTCGTCGGTGACGCGGCCGGCAAACGAACGGTCACGGCCGTCGCGATCGATTCCCGCGGCAAGGAAGTGTCGGACACGCGCGAAACGAGCTTCGCCGCCTCGGCCGATCTGCACTGGGAATCGTACGCCGAGCCCCCGAGCGTCGCCGTGGGCAAGACCGGGGCGTTCACGGTCCGCGTGAAAAATTCCGGCGGCGACGCGGCCCGGAACGTGTCGTTGAAGATCGAACTGCCGCTGGAAATTCGCCGTACGACGATCAAGCCGCGGGACGCCAAGGAAGGCGGCCAGGAAATCGTCTTCAAGCCGGAATCGATCCCGCCCGGGGCGACGCGGGACTTCGTCGTCGAGTTCAAGGCGGAGAAGGCGGGCCGGGCGTACTTCAACCTGCGGCTCGAAGCCGACTCCCTCGGCGACAAGCCGATGCTCGCGGACAAGATGATCGTGGTGACGCAGGCACGATAGGCGAGACCCGGTTGCCCGACGTCCGTTGCCTCCGTAGTCCGTCACCCTAGAACACTTGCATTCGCCCGGCCCGATGGCAGGGCGACGCTCACGTCACGATCGGGGATCGCGCAATGGCCGACGGGTTACCCACGGAATCGGCGTTCTCGCGCCGCCCGGGCTTCCTGTGGACGGAAATTTTCCGCTCGTTCTGGGTGGCCCTCGACCCCCGCAAGTTGATCGTCGCCGCGGCCGGCATCCTCGCCGTCTCGCTCGGCTGGTACGTCCTGTCCACCGTCGCGATGGGTTTGGCGACGGCCGAACCGAAGCGGGACGGCAACGCCTACACGAACGAAAAGATGGCCCTCGCCCTCGGCAAGAAGGCCGACGGGACGGACCACAGCCCCGAAACGCTCACCGCCGAGGGGACGAAGCGGTTCAACGCGGATTACGCGAGTTGGACGTCCCTCCATGACCTCGCCGGCGAAGGCGGCCTGCTCCGCACCCTGCCGTGGAACGAATACCGCGGCAAGAACCCGTACCTGTTCGCGACGGCGGTCGTCGGCGGCTCGCCCGTCGAACAGTCCGACGCGGTAAAGGATTTCGTCTCGGCCCAACTGCCGATGCTCCTCGAACCGCTCCGTAAGCTCCTGCTGCCCGTCATCAAGATCACGGCCCCGAACACGGGCTTCGGCACGCGGGTGTACTGCCTGCTCTGCCTCGTCTGGAGCCTCGCCGTCTGGGCCTTCTGCGGCGGCGTCATCACTCGCATCGCGGCCGTACAGCTTTCCGGCAAGGATCGGATTTCGCTGTCGCAGGCCGTCCAATTCGTGACGAAGCGGTACACGGCCTACCTGCTCTCGCCGATCCTGCCCCTGGCCGTGATCGCCGCCATCGTCGTGGCCCTGATCTTCTTCGGCCTGCTCGGGCTGATTCCCCTGATCGGCGACGTGGTCATCCTCGCCGTACTCTTCCCGCTCGCCATCCTCGCGGGCGTGGTCATGGCCGTGCTGCTCGTCGGCCTCGTGGGCTACCCACTCATGTACGCGACGCTGAGCGTCGAAGGCAGCGACACGTTCGACGCGATGAGCCGGGCGTACAACTACGTCTACCAGGCCCCGTGGCGGTTCCTCTGGTACGCGGCCGTCGCGATCGTCTACGGCATGGCCGTGACGTTCTTCGTCGTCTTCATGGGCTCGCTGTCGGTCTACCTCGGCAAGTGGGGGACGAACCAGACGGCCTCGGCGATCTACTCGACGCACACGCCGGATTACCTGTTCCTCAACGCCCCCAAGACCCTGGGCTGGCGGGAACTGCTCCTGAAGGGGAGCGACATCGAACAGGTCAGCGAAGTACAAATCGTCGGTTCGCGGAAGATTCTGACATTGATCGACAAAGACGAAGATGCCGCGAAGAAATACCGCGATTCGTACTACTGGTACCACCACCTCGCGTCGTGGGTCGTCAGCTTCTGGCTGTTGCTGATGCTCCTGGTCATTCTCGGATTCGGCTACAGCTACTTCTGGTCGGCCAGTACGTCGATCTACCTGCTGATGCGGAAAGCCGTGGACGACACGGAACTCGACGAAATCTATCTCGAAGACGACGCGGCCGACACGCCCCTGCCCGCCCCGCCGATCAACGTCCCCCCGCCTCCGTCCCTGGCCGGCGGCACGAGTCTGCCGATGGTCCCGCCGTCGCCCCCGGCCGAACCGCCGCCGAGCGTGCCGTTCACCGGCCCGGTCGGGGCCATTAAACCCGTCACTCCCCCGGACACGCCGCCCACAAGCCCGCCGGTGACACCGGAAGGGCCGAAGACTTGATTCACCGCGGAGGACGCAAAGAACGCGGAGTAAAAATTCCGACTTCTTTCTCTGCGTCCTCCGTGCCCTCTGCGGTGTAATCGATTTATGCCACGTTCCGTCATCCTCTTCACCGGACCCTGGGCGGACGTGCCGCTCGAATCGCTCGCCGCCAAGGCGAGTGAGTGGGGCTATGGCGGCGTGGAGTTATGCTGCTGGGGCGATCACCTCGAAGTCCAGCGCGGCCTGAGCGAAGACGGTTACGGCTCGGATAAACTCGAACTGCTGTCCCGTTACGATCTCACCGTCCCCGTCATCGCCAATCACAAAGTCGGCCACGCGGTCAGCGACATCGTGGACGAACGCCACCGGGCCCTCGTGCCCGACTACGTCTGGGGCGACGGCGACCCGTTCGAAGTGAACCGCCGGGCCGCGGAGGAGATGGCCGCGACGTTCCGCCTCGCCGAGAAACTCGGCGTCGGCGTCGTCTCGGGCTTTACGGGTTCCCCCGTCTGGTCGTACGTGGCCGGCTACCCGAGTGCCAAGCCCGGCGTGATCGAAGACGGCCTCAAACGTTTCGCCGACGATTGGCACCCGATCCTCGACACGGCCCGAGACTGCGGCGTCAAGTTCGCCTTCGAAGTCCACCCGGGCCAGATCGCCTTCGACCTGTTCAGCGCCGAGGCCGTGCTCGACGCCCTCGACAACCGCGAAGAATTCGGATTCACCTTCGACCCGAGCCACCTGCACTGGCAGGGCGTGGACCCCGTCGCGTTCTTGCGTCGCTTCCCGGACCGCATCTATCACGTCCACGTGAAGGATGCCGTACTCACCCTCGACGGCCGCAGCGGCGTCCTCGCGGGCTACTGGCCCACGGGCGATCCCCGCCGCGGCTGGCAATTCCGCAGCCCGGGCCGGGGCGGAATGGACTGGGAAAGCGTCATCCGGGCCCTGAACGAAATCCGCTACGACGGGGCGTTGGCCGTAGACTGGCACGACCCCGGCATGGACCGCGAGTACGGGGCCGAGGAGGCCTGCGAGTTCGTGAAGCGGTTGGACTTCCTGGCCCCGGCAAAGGCTTAGTTCCCCTCTCCCCTCGGGGGTGAGGAGCGGACCCGACTGTAACAAAAAGTAAAGCTGGAAAAAATGCAGTATGGGGCGGGCCCTCAAAATAGGGTCACTGTTTCCGATACTTTCGCCCCTCACCCCCAGCCCCTCTCCCCCGAGGGGAGAGGGGAGTAAGACAAAGACATGAGTTTCCCCAGCCAAGCCGCCGTGGACGACCTCAAGCGGGCCTGGACGGACCGGATCGTCACCGTCCGGCCCGGGGCCCGGCCGGATCTCACTCGCTTCGAGGGCAAGGTCGGCCGGGTCGTGACAGTCAACTACGCCGGCCGGGCCGTCGTCGATTTCGCCGACGGGGCCTGGTACGATGTCATCGACTTTCCAAACGTGCTCGTGGACGTGACCGACGCCTTGGAAAAGAAAAAATATGATGCGATTGTGAATTCCGCCCAACCCAAACCGGGTCGTCAAAGCTAGCGAAAGCCCCGGCAAGGCCTTGCCGGGGCTTCAGGACACTCATGATTCTGTTAATCGATAACTACGACTCCTTCACCTACAACCTCGTCCAGCGGTTCGGCGAGATCGACCGCGGCTTGGACATGAGGGTGTCCGCAACGATAAGATCACGGCGGACGAGGTCGCCGCCCTCAAACCCAGTCACATCGTCATCTCCCCCGGCCCGTGTACGCCGAACGAGGCGGGCGTGTCGAACGATGTCCTGAAGCGGTTCGCGAGCAAGACGCCCATCCTCGGCGTCTGCCTCGGCCACCAGTGCATCGGCCATACTTTTGGCGGCGAAGTCGTTCGCAACGTGCGAATCATGCACGGCAAGATCTCGCCCATTCACCACGACGGCCAGGGCGTCTTCGCCGGCCTGTCGAACCCGTTCGACGCGACCCGTTACCACTCGCTCGTTATCAAAAAGGAAACGTGGACGAACCCGGACTTCGACGTAACCGCCTGGACGGCCGAGGGCGAAATCATGGGCGTCCGCCACAAGACCTGGCCCCTGCACGGCGTGCAGTTCCACCCGGAAAGTTTCCTGACGGTCGAAGGGCCGCGACTTCTGAAAAACTTTTTGGCGATGGCGTGAAACGCTCGTCCGTCAAGCGATTCCTGATTCGTTGGGCCGCGATCCTCCTCGGCCCGTACCTCGTTGTCGTCGTGGCCGCGATGATTTTTGAAACGACGCTCGTGTTCATCGGCGCCGGCCAGCACTGGCGGGCGAACCCGCAGGAGCCGCTTCGCGACGTGACCCTCCTCTCGGCGGACGGGAACGGCATGGTCTGCCGATGGCTCCCGCCGCCCCGGCCCGATTCGCCGGTCGTCGTGTTCTTCAACGGCAACGGCGGGGACGTGTGTGGTTGCGGCCCGTTGGCCCTGCTCCTTCGCGACAAACTCGGTTCCGGCGTGCTCCTCGTCGATTACCCGGGGTACGGCAAGTGCGAAGGAACGCCCTCGGAAGCCGGCTGTTACGCGAACGCGACGGCCGCGATCGACTGGCTCGGCCGGGAACACGGGATTCCGCCGTCGCGAATCGTGCCGATGGGCCTCTCGCTCGGCGGCGGCGTGGCAGTCGAAATGGCCACGCGATACCCGGTCCGCGCCGTGGTGTTGGTCAGTACGTACACGTCCCTCCCCGCCGCGGCCACGGCGCGGTTCCCGTTCCTCCCGGCCCGCATGTTGATGCGAAACCGGTTCGATAGCATTTCCAAGATTGGTCTCGTCACGGCCCCGGCCTTCGTCGCTCATGGGACCGATGACCGAACGATCCCCTTCTGGCAGGGCGAGACGCTCTTCGCGGCCGCGAACGAGCCGAAGCGGTTCCTGCGGATGGACGGCAAGGGCCACAACGATTGTCTGAACGATTCGCTGATGAAAGAATTGGCTGACTTTCTCGCGAACCGGTGATTGGCTATTTCAGGATCAGGGCGATCATCGAAGCGAACGCGATCACCGCCATCACGATCCCGGTCCCGCAGCCGAGTTTGAAATTCTTCCACGTTCCCGATTGGAAGACGCACCCGGCCGCCCAACAGGCGAAGGCCATGAAGAACAACTGGCCCATCGCCCCGATCGCGTAACCGTACGTCACCCCGATGTCACCTTGCCTTGCCAATGGGAAACCCACGAAGAGTGCGGCCACGAACAGGACAAATCCGACGATCTTGAACCGCAACCAGCGCGGCAAGCGGGGGCCGAGTACGTTCAGGTGAACGCGGTCGGCCACGGGACGCATTTCGAGTTGAATCGTCTCCGCGATCAACCCCTGCCGGGCCGCCTGTTCGCGGGCCCCGTCCGGAGAATTCGCGGACGAAAGCATCGACCCGGGCTCGCCGGTCGTCGCGTCCCGGCCGTGGACCCAATACGCCATGCCGTCGCCCCGTCCTTTCGGTTTCCCGTTTTACCCGAAATCCGTTCATTTCCTGCAATCAATTTCGTGGCCCGGCCATTACTGTTGTAACGCACGGTACATGCCATGGACGACCAACCCCTCCTCCAGTGGATCCGCCGCCACGCGATTGCCGCGGGCGGGGGGCTTTCCGACAACGACCTCTGGCTCGCCTTCCGCGACCGGAGCGACGAGACCGTCGTCCGCGTACTCATCGACCGCGTCGGCGGCCTCGTCTTCTCCCGCTGTCGATTCATAACGGGCAATTACCACCTCGCGGAAGAAGCGTTCCAGGAGGCGTTTCACGAACTCGCCGTCAAACGAAAACGGATCTCGAATTACCGCTCGGCCGTGGCGTGGCTGCTTCAAACGGCGACCTACAAGTCGAAAAACATCCGCCGGTCCGTCCTCCGCAAGCGTCGCCTCGAACGGCCGATGCCGACGGACGTACCCTCGCCCGAACCGGTGAGTCGGGCCGAGGACATCGCCAAGGCGTGGGCCGTGCTCCTCGACCTGCCGGACCGGTACCGGCAACCGCTCGAACTCGTCTATCAGGCCGGGATGACGCACGCCGAAACGGCCGAGGCGCTGCAGATGCCCAAGGGCACGGTCGATTCGAACGTCGCCCGCGGCCTCGAACGGATGCGTCGGCGGCTCGGCGTGGGGTCCGCGTCGGTCGTCGCCGCCCTCGCCGTGCCGGGCGTGTCTACCCCCGCCCCGGCCGCCGAGTGGCTCGCCGCCCTCGCCCCGGCCGCCGCGCCGTCGTTCGGGCCCCGTTTCGCCGTCGGCCTGGCCGTGTGCGGCACGGGCCTCGCGGTCGCGGCGGGGTACTCGTTGACCGGTCCGTCGAATAGTCCCGCGAAGCCCCGGCCGGATCCCGTCGCGACGCGACGGGACCCGACCCGTACCGAACGAATCCGGGCCGCGTTCGACGAACGCGTGGCCCCACAACAAATCGAAGCCCTCCGCGAACTCGTCGGAGAGAACGGCGAGGTCACACTCCTTTCCACGGACGTCACGGAGGTCGTCATCGATTGTTCGTACCGGCTCACCGCCCGACCCGAAGGCGGCGTTCCGGTGACGAGTGTGAACCGGTTCATTCACTGCCCCGCGACGGGCCGGACGAAACTCCTCGTCGACGTGTTCGGGCGGGGCCGGTTCAAGCCAATCAATCCGGACCGGCCCCTGATCCTGTGGACGGACGATCCCATCACGAAGACGGAAATCGTCCGCGATTCGCCGCCGCTCGTGCGGGCTGTGGCGGCGTTCCGGGCGTTCCCGGCGGACCCGGGGGCCGGGCCGGCCTACGAACGACACGCGGCCGAACTGGAACGTGTCGTCCAAGCCGTCGCGGGCGTCTGGCTCGAAAAGGGCGACCCGGCCAAGCGCCGGGCCGTGGCGTGGGTTTCGACGCCGACGGGCCGGGGCCTCGCCTTCTCGGAATCCGGGCCGTTGCCGTTCGTCGTCGTGCCGGAGGGGCTCCGTATCGACGCGGACGGGCGACATTCACGGCGACGACTACCGGCAAAGCCGGTTCGTCGTCTCGCCCGACCGGCAGCGGATCGACTTTCCCGACATCGACGACAGGTGGGACCGGGCGAAGTGATCGTTACCCGTTCAGTTTCTTCTCGAAGATGACGAGATTCGCCGTCCGCGACGGGTCCCAGCGGATGCCGACGATGTCGTAACCCAGTTCGATGGCGAGGTGCAGCATCGGCCGTTGCGTGTTGTAGCATTCGATGCGAATCGTCTGATACCCCTTCTCCTTGGCCCAGGCGTCGGCGGCGTCCATGAGGCGCGATCCGAGACCCGAACGGCGGCAATCCGGCACGACGCCATAGAACCACGCGAAAAACGTGTCCGGCTTGTGTTCGAGGCCGAGAAAGAAGCCGACGGGCGTTTCGCCGTCTTTCGCGAGCAAGCGCAGCACGCACTGCCGGCCCACGAGGCGACGCTCGATCGCCTCGAGCGTGCGCCGGGGGCGGAAGATCTGATTGAACAGGCCGACGAGGACGGGCATTTCCTCGGGGCCGACTTCGACAATCGTCACATCGTCCACGACTCGCTCCCTCAACCATCCGTAGGGTCCGCAATGCGGACGGACACTCGTCAGTCGCCCGCGACGCGGACCCGACCGGTTACGCCCGGTCGCCGCCGGGGCGGTACAAGCCCGCGACGACTTCATTCCAGTTCGGCACGGTCCAATTGCGGACGAGTTCGCGGATCGCGTCGGCCGTGGTCCGCGTTTCCACGGGCACGTGCGGTTCGACTTCGGCTTCGGGATCGACTTCGTTCAACTCGGCCGTTTCGGCCCCGGCCTCGCCTTCGACGCCGCCCTCGACGCCACTGTCCGGCCCCCCCTTGCGACGACGGCGACGACGACGACGACGCTTGCCCGTCCCGGCCGGGCCGTCGCCCTCGGCCCCTTCGCCCTCTTCGGGGGCGAACTCTTCGTTCGCGAGCAGGGGTTCGATCAACGTGTCCTGGTCGTCCGGCCCTTCGGCGTCCGGCAGTTCGGAATCGTCGAAGGTGATTGCCGAATCGTTGTGTTCCGACGGTTCCGCGGGCCACGGTACGGCCGGGAACGGCGGCGGTTCGCCCGGCGTCTGCTGGGCGTCGAAGCCCGCGGGGGCCGGGTCGTAGGGCTTCGAGAGCGGCTTGGTTTCGAGCCCGAGTTCGGAGGCCAGGTCGTTCCAGTCGGAATCGTCCCCGGCGGGGGTGGTCGTCATGGTCATTCGGATAAGTGGTCAGCCCGGCCCGACGGGCCCACACACGTAGACTCGGCGACGGTCGGTCACCCCCTCATCGTATCACGCCGCGGCCCCGGCGGGAACGGCGGGGAGCCGCCACGACCGCGTCCGGCCCTCGCCCGACTTGCGCGGCACGTCGATTTCGCGGACCGAATCGCCCGGTTCGGCCCCGAACCCGTCGGCCAGCGACGCGGCCACTCCGTCCCCGGCGAGGTCTTCGCGGTGCAGCACGAACGTGTCCCAGCGCCCCCCGTTACGTCGCGGACGATCCGTTCCCAGAGGCCCGGCGGCGTCGCGTAGCCCGGGAAATGGGCCGAAACGAACTCGTTCACGGCGTGCTCGAGCAATTCCCGCGGAGGCAGGATGAGATACGTAGCCATGTCATTCTCCCGGACGTTGTCCCGGGAGCCATCGGCCCCGGCGACCCCACCGGCGAATCGAAGGCGATGGAAAACGGATCACATTCGAACGACCGCCGCGGCGGAATGGGACGGACCCGCACGACCCGACGGGTCCGCCGCTCGCGTCACAAATTGCTCAAGGATTTAATCAAGACTTGTGATTTTCGGCCGTTCCGGTCGTACGCCTCGCGACGGGCCGGGGGCAAGTCGCCGGGCGTGCCGAGTCCGAAACCGCCGCGGAGAGTGAAATAGTTCACGGCCTGGGTCGAGAGACAGAGCAACTGCCCGAAGCCTTTGTCTTTCGCCCGGGCTTCGGTGTACGAGATCAGTTTGGCCCCGATTCCGCGGTTCGCGTACCGCTCGTCCACGAACAGGCACGCGAGTTCGGCCTTCTTGTGTTCGGGATACGGCAAGAGCGACACGCACGCGACGGGGTTCCGATCGATCTCGAACACGTAAAAGTCGCCGATCTGTCGTTCGATGTCGGCCCGGGTTCGTTTCGCGAGTTCGTCCGTGGCGATGCCTTGCTGGATGAGGCCGTAAATCGCCCGGACGTCCTTCTTCTGGGCCGGGCGGATCGCCTGGTACTCGTTCGTGTAAACGAGCGTACCGATCCCTTCGTTCGAAAACACTTCGCCGAGCAGCCCCTCCTGCTCGCGGCCGTCGATGATGTGGACCCGTTCGATCCCTTCCTTGCCGGCGCGGACGGCGTGCGCGAGCTTGGTCGCCATCTCGGCCGAGAGGTCTTTGGGTTTCCGTTTCAGATGGGCCTCGGCTTCTTCCACCGTTAACTGACGGATGACGCCCTTCGGCCCTCTCACGCCGCTCTCGGTGGTCAGATAGATGAGTTTCACGGCCCGGAGCGTTTTGGCGAGTTCGACCGCGACGGCGTCCGAATTCAGGCGGTACGACCGGCCGACGCCGTCGATGCCAATGGGGGGGACGACGGGGATGATGTCTTTGGCGAGGAACGCGTCCAGTAGTTCGCCGTCCACCCGCTCGATCCGACCCGTGAATTGCTTATCGACCCCGCTAAGAATCCCGGCCGGGTGCGCGACGACGGCGTTCGGGCAGGCCCCGCGCAGGTCGTTGGCCGTCAGGCCTTCGAGGATTTCGTGCGTGACGCGGTTCGCGGCGGTGATCGCGATTTGTAGCGTCGAGGCGTCGGTCACGCCGGTCCCGTCGATGTCGGAGGGCTGGACGCCGAGCCGGGCCGCGTAATCCTGAATCTGCTTGGCGGCCCCGTGAACGAGAGCCACGCGAACGTTCAGATTCCGCAACAGCGCGATGTCGAGCAGCAGGTTCTGGAAGTTCTCGTCTTCGACGACGGCCCCGTCGATGGCGATGACGAAAACCTTGTCCCGGAACCGCGGGACGTAACGCAGGATTTCGCGAAGGTCGGTAAGTCGGAGCATGGGTTTCGGTTTTATGGAAATTCGATCGTGAACCCGGCCTGGCGGAAGTGGTGGTCGCCGGTGAGGGCGTGCGTGAGGCCTTCCCGCCTCATGACTTCGAAGGAGATGCAATCGGTCAGGGACCACTCTTTGTCGGGACGAGTGAGAGAGAGATTGATTCCGGCGTCCAAATCTAACTGTTGACACACGGCGAGATGGGCCAGAGGATTTGTGGTGAGGGCACCCATCAACTGACCAAAGCGGGATCGATGTACGGCCTTCGAACACGCGTCGGCCACTTCGACGAGGACCCATGCGGTCGTGTAAATGGCCACGTTCGATGAGTAAACGTATGACGTCACACGATGATGAAATTGATCGCGGGGATTGAGAAGTGCGAGAAAGTAGAACGAATCGGCGTAGTTGGGTTTCATCGTTTCGGCGTTCCGTGCAAATAATGATCATGTTGGGCCGCAAGGTCTTCGGGAAGGCCGTCGCAGGAACCCGCCAGCGCCAACAACGCCTTAGCCAGAGAGTTCGGTTCGCTGGCGACTTTGATTTCGAATTTGGTCCCGTCCGGAAACTCAGACGGGTCGTCGAGAACAACGACGCCGTTTTTAATCGTCCCGGTCCGTGTCATGGCCACCTCCTGAAACAGTCCCCTACTGTACCAGTATAACGGACGGGACGCCCGATGCGAAGTTCGGGCCCTTCCCCTTTAACCTGGCACGAGTACGAGTCCGGACATGCCCGAAAACGTTGTGATCATCGGATCCGGCCCGGCCGGGTGGACCGCGGCCATTTACGCGGCCCGGGCGAATCTGAACCCTCTCGTGATCCAGGGCGACCCGACGAACGACGTCAATCGTCAGAACGGGACGATTCCCCTGGGCCAACTCGCCCTGACGACCGAAGTCGAAAACTTCCCGAGTTGGCCCGCCGGGGATACGCGGGCGTACTTAAAGACGGCCCTCCAAGCCGACGACCCGGACTTCCCGTACTGGGTGAGCGAAAACGGCGAGCAGCCGACGCACGGCATCAACGGACCCGAACTCGTCGCCCTCATGCGGCAACAGGCTAAGAATTTCGGTACGCGGGTCGAATCGAAAGACGTCCTGTCCGTGGACCTGTCGAAGAAGCCGTTCGCGATCACGACCCACGACGGACTGGTCACGGAATCGCACACGATCATCGTCGCCACCGGGGCCCGGGCGAATTACCTCGGCCTGCCGAGTGAGGACCGTTTCAAGAATCGCGGCGTCTCGGCCTGTGCCGTGTGCGACGGGGCCTTGCCGCGGTTTCGGAACAAGCCCATCGTCGTGATCGGCGCGGGGACTCGGCCTGCGAAGAGGCGGGGTACCTCACCAAATTCGGGAGCGTCGTCCACATGATCGTCCGGCGGGACGTGATGCGGGCGAGCAAGATCATGGCCGAGCGGGCGAAGTCGAATCCGAAGATCAAAATCCACTGGGACACGGTCGTGGACGAAGTCCTCGGCGAAGACAAGGCCGGGGTGACGGGAGTCCGCGTGAAGAACCTGAAAACGAATGCCGTCGAAACCCTCGCGGCCTCGGGCATGTTCTGCGCCATCGGCCACACGCCCAATACGGCCTTCCTGAACGGGCAAGTCACGACGAACGAGGCCGGGTATATCCAGTGGACGACGACGGCCCGGACGTACACGAGCGTCGAAGGCGTATTCGCGGCCGGAGACGTCGCCGACGATTACTACCGTCAGGCGATCAGTGCCGCCGGCACCGGGTGCATGGCCGCGTTGGACGCGGAGCGGTATTTGGGCCATCACGGGATCGTGTGAGGACGGCCGGACATGGACGGGAGAGCCTAAACCTCCGCAATCCCGGTCGTGAATCGAAGGGCTACTTCTTGGCCTTCGCCACCTTTTCCGCGATCAGACCGATCATGGTCTCGACGCACTCGAAAAATTCCGTTCCGGCGATGAGCCGGACCTGATCGAGCACGGCCCGACGGCGTTCCATCCGCTCCACGAATTGTTCGATGCCGAGGCGCTCGAGCGGGCCGCCGGGTTCCTGCAGGGCCAGGAGTTCGCAGATTTCGTCGTTGCGGAAGTCGGCGGCGCGGTTCCTTATTCCGGTCGAGCCACTGGCTCGAATCGGGAAGCGCGGCCTGATCGTAGAGCTGTTTGAGGGATTGCTCGTCCGCCGCCCGTTTGCCGTGGACCCGGGCGAGCAGGCGATCAAGGGGCAACGTACGGAGTTCACTGACCGTCAGCCCGAAGGCTTCGGAACACTGACTGACAGTGGCATTCCGGAGACGACGCTTCGGGCCGCCGTTCAGGATTTGTCGGACGGTATGGCGGTTGAGATTCGCGATGCGGGCGAAGTCTTCCTGATTCCAGCCTTTTTCCTCGACCAATTTCCCGATCTTGAAGGCCAATTCCGGTCCGTCCGCCCCGTTTGTCATGGGCGTCTCCTCAATCCGAATTGCGGTCTTCCGGCGTGGGTGTCATCCTACGTGGGGCGTCAAGGTGTGGCCAAACGGCGAGGACAGACGAACCGGGCCGGGGAAATTCCCCGGCCCGGCGAGTCGATCGAAAGTCGATCCCCTTAAAACGCGTTTCCGCCGACGGGGCGGATCGCCCCGGGAACGACGTGCGACGTCGTCTTACCCGGGGCCGGCATCGCCTTCGGGGCGGCCGGGGCCGGGGTCGCCGGTGCGGTCATCGGGGCGGCGGGGGCCGCCATCGGGACGGCGCCGCAACCACTGTCACAACCGGTTTGGCAACCCGTCGAACAGCCCGTATCGCAGCCGCACGACGGCTTCGCGAACTTGGCCTTCAGACGGTCGAGTAACTTCGGCTTGGCGCACGGGTCGCAGCCGCAGTCGTTCTTCTTGAACTTCGCGAGGAACGAGCCGTCGAACAACGGCTTGCCACAGGCGGGCGCAGCTCGGGGCCGGGGCACAGGCCGGGGCACAGGCCGGGGCACAGGCCGGGGCACAGGCCGGGGCACAGGCCGGGGCACAGGCCGGGGCACAGGCCGGGGCCGGCGCGGCGCACGGGTCACAGCAATCGCTCTTCTTGCCCCTCATCGCGAGGCGGGCCTTGAGCTTGTCGAGCAGGCCGACCTTAGCGCAAGGGTCGCAACAGGCGACCGGGGCGGGGGCGGCGCAGCCCCCGCAGTCGCTGCCGGCCACACAGGCCGACGTCATCAGGATCAGAGCGGCAGTCACGGAAAAACCTCCAGAGGTACGGGGATCGGGGAAACGTCCGTGGCCGACTCTCGCGACGGGTCGCAAGGCCGGCCGGTTCGCTTCGGACGATTTCCTCGGCCGTCGCCGGAGAAGGGGCGAAACGCGACCGGGTCCGAAGTATCGCGTTCATCGACGTTCGCGGGGATGGGACCGAAGGGCCGGGAGCGAACTTGAGTGAAAATGCCGGAAAAGAAGTCGGATCACACCGGCCACAGAAGAATTGACCGGCGGGGAAACCCTGCCGGTCCGGCGACGGCAACTACCATCCAGCGGATGCTGTTCTGGGAACTGATGCGGGTGTTCCTGCTCTGCCTGATCGGGCTGAGTGGGGTGTTCACGCTGTTGGCCGTGCTCCAGCAATTGCAGTTCGGGCTGTCCATCAGTCAGGTGCTGAAAATTCTGCCGCTCCTGACCACCACCCTGTTACCGTACATCATTCCGCCGTCGTGCCTGTTCGCCTCGTGCGTGGTCTACGGTCGGTTGTCGCACGACAACGAGGCGGTCGCCCTGAAGGCCGCCGGGGTAGACCTGTACTCGGCGCTTCGACCGGCGTTCGCCCTCGGGTTGGTGGCCGCCGCCGTCACAGCCTCCCTTCAATTCAACTTCACTCCCCACGCCTTTCGACAGAGTAAAGAAATTCTGATCAACGACCCGGAGGAGGCCATCTGTCTGGCCCTGAAAAACAACCGGATGATCAAGTTCGCGATGCCAAAGCCCAGTATGTGCTGTTCGTGCGGGACGTGGAAGACCGACGATTGCTGGACGTGGTGCTGAAGCGGAAAACGGTAGCCGGCGGAGTGCCGGGTGGGGAGGTGGACTTCGTCGCTCGCACCCGTGAGGCCCGA